>CAYZXS010000050.1:0-25050 GCA_964482495.1 uncultured Planctomycetales bacterium
GCCGTAGAGCGGTAAGTCGAGGTCCGACGTCGAATATCAATCGATGTCTGACCCCGCTTTTAGGGCCGGGGGTTTGCCGAAGCGGGCGAAGAGCAGGAACAGGCCGACGCCCATGCCGGCGAAGAACACGGCCATCGGGATCCAGCTGTTCAGGGTCGCTTCCGGATCCCCGGACCGGTTGAAGCGGTGGATGCCGTGGAAGATCGCCAGCATGAAGCACTGGGTCCAGGCCCCGAACCACGCCAGCCACGCTTGGACGAAGGCCCATGACCTCGCCCGGCGCTCCGGGGCGAACCAGTAGTCCTTGTGGGGCACGTTCAAGAGCGCCAGCGGCAGGCGCGGCAGCATCGCCGGCAGCCCGCCCATGATCAGCAGCACCGCCGCCATGGCGATGGCGTGGCCCCAGCTGAGGGCGGCGCGCGAGCTGACGTCGCCCGGCTGGCCCTCGAAGTCGAAGCGGGTCACCACTTGCTCCGGCAGGTGCCCGAGCTCCAGCACCAGATCGATGACGCCAGCGCCCGTGACCAGGAGCAAGGCGAGCAGTCCCCAGCGGAAGGCGTTCATCGCGTGGTCGGTGTCCCGGGCGCCGGTTGGCTCAATCCGCCTCCTGGTAGCGCTCGAGCAGGGCCTTGGTGGCCCGGATTCCGTCCTGCTCGGACAAGCGGCTGCCCTCGTATTCGACGCCGATGAAGCCGGTGTAGCCGGCCTCGGCGACGATGTCGAGCAGCCTCGAATAATCGAGCCGCGTCTCCTCCCCGGTCTCGGGGTCGAAGTCATGGCTCTTGGCGCTGACCCCCTTGGCGAAGGGCATCAGCTCCTCCACCCCGCGGTAGGGGTCATAGCTCTCCTTGCCGGAGATCCGGAAATTGCCGAAGTCCGGCAGGGTGCCGCAGCGCGGGTGATCGACGCTGGCGATGACCCCGGCCAGCCACGCCCCGTGAGAGCTCCAGCCGCCGTGGTTCTCGACGATGACGTTGACGTCGTGCGGGTCCGCGAACTCGCACAGCCCCCGCAGCCCGTCCGCGGCCTGCTCAGCCAGCTCCTCCCGCGCGCCGCCCCCGGCGGCGTTGACCCGGATCGAGTGGCAACCGAGGTAGGCCGCCGCCTCGACCCATTGGTGGTGGTTCTCCACCGCCTGCCGCCGCCGCGACGGGTCGGCGTCGCCGAGCGCGCCCTCGCCGTCGCACATGATCAGCAGGGACCTCACCCCGGCGTCCTGGCAGCGCTGCTTCAGCTGCTTCAGGTACTCCGCGTCGCGCGCCTTGTCCTTGAAGAAGGAGTTGACGTACTCCACGGCGCCGATGCCGAAGCCGCGGGCGGCGGCGGGGAAGTCGAGCGCCGTCATGTCCCCGCCGCGGTGGGCGCGATGCAGCGACCACTGGGCCAGCGAGATCGAGTAGCGCCGGCGAGCGGCGGCTGGCGCGGCCGGGTCCTGGGGGCTGGGCGAGGCGGGGAGGCCGGTGGTCGCGCCGAACATGGCGGCCGCGGAGGCGGCGGCGGCGGTGGTCAGGAAGTCACGGCGTCGCATGGGTGCAGCTTAGCCTCCCCTCCATGTGGTGCGCGGCTGCGAGACTTCAGCGGAATCCGCGCCCGCGGCCGGTTTTGTTTGGCGGCGCCTCCACCACCCGCGCTACAACCGGTCCCCTCGCGAGCATCGACAAGGGGGGGAGCCGCGGTCCGCTCCCAAGCGCGCGCGAGCCAGGGGCCGCCGCTCGTCGATGGGATTCCTGCGCACCATGCTCCTCCTGCCGTGGCGTCACCGCCGCGTCTTCCTCGTCCTCCTGATCGCCGCCGGGGCCTCTGGCGTTGGGATCTGGCAGTCCTCGCCCTTCCCGCTGGACCGCCTGCTCGAACCCCCGGGTGGTCCGGTGGTGCTGGACCGCGAGGGCCGGGTCATCCACTTCGGCCTCTCGGCGGACCAGCAATGGTGCCTGCCGGTGCAGCTCGAGGAGGTCAGCCCGGCGTTGCGCCAGGCGGTGATCGCGGTGGAGGACTCGCGCTTCGCTGAGCACGCTGGGGTCGACGGCGTCGCCGTTGTCCGCGCGGTCGGGCAGAACCTGGGCCGCGGCCGCGTCGTCTCCGGCGCCAGCACCGTGACCATGCAGCTCTGCCGCATGCTGGAGCCGCGGCAGCACAGCTACCCCGCCAAGCTGCGAGAGGCGGTCCAGGCGCTGCGCGCCGAGCGGTTGCTGAGCAAGGACCAGATCCTCGAGCACTATCTGAACCGCGCCCCCTTCGGCGGCAACATCCGCGGCGTTGAGGCCGCCAGCAGGATCTGGTTCGGCAAGCCCGCGGCCGAGCTCGAGCTCGCGGAGGCGGCGCTGCTCGCGGGCTTGCCGCAGTCGCCTTCCCGGTTGCGCCCGGACCGCTATCCCGAACGCGCCGCCGCCCGCCGCGCCAAGGTGCTGGCGCGGATGGTGGAGGAGGGGATGATCGACCTGGCCGCCGCCCAGGAGGCCGGCGCCGCGCCGGTGCGGGTGCGGAGGCTGGAGGACTACCTCGCCGGCCGCGGCAGAGAGCCCGGGCGGCACTTGGCGGAGTGGGTGCTGGCCCGGCGGCCGCGAGGCGCCGCGACCACGATCGACTTGCCGCTGCAGGAGCGGGTGGAACGCGCCGCGCGCCGCCACGCCTCGGTGCTGCCCCCAGGCACCGACGCCGCCGTGGTCGTCACCGACCTGGCCTCCGGCGAGATCCGCGCCCTGGTCGGATCCGCCGACTTCGCCGACCCGGTCGACGGCCAGGTCAACGGCGCCTGGATGGCCCGGGCGCCAGGCGAGCTGTTGCGGCCGCTGGCGCGAGCTGGCGGGCTTTCGACCAGCGGCTGGGCCGACCTACGCTGGCTCTACGCCGACCTCGGCCTGCTCCACCCCGGCAACGCCGACGCCACCGCCGAAGAGCTGGGCGGCGGCCGGACGCCGATGCGCTTGGTGGACCTCGCCGCTGCGTTCGGCGCGCTCGGCAGAGGCGGCGACTCCCTGCCGTGGACCATCTTCCCCAATGCGGCAGCCGAGGCGCGGCCGGTGCTGGAGGCCGGCGCCTGCGCGGACCTGGCCCGCCTGGTCCACCGCGGCACAGGCTTCGGCCGGCGAGACGGCTGGGCCGCCGCCTGCGACGACCAGCACGCGGTCGCGGTGTGGGTGGGGCGCTTCTCCGGGCGCGGACCGGCGGTCTACGACGGTGGCGTCGCGGCGCGGTTGCTGAACGAAGTCCTGGACCAAGCCCAGGCCCCGGACCCGGAGAGGGACGGCGCCGACCGCCTCCGGTTCCCCGACGATTCGGGCAGGTCGGCTCCGATCGCGGCTGCAGGCAGGGGGCTTGAACTGGCGGGGACGGAACAGGCGCTCGATGAGAAGGCCCCCTCGATGGACTCCGGCCCCGTCGGTGGCCGGATCCCGGACGGCGCTTGGCTTCGACCGGCCCGGCAGCGCCCTCCGGCTGAAGTGATCCCTCTCTTCTAGGAGGAGGACGAGCGATCCAACGAGCAGGCCAGGCGCGTTCCTCGCAGGTGACCTCGAGGCGCGAGAAGCCAATGGAGTGGGGCGGCACGCGACTTGCACAGTTCCGCATCTCCCTGTTCCCCATTCCCGATCTCATGCAGTCTCGAGCTCTTCCTTTCCTGTTCGTCCTCCTCTCCAGCCACGCCCTCTGCGCCCAGATGGTGGGCGGTGCGAGCGAGGATTTCTTCGTCGCCACGCCAGCTTCCATGCCCGACTCCATCGCGGTCGGGCCGGACCTGAACGGGGACGGGATCCCCGAATTCGCCGTCGGAACCGGCCACCTCCGGCTGGTCGAGTACTTCGACGGGGCGACCGGTGTCTTGATCGACCAGGTCCAGCGATCAGGGCTCGAGAACTTCGGCATCTCGATCGCCTTCCCGGCCGACGTCGACGGCGACGGCCTGCTCGACTTGGCGGTGGGGGCCACGCACGACGGCGGCACTTGGCAGCCGAACCGAGGGCGGCTCCAGATCCTGTCCTCCGTCACCCACGCCGTGCTCGCCGAGGCGACCGGGAGCGTCCACGAGGCCTTCCTCGGCGGGGGCCTGGTCGCGGTCGGAGACCTCGACGGTGATCAGGTCGGTGACCTCATGACCACCGAGCGGATTCCGGGAAGCTGGGGCTTGGATCTTCAGCTCCGCTCCGGCGCCAATTGCCAGCTGATTCGGAGCCATCGCGCCAGCGACATCACCGGCGGGGATGCCGCGCCCGACCTCGACGGCGACGGCGTCGGCGACTACTTCATCCGGCGCAGGGGGCTCTCGGTGGAGCTCTGTTCTGGCGCGACCGGCGCGGTCCTGCGCACCCACTCGGAGGGGATCTCCACGGATTCCTTCGGTTCCGCGGCCGCCGCGACGGGCGACCTGGACGGCGACGGCGTCCCCGACTACGCGATCGGGGCCTCCAACTACTCGACCACGGTCGGCGCGGTCTACGCCTATTCCGGAGCCACTGGGCAGCTGCTGTGGCTCCATGAAGGGGACCGCGAACGTCTCTTCCTCGGCGTCCTCCTGGTCGCCGTAGACGACCTCGACGGAGACGGTGTCGAGGACCTGCTGGCTCCGCTGTCGTGGTTCCACCACCAGTACAACTTCGATGGTCTCGTGCGCCTGATCTCCGGCCGCGACGGCTCCGGCCTCGTCGACCAATTCGGGGGCGCCCCCCTCGCCAACCTCGGCCTGGTCACCGCGCGCCATGCCGACCTCGACGGGGACCAGCGGGATGAGTACCTCATGTTCCAGAGCGGCGGGATCCGCGCCGTCTCGATGAAGCCTGGCATGGTCGCCGATCGCCGCGAGCTCTCCTCGGCGGCCGGAGCCCAGGTCCACTTCACGCTGCGCTTCCCGGCCTCGGAGGCCGGCCAAAGCTACCGGTGGCTCGCCAGTCTCTCTGGAACCGGGCCGGAGTCGGTCGGCGGCGTCAGGATCCCGCTCCGCTTCGACGCCCTGACCCAGATCACTTTGAACCGGCCCTTGGATCCGGTGGTCCAGAACGCCGCCGGCGTCCTGGGGGCACACGCCGAAGCGACCGTGATCCTCGACCTCGCTCCCGGCGCGGCGGCCGCCTGGACCGGCCGGACGCTGCACTTCGCCGCGGTCACTCACTCCACCGGCCAGCCGCGGATCTCCTCGGTGGCGTCGCCGCTCCTGATCCAGCCCTGATCGGCGGGCCCGGTCGTCAAGGCAGGGCGGTCCTCAACGGACCTCGATCTCGTCGAGGAAGAACCAAGAAGGACCGCCCGCGCCGAGGTGCCAATCGGGGCACTGCTCGCCGGCGTCGACGACCAGTCGCAGGTAGCGGAAGGCGGCGCCCTGGAAGTCGCCGGTGTAGCGGTGGACGCGCGGTTCCCGATCGGACTGGCCGTGCTTCAGGGTGGCGTGTTCGCGCCAGTCCTCCCCGTCCCGCGAGTGCTCGACGCGGATCGCTCGCGGCAGCCACACCCAGGACTTCGGGTCTTGCAGGGCCGAGAATTGGAAGGTCCCGCGCGGGGCGACGGCGCCGAGGTCGACGGTGATCCAGGCGTCGGTGCCCTCCCAGCCGACCCAGTTCTCGTGGTACTGGTCGCCGCCGGGCATGCCGTCGCTGAGGCGGGCGGCGACGCCGTCGGCGTACTTGGCGCTGGGCGGGGGAGTGGCCCTGACCGCGGCGCCGAAGCTGGGAGCCTCCAGCCGGGACGGGTCGAGCAGCGGCTGCCAGGCGGCGCGGTACTCAGCCAAGCTCAGGTCCATCTCCCGTAGCCGGCCGATGCCGGCCGCCGCGGCGCCGTCGAGGAAAGCCCGCAGCAGCTCGGGGATGCGCGGGCGGACGCGCCAGGCGCCATGGTCGGGGTGACGCTCGAAGACGCCGCCGGGCCGGGCGCCGCGGCGCTTGGCGATCTCGAGCTCGGCGTACATCAGCGGCAGGCGCGCCGTGCGCACCCGCCCCTGCAGCGCAGGGTCGCCGGACACCGCTCGCTCCGCCGCCGCCAGGTGGGCGGCGGCCTGGGCCATGACCTGGGGCCGCAGCCAGCTGTCCTTGGCCAGCGCCGGGTTGCCGTAGATGAGCAGCGGCTCGCCGCTGGCTTCCATCTCGGCGTGCAGGAGGTCGAGGTAGGCGCGCAGGTGCTGGGCCGCGGCGCCGTAGTAGCCGATCAAGAACTCGTCGATCGTCGCTTCGACGTTCAAGTCCGCGTCCCACGCCAGCTTCGCCAGCAGGTAGCAGCGCAGCTCGGCCATCTCGGTGCGCAGGCCGTTGCCCTGCAGGAAGAGGTGGCAGACGCCGTTGTCCGCGAACCACTTCACGTTCGGCTGCAGCACCCGCAGGTTGGGGAAGGGCGCCACCGGGCTGGCGAACTGCACCTGGTAGTCCCACAGGAAGATGTCGTCGCAGATGGCGCTCCAGCCGGCGAAGTCGGCGGCGAAGGAGCCGGGTGGTCCCTGTTGGGGGATCGGCCGAGCGCGGTCCTCCTCGATCGTGCACAGCATGATCGAGACGTTCGGCCGCGGCCGCAGCTCCTTCGGCGGCTTGCGCGTGTACTGGTAGGCCAGGGTGGAGATGATCCGGTCCGGGAAGGCGTCGGCGATGGCGTTGACGAACTGCAGCGTCTCGCCCATCGCGGACTCCTCACGGGCATTGATCGTCCGCGCCTCAGGGCACTGGCAGTGCTCGTAGTTGTCCGCCTGGCTGACCGAGATGTACTTCACCCCGGGATGTTCCTCGAGCATCTCCTCGATGCTGGCGATCATCGCCTCCAGCACCTCGGGGTTGGTCAGACACAACTGGCTCGGCCGGCGCTCGCCGCCGACCAGGGCGTACCACTCGGGGTGCTCCTCGAAGTGCTCCTCGGGCGGCAGGTGGCGCAGCACCGAGTGCACCCACCAAGGCGCCCACAGCCGGCCGACCTCCTCCTGGATCCGGTCGAGCTTGTGCCAGCGGCGGTACTCAGGGTCGTTGGCCGGCGCGTAGTTGACGTGGCGGAACCAGACCGGGGGCGACGCGCGGAGGCTGAAGTCCTTCGGCAGGTGTAAGGCGGCGATCTGGGGTACGTGCAGCGCGCCGGGCGCCCAGAGGCGGCACCCGAAGTGCTCGAGCAGGGCGGTGACGGCGTAATCCAGTCCATCGGCGCTGGCGCTGTAGATCAGCAGGTCATCGCCGTCGCTGATGATCTGGAAGCCGTCCTCGCGCGTCTGGTGCAGCGGGGAAGAGCCCGGTTCGAGGATCTCGAGGCGGATGCGGTTGCGGTCCGGCCCTCGGTCGGGGCCGCGGACCGGGATCCTGGCGCCGCTGATGCGCTCGAGGAAGCCGGCCAGGCGCTCGCCGGTCGCCCGCTGGTCCGCGTCCGCCGGGTCGTGCAGCTCGATGCGCCAATCGCTGCGGCCGCCGGCGGCGAGGACCAGCTGGCTGCCGGGCAGGCTCGAGCGCGGTCGCAGGGGGCCGGCGGTGGCCGGGAAGCGCGCCCGGTAGGGGTCCTCCCGGTCTTCCCGGAGCCATGCCGGTTCCTGCGGATCCACCACCGAGCCGCTCACCGCCACCGCCTCGCGGTCCGCCACCGAGCCCTCCGGAGTCGCCAGGAAGGCGTTGTCGGTCACCCGGCTGCCGGCGGGCCGGCCGAAGCGGTCGCTCAGGGTCCGCTGCACCGTGGGGTAACGCTCGCTCCAGGGCGGCTGGTCCACCGGCACCGCCGCCAGGCGCCGGTGCAGCGTCGAGGTGGCCGGGTCAGCGATGTGCTTGGCCATCCACCCCACCCCGCGGGCGTCGAAGCGGATGCCCAGCTCGCACTCGACGAAGACGTTGCCTTCGATCACCAGGTCGCGGCCGCCGCCGATCAGCATGCCCCAGTGGCTGCGCCAGATCAGGTTGTCGCGGACCTCGATGCCGCTGGCCATGTCGTCGAGGTAGATGGCGTTCTGCCACCGCCCCTCCACGCCGCGCAGGTGGTGGATGAAGTTGTCGCGGATCACGGTGCCGTGCATGGCCCAGTCGCGGCCGCAGTAGATGGCGCCGCAGTCGCCCGTCTCGCGCAGCACGTCGTAGATCTCGTTGCCGGCGATCAGGTGCTCGTTGCCGCCGAAGATGATCCCGGAGTGCGGCGCGTGGGCGATGCGGTTGCCGGTCGCGACCTGGCCGACGCCGCCGAGGGCGATCCCCGGCTGGTAGGTGCGATAGAGCCGGCCGAAGTCGGTGATGTCGTTGCCGAGGACGCGGTGGCCGCCGGGCGTCAAGGTGGCCCGGTCGCCTGCGCTGGCCTTGATCCCGGCGGCGCCGATCGACTCCAGGCGGCAAGCGGAGACCATGTTGGCGCGCCCGCCGCGGATGTCGATCCCATGGGTCCCGGTCTGCTCGATGCGCAGATCGGTCAGGACCACGCCTTCGCAATCCTCGACCACCACCGCCGCGCCTCGGGTGGCTCGCAGCGTGAGGCCCTCCAGGCGCAGGTCGCGCGCGCCCTTCAGCTGCAGCATGGGGCCGTCGAGCGTGGTGAGCAGCAGCTCCTCGATCCGCTCACGCGGCGGCCACAGGTAGAGCCGGCGGCCCTCGAGGTCGAGGAAGAACTCGCCCGGCGCGTCCAGCTCCTCGAGCAGGTTGAGGGCGTAGAAGGGCGCGCCGGCCTTCAGGCCATAGCGGTGGGGGAGGCCCAGCTCCACGGTGCCGGCGTCGGCGTCGATGGCGGCGACCGGCAGCTGCTCGTCGGCCCAATCGTGGAACCAGTAGCCGAGCACCCAGGCCTGGTCGGCCCCGCGCCACCTCTGCAGGCGCTCTGGGTCCAGGCGGAAGACGCCGCCGCGCTCGGGGCCGGTCTCGCGTTCGGCCTCGGGCACGTCCTCGGCGCGGTTGCGCGGCACGCTGCCGGGGTCGAGCAGCTCGCCGATGGTGGCGAAGCCGTCGTTGGGCCAGCGGGCGCGGCGCAGCACCAGGCCGTCGGCGATCAGCTCGGTGCCGACGGGCACCACCGGGGTGCCCATGCCGCGGTGGACCGGGTCCGTGAGCGGCACCCCGGGGGGGATCTCTAGCACCCGCACCGCGGCGCGGGCGGCGTCGCTGGGCAAGCGGGCCCGCATCGCTTCATCGGCGACCGGGAGCAGCCGCGGCGTCCGCTGGGAGACGCCGCCGATCAGGTAGGCCTCGCCCTCGTCGGAGCCGCGGAGGGTGAGTCCGTCGTCGCGTTGGTCGAGCTGGAAGGACTCCCGGAGCGGGTAGATCCCGGGGAGCAGCACGATCTCCCCGCCGCGGCCTGGCAGCTCTCGGAGCGCGTCCCGGGCCTGCGCCAGCTCGAGGAAGGGCCGCGCGCGGCTGCCGTCGCCGCCTTCTGCCGCGGTCGGGACGACGTAGACCACCTGCCGCGAGCCGGACGGCGCGACCTCCTGCGGCTGGACCGGAGCGAGGAGAGGGAGGATCGCGAGCGGCAGAGCGAGGGCCGGAGCCATGGCGAGATTCTAGGTCGCCTGCGCGCCTGGCCGGCCGCCTAGAATCCCGGCATGAAGCACCGCCTGGGCACCTGGACACCGCTCGCTCCGCTGATCCTGCTGGCTTGTTGCGGCCAGGAGCCGGGGCAGGACGCCGCCGGCGACGGACCCTTCATCCGAGACACCGGCGGCGTCCTCTCCGCCGAGCAGGCGGCCTACGACGTGCGCCACTACGACCTGGCGATGCAGGTCTTCCCCGAGCGCCGGGAGATCGACGCGGTGCTCACCGTCACGGTCGAGGCCGGCGAGGCCTTGCCGACCCTGGTGCTCGACCTCGACCCGCTGCTGACCGTGTCCAAGGTCTTGGTGGGGGAGGCCGAGGCCGCGTTCGGCCACGAGCGTGGCGAGCTGCGCGTCACCCTCGATCCGCCGGCCGCCGCCGGCGACGAAGTCGTCGCCGCGGTCCACTACGGTGGCGCGCCGCGGGTGGCGCCGCGCGCCCCGTGGGAGGGCGGCTTCGTCTGGTCGCAGACCGCGGACGGCACGCCCTGGATCGCCACCGCCTGCCAGATGGAGGGCGCCGACCTTTGGTGGCCGTGCAAAGACCACCCGTCCGACAAGCCCGGCTCGGTCGACTTGCACTTCCGCGTACCCGACGGCCTGGTGGTCGCCAGCAACGGCAAGCGCCTGCGCGTCGAGGACCACGGCGACGGCACCCACACCAGCCACTGGCGGGTGTCGACGCCGATCCCGAACTACGGCGTGGCCCTGAACGTCGGCCCCTACGTCGAGATCGACCGACAGGCGGTCAGCCCCGACGGCTCGACCTACCCGGTCACCTTCTGGGCCCTGCCGGAGAACGAGCAACAGGCGACCGCGGCGCTGGACGAGTTTCTCGAGCACCTGGACTGGTTCGAGCGCAACTTCGGGCCCTACCCCTTCCGCGCCGACAAGTACGGCGTCGTTGAGACGCCGCACCTCGGCATGGAGCACCAGACGATCATCGCCTACGGCCACGGCTTCCAAGGCCACAAGTTCGGCTACGACTGGCTGCATCACCACGAGCTGGCGCACGAGTGGTTCGCCAACCTGGTGACTTGCCCCGATTGGAACGACTTCTGGATCCACGAGGGCTTCGGCAGCTACGCCCAGAAGCTGTACATCGAAGACGAGCTGGGGATCGAGGCTTACCATGAGTACCTGGCCGACGTCCGCGGCGGGATCCAGAACATCAAGGCGGTGGCGCCCCGCGAGCCCCACGGCTCGGCTGAGATGTACTTCGCCGACCGGGGCGCCCCCGACGGCCAGAAGGTCAGCGACAGCGACATCTACTTCAAGGGCGAGTGGATCCTGCACACGCTGCGCTGGCTGCTCGGCCGCGACCTCGTGCTCGAGAGCATGCGGCTGCTGTGCTATCCCGCACCGGAGCTGGAGGGGACCACCGACGGCAGCGCGGTGCACTTCGCCACCACCGACGGCTACCAGGGCATCGTCGAGCGTCTGAGCGGTGACGACCTCGACTGGTTCTTCGAGCTCTACCTGCGCCAGTCCGAGCTCCCCGAGCTGAGCGTCACCGAGGGCGACGGCCGCATCCTGGTGAAGTGGATCACGCCCGATGACATGCCCTTCCCGATGCCGGTGCAGCTCGAGGTCAACGGCGTCCGCCAGCGCATTCAGGTGCCGAATGGCGGCAATGAGGTGGTGTTGCCGGCCGGCGCCGAGTGGCGGGTGGACCCGCAGAACTGGGTGCTGAAGGCGGAGTAGCCCGGGCGGCTGGATCTCGCCGCGCGAGAGTGGGAGAGTGGCATTCCGAGTGCAAGCATGGACGACGTCCTCCTCGCCCTTGTCCTGCTCGCCGGCCCGGTCGCCTTGTTCAGGGTGTGGCACGCGACCGAGGACCGCCGGCGCGCTCGCCGACGCATGGTCGCCGTCATCGCCATCATGGCCATCCTTGGCGTACTGGACGCGCGAGAGGAGCCCGCCTACGCCTGGCTGGGATCGGCGGTCCTGTTCGCCAGCCCATGCGTGCTTCCTGCCATCGCGCTCTCCTTCCTCGGTCGGGAGCGTTCGCCCTTGCCAGAGGCGCTAGCCTGCTTGCTCCTCGCCGCGGTCTCCACGGTGGTCGGCCTGGGCGTCGTGTTCGGCCTCGACCTCATGCCTCACTGAGCTGGCCGCAGCGGAGGGATAGCATGGACCGCCGGAGCCGCGACCGCGGTGCCGGCGATCAGGATCAAGACCCAGCGCGAGCGCTGGGGGTGGAGGGGGCGGGGAGGGGCATGAAAGAGCCAATCGTCGTCGCGGGCTGCCGTCTCGGGTCCGGGGTCCGCCTCGGTCGCGGTGGACGAGGGCGTCCGCCAGTGGGACACTGGATCTCAGCTCATCGGTTTCCCCCGATCATGGCCGGCCTGCTCCATTTCCTGCTCTTCTTCGCTGTGCCAGCCGGCGTCTTCTTCGTCTGGCACCGAACCGCCGAATCAGCTTCGGCTCGGAAGCGGATGGCGTTGGTCCTGCTCGCGGCCGCCTCCTTGGGTGCTCTCGCTCATCAATCGGACGATTGCATCGGTGCGAACATCGCCTCCTCGGCAGTGCTCGCGGCCAGCCCCGGCGTCCTGCCCGCGTTGGCGCTCTCAGTGCTCGGCCGTGAACGGCTGCCGCTGCCCGAGGGGCTGGCTTGTCTCATCCTGGCGCCGATCTCGTTGGCCACCTTCGCCTTCGTCATGGTGGAGACGGGCTTGGCCTGGGCATGACGGATGCAGGATCTCCCTACGGTGGTCATTGCGATCAGCGCGGCCGTCCTGGTCCTGCTCGTCTGGCTGCGTCGAGACCGAGCGAAGCGGCGCTTGGCCCTGTCGGGAGGAATCCTCCTCGTCGCCGCGGTGTCTGGTGCCGTCTTCCCATTGCAGGGGACCACGCCGATAGGGTCCAGCATCATGATGGTGAGCTGGGGCTGCTCCCCGCCGTGACCAACGCGATGCTGGATCAGCGCAGGTTTCTCCTGCTCAAGCTTCTCGGGTTCATCGCGCTGTTCTACCTTTCTTCCGTGCTCTGTTTGCTTGCGACACTCTCTGTCGGTTGGGTCGAACTCTGATGGCCCGGCTGCTCTTCCTCGGCGCTTCGGATCTGCGCGCCGCCTTGCCCATGCCCGACGCGGTCGCGGCGATGAAGCAGGCCTTCGCCGCGGTGTCGGCCGGTCAGACTTCGATGCCCCTGCGCGGCGTGATCGACGCCGGAGCGGGCACCACCCTGGTCATGGGGGCGGCCCTGCCCGGCGTCGGCCTGGCGAGCAAGACGGTCTCGGTCTTCCCCGGCAACGCCGCGCGCGGCCGGCCGGTGGTGAGCGGCTTGGTGACAGTGCTCGACCCCGACACCGGCGAGCCGGTCGCGGTCTGCGACGGCACCTTCCTGACCGCCTGGCGCACCGGCGCGGCCAGCGGCGCCGCCACCGACCTGCTCGCCCGACCCGACGCCCGCCGCGCCGCTGTCTTCGGCAGCGGCGCCCAGGCGCGCACCCAGCTGTTGGCCATCGCCGCGACGCGGCCGCTGGAGCGGGCGCGGGTCTGGTCGCTCGACGCTCCTGGCTTGGACCGCTTCCTGGCCGAGATGCCGGCGGAGCTGGCCGCCGAGGGCGGGGCCGTCCCGGCGCTGGAGGCGGCGGAGTCGGCCGCACACGCCCTCGACGGCGCGGAGATCGTCTGCACCGCCACGACGGCCTCGCGGCCAGTCTTCGACGGGGCGTTGCTCGAACCAGGCTGCCACCTCAACGCCGTCGGCGCCTACACCTTGGACACACGCGAGATCGACGCCGTCGCGGTCGGCCGCAGCCGCGTCGTCGTCGACCAGCTCGAAGCCGCCTGCGAGGAGGCCGGCGACCTGGTGCTCGCGGAGCAGGAGGGGGCGACCGCGCGCGCCGCCTGGACCGAGCTCGGCGCGGTCGTCCGCGACCCCGCGCTGGGCCGCCGCGATCCCGGCGAGATCACCTTCTTCAAGTCGGTCGGCCTGGCCGCCCAGGACGTCGCCGCCGCTGCCCGCGCGGTCGCCGGGGCCCGCGAGCGCGGGCTCGGCCAGACCCTCGAGCTGACATGAGCTCCGCGCCTCTCGACGGCTGGCTGCGGATCCGCACCCTCGACCTGCACACCGGCGGCGAGCCGCTGCGCGTCGTCGTCGACGGCTTCCCGGCCCTCTTCGGAGACACCATCCTCGCCCGCCGCCGCTACGCCCAGGCCAACTGCGACGCGCTGCGCCGGCTGCTCATGCTCGAGCCGCGCGGCCACGCCGACATGTACGGCGCGCTGCTGCTGCCGCCGGCCACGCCCGACGGCGATCTCGGCGTCCTCTTCCTGCACAACGCCGGCTGGAGCACGATGTGCGGCCACGGCATCATCGCCCTGGTCAAAGGGGGGCTCGACGAAGGGCTGTTCGCCCGGCCGGAAGGCCGCGACGAGATCCGCCTGGACACTCCGGCCGGTCGCGTCACCGCCACGCCCCGCTTCGGCGCCGACGGCCGCGTCGAGCGGGTCAGCTTCCTCAACGTCCCGAGCTTCGTCCTGCCGCCCGCGCCGACCGTGAGCCTGCCTGGACTCGGCGAGGTCCGCGGCGAGCTGGCCTTCGGCGGCGCCTTCTACCTCTACGTCGACGCCGCCCACGCTGGGCTCGAGCTATCGCCGGCGCGGTATCCCGAGATCGTCGACCGCGGCCGCCGCATCAAGCAAGCCTTCGCCGAACAGCATGAGATCCGGCACCCTGACGGCGATCCGGACCTGGAGTTCCTCTACGGCGTGATCTTCATCGATCCGGCGCGCGACGGCCGTCCCAGCCGCAACGTCTGCGTCTTCGCCGACGGCGAGGTCGACCGCAGCCCGACCGGCACCGGGGTCAGCGGCCGCGCCGCCATCCACCACGCCCGCGGCGAGCTGGCGGTGGGGGAGTCCATGACCATCGAGAGCCTGGTCGGCTCCCGCTTCGAGGTCGAGGTCGCGGCCACGGCGGAGGTCGGCGGCGTTCCGGCCGTGGTGCCCCGCGTGACCGGCCGAGCCTGGGTCACCGGCAGGCACGAGTTCCTGCTCGACCCGGCCGATCCGCTGGCGGAGGGCTTCCTCCTGCGCTGAGCGGGCTCAGGCCGAGGGCTCTTCTTGCGGCCCGCAGCCTTCGCACAACCGCCGCTCGATCGCTTTCGCCGTCGGCGTCAGCGACAGGCCGCCCAGGGCGGTGCAGCGCAGCTCGCGCGGCAGGGCGCGGCCGACCTGGTCCATGGTCTGGATGACCTCGTCGAGCGGGATCACCGGGTCGAAGCCGGCCAGGGCCAGGTTGGCGTGGGCGAAGGCGTTGCTGGCGGCGAGGGCGTTCTTGCCCAGGCAGGGCACCTCGACGCGGTTGGCGACCGGGTCGCAGATCAGGCCGAGCGAGCTCTGAAGCGCCATCGACGCCGCGGCCAGCGCCTGCGTCAGGCTGCCGCCGCCGAGCTCGACGAAGGCCGCCGCCGCCATGCCGGCCGCCGAACCGCCTTCGGCCTGGCAGCCGCCCTCCTCGGCGGCGAAGGTCGATTCATGGGCGATCAGCAGGCCGATGGCGCCGCCGGCGAGCAGGGCGCGGGCGGCGGCGCGGTCGCGCTCGGCTGCCGAACCGCCTTCGAGCATCGCGTCGGCGCCCGCCACCGCGGCGGCGGGGAAGGCGGCGCAGGCGCCGGCGGTGGGGGCGGCCAGGATCAGACCCATGGAGCTCTTGACCTCCATCAGCGCCGAGACGGCCACCAGGACCGGGTTGAGGACTCCGCCCTCGAGCAGGCTCCCAGCCCGCCGCGCCGCCTCCAGCCCCGGGGTCTGCGCCGGCAGGATGCGGTCGGCGTAAGCGGTGCCCGCGGTGCCTTCGGCGATCGAGCTCCGCACCACCTGCACCAGCTCTGTCGCCCGCGCGAGCACCTCATCCTCCTCGATGCCCGCGCGCTCAGCCTCGTAAGCGGCGGCGTGCCGCCACAGCGGCAGCCCGCGACCGGCGTCGCGGGCGAGGAGTTCGGCGCAGCAGTGGAAGGGCAGTTCGATGCCGGGGCGGGTCAGCACCGGCATCACCGGGGCTAGGCGGACGTTGCCGCTGCCGCCCTCGACTTCGATCCAGCCGTCTGCCTCTCGTCGGAGATGGACCTCGCGGTCCCCGGCCAACTCCAGCGGCGTATCGTCGATCGCCAGCAAGCGCACCGCGCCGCCGCCGGTCGAGACCGCGACCAGAGTGTGCTCGCGGCCGCCCCCGCGCAGCCGCAGCCGGTAAGTGTTCGGGTGCGGGTCCCGCAGCTCGGCGACGCGGGTCTCGAGCTGCACGCCGGCTTCGCGCAGCGCCTCCGCTGCATCGGGGAGGTGCGGATCCGTGACCTCCCAGCCGAGCAGACCGCCGCAGAGCCCCATCTCCGAGCCTTGGCTATGGAAGGTCGTGGCCAAGGAGCCGAAGCGGTCCAGCTCGACTTCGACGACGGTCACTCTTCCGCCCATCAGGTCGCGCGCCAGCCGGCCGATCCGCAGCGCGGCCGCGCAATGGGAGCTGGACGGCCCGCACATTACCGGGCCGAGCACGTCGTTGAAGAGGCTGATCAGCATGGCGCCGGTCCCACGATACGCTTCCGACAAGGCCGGTGGGCCCGCTAGGTGCCCTCCCCGAGCCGCTCCTGCCACTCCTCGGCGGTGGGGAAGCCGGGCGGAAGCTCCGGACTCTGGCCGTGGCGCGCGACCCCCATCGGCGCCCGGTGGCTGCGCAGGGCGTACTCGGCGACGACGCGGCTGTGCTCCTGGCACAAGAGCAAGCCGATGGTGGGGCGGTCCTCCGGCCGGCGGAGCAGCTCGTCGACCGCCGTCAGGTAGAAGCCGAGCTGGCCGAGGTCTCCAGGCCGGAATCGTCCGGTCTTGAGTTCGATGACCACATAGCCGCGCAGTTCGAGGTGGAAGAAGAGGAGGTCGAGCCGGAAGGTCTCGCCGTCGACCTCGAGCGGCACCTGGCTGCCGACGAAGGCGAAGCCGCGGCCGAGTTCTAGGAGGAGGTCCCGGACCTTGGCGGTGAGGGCTGCTTCGAGCTCCCGCTCGCTTCGAAGCGAGCCGATGCCGAGGAAGTCGAACAGGTAGTTGTCCTTGAGCAGCCCTTGCGCGAGGTCGGATTGCGGCGGCGGCAGGGTGGTCTGGAAGTTGGTCACGGCCTGGCCGAGGCGGCGGTGCAATTCTGTTTGGATCTGATGGGAGAGGACTCGGCTGGACCATCCTTGCCGGCCCGCCTGCTCGGCATACCACTGGCGTAGGGTGGGTTCGGAGAGACGGTCGAGGAGGACCTGGTGATGCCGCCAGCTCAATCGTGCAGCCACTGGCTGCACAATTTGGTCGCGCCCCCAGCTCGCCGCCAACCTCCTCATATACGAGAGGTTGCGACGAGAGAAGCCGCGGCTGTCCGGGAAGGCAGCCTGGAGGTCCGCGGCCAATCGGCGAATGACGCCGCTGCCCCACCCGTCCCGCTCTTGCCGTTCCAGGATGGCGCGCCCGACTTCCCAGTAGAGCTGGACCAGCGCGGAGTTGGCCCGCTGAAGCGTCCGGAGCCGGGCCGCTTCGATCCGCTCCTTCAACTGCCGGAGGAAGCCTGGGTAACCCAGCGGGGCGGGAAACGGGTCATGCTCCACGCGAGGCAGACGGCCTCAGCGGGGATCCGTTACGCGCGACCGCCTGTTTCCGCGGCTTCCCGCTCCTCCACCGCGCCGATCGCCGTCAGCCGCTCGAGGAGCCGGTCGCCCAGCGCCGAGGCCGGAGTCAGCACCCCGCCGCGGCGGGCCTCTCCCGCCGCCAGCGCCAGGCCGGTCTGCACCAGGCAGTTCACCGTGATGCGGTTGCTCGGGTCGCCGCTCCAGCTCCAGCGGCGGACGGCGGCCGGGGCCTCGAGCGGGCCGGCGACCAGGCTCAGGCGGGCGAAGCCGTTCTCGATGCTCCGCGGCGACGGACCCTTGCCCGGCTTCGGCCCGAACCAGCGCAGCAGCCGGCGGCCGGTCGGGGACATCAGCATGCGGTTGGCGACGCCGAGGGCGCCGGTCATCATCCGCGCCCGCAGCCGGCTCTTCAGGATCAGGTGCTCGTCGTAGCGGAAGCCGTCGCCGTAGCCTTGCCCGGCCTCGGCCAGCAGGGCGGCCGAGCGGCGCGTCACCCGCTCGTTGACCGGCGACATCAGGAAGGGCGCGGCCCAGCCGCGCAGCGCCGGCACCGGGAAGACGAAGGGCCGGCCGGGGGGCGGCGGCGCCGCGCGCAGGCTCGCCCGCGGCGCCGGGTCGAGCAGGTGCGGGTGGGCGAAGTCGGCCGGGGTCCAGCGCTCGTAGAGGAGCATGCCCGAGGCCAGGGTGCCGCCGTTCAAGCCGCCGCGGACCTGGAAGAAGCCGGTGATCGGAGGCGCCGATCCGTCGCGCTGGCGCAGCTCGGTCGCCATCGATCGCACCGCCAGATCGGTCGGCACGCAGTCGAAGCCCGAGGCGGGGATCAAGACGGTGCCGGCGGCGGCGGAGGCCTCGTGGTGGGCGTCGATCAGCTGGCGGATCCACGGCATCTCGCCGGTCAGGTCGGCGTAGTGGCTGCCGTGGCGCACGCAGGCGTCGACCAGCGGCGTGCCGTAGCGGGAGAAGGGGCCGGCGCAAGAGAGCACGACCCTGGCGCGCGCCGCCAGGGCGTCGACCGCGCCCTCGTCGAGCCCGTCGGCGACCACGGCCGGCACGCCGTGGGCGTCGGCGACGGCCTGCAGGCGGACCGGGTCGCGGCCGGCCACGGCCCAGCGCAGGCCCTCCGGCGCCCGGCCGGCCAGCTCGGCCGCCGCCAGCCGCCCGGTGAAGCCGGTGGCCCCCTGCAGCACGAGGTCGAAGTCGCGTCGTTCGGTCATCTGTGGCATCTTAGGGCCCGGCGCGAGCGGGATCGCGCCCGAACGCCGCGCCTGCCATGAGCCGGGAAGACCGCCGCCGCCGCTGGATCGGAGTGCTCAGCCTGGCCTGGCTGGCAGTCGGCGCCGCCGGCTTCCTCAGCTTCCACCTGGCGGACGCCGGCGGCTACCTGCTGGCCGCGACCACCTGGAGCTCCCTGCCGCTGCTGGCCCTGCTGCTGGCCGCCGAGCGCTTCCTCACGCCAGCCCGGTGGCGGAAGACCAGCTCCTATGAGAAGTGGCTGTTGACGCCGCTGCTCGCGGGCTTGCTGGCGCTCGCCGCCGCCGGCGCGCTGTTGTTCCTGAACGCCGCGACCGGCCCGGGCGAGATCGTGCGCGTCGAAGGACAGGTGGTCGATGCCCGCCTCAAGAACGACGGCGGCTTCCACACCCGCCGGCTGACGGTGCGGACTCCCGCGGGGGAGTCCTTGCGGCTGGGGGTCGACGCGAAGGACTTCGAGCGTTTTCCCGTCGGCGCCGCCTACGCCGAGGACTGGCGCCGGGGCGGGCTGGGCCTGCTCTATCGCCGGACCGGCTGGTTGGGCGAATAGGGGCGCCGCCTGGGCTTAGACTCCGGCATGCGCCGGCGCTCCCCCTTCGGCCTCGCGGCCGCCCTCGCCCTGCTCCTCCCCCTCTCCGCGGCCGCCGTCGCCCAGCAAGCGGGCGACCGGCTGGTCGGTAGCTGGGAGGGGACACTCGACGTCGGCGCCGGTTCGCCGGTGGCGACCGTGGTCCACATCGAGCGCGACGCCGCCGGCGAGCTCGGCGGCACCGTCGACAGCCCCGGCCAGAAGGTCTGGGGCCTGCCGCTGAGCGGGGTCGAGGCGGGGGAGGACGGCGCCATCCGGATCGAGCTGGCGATGACCGCCGGCGTCTTCGAGGGCGGCCTCGACGAGGCCGGCGACACCCTGCGCGGCACCTGGGAGCAGCGCGGCACCAGCCAGGAGTTCGTGCTCGCGCGCACCGCGCCGCCCCTGCCCGTGCCGGCGGAGATGATCGCCCCGCTGACCGGGGTCTGGGAGGGGCCGCTCGTCCTCGGCGCCGTCGAGCTGCGCATGGTGCTCAACCTGTCGCCCGACGCCGCCGGCCGCCTGCGCGGCAGCTTCGACAGCCCGGACCAGGGCGCCACGGGCATCCCGGTGACCCGCTGCGACGGCCTCGAGGGCGGCGAGCTGCGGATCTCGATCGGCTCGCTGGGCGCCAGCTTCGTCTGCACCCTCGCCGATGGCGGCGGCCTCAGCGGCATTTTCCTCCAGAACGGCATGGCCCTGCCGATGACCCTCGAGCGGGTCGAGCAGGCCACCGAGGTGCGACGGCCCCAGACGCCGCTCCCGCCCTTCCCCTACCGCGCTGAGGAAGTGGAGTACGAGAACCCCGCGGACTCCTCCACCTTCGCCGGCACCCTGACCCTGCCGCCCGGCGACGGGCCCTTCCCGGCGGCGCTCTTGATCACGGGTTCCGGCCCCCAGGACCGTGACGAGTCGATCTTCCAGCACCGGCCCTTCTTGGTCATCGCCGACCACCTGAGCCGCGCTGGGGTCGCCGTGCTGCGGGTGGACGACCGCGGCGTCGGCGGCACCCGGGCGACCGTCACCGGCGCCACCACCCTGACCCTGGCCGGCGACGCTGCCGCCGGGGTCGCCTTCCTGCGTGGCCGGGAGGAGATCGATCCGGCCCGCGTCGGTTTGATCGGCCACAGCGAGGGCGGCGTGATCGCGCCGATGGTGGCGGCGGAAGACCCGGAGCTGGCCTTCATCATCCTGATGGCCGGCACCGGGGAGGTCGGCCGCAAGATCCTGCTCGACCAGACCGAGCTGCTGGCGCGGGTGGCGGGGGAGCCGGAGGAGGACATCGCCCGCAACCGGGTGATCCAGGAGGCCATCTTCGACGCCGTGCTCGACCCCGGCCTCGAGGGCGACGCCCGGCGCGCCCGGGTCGAGGAGCTCCTGCGCTCGCACCCCGAGTTCGAAGACGGCGGCCCGGGGGACGACCTCGCCGCCGTGCTCAGCCAGGTCGACAACCCCTGGATGCGCTACTTCCTGACCCACGACCCGGCGCCGGTGCTGGAACGGGTCACCTGCCCCGTCCTGGCGATGAACGGCCGCCTCGACCTGCAGGTGCCGTGGGAGTCGAACCTCGCCGCCATCCGCGCCGCCCTCACCCGCGGCGGCAACGCCGACTCCGAGGTCATCGACTTCCCGCGCCTCAACCACCTGTTCCAGGAGGCGGAGACCGGCTTGGTCACCGAATACGGCAAGATCGAGCAGACGATCGCGCCGGTCGTGCTGGAGAAAATGGAGGCCTGGATCAGGAAACGGGTCGGCGGCTGATTGGAGAAGACCGGGCGCCCGCGAATCGCCCTCCCGCGGGGGGATTGGAGTGCTAAGTTGAAGCAGGAACCTCTCCGCAGCCTTCAGCCCCGTCGCTGCCCATGCTCTCCTCCCTGATCCTCGCTCTCCCGCTGCTCTGCCCGCAGGGCACCACCGTCTACGTCCCGGACCACCACCCGACCATCCAGGACGCGCTCAGCGCCATGGCCGCGGGCGACACGATCATCGTCCGCCCCGGCACCTATAACGAGTACGCCCTCGACTTCCTGGGCAAGGACCTGACCCTGGTCAGCGAGAAGGGGGCGGCTCAGACCACCATCGACGGCCTGGCCTCGGACTCGGTGGTGGCCTTCCACTCCGGCGAGAGCGCCGCCGCGGTGCTCGACGGCTTCACGATCACCAACGGCCTGGCCTGGGACGGCGGCGGCGTCTCGATCGTCGACGACGGCAACGGCAACCCCTCCTCGCCGACGATCCAGAACTGCGTCATCGAGTACAACATCGGCGACGGAGGCGGCGGCGGCATGCGCATCGGCGGCGGGTCGTCCTCGCTGATCCGGAATTGCCTGATCCAGCACAACACGACCACCTTCTATCACGGCGCGGGAGTGGTGATCTTCGACTCCACGCCGGTGTTCGAGCAGTGCACGATCCGGAACAACGCCGCCGCTGGCCAGGGCGGCGGCTTCCAGGTCTGGAACAGCGGCTCCGACCTCTACTTGAACGGCTGCATCCTCCAGGACAACACGCCGAGCAACATCGAGCGCACCGGCATGACCGGCGCCACCGGCGTGATGGCGGAGTACTCCTTGTGCCAGGGCGACCAGCTGAAGTTCTGGTTCGGCACCGGCTGCATCGATGACGACGCGCTGTTCGCGGCCGGGCCGAACGGCGACGCCTACCTCAGCCACCTGGCGGCCGGCCAGGCGGCCGACAGCCCTTGCATCGACGCCGGCGACCCGACCGCCGTGGTCTCCGGGTCGACGCGGACCGACGGCGTCCGCGACGGCGGGTTGATCGACATGGGTTTCCACCAGGCCGTGCCCGACCTGGCGCTCAGCATCACCAACCTGGTCGCCGGCGGCGTCGCGACCATCCAGGTCGACAACAACAACCCCGGCGACACCTGCCTGGTGGGTTACTCCCGCTGGGGCGGGGGACCGATCAACAGCCCCTTCGGACCGGTCTTCCTGACCCCGCCGTACGTGGCCCTTCCGCCGCTGACCGCCGACCCCCAGGGCGTGGCCAAGATCGTACTGCCGGTCCCCGGCTTCGCCGGCGGCGCCAGCGTCTGGCTGCACGCCCTCAACCAGACCATGGGCGTGCTGACCAACCCGTTGGCCGAGGTGGTCCAGTAGGGCGGCGTCAGTCGAGCCGGAGCGTGTGGGGCGCGGCTGCCCCTTCGGGCAGCTCGTCTACCGGGAAGCGCTGCGGCGGCGATGCTCCGCCCGGCGCTCCCACCTCCAAGAGCATGCCGCGGCCTGCCGGGACCTCCTCGAGCAGGACGGCGCCACCGGCCTGAGTCCGGGTGACGCTGGTCCGATGGCCGGGGCCGATTGCCGACAGCGGGTGCGGCAGGCCGTCCCGGTCGACCAGCCGCACCCGGGCGCCGTCCACCGGGCGACCGTCACTGCCGACCACTCGCAGGTCGAGCGCCCGGTTCGTGGGCAGGAGCACCTCGAGCTGAGGGGCGCCGTCGCCGGTCACCTCGAAGCTCAGGTGCGCGTGTCGGTGGCTCTTCGAGTCCCAGGCGCAGAGGGAGTAACGGCCAGCGGGGAGCGCGTGCAGCTTGAAGTTGCCGCGCTCGCCCAGTCGCCGCCTGTGGCCCGCCTTCCGCCAGCGGTGGACGACGGCGCGGGAGAGCGTGTCCTCCGGGTTCGGTACGGAGTAGACCTGGAGCGCCACCATGGTGGACGCCGCAGCGTCCTCCTCGAGCTGGACCCGACCGCGCACTTCGTGCAGGCCGATGGGGAGGGTCGGGCCGAGGACGACGCCCCGCTCGCCGGCCGTCGCCATCACGGCCCAGGCCACGGTCCCCGATGGGTGGTAGCGGAGTACGAAGTCGCCTGGCGGCAGGTCGAGGATCCGGAAGCTGCCGTCCGCCTCGATCTCCACTCTCGCGGAGAGCGAGTAGCCTCCCTCGAGCCAGCCGGGGCCATTGGCGACGTGGAAGGCCTCCACCAGGATGGCCCGGTTTCCGACGACTGGCTCCAGGGGCGGGGGGTCGATGCGGCCCTCGATGGTTAGACCTGCGGTGAGGGCCAGGTCGGAGAAGGCGAGGTCGGCCGCCGGTCGGAGCCGGCCCACCCACGGAGCGTAGCCGTCCTTGTGGGCCAGGAGCCGGGCCTCCTGGTCGACGCGGATGTCGGCGAATCGGAACCCGCCGCTGCCGTCCGTGGTCACCTCCTCGGGCGCCTCCAGGCACAGCAGCTCCACGGTGACCCCCTCGAGCGGCGCGCCGTTCGGACCGCTGATCCTGCCCTGGACCTCCATGCCGCGCTCGAGGTGCACCTGGACCCGCTCGAGGCCGTCGAGGGCCTCGGTCTCCACGTAGCGGAATCCCTCAGCCTGGATTCGGGCCACGACACCTTCGCAGACCGCATCGAAGCTGGCGACGCCGCGCTGGGTGGTGCTTCGCGTGGACCAGGCCTTCTCCAGGAACATACCGCCGGTCGCGGTGGGGGCCGGCGCCGGCGCATCGCTGAGGAAGAGGCTGACCTTGGCGCCGGCCACCGGCAATCCGCGGTCATCGACGACCTCCACCTCGAGCGGCCGGGCCGGCACCAGCGGGAAGCGGATGTCCTCATAGTCCGGGCCCTGGCGGTGCCAAGCCCGGAAGATCCACGGGCTGTACCAGCCGGGCGCAACGGCGGTCAAGGAGCAGCCGCCCTCGCGAGAGATGACCCGGTCCATGCGGAAGCGGCCGTCCTGCTCAGCCGGGAAGAGATGGTCGGCCGCGCGTCGCGGGTCGTTCAGGTTGTTCTTCCAGTAGCGCAGCTCGGCGCCGGGGACCGGCTGGCCGGTGGCGGCGGTCAGCACTTGTCCGCTGATCGAGCCCGTGCGGTGCACCAGGATGACCTCGAGTGGCTGGTTGTCGCCCTGTTCGGGTTTGACGCGGCGCTTGGAGGCCGTGCCGATGTCGCGCAGGCTGAGCTCGTCGGTGAATAGCCGGGCGCTGACCTCGACGCGCGCCGCCGCTGGGTGCGCCTCCGTCCGCACCAAGCCCTGGGGGTCGCTGACGACGGTCTCGATGAGGTAGACGCCCCAGTCTCGGCTGCCGCCCGAGAGCAAATGGAGCGGCTCCCACCCTGACCGCGCCGCCTCGGCGGGCCCGAGGTGGAGGAGCTCGACATCCGCCCCGCTGACCGGCTCCCGGGTGACCTCCTCGAGGAGCAGGAAGCGGGCTACCCGCTGCGGGAGCTCTTCCTGCGCCGAGTCCTGCGCCGGCGTATCCACGATGGTCCGCCGCTGGTCCAGCGTGAGCTCGGGCAAGGGCTGGGTCTCCGCCGTTCCGCTGGCGAGCTCCTTGGCCGGCTCCGGCGCGGGATCCGCGCCGACGTTCAGGATCAAGGCCAGGGAACCGGCCACCACCGCCACCGCGCCGATGCCGAGCAGCGCGCTCGGCGCGAGGGGCACCGCCGGCCAGGCCGGCGTCGGCGGCACCGGCGGCCGCAGCAGCGGCAGGATGACCGTGGCCCAGGCGCCCTTCTGCTTCTGCTGCGCGTCGAGCCGGTCGCGCATCAGCTGCCGGCCCTTGCGCAGGCGCGACTCCACGGTCCGCTCGGGGGCGCCGAGCTCCTCGCTGATCTCCCGGATCGACATCCCGTCCCAATAGCGCAGCAGCAGCGCTTGCTGGAAGGGCTCCGGCAGGCCGAGCAGGGTCTGGCCGATGGCGTCGATCGACTCCTCCCGCTCCATGCGGTCGAGCGGGTGATCGTGGCAGGCGTCGAGCCGGGCCACCTTCTCCTCGCGCCGGTGCCGCCGGGCGGCGCCGCGGTGGTGCATGTGGATCCGGTTGCGGATCACCTGCGCCAGCCAGGCCTTGATCTGCTCCAGCCGCGCCGGCGGCTTCTCGATGCCGATGCGAATGGCCTCCTGGACCACGTCCTCCGCCAGGTGGGGGTCGCCGGAGAGCGCCAGTGCCAGGCGGCGCGCCCACTCGGTGTGTTCGAGCAGAGCGGTGTGTGAGGGCGGAGGAGGGACGGACATCAGGGGGGCAGGATCCGTGAGGCTGCAGCGGAGCTTTCTCTAGGGAAGATGCCGAGGGCGGGGAGGACCCTCAGAGATCTTCGCCGATCGGGACCGGCCACGCTGAGGAAGGCCGGCCGACCGCGGTCCCACCCGCCGGCGGGCGCCGCTACAATCTCCGCCCGGCGAGCGGCCGTAGCTCAGTTGGTAGAGCGTCAGCTTCCCAAGCTGAATGTCGAG
>CAYZXS010000051.1:0-24606 GCA_964482495.1 uncultured Planctomycetales bacterium
CGCCGTCAGGGCCTTCCGCGGCGGGGGCAGCGGGGGCGGCCGGCTCCGGAGCGGGCGGCGCGGGGGCGGGAGCCGGGGCAAGCTCCGGCTCTTCGGCGGGTGCCGCTGCGGCGGGGGCAGCGGCGGGGGCCTCCGGCTCGGGGGCGACCTCTTCGGCCGCGGCCGGCGCGAGGGCTTCCGGGGCCTCGCTGGCCTCGTCGGCGGCCGGGGCGTCGGCATCGACGGCGGCTTCGACGGCGGCTTCGACCGGGTCGGCAGCCTCCGCGGCGGGGGCGGGCTCCGGTTCGGACGCTTCGACCTCGGCCTCGGTCTCCGCTTCGACTTCGGCCTCCACCGCGACCTCGGCGGCAGCGGCTGACTCGGCGGTCTCCACGACGACGGTCCAGGCCGGGGGCTTCTTCTCCTCCCGTTCCTTGGCGTCCGGGATGTCGATGGTGGTGGCCTGAGAAGCTTCGATCAGGCCGCCCTTCACCATGCGCTCCTCGATGATCGGAACGTCCCAGGTGCTGACGGAGGCCTGATAGGAGGTGACGGGGAACCCCACCTTGCGCAGGATCTCGACGAACTCAGCGCTCTTGAAGCCGTACTGCTTCGCGAGCTTGAAGACCTTGACCTTGTCGTCGGACAAGCGCTACACCTCCTCCTCGTTACCTGCCGGCTGGGCCTGATCGGGGTCAGGCTCCGGCGCCGGCTCGGGGTCGAATTGGGCCTCGGAGGGCTGCTCCTCGGCCGCCAACAGTTCCGCCTCGTACTCGGCGGGGGTCTTGATTTCGATCGACCAGCCGACGATGCGGGCCGCCAGCCGGACGTTGCGCCCGCCCATGCCGATGGCGAGCGGCTTCTGGTCCTCGCTCACGAGCACGAACACCGACTGGTTCTCCTCGTCGGGGAAGATGTGCTCGATCGGGATGTCCTTGGCCGGCTTGAGGGCGTTCTGGACCAGCTCCTCGAGCGAATCGCTCCACTCGATGATGTCGATCTTCTCCTGCCCGAGCTCGTCGTTGACGTTGCGGATGCGGGTGCCGCGCACGCCCAGGCAGGCGCCGATGCAGTCGACGCGCTCGTCCATCGAGTAGACGGCCACCTTGGAGCGGTAGCCCGGGTCGCGGGCCACCCGCATGACGCGGATCAGGCCCTCGGAGATCTCGGGGATCTCGACCTCGAACAGCTTCTTGACGAAGTCGTCGTCCTTGCGCGAGACGATGATGACGACCCGCGAACCCTCCTTGCGGACCTCCTTGATGAGGACCCGGAGGCGGTCGCCGACGTGCAGCCGCTCGGCCTGGATGCGCTCGGAGCGGGGCAGCAGGGCCTCGATCCGGCCGCTGAGCTGGATGATGACGTTCGGCCCCTCCAGCTTGTGGACCTGGCCCGAGACGATGGTCCCGACCTTGGAGGCGAACTGGGCGTGGGTCTTGTCCCGCTCGGCCTCGCGGATCTTCTGCATGAAGACCTGCTTGGTGGTCTGGGCCGCGATCCGGCCCAGGTCGACCGAGGAGGGGACCTGGACGGAGCCGTCCATGGCCACCAGGGAGATCTCGCCGCTGCGGCGGTCGATCCGGACCTCGATGCCTTCCTCGACGTCCATCCGCTTGCGCGTCGCCGTGCTGAGGGCCTCTTCCAGAGCCATGAACAGGATGTCCCGATCCACTCCCCGTTCCCGGTGAATGGCGTCGATCATCCGCAGCACGTCGTCTTTGCGCATCGTGGTTCGTACCTCTGTGTCGGATCGGTGGGTGGAGGGCAGCTTTCGAGCCTCCGGAGTCCAAAAAAACGAGGTGTGCAGGAAAGCCTGCACACCCGGCCCACGGCTCCGAGGAGCCACGGAGGTCGGATCTCCGCAGGACCGGAAGCGGTCCAGAACTACTTCACAGCGGGATGCCGCAAACTAGGACCCATAGAATAACCATCCTGGCGATCCGAGCAAGGCATTCCGGCCCCGCGCTGATAGATTGCAAGCTCCTTTGCGGACTGGAAATGGGAACGAGCGAAAGAGCCGAGAACGGGCCGGAACAAGGCCATGCCGCTGATTCGGGAGCCTGCCTCCAGGTGAACGGGGAAGCCCACCCCTGGCGCCCCGGGCTGACCGTGGCCGGGCTCCTGGAGGAGCGCGGGATCCTCGGGCCGGGCGTGGCCGTGGAGCGCAACCTCGAGGTGGTCCGGAAGGCCGACCACGGGGTGGTGCTGCTCGAGCCGGGCGACCGGGTCGAGATCGTGCGCCTGGTGGGGGGCGGCTGAGCCGCGGGCCGCTAATCTATCGAGGAAGAACCGTGGCAAACCTGATCCCCGACGACGCGCCCCTGACGCTGGGCCCGCACAGCTTCCGCTCCCGCCTGCTGCTCGGCACCGGCAAGTACGCCAGCTACGAGCAGATGCGCGACGCCCTCGCCCTCTCCGGGACCGAGTGCGTCACCGTCGCCGTGCGCCGGATCCCCGAGGACGAGCCCCCCGGGCAGCGCTTCCTCGACTTCCTCGATCGCGACCGCTACACCCTGCTTCCGAACACCGCCGGCTGCTTCGACGCCGAGACCGCGGTCCGCGCCGCCCGGCTGGCCCGCGAGATGCTCGAGACCGACCTGGTGAAGCTCGAGGTCCTCGGCGACAAGAAGACCCTGCTGCCCGACCCGATCGCCACCTTGAAGGCCACCGAGACCCTGGTCGCCGACGGCTTCACGGTGCTGGTCTACACCAGCGACGACGTCCGGCTGGCGAAGCACCTGGAGGACGCCGGCGCCACCTCGGTGATGCCCGCCGGCTCGCCGATCGGCAGCGGCCAGGGCATCCTCAACCCGCTCAACATCAGCCTGATCCTCGAAGAGCTGTCGGTGCCGGTGATCGTCGACGCCGGGGTCGGGGCCGCCAGCGACGTCACCTTGGCCATGGAGCTGGGGGCGGAGGGCGTGCTGCTCAACACCGGCGTCGCCGGGGCCCAGGACCCGCTGCGCATGGCCCGGGCGATGAAGGCGGCCTGCGAGGCCGGCCGCGACGGCTTCCTCTCCGGGCGGATCCCCAAGAAGCGCTACGCCACCGCGAGCTCTCCCGAGGCCGGCGTCCTGGGCGTGCCCGCATGAGCCTGGACACGGTCCTCCAGCTGCTGCTGTGGGCGGCGGTCGCGGCGGGGCTCTCCTTCGCCAGCGCCGTCGGCCTGGCCCGCTTCGCCGGCGCCCCGGCGAAGGTGATGCCGCTCCAGCGGCTGCGCGGCTGGGACCTGCCGGTGGCGGGCTTCCTGTTCTTCTTCGGCCAGGCCTTCGGCATGGACTGGCTCCAGCGGCGCTCGGTCGTCCCCGGCCTGCTGGAGCAGCTGCTGGTCGCCCTCGCCGCCGGTGTCCTGGCCTGGCTCTACCTCGGCGTCCGCGAGGGCAGCCTGGCCCCGCGCCGCCGGCCGGTGAAGGGGCGCAAGGTGCGGGTCTTCCGGAACGTCGTCAGCTGCTACATCGTCGCCCTGCCGGGCTTCCTGGCGGTGACCTGGTTCAACAACGAGCTGTTCCTGGCGATCTCCGGCGAGCGGCCGGTGCAGGGGGTCGCGGCCGGCTGGACCGATCTCGAACCGCTGGGGCTGGCCATGGTCCTGGCCCTAGCGGTGCTGGTCCTGCCGCTGCTCGAGGAGGCCTTGTTCCGCGGCTACCTGTGGCGCTTCCTGGCTGGCCGCCGCGAGTTCGGCCCGCGCCGGGCCCTGGCCTTCACCGCCCTGGTCTTCGCCCTCGCCCACGAGGTCGAGGCCTGGCTGCCGGTGCTCTACCTCGGCGGCCTGTTTGGCTGGGTCTACTGGCGCAGCGGCAAGCTGCGCTACGCCGTGCTCGTTCACGCCATGCACAACGCCCTGGCCGCCGCCACCGTCTTCCTGCCCGAGTCCGTCCCCGATGCCCTCATCTGATTACCCCACGCCGCCGCGCGGCCTGATGACCCGCACTTCGTCGGGGGCCTACGTCGCCCAGGGCGCCGTCGTCACCGGCGACGTCGAGCTCGGCGACGGCGTCAGCGTCTGGTTCGGCTGCGTCATCCGCGGCGACGACGCCCCGATCACGATCGGCCCCCGCACCAACGTCCAGGACTGCTGCGTCGTGCACTGCGACACCGGCGCGCCCCAGCGCATCGGCGCCGACTGCACCATCGGCCACGGCGCGGTGGTCCACGGCGTCGAGATCGGCGACGGGGTCCTGATCGGCATGGGCGCCACCATCCTCGGCGGCGCCCGGATCGGCGACGGCGCGGTCATCGCCGCCGGCGCCGTGATCAAGGAGAACGCGGTGGTGCCGCCGCGGGCGCTGATGGCCGGGGTGCCGGCGCGCTTCGTGCGCGAGGTCAGCGACAAGGAGGTCGCCTTCATGGCGCACGCCATCCCGCACTACATCGAGACCGCCCAGGGCTACCTGGACGCGCCCGAATGAGCGCCGCGGCCGGCTACGACTGGCCGGCGCTGGAGGCCGAGCTGCGGCCGCTGGCCGGAGCGGTGGTGGCCTTCTCGGGCGGCGTGGACTCCACGGTCTTGCTGGCGGCCTGCGCCGAGGTCCAGGGCCACGCCCGGACCCTGGCCGCGATCGCCGACAGCCCCTCGCTGGCCCGCGCCGAGCTGGCCGACGCCCGCCGCTCGGCCGCCGCCCTCGGGGTCGAGCTGCGCGAGCTCCGGACCGCCGAGATGGAGGACCCGCGCTACCTCGCCAACACCGGCGACCGCTGCTACTGGTGCAAGGAGGCCCTGTTCGACGCCGCCGCGCCGCTGGCGGCCGAGCGCGGCTGGGCGCTGCTCTACGGCGAGAACGCCGACGACGACCCGGCGGACCGCGCCGGCTCGCGCAGCGCCGCCGGCCGCGGGGTGGGGGCGCCGCTGCGCCAGGCCGGCTGGGGCAAGGACCAGGTCCGGGCCTTCGCCCGCGACCGCGGCCTGGAGGCCGCCGACAAGCCGGCCATGCCCTGCCTGTCCTCCCGGATCCCGGTGGGGGTTCCGGTCCGGCTGGAGAGCCTGCGCCGGGTCGAGGCCTTCGAGGCCGCCCTGCGCGCCCGCGGTTACCGCGAGCTGCGCGGCCGCGACCTCGCCGACGGCAGCGTCCGCCTGGAAATGGACGGCGCCGAGCTGGCCCGGGCGCGGGGGGAAGCGGCCGCCCTCGAGGTCCTGGCCCAGGCCCACGGCTACCGCCGCCTCCAGCTCGACTCGCTGGCTCAGCGCCGGTGGAAGTCGTCGAGCCAGCGCCGGTAGCGGAGCGGCAGGTCTTCCATGACGGCGTTCTGGAGCGCCTCTTGGAGGCGCGGCGGCAGGGTGCCCCAGGAGCCGGCGCCCTGGTCGAAGAGCAGCCGCAGGTAGGAGCTCGGCGGCTGCGCGTCGCCTTCTTGCTGCTCCTCACCGGCCTGCTGCTCGTCGGGCTGCTGCGGCTTCTCGTGGCTGGCGTCCTGGTTCTCGCCGTCCTCGGGCCGGTCGCTGGGCTTGCCGCCCGAGCTCTGACCGTCCCCCTTGATGTCGGGGATGGCCGCCAGTAGCTCCTCCATGTCGGCGAGCAGCTGGTCCGAGTCGGCCACCGTGCGGTCGAGGCCTTCCTCGAAGCTGGCGGGTGCGGTCGCCTCGTTCGCGTCGGCGTCGGCGCCCTCCCCGGCCGCGTTCGGCGGGGTGGAGGCGGCCGGCGGCTCCCCGGCTTCGCCGCTGACCAGGTCGCGGGCGCCGCGCAGGCCGGTGTCGACCTTGCGGAAGCCGTCGCGCACCAAGTCAGCCAGGCGGTCGACCTCCTTCAAGGCCTCTTGGATCGGGTCCTGGAGCGGCGCGCCGGGCAGCTCGATGCCAGGGTGCTCGGGCTCCGGCTCCTCGGCCGGGGGCACCGGCGGCGGCGCCGGGTCCTGGGGAAGGGGCAGGGGCAGGCAGAGCAGCAGGCTGGCGAGCATCAGGCGTCCTCCTCGCCGCCGGAGCCTTGCTCCTGGCGCAGCCGCTCCAAGATGGCGTCGTAGACCTGGCGCAGCTCGGTCTGGCGCTCGATCAAGCGGTCGATCTGGTCGAGGTCGTCCTGGTCGAGTTCGAGGCCGCTCTCGGCCAGGGCGCGGCGGCGGGCGGCGTAGCGCTTGAGCTGGGCGCCGAGGTCCTCCTGGACCCGCTTCAACAGTTGCAGCTCCTCGGCGAAGGTCACCAGCGACTGGTTCTGGTCCTCTTCCCCCTCCTCCTGGCCGCCCTGCTGCTGGCCCCCGGGCGCCTCGAGCTGCTTGCGCACCCGCTCCATCTCGGTCTGGATGGCGTCGATCAGCTCCTTCCAGCGGCCGCTCAGCTCGCGGCTGGTCTCGGCCTGGCTCTCCCCGGCGCGGTATCGCGGCGGCCCGACGTCGCGGGCCAGGCGCCGGTGGTCGTCGGCCAGGACCTGGAGCAGGAAGGGGAACATCGCGGCGCCGCCGAGGTCGACTTCGATCAGCAGGGCGGCGGTGTCGTCGGAGATCTGCTGCTCCGCTTCGGCCCAACCGCGCAGCCGGGCATGGTCGCGGCGCGACGGGCGGCGGCCGTCGGCGTCGCTGATGAAGGCCAGCAGCGGCTCCTCGACCGCCAGGTGGCGGTCGAGCAGGCCTTGGGCCGAGACCATCAAGTTGATCAGGTCCTCGAGCTGCTCGCGCTGCTCGGCCTGGTCCTGGCGAGCCTCGGCCTGGTCCCGGGCCTGCTCCAGGGCCTCCTTGGCTTTCTGCATCTGCTCCTCGGCCGCCTGCAGGTCCTGCTCCCCGAGCTGCTTCTCGGCCTGCTCGCTGCGCTGTTCGGCCTCCTCGAGGCTCTGCTGCGACCGGCCGGCTTCCGCCTTGCGCAGCATCTCCTCGATCTCCTGGCGCAGCTCTGCCTGCCGCTCCGCGAGCTCGTCGGCGTCGGCCGGCGGCTCCTCCTCGGCCTCGCCGGATTCTTCGCCCGGTTCGCGCTCGCCGTCCTCCGCCTCGCCCGCTTCCCCGGGGTCGGTCTGCTCTCCCTCCCCGGCCTCCGGCGGCGGTTCGCCGGTCTGGGCGTCGGCGGGCGGCGTCTCCGTCGATTCCCCGGCTTCGGACGGGGACTCGGCGTCGCGGCCCTGGGATCGCTGCATGGCCCGCAGCTGGTCGATCAGCTCCTGCTGCCGCTGCACCATCGCGTCCAGCTGGGCCACCTGCTGCCGGGCGGCGTCGAGCATGGCCTGGAGCTGGTTCTCGAGGTGCTCCTGGAGCAGGAAGTCGAGCAGCGACTGCAGCTGTTCGATGAGCTCGGCCTGCGCCTCCAGGGCGGCGCCGGAGCGCATCTCGGACAGGCTGTTGGCGACCGTCTCGATGGCCGCGGCCAGGTCGGTGGAGCCCTCCAGGCCCTGCAGCCGCAGGCGCGCGCTCCTCAGCAGCTCGGCCTTGGTCGGGTTGCCCTGCTCCCGTTCGCGCTGCTCGAGGGTCTCGAGTAGGCGCTCGAGACGGCGCACCTGCTCGGCGAGCTTGGCCTGGTCCTGCGACAGCCTGCCGAACTCCTGCGAGTCCTGGGGGGCCGGGAGCGGGGCGGCCGCGACGGCGGCCACCGGCGCCAGCAGGATCAGGACGGCGAGCAGGGCGAGGCGGCGGAGCATGACGGGAGGCGCGCGCCGCGGGAGCGGGCGCCACGCTCCAATCTAACGCTTGCTGGCTTCCTTCGTTCGCAGATAAAGGGTGCGCTGGCGGTCCAGCAGGCCGCGCAGCAGGTTCACGGCGCTCTGGAAGTCCTCCCAGGCCAGCAGGATGTCGAGCATCGCCTGGAGCTGCGCCTGGAGCTCCCTCGCCGGCGGCGCCGGATCCTCGCGGGCTTCCACGGCGCGGGCCAGGTCCTCGGCCGGTCCCAGCCGGGCCGCCTTGGCGGCGCGGGCGAGGTCGAGTAGCAGGCCGGAGCGCTCGAGCGGCGCGGCCGCCGCCTGGTCCAGCGCCGCGACCAGGGCGCCAGGCTCGGGGGCGCCCTGCTCCAGCAGGGCGTCCAGCGGCGGCCGCAGCGCCGCGGCCGCGGGATCCAGGCCGGCGTAGAGGCGCTCGAACAGGGTGCGCTCCAGCTGAAGCTGCAGGCCGTCGAGCTCGCGCCGGACCCGCCGGGCGTGCTGGCGCGGATTGGTCGGCGCCTCCGCCTGCAGGGCGACGGCGTGGTCGAGCAGCTTCTCGACCTGTTCGCGGGCGCGGATCATGCGCTGGCCGTGACGCTGGTCGAAGGCGGCCTCGGTCAGGACCTCGACCCAGGGCGAGCTGGCGCGGCTCTCCTGCCCGGCCGGGGGCGCCTGATCCGTGGCGCGCAGCTCGAAGCGCACCCGGCTGGAGCCGCCGCCTTCGACGGCGTCGGCCGGGAGCGGCGGCGCCGGCTTGACCAAGAAGCGCCGGAACTCCAGCGGGTCGTCGAGCGGCAGCGCTTCTTCGGGGCCGACCTCGCCCTCGCGCAGGGTCACCGCCGTCAGGCCGAAGTCGTCGCGGGCGTCGACGAGCAGCGGCACGGCGCCGCCGGCCACGGTCGCCCAGCTCTCCTCGGGCCAGAGGAAGGCGGCGCGCGGCGCGCGGTCGGCGAGGGCCTGCCAGCGCAGCAAGCCGGCGCGGTCGTTGCGGAAGCCGGACTCGCCGACCGCGACCACGACCTTCTCGCCCGAGACCAGGGCCGTGGCCTGGAAGGCCCACCAGCCGTCCTCGCCCCGGCTGAGCTCGGCGGCGGTGCCGTCGAGCTCACCGAGCAGCACCCGCGCCGCCGGCGGCTCGGTCCGGAAGCGCACGCTCAGCACGGTGCCGCTCGGCACCCGGAACTCGCTCAGGACCGAGTCCTGATCGGGCACTCCGGTGTACTCGGGCGCCTCCACCCGCACGCTCCAGTCCCGCAGCCGCGGCGGGTCGCCGCCCTCGATCTGCAGCAGCGGTCGGCCGTCGTCGTCGTCGCCGCCCTCGAAGCTGACGGCGAGACTGCCGTCCAGCGGCGGCATCCGGAGCACGAACTCGCCGCCGCCGAGCGGCCGCATCGGCCGGCGCTCGCCGCCGACCAGGGCGTAGACCCGCTGCGGCAGCTTGCCGTCGGCGCGCAGCCGCAGGCTGACGACGCTGCCGTTGGCGAGCGACAGGCGGAAGCGCTCCGGGCCGTCCGGCACGAGCTCCGGGGCCTCGCCGCCGCCCTCGAGGAAGGGCGGGAGCAGCACCAGGGTGGTGGCGCTGGGCCAGGCGGCTTGGCCGCCGAGCAGGCGGTCGAGGAAGACCGAGGACTCGCCCGGGAAGGACCAGCCGAGGGCCAGCGCCGCCGCCACCGTGGCCACGCCGCGGAGCCCGCTGCGGCGCGCCCGGCCGGCCGGGGCCGCCTGCTTGGGCTGGAGCGCGGCGGTCGCCTGCTCCGCGCGCTCCCGGGCTCGCTCCAGCAGGGCGGGGGAGGTCCCCTCGGGTGCTTCGGGCAACTCGACCGCGGTCGCCACCAGGCCGCCCAGGTCGGGGTGGCTGCGCTCCCACATCGCCGCCAGGTCACGCGGCGCGGGGCGCCGCCGCAGCGGCAGCAGCAGCCGCTTCCAGACCCGCACCCCGAAGACCACCAGCGCGGTCATCGCCAGCACCGCCCGCGCCTCCAGCGGCGGCTCGAACAGCCGGTCGAGCAGGTACAGCGCCGCCAGCAGGCCGGTGCCGGTGACCGCCAGCTTGCCGGCGCCGTAGACCAGCAGGATCCCGAGCGTCCGCCGCTCAAGGCGGCCGAGCGCGGCGCGCACGGACTCGGGCATCGGCCTCATCGCTCGAAGATCGGCAAGTACTCGCGGGGGATCTGCAGCAGCAGGCAGGCGGTGGCGGTGCTGTAGTTGCTGCCCGGGCCGGTGCGGTTGGGCCAGCTGCCGTCGGGCAGCTGCATCCGCAGCAGCACCCGCTCGAGCTCGCGGAAGTAGTTGCGGTAGCGCTCGCCGCCGGCCATGTGGAAGGCCTGGACGGCGTAGTAGTGGCCGTACCAGAAGTAGTAGTGGCCCTGGCTGCGCAGGCCGAAGCTGTCGTTGACCGCCTCGATATAGGCCTCCATGTAGTCCAGGCCGGCGTCGATGTCGCGGTCGGCGTGGATGCCGGCGTGGGTCAGGATCGTGACCCCGGCGGCGGTCAGCGGCCAGGTCACCCGGGAGCCCTCGTGGCCGGTGGCGTGCGGCGGCTGGTAGAAGAAGGCGCCCGGCCGCGGCGGCGTCACGCCGTAGGGCAGCCGCGGCACCCGGTCGCCCGGCCGCACGGCGCTGTCGCGCACGTACTTGACCGCCCGGTCGATGGTGCTGCGCGGCACCGACAGGCCGACGTTGCGCGCCGCCCGCAGCGCCATCACCTGGCAGGCGCTGACCGACATGTCGGCGTCCTCGGTGTAGGGCGTGTAGCGCCAGCCGCCGTCCCGGTTCTGGCTGTCCACGATCAGGTCGACGGCCTTCTGCAGCGCCGGCCGCAGCCGCTCGTCCTCGCTCATGCCGTGGGCCTCGGCCAGGAACAGGGTGGCGAAGGCGTGCGAGTACATGCGCGACTCGTGGGCCTGGAAGTAGCCGCTGGGCTGCATCTGGTCGATGACGAAGGACACCGCCTTCTCGACCACGTCGCCGTAGGCCCCGCGGCCGGGCACGTGGCCGCCGGCGAGGAAGGCCATGCCAGCCAGCGAGGTGACCCCGAGGTGGGGCACGTCGTAGTTCCAGGACCGGTAGTGGTCCTCGGTCTTGTAGCCGACGTCGCCGGACCAGGCGCCGTCCGGGCGCTGGCGCTCGGCCAGCAGGACCAGGCCGCGTTCGGCCGCTTCGCGGCCTTCGGGGCTGAGCACCGAGGCGTCGGCCTGGGCGAAGAGGAGGAGGGCTGCGCTGAGGATCATCGCTTGCCGAGGAGCAGGAGCTGGCTGCCGTTCCGGACCAGGGCGGTGCCGTCCGGGAGCAGCTGGGCGGAGGTGGAGGTGGCGTGGGTGGAGACCGCGTCCCAGCTGCCGCTGGCGCGCAGGTCGCCGTCCTCGCCGACGAGGTGGAGGCGCAGCTCGGCGCCGTGGCCGCGCCGGCGCACGATCAGCGGCACCAGCCAGCCGTCGGCGCCGCGCGGCGGCCGGATCACGGTCGGCTTGCTGGGCAGGTCGGGGAGCTGCGTCGTCCAGCGGAGGGCCAGGTCGCCGGCCAGCGGGTAGAGGCTGAGCAGGCCGGCGCGGTCGAGCACCAGGAGCTCGGGCGTCGGCAGCCACATGTGCTGCCGGGCCACCCGCGGCGGCCGCTGCAGGAACTCGAGCTCGGCCCCCGGCAGCAGCCGGGTGGAGGCCTCGGCGGCGCCGTCCGCGAGCCAGCCGAAGCGGCTCGCCGGCGCGCCTTCCCGCGGGAAGGAGGGCTGCTGCAGCCAGCCGACGCCGTCGTCGCTGCCGAAGAAGATCACCGGCATGTCCTCGAGGCTGAGGCGCCGCGTGGAGCCGGGCAGGGTCAGGGCCAGGGCCGGCGCCGCCCGCAGGTCGGGGATCGCCAGGCCGTCGCCGTAGACCTGGATCTGCGGCACTTCGTGGGTCGGGCCGCGCGGAGCCTCGAGCCGCGTCGGCTCGGGCGCGGTCGCCGCCACCACCGTGATCGGGCGGCGGCTGACCGAGATCACGTAGGCCCGGTCGCCGTCGAAGCGCAGCTCCTTGCTCAGCTCGGGGTCCAGGCTGAGGTGCTGGTCGACCAGGGCCTCGCCGCTGCGCAGGTCCCGGATCTGGAGCCGGTGCTCGGTCTTGCGGCCCTCCAGCAGCAGCGCCAGGAAGTCGCCGTGGCGGACCGGCGAGACCCGCTGGCTGTTGCCCGGCAGCCGCAGCTCACGCACCCGGCCGTCGGCCTCCAGCCGCACCCAGCGGTCGAGGTAGACGGCGGTCAGGCCGCTCTCGTCGAGGAAGACGCCGTGGCTCAGCGACGGCGCGTAGGCCCGCTCGGGGGAGGACAGGTCGTAATCGGCCAGGATCTCGGTGGCGCCGACCCGGAAGGCCATCAGGCGCAGCGAGTCGCCGCGCTGCATCGCTAGCCAGGCGCCGCCGTCGGGGGCGGGGGAGGCGGCGAGCAGCACGTACTCGCGCAGCGAGGTGCTGCTGAGCAGCTCCAAGGCCGGCGGCAGCTCGGGCGGCGCCGCGCGGTGACGGCGGCGGTTGGCCTCGACCAGCTGGCGGACCGCGGCAGGGTCGTCGGCGTAGTCGCGCAGCCAGGCGGCGGTGCGCAGCTCGCCCGCCCGGTCGAGGTCGGTGCGTTCGGCTTCCCGTCGCAGCCAGGCCTCCAGGGCCCGGGTGCCGGCGTAGGCGCGCAAGGACTCGAGGCTGGGCCGCCCGGCCGCGAGCTCCTGGGCGGCCATGTCCTCGAGCGCGCGGCGCTGCTCCGGATCGTCCGCGAGCAGCCGCGCCAGCTGCTCCTGCGCCCAGCGGTGCAAGGGCTGGTCCCCGGCGCGCTGGTTCTCGAGGTCGGGCATCATCAGCAGCGCCAGCAGGGCGACGCGCTGCTCATCGGGCTGGTCGCGGGCAGCCGCGGCGAGGGCGCGGGCGCGCCAGAGCACCAGGCCGGCGGGCTCGGCGCGGTCGCGGAACACCACGCTCTGCTCCGGCCGCGTCTCGGCCAGCACCTCCAGGGCGCGATCGAGCAGGGCGGCGGCCGGGTCGCGCTGCTCGAGCAGCTCGATCAGCGGCAGGCAGGCCTCGCGGCGACGCTCGGGGGAGCTGCTCTGGAGCAGCGGCGCCAGGTTGGCCACGGCGGCTTCGGATTCGCCGCGCTGGAGCCGGGCGCGGCCCGCCACCAGGCGCAGGCGCTCGCGCTGCTCTTGGTTGCGGCAGCCCTCCGCCAGCCGCTCGGCGGCGCGGGCGACGCGCGCCGCGACCACCGGGTCGGCGCTCAGGTCCAGCCCCTCGACCAGCGGCAGCGCCTGGGCGAGGCGCACTGGATCCGGGGTCTCCGGCAGGGTCCGCAAGAGGCCCTCGGGCGACCCCAGCACCTCGATGCCGTCCCCGGTGTAGCACAAGACCATGCCCGGGAGCGCCTGCAGGCTGCCGAGCTCGTGGTGGTCCCGGGAGATCGCCTGTCCGCGGACCTCGGCCGTGATCGGGTCGACGACGACGATGGCGCCCTCGACCGGCACCAGCAGCTCGTCGGTCCCCAGGGTGCTGGCGTACTGGTACTGCATCGGGTCCAGCCGCTTCGAGAGCCGGGTCGAGACCCGGTCCTGGCTCGGGCCGCCGTCGAGGTCGAAGACCACCGCGTGGGAGCCGGTGAAGACCGCCTTGCGGCCGACCAGGCCCGCCAGGTGCCGCAGGATGAGGCCGCGGGACCGGCCGCCGGTGGCGCGCAGCTCGCGCACCACCTCGCCGGTGGCGGCGTCGAGGGCCCAGGCCGAGTCGCTGTCCGTGGGAGTGCAGACGAAGACCTGGCCGTCGTAGGCCGGCGGGCAGTTGGGGAAGGTTTCCTTGCGCCGGGCGATCTCGCCGGTCTGCGGCGCGGTGACCCAGGTCCGGCGGTAGAGCCGGGTCCAGAGGGCGCCGCCGGTGGCGGCGTCGAGGGCGCAGATGGCGCCGAGGTTGGTGCACATCAGCACCCGCTCGGCGTCGGCGGCCGGCGGGCCGGCGGCGAGCTCGCTGACGACGTTGCCGAACAGGTTGGTCTCGCGGCCGCCCGAGACCAGGAAGGTGCGCCAGAGCTCCTCGCCGGAGTGCAAGTCGAAGGCCGCCAGCGACAGGTCGAGGGTGCCGGTGGCGTTGTAGAGCGGCAGGAAGACCCGGCCCGCGGCGGCGGTCGGCGGCGCCGCGACCAGCTCGCGCGGCTCGTCCTGGGATCCGGTTAGCCAAGCGGGGTGGTGGCGCCAGAGCAGCTCGCCGGTGGCGGCGTCGAAGGCGTAGAGGCGGCGCCCGGGCAGGTAGCGGCGGACGACGATGCCGCCCCGGCCGAAGGCGTCCGAGCGGCCGACGAAGACCGGCTCCTGCAGCGCGACCAGGAGCACGCCGTCCTCGAGCACCGGCGCCAGCACGGTCTTGGCGTCGAAGCCTTCGACGATCTTCTCCTTGCCGGTGCCGCGGCCGCGGCCGGGGTTGCGCAGCCGGTCCCAGGCCGGGTCGCCGTCGTAGCGCCAGGCGACCTGGCCGGTGCCGAGCTTGAGCGCGGTGATCTCCCGGCCGTCGGTCAGGTAGAGCAGGCCGCCGCCGACCGCGGCGCGGTGGTTCTGGTAGTGGATCTCGCGCGGGACCGGCGGATCCTGGAAGCGGTAGGCCCAGCGAGCCCGCAGGTCGCGGGCCAGGATCAGCGGCATCCGGGGGTCGGACGGGCCGCGGTAGGACGGCGCCTCGACCGGGGCGCGCGGGAGGGGCGCGGGCAGCTCGGGGAGCAGCTCGGGCGGCAGCACCTGCTCGAGCGGCCGGCCGGCGGCGGCGCGCTCCGGGCTGCCGCGGTCGAGCAGCAGCTCCTCGAGGGCGGCGGCGGCGTCCCTGGCGGCGGCGGTGCCGGCGAAGCGCACGGTCACCAGCCGGAGCGCCGGCAGGTCGGGCGGGTTCAGGGCCTCGCGCAGGGCGTCGGCGGCGCGGCGGCCGACCAGGCGCTCGCGGTCGGCGGCGGCCTCCGCCGGCAGGCCATCGAGCAGCTCCCGGGCCACTTGGCCGGCGCCGAGGAACAGCAGGTCCTCCGGCGTCGCCCGGACCAGGGCGGCCGGGTCGGCCTCGAGCACCCGCTGCAGGTTGGTGAGGGCGTTGCGCGCGTCGCCCTCGTCGAGCTGGCGGCGGGCGTCCGCGAGCTTGGCCCCGAGCTCCGGTGACTCCAGGATCGTGACCCCGCTCGGCATCGGCGCCGGCTCCTGGGCCGGGGCGGCGGCGGCGGCGGCGGTCAGCCCGGCGGCCGCGGCCAGGGCTGCGGCGGGGAGGAGCCAGGTCGCGCGCGTTCGTCCGCTCATGACAGGTTGCTCCTCTTGCGCAGCAGCCACTCGACGGCGGCCAGTAGCAGGAACAGGCTCATCGCGCCGGCGCCGTCCAGCGGCGTGTCGTGCGTGGCCAGGGTGCGGACCAGCTTGTCGCGGCCGTCGAGCTCGTCGAGCAGCTCGTCGGCGCGGTCGATGTCGACCAGCCGGCCGCCCGTGATCCGGGTCAGCTGCCGCAGCGCGTCCCGGTCCTGGGCGGTGATCCGCATCTCCGCCGATGGCAGGAGCACGGTCAGGCGGGCGCTGGCGAGCGGCTCGCCGTCGGCGCTGCCGTCGTCGGTCAGCACCAAGCCGTAGCGGCCGGGCGAGGCCGGGCGCAGGGCGCCGCGGTAGAGCCCGGGCGAGTCGGGCATCGGCGCCAGCCGCACCGGCGCGCCGGATTGCTCTTCGTAGACCTCGATGCCCTGCTCGCGCAGCTCCGGCTGGTAGGCGTCGTCGAGCAGCCGCGCTTCGATGGTGACCGACTCGCCGAGGTCGATGCGGGTCCGGTCCAAGTCCAGCCGCACCCGGCCCTGCTCGCCTCGCAGCCGCCCGGCGGCCAGGTGACGCAGCACCGAGCGCCAGAAGCGCTGCGGCTGGCTCTCGCCGCCCGGGTCGCGCCAGCGCCAGGTCTCGTCGGTGCCGATCCAGCCGACCCGGCCCTCGGGCACGTAGATGCCGGCCGCGATCACCATCGGCCCGTGGCGGTTGCTGGCCTGGTCGTGCACCAGCCAGGCCTGGGCCCCGGGCTTCAAGCTCTCGACCGGCCGGTACCAGAGCAGCGGCGTCGCCTCCTGCCACTGGCGGGCGGTCTCGGCCGCCGCCGGCCCCAGCCGCACCACCGGGTGCGGTAGCTCGAGGTCGGCGGGCACCGGCCGGAAGGCCTGGCCGTCGGCCGGCCCCTCGCGTCCGATCACCACCGGCAGCAGCTCCTCCAGCGCCGAGCCCAGGTAGGCCGAGGGGTTGTGGCGCGGGCCCGCCAGCATCAGCAGGCCGCCGCCGCGCTCGACGAAGCGCGCCACGGCCTCCAGGAAACGGCTGCCGTCCAGCTCCTCCTTGCCGATGTCGGCGGGGTCGACGTCGCCGAGGATGACGACGTCGAAGTCCGCCAGCAGCTCCTCGACGGTGGTTGGCACCGCGGCCAGCCGCTGCACCGGGTCGCTGGACTCCTGCAGGAAGTCGCGGCTGGCGTCGGCCAGCCACACCCGGACCTCGACGTCGCGGCTGCTCTCGTCCGGCCGCACCAGGCGATTCTTCAGGAAGCGGTACTCGTAGCGCGAGCGGCCGTCGACGTAGAGCACCCGGATCCGGACCTCCTTCACCTCGACCACGAGCTCGAGGACGTTGTTGTCGCGGGCGTGCTCGCCGGGCAGCTCCTCGACCACCGCCCGCAAGGTGTGCAGGCCGGGCTCGCGCAGCACCGTCGCGAGGGAGAACTGCACCCCGGCCTCGCCGGCCAGGGTGACCGGATCGAGCTCGGCCAGCAGCCCGCCGTCTTCGTCCAGCAGGCGCACGCCGACGCCCTCGGGCAGCCCCTCGCCGGTGGCCCGCAGCCGGAGCGAGAACAGGGCCTCGTCGCCAGCCAGGACGACGTCGGGCGCTTGGACGCGTTCCAGCGCCAGGTCCGGCGCCGGCCGCGGGTCGCCCAAGGCGACGGCGTGGACCCGGACGCCCTCGGCGGCCAGCCGCCGCGCCGCCTCCTCGAGCTCTGGGCCCTGGTTGCTGCGGCCGTCGCTGAGCAGGACCACGTCCGGCAGCCGCCGGCCGCGGAACTCGGCCAGCAGCTCGAGCAGCGCTCCGCCGATGGCGGTGCCCTGGCCCTCGGCGCTGAGGGCGCTGCCATCGGCCGCGGCCGGCGCCAGCCGCGAGGCGAAGCGCCAGGCGCCGAGCTCATAGCGCTCCGCAAGGGTCTGCGGCCAGGCGCTCGCCAGCAGCTCCCGCACCAGGGTGATGCGCTGCGGTTCGGGGTCGGCGCCGAGGCCGGCCTCCTGTAGCCGCTGCAGTGCCTCCGGGGCCAGGGCGTCGCGGCGCTGCAGCGAGGCCGAGTCGTCGACCAGGAGCACCAGCGGCGCCGGCTCTTCGGCGACCGAACTGCGGCGCAGGTAGGGGCCGGCCGCCAAGGCCACCGCGAGCGCCAGCAGCAGGGTGCGGAGCACGCTGAGCAGGCGGCGGGGGCCGCGGGCAGGCTTGCGGTAGGCCCAGATGGCCAGCAGCACCACCGCCGGCGCCAGGACCAGGCCGACGACCCAGGTGGCGGGCATCTGCTCGAACAGCAGTTGGGCGCTCTCGGTGGTGGGTTCGATCATCCGCGCCTCCGGTCGAGCAGGGCCGCGAGCAGGGTCTCCCCAGCGAGGAAGACCGCCATCAGCAGGTAGAGCAGGCCGGACAGATCGCTCGGCTCGCCGGCGGGGACCTCGGCCGCGGCCTCGGGAGAGGCGGCGCCGGCGCCGAGGCGGACGCCGGGCGGGAGCTGCGGCCGCAGCAGTCCGAGGTCGAGCGGCGCCAGGTCGCTCTCGGCGGCCGCCGGCACCACCGCGATGCGCTCCAGGTGCTCGACCTCGCCGCCATCGCCGTCGAGGAGCAGGGCGCGCAGGGTCCAGACCCCGGGCACCAGCGCCGCCGGCAGCAGCGGCTGCAGCACGCGGCCGCCGCCGAGGGGCTGGGCGTCCTGCTGCGGCCGGCGCACGGTCTCGTTCGGGTCCAGCAGCCGCACCTCGGTGGGGGAGCCGGGCAGCTCGACCTCGAGCGGGCCGCCGATCTGGACCCGGCGGGGGTGCCGCGGCCGCGGCGCCAGGCTGGCGCCGAGGTCGAGCAGCAGCGGCAGGGTGCCGCCCGGGACGCTGGTCATGCCGTTCCACTCCGGCAAGGGCAGCGCCGCGAGGATGGCGCAGCGGGCGCCGTCCTGCTGCCAGGTGAGCAGCGCGTCCCCGAGCTCTTGCGAGCGGTCCTCGCCGGCGCCGCGGACGAAGCGCAGCGGCCGCGCCGCGCCGAGCTGCTCCGGCGGCAGGCGCAGCGGCCGGAACTCGCGGTGCGGCACCTCGGTGAGCAGCGGCAGCCAGCGCGGGTCGCGGAACAGCAGCAGCGCCGGGTGCGCGGCGTCGGCGATGCGGAGCCGCGCGCTCGGCTGCGCCACCGGGGTCGGCGCGCCGATCTCCAGACCGGCCAGGCCGAGGGCCGCGGCCAGCGGTTCGAGGGCCTCGGGGTCGCAAGCCGGGCCGGGCGCGACCAGCAGGCCGCCGCCGCCGGCGACGTGCTCCACCAGGGCGTCGCGCAGCCCGGGGTCGAGGCGCCGCGGGTCGGCCAAGACCGCGATCTCGGCCTCCTCCAGCTCGCGGATGGCGCGCGAAGGGGGCGACGCCGTCAGGCTCACGGGCGCGCCGGGGCCGAGGTCGAGGAAGCGGCGCAGGAGGTCGAAGACCCCGGGCGGCTCGCCGGTGGGCGCGGCTTCGCCGATCAGCAGCAGCCGCGGCGCCTCGCGCACGCCGAGCACGGCGCTGCGCTTGTCGTCCGCGGCCAGCTCGTCGGCGCCGCCGCCGCTGGCTTGGATCCGGACCTCCAGGCCGCGCGACCCGGCCTCGGCGGCGCCCACCGGGTGGGTCCAGGTGAGCTCGGCGCCGGGGGCGAGCCGCAGCTCGTCGCTGGCCAGGACGGCGCCGTCGGCCAGCAGCGACACCAGCACGGTGCGGTCCTGTCGCTCGTAGGACCGGATCCGGGCGCTGACGCGGGCGGAGTCGCCTGGGGTGATCTCGGCGGGCTCGACCTCGACCGACTCCACCGCCAGGTTCAGCCGCAGCGCGGCGCCGGCGTCGAGCAGCTCGAGCTCGCGGCCCTCGCCGACGATGGCGCGCAGGGTGTCCAGCAGGCCGGGGTCCTCGAGGTCCCAATTGGTGGCCTGGAAGTCGGTCCAGAGCGTGACCCGGACCTGCTCGCAGCCCTCCTCCGCGAGGGACACCGCCGTCTGCCGCGCGGCGGCCAGGGCGCCGCGCAGGTCGGCGACGCCGGCGTCCGGGCTGGCGAGCTCCTCCAGCGCGGCGCCGATCTCCACTGGGTCGCCGTAGGCGATGCGCTCGGCGCGGACGCCGGCGCGGACCAGCGCCGCCCGGTCGCCCCGCGGCCCCTCCAGGTCGGCGAGGCGGGCCAGGCCGGCGTCGACGGCGCGCTCGAAGGCGCTGCTGCCGCCGCTGCGGTGGTTCATGGACAGCGAAGCGTCCAAGACCACGACTTCCCCCTGCGCCGGCCGCCCGGCCAACAGGGCGCCGGGGTCGACGCCGGGGCGGGCCAGGGCCAGGATCAGCAGCAGCACCGCCAAGGTCCGGAGCGCCAGCAGCAGCAGGTCCTCCAGGAACAGCCGCCGGCGGGTGCGGCGCAGCGCCCGGCGCAGGAACTCCATGGCGGCGAAGTCGACGCGCCGGAAGCGCTGCCGGTTCAGCAGGTGGATCAGCACCGGCAGGCCGACCAGCGGAAGCGCCCAGAGGAACTCCGGCCTCAGGAAGTTCACCGGCCGGCCCTCCGCAAGCGCGCGCTGCGGCGCGACAGGAATTCGACCAGGCCGGCCTCGAGCGGCTCGTCGCTGGGCATGCGCCGGAAGTCGGCGCCGAGCGAGCGCAGGCCGCGGCGCAGCGCCGCGCCGTGCTCCTCGAACTCGTCCAGGTAGGCCTGGCGCACCGCGCGCGGGTCTAGGCGCAGGAATTCGCCGCCCTCGAGCGGATCGAAGCGGGTGTTGTGGCCGTAGGAGAAGTCGATCTCAGCCGGATCCAGCACCCGCAGCACCAGCAGGTCGTGGCCGGCCAGGCGCAGCCGCGCGGCGGCGCGGGAGGCGGCCTCGGGCTCGCCGAGGCAGTCGCTGATCCAGACCACGAGCCCGCGGCGCTGGAAGCGGCTGGCGGTGGCGAGCAAGGCCTCGGCCGGCTCGCCGGCGCCGTCGGCCTCGGCGCCCTCGAGGGCCTCCAGGGCGGCGCGGAAGTGGGCCTCGCCGCCGCGCGGCGGGATCCAGTCGCGGACCTCGCCGCCGCCGGTGACGGCCAGGCCGAAGCGGTCGCTCTGCATCTCGAGCAACCGCGCCAGGGCCGCCGCCATCCAGACGGCGTAGTCGTGCTTGCTCCACTCCAGGCTGGAGAAGCGCATCGAGGCCGAGCTGTCCAGCACCAGGTAGCCCGTGAGCCGCGTCTCCTCCTCATAGCGGCGCACGAAGGGACGGTCCGTGCGCGCCATCAGCTTCCAGTCGACGTGCCGCAGCTCGTCGCCGGGTACGTACTCCCGGTGCTCGGCGAAGGTCGAACCTGAGCCGCGCCGCGGCGACACGTGGCGGCCGCCCATCAGACCCTCGACCGCGGTCCGCGCGCGCAGCTCGAGCCGCGCTAGCCGCGCCAGCAGCCTAGGATCCGATGCCTGCTGCACGCTCCCCGTCCAGGGCGCTGCGGTTGGCCTCGACCTCGTCGAGCAGGCGGGCGACGACGTCGTCCGGCTGGATGCCCTCCGCCTCGGCGGCGAAGTTGGTGAGCACGCGGTGCCGCAGCACCGAGGGGGCGACGGCGCGCACGTCGTCGGCGGAGACGTGGAAGGCGCCGTGGAGCAGCGCCCGGGCCTTGGCCGCGAGGATCATGTTCTGCGAGGCCCGCGGGCCGGCGCCCCAGGTGACCCACTGCTTGATGAAGCCGGGCGCGGTGGGGTCGTCCGGGCGCGAGGCGCGGGCCAGGGCGACGGCGTAATCGAGCACCGAGTCCGCCGCGGGCACCGCCCGCACCAGCTGCTGCAGGCGCACGAGTTGTTCGGCGTCGAGCACCGGCTCGATCGCCTCCTCGAGGGCGCCGGTGGTGCGGCGCAGGATCTCGGTCTCTTCGGCTGCGTCCGGGTACTCGACCCGGATCAGGAACAGGAAGCGGTCCAGGGCGGCCTCGGGCAGCGGGAAGGTGCCCTCCTGCTCGATGGGGTTCTGGGTCGCGAGCACGAAGAAGGGGTCAGGCAGCGGGTAGCGCTGGCCGCCGGCGCTGACCTGGCGCTCCTGCATCGACTCCAGCAGGGCCGCCTGGGTCTTGGGCGGGGTGCGGTTGATCTCGTCGGCCAGGACGATGTTGCCGAAGATCGGCCCGCGGCTGAATTTGAAGCTGCGCTCGCCGCTGGCCGGGTCGTGGTGCAGGACCTCGGCGCCGGTGATGTCGGCGGGCATGAGGTCGGGCGTGAATTGGATCCGGCGGAAGTCCAGGTCCAGGGCCCGGGCGAAGCTCGACACCATCAGGGTCTTGGCCAGGCCGGGCACGCCGACCAGGATCGCGTGGCCGCGGGCGGCGACCGCCAGCATGAGCTCCTCGAGCACGGCCTCCTGGCCGACGATGGCTCGGCCGATCTGCTCCTTGAGGCGGCCGAAGGCTTCCGAGAAGAAACGAGCGGCGGCGTCGTCGTCGGTGGGGATGGGTTCACTCGTCATCAGAAGCGTTTTCCTTGGGTGCCCGGTCGTTACGGAGGTCAGGACCCTCCGTTTCCAGAACTCTCTGGTCGGTCAGCGGGTCGGCCACGGTCCAGTGCAGCTCGCGCTCGGCCTGCTCCGCGCGCTGCCGAGCGAGCTCGTCCTTGCGCTGCTCCTCCGCCTGCAGCTCCTGCGAGCTCAGCAGCTCGGCGGCGGCGGGGACCAGCACGAACAGGCCGCAGAGCACGACCGCCGCCCACAGCAGGGCCTCGGTGAGGCGCTGGCGGGCGGCGGAGGTTCGGCGGCTCACAGGGGCAGGGCTTCGCCGTATCGGGCGGACTCGCCCAGCCACTCCTCGATCCGGAGCAGCTGGTTGTACTTGGAGACGCGGTCGCTGCGGCAGGGCGCGCCGGTCTTGATCTGGCCGGCGCCGACGGCCACGGCCAGGTCGGCGATGGTGGTGTCCTCGGTCTCGCCCGAGCGGTGGCTGATGACGGCGCGGAAGTTGGCGTCGCGCGCCATGTCGATGGTGCGCAGGGTCTCGGTCAGGGTGCCGATCTGGTTGACCTTGATCAGGATCGAGTTGGCCTGGCCGTTCTGGATGCCGCGCAGCAGCCGCACCGGGTTGGTCACGAAGAGGTCGTCGCCGACCAGCTGGATGTCGTCGCCGAGGGCCTCGGTGAGCGCGGCCCAGCCCTCCCAGTCGTCCTCGTCGAGGCCGTCCTCGATCGACACGATCGGGTACTTGCCGCACCACTCCTGGTAGACGCCGATCAGCTGTTCGGCGGCGACGGCCTTGCCGTCGAAGGTGTAGCGGCCGTCGTCGTAGATCTCGGTGGCCGCGACGTCGAGCGCCAGCGCCATCTCCTTGGGGCCGTGCTTGAGGCCGGCCTTCTCGATCGCCTCGAGCAGCAGCTCGACGGCCTCCTCGTTGCTCTTCAGGTCGGGGGCGAAGCCGCCCTCGTCGCCGATCGCGGTCGAGTAGCCCTTGCTCTTCAGCAGCGCCTTGAGGGCGTGGTAGGTCTCGGCGCACCAGCGCAGGGCCTCGGTGAAGCTCCGCGCGCCCCAAGGCTGGACCATGAACTCCTGGAAGTCGACGTTGTTGTCGGCGTGTGCGCCGCCGTTGAGCACGTTCATCATCGGCACCGGCAGGCGGTTGGCGCCGGCGCCGCCCAGGTAGCGGAACAGCGGCAGCTCGGCGTCGTTGGCGGCGCAGTGGGCGACCGCCAGCGAGATGCCCAGCAGGGCGTTGGCGCCGAGGCCGGACTTGTCCTCCGAGCCGTCCATCTCGAGCAGGGCGCGGTCGATCTCCTCCTGCTGGTCGGCGTCCATGCCGATCAGCTTCGGCCCGAGGATCTCGTTGACGTTGTGGACAGCCTGCTGCACCCCCTTACCGAGGTAGCGGTCGTCGCCGTCGCGCAGCTCAAGGGCCTCGTGCTTGCCCGTGGAGGCGCCAGAGGGCACCGCGGCCCGGCCGCTGTAGCCGTTGACCACAGCGACGTCGACTTCGAGGGTGGGGTTGCCGCGGGAGTCGAGGATCTCGCGGGCGTGGACGTGTGAGATTTCGGTCATCTTGAGGGCGGGTTCGAGGCGGCATCTTAGCCCGGCGCGGGGGGGCTCCGGGAGGGGAGTGGCGGCCTTTCGCGGCCCGCTTGCGGGGTCGCCGCCCGCCCGCCCGCTTCCCAGCGGCGCCGGGATCCGCGACAATGCCCGCTTCCCCTTCGGCGCCCCATGATCAGCATCACCGGTCTCGACTTCCGCTACGGCTCCCAGATCCTCTTCCGAGAGGCGGGGCTGAAGATCGAGGACGGCTGGAAGGTCGGCCTGATCGGCCCCAACGGCAGCGGCAAATCGACCCTGTTCCGGTTGGTTTGCGGCTTCGACCCGCCGGAGGCCGGCGAGATCAGCCTGCCCAGCGGCACCCGGATCGGCTACTTCGACCAGAAGGTGGGGGAGATGGCCGGCTGCAGCGCCGTCGAGCAGGCGGTCCGCTGCGCCGGACGGGTGGCCGAGCTGCGCGGCGTGCTGGAGGAGCTGGAACACGACCTGTCCGACCCGGCCAAGGCCGACGACATGGACCGGATCCTGGCCCGCTACAGCGCCTTGCAGACGGAGTTCCAGACCCTCGGCGGCTACGACGTCGAGCCGCGGGCGCGCGAGGTGCTGGCGGGGCTGGGCTTCAGCGAGGAGCGCATGGACGGCGACGTCGGCGTGCTCTCGGGCGGCTGGAAGATGCGGGTGGCGCTGGCGGGCATCCTGATCCAGCAGCCGGACCTGCTGCTGCTGGACGAGCCGACCAACCACCTCGACCTGGAGTCGATCCTGTGGCTGGAGAGCTTCATCGCCGGCTACCGGGGCACGGTGATCATGACCTGCCACGACCACGAGTTCATGAACCGCGTGGTGGACCGGATCGTCGAGATCGACGAGGGCAAGCTGCGGGTCTTCCCGGGCGACTACGACTTCTACCTGGGGCAGCGGGAGCTGGAGGACACCCAGCGCCACGCGGCTTACGAGAAGCAGCAGGCCCACATCGACCGGGAGATGAAGTGGATCAACAGCTTCCGCGCCAAGGCGCGCTCGGCCGGTCAGGCGCAGAGCCGGCTCAAGCGGCTGGAGAAGCTGGACAAGCTGGAGCCGCCGCGGAGCCGTCGCAAGCGGGTGCTGTTCCGGATCCCCAAGGTGCCGCGCTCGGGGGACGACGTCTTCGTCGCGCGCGGCGTGAGCAAGGTCTTCGGCGACAACATCGTCTTCCTCGACCTGCACGCCCACCTGCGGCGGGCCGAGCGCTGGGCGGTGATGGGGGTGAACGGCGCCGGCAAGACGACGCTGCTTCGGATCATCCGCGGCGAGCTCGAGGCCGACGACGGTCAGTGCAAGATCGGGGCCTCGCTGACCACCGGCTACTTCGCCCAGCACACGACGGAGTTGCTGGTGCCGGAGGAGACCGTGCTCGGCACCATGACCGCCGAGTTCCCGGCGGCCGGGATCGGCTCCTTGCGCAAGTGCCTGGCCGGCTTCGGCTTCGAGGAGCACGACCTGGAGAAGCGGACCAGCTGGCTGAGCGGCGGCGAGAAGTCACGGCTGGTGCTGGCGCGGATGCTCTACGAGCCGCCGAACTTCTTGATCCTCGACGAGCCCACCAACCACCTGGACGTCGAGTCCCGGCAGGCGCTGATCGACGCCCTGGCGAGCTACAACGGCACCATGGTCTTCGTCAGCCACGACCGCCACTTCCTGGACGCCGTGGCCACGCGGGTGCTCGAGCTCGAGGACGGCCAGGCCACCACCTGGCACGGCGGCTACGCCGACTACGTCCGCCTCAGCGGCCACGAAGCCCCCGGCGCACCTTAGGGGTCAGACATCGATTGTTATTCGAGGTCGGACATCGACTTCCGGGCCCCGGC
>CAYZXS010000052.1:0-3646 GCA_964482495.1 uncultured Planctomycetales bacterium
CGCCCCAATGTCTTTGATTCCAATCAAAGAACCACAGAAAAAGCCTTCCACACCAACGTCTCTGGCGCCCAGATGATCGTCAGCAACATGGGCCAGTCCTCCGGCGGCGGTAACGCCTGGATGACCCACAACACCGGCAACGACAACTACGCCTCGCTCGTGGTTGAGTTCGACCTGATCAGCGCCAGCGGCCTGAACTACGTCGCCATGGTCACCGGCGGCAACGACGGCGTGAACCAGCTGTACACGAAGATCCAAGCCAACAGCGGCGGCAACTTCAACTACATCGGCTTCTACACCGGCTTCAACGGCCCGAGCTACGGCACCGGCTTCACCGCGATCACCCCGATCTCCGGCGGCCGCATCAAGATGTACTGCTCGAACGGCGGTGACACGATGAACGTGGAGATCGACGAGGACTTCAACGGCACCGTTGATTACACCTACTCGTCGACCGGCATCCTGAACATGGGTCTGAACCTGAGCCAGGGCGGCGTCGGCATCGGCACCTACGGCTACGGCACCTACGACAACTGGTCGCTGAACAGCGGCTGCGGCGGCGGCGGCCCGACCCTGGCCGTCTCCAACCTCGTCGCTGGCGGCGTCGCCACGATCTCCGTCTCCGGCGCCACCGCCGGCGGCACCGTCCGTCACGGCTACTCGCCCTACGGCGGCGGCCCGACCACCACTCCCTACGGCGACCTGCTGCTGAGCCCGCCCTACACGGAGCTGCCGGCCATGACCGCCGACGGCGCCGGTAACGCGAGCACCTCCGCTCCGGTCCCGGCTGGCACCACCGGCATCACGGTCTGGCTCCACGCCTTCGACATGGGTTCGCTGACCTTCACCAACGGGTTGATGGAAGTCATTGGCTGATCCACACCGCTGCGCTCCGGCGTAGCACGACGACCGCCCGGGCCGACGCCCGGGCGGTTTCAATTCCGGGCGGAGGGCCGCCGGATCAGCCCTCGGCGCCCGCGGCGCTGGCGTCCGCCGGCACCACCCGGTCTCGCCCGGCGGCCTTGGCGAGGTAGAGGGCCCGGTCGGCCGCCCGCAGCAGGCTGTCGCGGTCGTAGCCGTCGACGCCGACCGCCGCCACCCCTACCGAGACCGTGCACGGCCGCCGGTCTTCGCTCTCCCAGCAGCGAGCGATGGCCCGCAGCGCCCCGGCCTTCTCGACCGCGGCCTCCTTGTCGGCGTGCACCAGGAGCAGAGCGAATTCGTCGCCGCCGATCCGCGCCAGGCAGTCCTCGGTTCGGACCATGCGCTGCCAGCCTGCGGCCAGGGTCTCGAGGAAGCGGTCGCCCTGGGTGTGGCCGTGGAGGTCGTTGAGCTCCTTGAAGCGGTCGACGTCCATCACCAGCAGCGAGAAGGACTCCTGGTGCCGGCGCCAGCGCGCCAGCTCCCGGGCCAGGCAGCGCTCGAACTCGCGCCGGTTGGCCAGCCCGGTGAGGGCGTCCTCGGTGGCCTGCCGCTGGAGCCGCTCCCGCAGCCGGACGTTGCGCAGCGCCAGGGAGAACTGGCGGCTGATGACGCCGAAGTCGAGCATCTGGCGGCGCAGGGCGGCCGGGCCGCCTCGGGCGACGACGCCGACCTTGGCCGGCCCGACCACCAGCAGGCCGAGCACGACGGCGTCGCTCAGGAGCGGCAGGCACAGCATCTCCTGCTCCGCGTCGAGGGACCCGTGGCGACAGCTGAGGGCCAGCGCGCCGGCGCGGCTCAGGTGCGGCCGGCTGGTGCGGACTCCCCAGCAGGAGGCGCCGGACACCGCCGCCTCGGCGCTGCTGCCGGCCTCGAGCGGCAGGAAGCTGCCGTCGACCTCCTCGTAGCGGTACACCGCCACCGGCGCCGGGAAGATCCGGGTCGCCTGCCGCCCGAGGACCTCGAGCCCCTCCTCGAGGGAGTCGCAGGTCTGGAGGTACTCGAGGGAGTCGCGCAGCACCTCGCTCTCCCGCTCCCGCCGCTCCAGCTCCTCGAGGGCCAAGGCCAGGCGTTGTCGCTCGCGGGCGACGCGCTCGGCGTCCTCGCGGTCGGCTTGGTCGCGGCTGAGGAAGAGGCGGCGCAGCTGATCGAGCAACGCCTCGGAGGAGGGCGCGTTGGCGTCGGTGGGGTGCGGACTCGACTGCGACGCCTGCAGCCGGCCCAGCGCCACGACGACGCCGTCGGAGCGGAGCTCCAGGGCCCAGCGGCACGGGCGCTGGCGGCCTGCGGAGTCCATCACCGGGCCGTCGAGCTCGACCGAGGCGGAGTCCGGCCCCAGGCCCCGCAAGGCCCGGGTGAAGGGCAGCTGGGCGGCCCCCGCGAGCAGGCTGCCGAAGGGCCGCTGGAGCAGGTTGGCCTCCTGCCAGCCGAGCTCCTCGGGCCACCGCGGGCCGATGGAAACGACATTCCCCTCCGCGTCCAAGGTGCAGAGCAGATCCAAGGAGCGCCCGGGGTTGGCCTGCTCTGCTCCCTCGGATTCCGGGGGAGTCTGGCGGGATGCCATGCTGGCTCCACGATAGGTCGAAAAGGCCACCGTGGCGGGAATATTCGCCGGCGGGGAGGGTGCAAGTTCCGTTCCAATTCAACCGGCTGCTAGGATCGCTCGGCACATGGAATCCCTCTGGCATCTCCTGATCGGCGCAGTGGCCGGCTTCCTCGCCGGCCTGGTGATGAAGGGCCGCGGCTTCGGCCTGTTCGGCAACGCCATCGTCGGCGTCATCGGCGGCTTCATCGGCGGCAAGATCGCCGGTTTCCTGGGCATGGACCTGGGCGAGGGCAGCAAGGGCCACCTCATCACCGCCTTCGCCGGCGCCGTGATCTTCCTGTTCGCGCTCGGGCTGATCCGGCCGGGCAAGAAGTAGGCGAGCGCCGATGCTCTGCCTCCCCGCCGCGCTCACCCTGGCGGCGTGCGCCTGCCTCGGCGCTCCGCAGGAGGTCGCGGCCTGGGGTCAGCCGGAGCCCGTCGAAGAGTGGGCCTGTTGTGCCTTCCCGGCCCCGCCCTTGGCCCGATTCGTCGACGCCCTCGAGCCGCTCTACCCCGATCGGCTCGGCCCTGACCAACTCCCCGCAACCTTGGCCCGGCTCGACGCCGCCCGCGGCGCGGTGGCCGCGGTGCACGTGATCATCGAGCACCCGGACGGTGGAGAGGTCGGCCTCCGCTTGTCCGGCCTCGGGCCGGAGCTCGAGCGGGGGGCGCGCTGGTTCCGGCTGGTGGACGTCCCGGTCGAGGAAAACACCGGCCTGGGTTCGCGCACCGAGCAGTTCGAGGGCGAGAGAAACCCGCACGTGATCCGCCGGGCGCCGTTCCGGGTCTACGAGGCCATGGAGCCGGTGTCGCCGCCCTTGACGGTCCCCGCGGGAGCCACCGCGTTCCGGCTGGAGATCCCGATCCCGGCCGACTTCGCCCCCGGGGTCTACGCGATCACCGCCGTCGACCCCTGGAGTCTGTTGAAGCCCCTCGAGCTCGTGGTGCACGACGCCGTCGTGCCGCCCGCCGGCCGCGACACGCTGCACTACACCAACTGGTACAGCCCCGACGAGATGGCGCGGCGCCACGGGCTCGAGCCGTGGAGCGAAGCCCACTGGGAGATGATCGGGCGCTACGCGGCACGGATGGCCCACGGACGCCAGAACACCTTCTGGGTCCGCTGGGGCGACGTCTTCC
>CAYZXS010000052.1:3746-24407 GCA_964482495.1 uncultured Planctomycetales bacterium
TGGCTGAACCGGCTGCTCGACCAGGAGCGGCTGCGGCAGGTCTGGTTCGGCTGGGCAGCGGCGCGCTACCAGATCGAGGGCTACCTGCACTGGGGTCTCAACCACTACAAGGCCGACCCCTTCAAACAGAGCGTGGTCGACCACCCGGCCCAGCCCGGCACCAAGAACAAGCTGCCGGCCGGCGACACCCACGTCATCTACCCGGGTCCGGACGGCCCCTGGAGCGGCCTGCGCTTCGAGGCCCACCGCGTCGGCCTCGAGGACCGCGAGCTGCTCGAGCAGCTGCGGGCGCTGGATCCGGAGGCCATGGAGCGGATCGTCCAGCGGGTGTTCCGCGCCTACGACGACTACTCGGTGGATGTGACGGCGTACCGGGCGGCGAAGAGGGAGCTGCTGGAAGCCTTGGCCGGTTCGGCGCCGAAGTAACCAGCAGAGAGGAAGTCGCCCGCGCCGCTGGCTTCACTCCCCCCGCACCGCCGCCAGCCCCGCCCGCAGCCGCGCTACCACCTCAGGCTCATCCGGCCACAGGTTGCGGCGCTCGTGCGGGTCGTCGCCGAGGTGGTAGAGCTGGCCTTCGGGGCCTCCGGGCAGCGGCATCATGCGGCTGGGTCCAGTGAAGCCGCCGGAGCCGAGGCCCTCGATCAGCTTCCAGTCGCCGGAGCGGATGGCGAACATGCCGTCGAAGCTGTGGTGGACCAGTTCGGTCCGGGCGCCGGGGGCGCCGTCGAGCAGGCTGGCCAGGAAGCTGACCGAGTCGGGGGCCTCACCAGCGGCGACCGGCGTGCCAAGCAGCGCGGCGAAGGTGGCGTAGCAGTCGTTCAAACCCACCAGCGCCTCGCTGACGCCCCCGGCCTCGACCCGCCCGGGCCAGCGAGCGATCAGCGGCACGCGGTGGCCGCCCTCGTGGATGTCGGCCTTCTGGCCGCGGTACTCCAGATTGGCGTTGTGGCCGTACAGGTACTTGTCCTGCGCCATCCAGTTGGAGCCGTTGTCGCTGGTGAAGAGCACCAAGGTGTCCTCGGCGGCGCCGGTCTGCTCGAGCGCGGCCATCACCTCCCCCACCACGCCGTCGACCTGGGCCACGAAGTCCCCGTACCAGCCGGCCTCGCTACGGCCCTGATACTCCTCGGTCGGCACCCAAGGGGTGTGCGGGGCGGTCAGCGGGAAGTAGAGGAAGAAGGGTTGCTCCGGCCGATCGGCCCGGTGGCGGCGGATCCAGCTCACGGCGCGCGCGGTGAACACCGGCAGCGTCTGCTCGTGATCGAAGCCCTGCTCGGCCGGCCCGGCGCGCCAGAAGCCGCCGCCGCCGCTGCGCCGCAGGTCGCTGCCGGGGACCTCTCTCCGCGGCAGCTCGCGGGCGCGATCCCCCTCGACGTAGAAGTAGGGCGGGATGTCGAGCGAGGCCGGCAGGACGAAGACCTCGTCGAAGCCGATCGTGTGCGGCCCGCTGGCGAAGGGGGCGGTGAAGTCGGCCTCGCGATCGGGCGCGGCGGGGTCGTAGCGGCCCAGGCCGAGGTGCCACTTGCCGATCGCCGCGGTGGCGTAGCCGGCCTGCTTCAGCATGCTGGCGAGGGTCGGCTGCCGGTCCGGGATCAGCATCCGGTCGCCGCCCCAGAGCACGCCGGACTTCATCCGGGTGCGCCAGGCATAGCGGCCGGTCAGCAGGCCGTAGCGGGTCGGGGAGCAGACCGCCGAGGGGCTGTGGGCGTCGGTGAAGCGCAGCCCCTCGCCCGCGAGGCGGTCCAGATGCGGCGTCGGCACCCGCGAGTGCGGGTTGTAGCAGCCGGGGTCGCCGATGCCGAGGTCGTCGGCCAGGATCAGGACGATGTTCGGGGCAGAGGGCGCCGACGACGCGGCGGTGACGGCAGCGGCGGCGGGTTCGGCGGGTTCCTGGCAGGCGACCAGGAGCAGCGGCAGCAGGGTCAGGAGCGGCAGAGGCACGGCCGCAGCCTAGGCGCGGCGGCGTGGGCAGACGGGTATTCCTCGCGATGCAAATCGAGCGCCACGCGCAGTTCATCAGGAGACGGTCGCGGCCGCAGCCGGCACGAGACCGGCGGCTGCCCGGAGGCCGGCCAGAGCCGGCCACCGGCCGCAGCGATGCTCCGCGTCAGGAGCAGCTTGCGGCACACCTCCGCCGCCATCCCCAAGCGCCGGGCTTCGTCAGCCAGCGCCGGATCCGGGCCGACCGCCGGCAGCCAGGCCATGCGGCGGGCGATGCCCTCGACGGTGAAGCGGCCGGGCTCCCGCTCCACCCACTCGAGGATGCGCCGTCGCAGGGCCTCCAGCTCGAGCGCGAATTCGGGGGAGACCTCGCCGGGTCTGCCCACCGCGGCGGTCCGCTCCTGGAGCCGCTCCGAGGCGCGGCGGAGGCCCCGCCGGCGGCCAGCCAGGGCCAGGGCCAGGGCCAGAAGGAAGCCGGAGGCGAGGATCAGCGAGAACAGGGCGAAGGCGGACATGTCGAATAGAGGGGCACCATATCAAAGGAAAACCCAAAACTGCAGAGGTTGCCGGCAGATCTATCGGAAGGAACCAGAACTCCCTTCGGTCAAATGCCTTATGTCTCCCGACACGGCGCCTGGAGCGGGCGCAAATGCTCTTCAGAGCAGTCGATAGGGGTGGGCCACAGTGGGAGGAGCCGCGGACAAAAAAGTTGAGCCTCCCCCGAAGGGGAGGCCCAGGCGATGGAAAGCCCCCTCCGGCTTATCCGATCGCCATGGAGAGCGCGTTGCTGAGCGTGGCGCTCCCGAGATCGAGGGCGTGGAGCCAGACCTGGACGCCCGTGGTCCCGGGCGGGACCGGCGCGGACAGGCTGGCGACGCCGGCGGGGTCGGCGATCATGGTCGGCAGTTGGGTGTAGGGCGGGGTCAGCATCATGTCGCCGTAGACGGTCGAGACCGGACCGCCGCCGCGAACCGAGTAGCCGACCAGCACGGTGCCGCCGGAGGTCGCCTGAGCGACCGAGACCGCGGCGACCTGCCCGGCGACCAGGTTGGTCACCGACAAGATCGGTCCGGTCGGGGCGAAGCTGCCGGTCCAGTTGTCGAAGTAGGGGTCGCCGAAGTGGGCGATGCCGACGTTGACGCCGGTCGGCGGACCATAGGTGTGGCTCAGGATCCCGGTGGCCACGAACTGCTCGGTGACGCCGGTGGCGAAGTTCTCGACCTCGAGCACGGCGTCGTCGCCGGCGTTGTCGAAGCTCAGGGTGACCAGGCCGGCGCTCATCGGGGCGACGAGGTCGTAGAAAACACTAGAGCCGCCCCAGGCGCCGCCGTTGATGCCGCGGTAGAAGATCACGCGGTCGAACATGCCGTCGCCGTCGTTGTCGGCGATCATGGCGTAGACGCAGTCCCAGGTCGCGGGATCGAGGCCGGCCATCAGCGCGATCTGGTCGCCGCCGAAGCCGTTGCTGTAGATCTCGAGGGTCTGGACCGCGTCCTCGTAGGAGCCGGTCAGGCTGGCGTGGTGCATCCAGCCGGTCCACCAAGGTGAATTCCCGACGCCGCGGTTGTTGTCGATCTGGGTGTCGCCATCCATCTCGAGCCAATCGGGCCCCATGTTGGTGCCGTTGGCGCGGTTGAAGTCGTCGCTGGCGGTCTGGGCGGCGAGCGGAGCGGCCACGGCCAGGATCAGGGCGGGAAGGGAAGCGGGGATGTTCATGGGGTCAGTCGGTAGGCGGAGAAAAGCGGCAGGCAGCGCGAACCCTCGGGGGGGAGGACTCAGGTCCGCGCTGCCCGCCAGCAGTGATCAGGACGGACGCCGGCTCAGCCGATCGTCCGCGAGATGCCGTTGGTGAAACTCAGGGAGCCGACGTCGAAGGCGTGGAACCAGACCACGACTCCGGTGGTGCCGGCCGGGACCGGGATCGAGAGCGAGGCGTCACCGTTGGCGTCGGCGCTCATGGCCGGCAGCTCGGTGTAGGGCGGGCTCAGCAACAGGTCGCCGTAGGGCGTGATCACCGGGCCGCCGCCGAAGGGCGAGTAGCCGTGGCGCACGAGCCCCGAAGGCGTGGCGTTCGAGACCGCGATCGTGGCGGTGCTCCCGGCCACCAGTCCGGTGACGTTGAGCAGCGGGCCGCCCGAGCCGGGGATCTCGACCACGCCGCACAGGTTGGCGAACCAGGTCGAGGTGTCGGTGTCGTGGAGGTCGTTCCACTTGCCGCCGCCCGGGTAGAGGAAGACGTAGTCCTCGCCGTTCACCGGGTCGTTGGCGGTGGAGTTGTTGGGCTCGTTGTTGGCCCAGTTGGTGAAGCTGACGGGGGTGCCGTCGACCCACTCGAAGGTGCCCTCGACGTTCTCGTCGGTGAGGCCGATCCACAGCGAGCGCTGGACGCCGCCCCAGTTTCCGAAGGTGAGCGCGACCCAGTCGTGCTCCGCCAGGTCGTCGAGGGTGGCCAGGTTGCCGCCGTAGGTGACGGCCGCGGCCTGGGCCTCGCTCCACTTGGAGACCTCGAGCAGGTGGTAGGTGTGGCCGTTGGCCGGGTTGACCTCGGTGTGGAGGATCGCCGGCGGCGGCGGCGGGGTGGTGTCGACGTTCAGGTCGTCGACGCCGATGCCGTCCAGGTAGCCGTAGGGGAAGTTGTCGTCCTGGGCGAACAGCAGGTAGAACTGGCCGGCGGTCGAGGCGCCGGTGTTGCTGATGTTCATGTCGTCCATGGCGCCCCAGGTGCTGGTGGCCGCGCCCCAGCCGCTGACCTGGGTCCAGGTCAGGCCGTCATCGGAGACCCAGACTCCGTCCCAGGTGTCGGTCTCCTCGCCGTGGTCGATGACCTGGAAGTCCAGCCACAGGTCGGCGCCGGCGCTGGTGCCGTCGAGGCCGACGACCAGGCCGTTGAGGACGTCGTGGTAGTTGGTCGAGCCGGGCAGCAGGCCCATCTCGAGGCAGGCCACGCCGCTCGCAGCGCCGATGCCGCTGCCGCCGGCGATGTCGCACCAGGCTTCGACGTCGGGCAGGTAGGTGACGGCGTCCAGGGCGTGCGTAGCCATGTGCGGCGGCACGACGCCGCCGTAGGACTCGAAGTCATCAGCGTAGCCGTTGGCGGTTTGGAAGCCGGTCGGGAGGTTGGTCCAGGGGTTCTGCGCGGCGGCAGGCAGCGCCAAGGCGCCCGCGACGAGCAGGACGGAGAGAGAGGTGAACTTCATGAGTACTGGGGGTCGGAGGGAACCGAGGAGAGGCTCAGCCGATGACTTCGGCCAGGCCGTTGGTGAGGGTTCCGCTCAAGACGTCGAGAGCGTGGAACCAGACGGGGGTGCCAGAGAGGGGTGGCGGCACGGGCCCGCTCAGCGAGGCGGCGCCGGCGGCGTCGGTGGTGATCGCCGGCAGCCGCGTCCAGGGCGGGCTCAAGAGGATGTCGCCGAAGGCGGACGGGGTCGGCCCGCCGCCGAGCAGCGAGTAGCCGGCGATGATGGGACCGTTGGGCGAGGCGTTGCTGACCGTGAAGGTGCCGGTCTGGCCGGCGACCAGGTTGCTGACGGCGATGGTCGGGCCCGGCACCGGCAGCATGTAGGTGTTGAAGCCGACGTCGGTGTTGTCGATGACGCCGTTCAGGTAGAGGTCGCCCGGGTAAGGCTGGGTGGTCTGGCCGCGGAATCCCATGTAGCCGCCGGTCCCAGAGAGCTCGATGGTGAAGGGCTCGTTGACGTTCAACACCAGGCCACCGCTGCTGACGTCGACGAAGACCCGGTGCCAGGTGTTGGTGTAGGTGCCGATCGTCGCGGTGCCGGTCCACACCGGGGTGGCGCTGCTCCAGGCCTCCTCGTCATAGACCTTGATGTTGATCGTGTCGTGCGGGGTCGGGCTCTGGAGCTCGAGCTCGAAGCCTTCGAGCAGGCCAGGGACGCCGGTCCAGACGGTCTGTTGCCACACCAGGGTGGTGAGGGCGCCGTTGTAGCTGACGTTGGCGAAGGGGCTCTGCTGGTCGAGCGTGCCGGTCTGCGCCTCGGCGGCGCCGGCGAGGGCCAGGGAGAGCAGGGAAGCGGTGAGAGCGGCGCGGATTCGCATCTTGCAGGGTGTGGGCTGGAATCGTGCGGCGGAGGGGAAGGTGGCGGGCAGGGGCCAGGGTGTCCCTGCCCACCGAAAGGCGCGCTCAGGCCGCGCCGGTCCATCCCCATCCAGGGAAGCTAGCCAACGACTTCCATGAGGCCGTTGGTGAAGGTGGCGGAGCCCAGGTCCAGGCCGTGGAACCAGACCGCGCGGCCGGTGGTGCCGGCGGGGACCGGGGCGCTGATGCTGCCGGCGCCGGTGGCGTCGGCGTTGATGGCCGGGAGCTCGCTGTAGGGCGGGGTCAGCAGCAGGTCGCCGAAGACGGTGGTGGTCGGGCCGCCGCCAGCCAGGGAGTAGCCGTGGCGCACCACGCCCATCGGGGTGGCGTTGGTGACCGAGATCGTGGCCACGCTGCCGGCGGTCAGGCCGGAGACCGTCAGCGCCGGGGCGCTACCGCCGCCGTCGCTGATCCGCACGTAGTCGACCCAGCACGGGCCGATGAACGGGCCGCAGGGACCGCACAGGGTGTTGTGCTCGATGTAGAGGCGGACGAACTCGACCGTGTCCGGCACGACGCCGACGCTGCCGGTGTGGGTGTTGCCCTGCTCGGTGACCGAGTAGCTGACCGCGCCGGCGTTGTCGCGGCTGAGGTTGACCACCGCGTCGCCGGGGGCGATCAGGCCGGTGACGAAAGCGGTGGTGGCGCCTTCGATGACGAACTGGCCGCCGCCGAACTCGTTCTGGTCGTCGAGCATGAAGCTGACCACCGGGTTCAGGCCCGAGTCCAGGAGCTGGAAGTACACCGAGTCGGTGCCGGAGCCGATGCCGAGGCCGGCCGGGTCAGTCCACTCGAGGGCGAAGTCCATCGAGAAGGTGCCGGTCTGCGGCGCGAAGGCGTGGGTGATCTTGAACTGCTCCATGAAGGCGCCGAACGGAGCGGTCAGACCGTTGAACTGGAAGTGGTCGCCGGACTCGTAGACGTCCCAGAACTGCAGCGGGTCGAACTCGACGACCCAGCCGGATCCGATGACGCCATCATCGAATTCATCGGCGAACACGGAATTCTGGGCGGCGAGCGGGGCGGCGGCCAGGGCCAGCGCGATGGGGAAAAGGGCTTTGCGGTACATGTCTCTTGGGTGTCCGTCGGGGGACGTGGACCTCCACGATAGCACAAGTTGACTTCTTTGGAACTTTCCCTGGGGAATTCCTGCTATTCTAGAGCGAGCTTGATCCGGCACCCGCGCTTCCCAACGATGGTCGCGCCCCTAGCCTGGCCCGGCATCCCCATGGAGTCCCTCCGACAGACCAGCCGAAATTCCTCCTTCCAAGAGGATTACGAACGCTGCTTCCAGCAGCTTCGGGGCGCGCTGACCGAGCTCCTGACGGCCGTCGGCGCCAACCCGACCGCGCCGCAGGACATCTCCCGCAGCTTCGGGCTCAACAAGAACCTGACCTGGAAGGTCTCGAAGATCATCCAGTCCGGGGACTCCTACAGCGCCTACCCCCACCTCCCCGGGGCGGGCGGCCTGGACATCTTCCTCAAGGCGCTCCGCTCCTCCGGCGCCCCCCAGCGGCAGGTCGACGCCACGCGCCAGGCCTTCGCCGACTTCGAGCAGATGGTCCGCTACCACGCCGGCGACCGTGGCACCCTGGAGCTGATGCTCGACAGCCTGGCCGAGGGCGGGCTGCAGTCGCGACCGCTCGAGGTCAGCCGCAAGCTCGCCTTCCGCGGCAATTGCGGCATTTGGGGCATCCACGCCAAGACCCGGCTGACCACCTTCTTCCTGGCGCCCAACGAGGAGGACCCCGGCTGCAACGACGCCGTCTTCCTGACCGGCCTAGTGCGCCTGCGCCGCTTCCGCCCGGACGCCACCTGGCCGCTGATCCAGCGCCAGCTGGTCGACGACTCCGGCGAGGCGATCCCGCTGCCGGAGGAGATCGCCATCGACCCCGCCTACCAGGAGTCCGACGGCCCCAAGCTGCTGTCCGCCTTCTGCAGCTCGCCGATCCCGAAGATCCGGGGGGTCGAGATCCCCAAGGGCGTCCTCTACCAGCTCGAGGAGGGCCCGGTCGGGAACCGCGGGGCGGCGGACGTCTACTACGGCACCGGCATCAAGGGCGTGGTGCCGCGCTACGCCAGCCCGGCCAACAGCCACGGCGAGTTCAACGCCATCCTGAACGCCCCGGTCGAGTCGCTGCACTTCGACATCTTCGTGCACCAGGACCTGGCCCTGCCCGAGCGGCCCAAGCCGATCCTGATCGGGCGCATGACCGGCGGCTCGGCGCTGCCCAACGCCCGCCGGGTCGACGAGCTGCTGCCGATCTCCGAGGAGGTCCAAGAGATCAGCGGCGGCCTGAACGCCGTCGCGACGCCGCTCGTGGCCCGCTACCCGGACATGTGCGAGGCGGTCTACCGGCGCATGGGCTGGGACCCGGCGGCCTTCACCTGCTACCGCCTGGTGCTGGAGCACCCGCCGATCCCGGCCTCGGTGATCCTGCGCTTCCCGCTGCCCGAAGCGCCGGCTTGAGTGGCCCGCCGGCTTTTTGCCGGCGCTCGCTTGCCCCCCCGCCCCGGGTTCCCTAGTTTGGCCCGGCCATGGCCAAGACAAGGCGGAAGAAGAAGCGCGGCAAGGCGCCCAAGTGGACCCTCGCCAACGCCGACCGTTACGCGCTCTACGAGGAGTCGGTCTACGACCCCGACGCGGACCTCGACTTCCTGCTGCGGATCTTTCGCGAGGAGGGCCGGCCGGCCCCGCTGGTCCTGCGCGAGGACTTCGCCGGCACCTGCAAGCTGGCCGGATTGTGGGTGGCCAGCGACGAGCGCCGCACCGCGGTGTGCCTGGACCTGGACCCCGAGCCGCTGGAGTACGGCCTGGAGCGCCACCTGAAGCCCATCGGCGACCCCGCCGAGCGGGTCGATCAGCGGCTCGAGGACGTGCTGACCTCGGAGACGCCGCCGGCGGACGTCGTCACCGCCTTCAACTTCTCCTACTGGGGCTTCAAGGACCGCCCCACCATGAAGCGCTACTTCGCGCGGGTGCACGCGTGCCTGCAGGACGGCGGCGTCTTCGTGCTCGACATGCAGGGCGGCCCCGACGCCCAGATCGCCTGTGAGGAGGAGCGCGAACAGGAGGGCTTCTGGTACATCTGGAAGACCGAGGCCATGGACGCTGTCACCGGCGACGTGCGCTGCTCGATCAACTTCGAGTTCGAGGACGGCAGCAAGCTCGAGCGCGCCTTCGAGTACGACTGGCGGGTCTGGCACCTGACCGAGCTGCGCGACATCCTGACCGAGGCCGGCTTCGAGCAGGTCGACGTCTACTGGGAGGGCTCAGACGAGGACGGCGACGGCGACGGCGACTTCCAGAAGACCGCCTCGGCCGAGAACGAGGAGGCCTGGATCGCCTACCTCGTTGCCTGGAAGACCGCGACCGGCGCCTGAGTCCCGCGGCGGGGCTAGTCGGCCGGGTTCAAGCTCGGGTGCACGAAGTGGAGGATGGCCACGAAGTGGCTGACGGTGCCGCCGAGCACGAACAGGTGCCAGATCGAGTGGGAGAAGGGCAGCCGCTGCCACAGGAAGAAGGCGGTGCCGACGGTGTAAGCGGTGCCGCCGCCGATCAGCCAGCCGAGCGCCGGGACCGGCAGGGAGTCGCGCAGCGCCGGGAAGGCCACCACCGCCATCCAGCCCATGCCCAGGTAGATCAGCACCGAGAGCAGGTCCGAGCCTGGGCGCCCGCGCAGCTCGCGGGCGCTGCCGACGAAGGCCAGCAGCCAGACCACAAGGAGCATCAGGGTGCCGAAGCCGCCGCGCATCGGGCCCAGGGCGAAGGGGGTGTAGGTGCCGGCGATCAGCAGGTAGATGGCGACGTGGTCGACCACCTGCAGGCGCCGCTTCCAGGCGCGGGCCTGGACCCCGTGGTAGAGGGTCGAGGCGGCGTAGAGCAGGATCACCGAGCCGCCGAAGATGGCGCAGGAGACGATCAGCGCCGGGTCGCCGCGGCCGGCGGAGTAGGCCAGCAGGAAGACGGTGGCGACGATCCCGAAGACCACCCCGAGGCCGTGGGTGAGGCTGTTCACGACCTCTTCGAGCACCGACTGCCCGGAGACCGGGTGGCGGCCTGCGGGACTGGCGGGAATGGGCACGCTGATTCAAGCCTATCCCCTATTCCGGAGCCGGATCCGCCGAATATCATGCCCGGCCGTGACGCGCGTCCTCATCCTCTACACCGGCGGCACCGTCGGCATGGGCAAGGAGCCCGGACAGGGCTACCGCCCCATCCCCGGCTTCCTGGAGCGGATGATGAGCCGCATCCCGCTTTTCCAGGAGCCGGAGGTCCCGGAGTGGCACATCCAGCAGTACGACCCGCTGCTCGATAGCTCCGACATGCGGCCCCGCCACTGGTCGCGCATCGCGCGCGACATCCGCGCCGCCTACGAGGACTACGACGGCTTCCTCGTGGTCCACGGCACCGACACCATGGCCTACACCGCCTCGGCGCTCAGCTTCATGCTGCGCGGCCTGGGCAAGCCGGTGCTCCTGACCGGATCGCAGATCCCGCTCAGCGAAACCCGAAACGACGCCCTCGACAACCTGTTGACGGCGCTGCTGCTGATCGGGCGGTTCAGCGACCGCCTCGCCGAGGTCTGCGTCTTCTTCGACAACAAGCTCTACCGCGGCAACCGCACCACCAAGATCCACACCGAGGGCTTCGACGCCTTCGCCTCTCCCGACTTCCCGCCGCTGGGCGAGGTCGGCATCGACTTCGAGCTGAATCTGCGGCGGCTGAGGCCGCTGCCCGAGTCCGACCGCGAGTTCAAGGTGTGCGAGATCGGCGAGGCCAGCGTCGGCTCCTTCCGGGTCTTCCCCGGCATGCGCTCCAGCTTCCTGGAGGCGCTGCTGGCGCCGCCCACCCAGGGCCTGGTGCTGGAGTGCTTCGGCGCCGGCAACGCCCCCACCGACCCGGCGCTGCTCGACGCCTTGCGCGACGCCCGCGACCGCGGCGTGGTGGTCGTGGCGGTGCCGCAGCCGCTCTACGGCGCGGCCGACCTGGAGCTCTACGCCAACGGCCGGGCGCTGCTCGAGGCCGGGGTCGTCTGCGGCCACGACATGACCGTCGAGGCGGCGCTGACCAAGCTCTTCTACCTTTTCTCCCGCGGCCTCGATCCGAAGCAGATCCGGCATCGGGTGCAGCTGGACCTGCGCGGCGAGCTGACGGAATAGGAGCCTGACACCGTCAATACACGGAGTCGCAGATCGGGCCGAGGAAGCGGTTGTCCTCCCACAACGCCGACAGATTGCCCAGCCGCACCACGACCAGGTCCAGGCTCGGCACGACGTAGATGCGCTTCTCGCCCAGACCGGCGGCGTAGTAGGCGTCGGCGGGCACATTGGGCATGTCCAGGCCGCCGGTGTTCAGCCACCACAGGTAGCCATAGAAGGGATTGAGCGTCTGAGAGGGCTGGGTCGAAGCCGCCACCCAGGCGGCGGGGATGACCTGCTGGCCGTCCCACTCGCCGGCGCGCAGGAACAGGTAGCCGAACTTGCCGAACTCGCGGCCGTTGGCGATCACCGACTGGTAGGTCAGGGTGTTGCCGACGAAGTCGGTCATCCAATCGGCGTCCCACATGCCGATGACCCGGCCGAGGCGCTTGGCGGCGAACTCGGCCGGCTGCATCCCGGCGGTCTTGTTCAGGAACTTGGACAGCATCTGCACGCCCATGTTGCTGTAGGTCCAGAGGGTGCCGGGGGCGTCGTCGATGTCCTGGCCGGTCGAGTAGCTGTTCTGGTTCGGCGACAGCGACAGCGTGACGTAGTCGTTGAACCAGTCCCAGTGGATGCCGGAGGTCATGCTCAGCAGGTGCTCCAGGTCGACGTCGGCGTGATTGGGATCCCCCCAGGCCGGGATCGCGGTGCTGACCTTCTGATCCAGGCCGCTGATCTGCCCCTCCTTCAGCAAGATGCCGTAGAGCGCGCTGGTGAAGCTCTTGGCCATCGAGTAGCCCTTCTGCTTGGTGTCGCGGTTCCAGCCGCCTGCGTACCACTCCGCCACCAGGTAGCCGTTGCGGAACACCAGCACCGCCTTGGATTGGTGGCCCTGGGCGTAGCGCACCGCGTCGCGGATCTTCCACCAGGTCATGTTCTGCGCCGCGGGGGTCGACTCGGTCCAGTCGATCGTCGGCCAGGGCGCCATGGCGCGGGCGGCGGGCGGCGCGGCGGTCGGTCGCGGCAGGCTCTGCCAGTCCGCGGGCACGGTCTCGGGCAGGCGGATGCCGAGGGCCCGGACGGCGCGGAGGACAGAGGGGTCGAGCGGCTGCTCCTGGGCATTGAGCGGCGCGACCGCGAAGGCGGCGGACACCAAGAAGGGAATGATGCAGAGCTTCCTCACCAACCCACGATATCACTCCACTCCCTCGCGAGGAGGTCATCAGGACAGCTAGGATGACGCCACCGCGCGGCGCGGCTGCAGTCATGAAGAAGCTCCTCTTCGTACTCCTCCCTCTGCTCCTCGTGGCCGGCTTCGGCTACGCCCTCATGAAGCCGGCGCAGGCCGCCGAGGAGTTCCGCGAGGTCGCGGTCACCCGCGGGGACATCGTCCGCCACGCCACCGCCGTCGGCCACATCGAGGCCGCCTTCGAGGTGCCGGTGGTGGCCGAGAACGGCGGCGTGCTGACGCGCCGCTTCGCCCAGCTCGGGCAGAAGGTGAAGCGCGGCGACCCCTTGGTCGAGGTGCGGCCGATGCTCAGCGACCGCCAACGCTTCAACGCCGAGCGAGCCCTGGTCGCCGCCCGCGAGGGGGAGCAGACGGTCGACGAGATGCACGCCGGCGATACGGTGCAGGGCCGGCTGCTGCGGTACTTCCAAGGCAACGAGGCCATGGACCGGATGCAGGAGGGCGCCGAGCGCTCGCTGGCCGACGCCGAGGCCCAGATCCGCCTGCTGCTCGACGGCGAGGCCGAGATCGAGGGGCATAAGCTCGACTACGTCGTCCGCTCCCCCATCGACGGCCACCTGATCGACGTTCCAGTGGAGCTCGGCACGCCGGTGGTGCCGTCCAGCAGCTACGGCACCGGGACCGTGCTGATGACCATCGCCGACCTCGACCAGCCGCTGTTCCGCGGCACCGTCGCCGAGTCCGACGTCGGCCTGCTGCGCGAGGGTATGCCCGCCACCCTGACCGCCGGCGCCCTGCCCGGCGAGCCGATCCCCGGCACCCTGGAGGAGATCTCGCTGCGCGCGCGCTCGGTCAACAACGCCACCGTCTTCGATATCAAGCTGAAGCTGGTGGCGCCGGCGCACCTGACCCTGCGCTCGGGCTACTCCGCCACCGCCACGATCGAGATCGACCGCGTCGACGACGCGCTGGTGCTGCCGGAGCGGCTGATCGACTTCCGCGCCGACGGCGCCTACGTGCTGGTCGATGGCGCCGACGGCCCCGAGCAGCGCCAGGTAGAGACCGGCCTCAGCGACGCCATGACGGTCGAGATCCGCGCCGGCCTAAGGGAAGGCGAGACCGTGTTGGAGCGGCTCTAGACCAGGGCCCACCCCTCCCCCGTGCCGCTCCCCACCCTGCCCCGCGACTGGCTGCGCCTGCTGCGCGCGCAGCGCGGGCGGGTGCTGTCGACCCTGCTCGGGCTGACCTGGGGCACCTTCGGCATCGTCGCCATGCTGGCCTTCGGCACCGGCCTGCGCGAGAAGCTGGAGACCGAGTCGGCGGCGCTGGGCCGCGGCATCGTCATTGCCTGGCCGCAGCGCAGCTCGATCTCCTACCGCGGCTTCCCCGCTGGCCGCCGGCTGAGCTTGAGGGTCGAAGACGTCCGCGCCTTGCCGCGGCTGGTGCCCGAGCTGGAGGCCGCCAGCCCGGAATTCATCCGCTGGGAGAACGTCGCCGCCGGCGACCGGTTACTGCGCACCAACGTCTCGGGCGTCGACCCCAGCTTCGGCGCCCTGCGCGGCATGCCGCCGCAGCCGGGCGGGCGCTTCCTCAACCAGCCCGACCTCGACGGGGCGCGGCGGGTGGCCTTCCTCGGCGACCGCATCGCCGAGGAGCTGTTCGGCACCCAGCAAGCAGTCGGCCGCCGCTTCCAGCTCAGCGGCGCGCCATTCACCGTGATCGGGGTCAAGCGGCCGCAGCAGCAGAACGGCGACTACGGCGGCATGGACGACATGCGGATCACGATCCCGACCAGCTGCTTCCAGCAGGTCTTCGGCGACCGGCTGGTCGAGAACTTCGTGTTTCGGCCCGTCCCCGGCGCCGACCACGAGCAGGTGGTGCGCCAGGTCTACGCCGCGCTCAGCCCGCTGGCCGGCTTCGACCCCGCCGACCGTGAGGCGCTGGAGCTGTGGGACCTGACCGCGCAGGAGCAGATGCGCGCGACCGCCTTCTTGGCGATGGACCTGCTGCTCGGCAGCGCCGGGGTCTTCACCCTGCTGGTGGGCGCGATCGGCCTCGGCAACCTGATGTTCGTGCTGGTGCAGCAGCGTCGGCGCGAGATCGGCATCCAGATGGCGGTCGGAGCGCGGCCACGCTGGGTGCTGCTGGAGTACCTCGGCCAAGCGCTGGCGCTGGTGGTCTGCGGCGGCGCGCTCGGCTTCCTGCTGGCCTGGGGGCTGGCCGAGGGTATCGCCGCGACGCCGCTCACGGAGGCGGTCGGCCGGCCCCGGGTGTCGCTGCCGGTCGCGGCCTTGACCGTCACCCTCCTGGCCGCCGCGGGCACCGCCGCCGGCTATTTCCCGGCCCGCCGCGCCGCCCGCATGGACCCTGTGGAGGCCCTCGCCGGCTGAGCCATGGAAGCGCTGCGCCTGATGCTCCGCGACCTGTGGGCCGACAAGGGCCGCAACGCCCTGGTGTCGATGGGCGTGGCCTGGGGCACGCTCAGCCTGACCCTGCTGGTCAGCTTCGGCTGGGAGTTCGTCACCTCAATGCGTCAGGTGGCGGTCAACTACGGCCCGAGTCTCGTGCGGGTGACCAGCGGCTTCACCTCGGCCCCGTTCCAAGGCCTTCCCGCCGGCCGCTTCCTGCCGCTCGGCCAGGAGGACGCCGAGCTGATCGCGCGCGCTGTGCCCGAGGTGCGCGCGGTCAGCGTCGAGCACAGCCGCATGCTCGGCAACCCGGCGCGCTACCGCGACCGGCAGATGAACGTGACGCTGATCGGCACCAACGCCAGCTTCGGCGAGCTGCGCAACCAGCTGCCCGAGCCCGGCGGCCGCTATCTGAACCTCGAGGACGACCGCCAGCGGCGGCGGGTGGCCTTCCTTGGCCACCGCGTCCGCGACCGGCTGTTCGGGGACCAGGACTGCCTGGGCGAGACGGTGCACATCTGGAACCGGCCCTTCACCGTCATCGGCGTGCTCGCCGCGCGCACCGTGCTGACCAACAACAACGGCGCAGAGCCGGACAAGATCGCGATGCCGGCAAGCGTCTACCGCGAGCTGATGGGACAGCGGCGGGCGCAGTACTTGGTCGCGCAGCTCCACGACCCCGCTGACGACGCCCGCGCCGCGCGCGCCATCCGCCGCGTGCTCGGCGCCCGCCACCGCTTCGACCCGGCCGACCGCGACGCCGTCGGCGTCTTCAGCGTGGTCGAGCTCGAGGAGATGGTGGCGACGATCTCCAGCAGCAACCGAGCGCTCGTGGTCGTGGTCGGGCTGCTGGGCTTGCTGGTGGCGGCGGTCGGCGTCGGCAACGTCATCTTCTTGATGGTCCAGGAGCGCCGCCGGGAGCTCGGGGTGCAGATCGCGATCGGGGCGCCGCCGCGGCAGGTGGCGGCGGCGCGGTTGGCCGAGGGCCTGATCCTGACCCTGGCGGGCGGCCTGGCCGGAATGGCGGCGGCGGCGCTCTTGCTGGAGCTGGCCGCCGGGGTCCCGCTGGACTTCGAGGTCCGCAGCTACCTCGGCGAGCCGCGGGTGTCCTGGGGCGTGGCGCTGTCGGTGACGGCGATCCTGGCGACGGTCGGCGCCGTCGCCGGCTGGCTGCCCGGGCGGCGCGCGGCGGCGCTGGACCCGGTGGAGGTGCTGAGGGAGGAATGAGCATGATCCAGATCGAAGGCGTCTCGAAGGACTACCGGGTCGGCGGCAGCGCGGTGCACGCGCTGCGCGAGGTCGACCTCACGATCGAGGCCGGCGAAGCGGCGGCGCTGCTCGGCCCCTCGGGCTCGGGCAAGTCGACCCTGATGCACCTGATCGGCTGCCTCGACACCCCGAGCGCCGGCCGCTACCGCTTCGAGGGCAGCGAGATCGGCGGCCTGGACATCAACGCCCTGGCGGCGCTGCGCTGCGCCACCTTCGGCTTCGTCTTCCAGCGCTTCCACCTGATGCCGCGGGCCACCGCCTGGGAGAACGTGGCGATGCCGATGCGCTTCGCCGGGGTCGCGGCGGCCGAGCGGCGGCGGCGGGCGGCTGCACTGCTAGAGCGCGTCGGGTTGGCAGACCGCGCCGAGCACCGGCCCTCCGAGCTCTCCGGCGGCCAGCAGCAGCGGGTCGCGATCGCCCGTGCGCTAGCCAACCAGCCCCGCGTGATCCTGGCCGACGAGCCCACCGGCAACCTCGACAGCGCCTCCGGCGCCGAGATCGTGGCGCTGCTCGAGGAGCTGCACGCCGAGGGCCGGACCGTGATCACCGTGACCCACGACGAGGCGATCGCGGCCCGGGCGCAGCGCGTCGTGCGGCTGCTGGACGGGCGGGTGGTGGCAGATTCCGGGCGAGGAGCCTGATCCCCCGGAAGCCGGATCCGGCGGCTGGAGGGCGTGTTAGCTTCGGGGGGCTCCCCCTCCGGCGGAGCGCCCGTCGATCCCACCAGCGCCGTTCTTTGAAGTCGGATTGCGCTTCTCACCGGCGGCGGGCGCGTGGCCTCCCAAACAGAATCCCATGCTCGCTCTCTCCCCCTTCCGCATGCTCTTCCCCCTCCTCCTCGCCGTTCCCGCGGCGGCCCAGTCCCCGATCGTCATGAGCCCAGGCCTCGAACAGGAGGACTGGTCGGTCGAACTCGACGTCGACCTCTGGGCCATCGGTTACTTCGGCGGCGACCCCGTCCCGATCGTCAGCGAGGACTTCGACGGCGACGGCTGGCCCGACCTGGCTGTGACCGACATGACTCCCTGGGGTGGCAGCACCGAGCTCAGCGCCCACTCCGGCGTCTCCGGCGCCATGATTTGGAGCACCACCTACTCGGGTGGCTATTACACCCAGATCGCCGGCCACGAGGACTTGGACGCTGACGGCAAGGGCGACCTCCTGCTCGCCGGTCCCGCCGAGATCCACCTGCGCTCCGGCGCCGACGGCAGCCACTTCGGCACCATCCCGCGCCCCGTATCGCGCTGGGAGTTCTACACCGTGGAGCTCTCCGGCATCGGCGACGTCGACGGCGACGGCATCGGCGAGGTCCTGGTGGGCCTGCCGGGAGCACACCCGAGCGGGATGTGGCGAGCCGGCTCCGCCTACCTGTACTCCGGCGCCAGCCCCGGCGGCGCGCCCCTGTGGCAGCTCGATGGCATCGCCAACGGTGATGAACTCGGCAGTCTCGTCCTCGGCGTCGATGACCTGAACGGCGACGGCACCCCGGACGCCCTGATCGGCATCACCGGCCAGGATGAGCTGCGCGCGGTCTCCGGGTCCACCGGGGCCACGATCTGGGCCTACATCGACCCGAACGGCGACGACGTCGGATACTGGGCGGAGGCACTCCAGGACACGAACGGCGACGGCGTCCAGGAGGTGTTGACCATCGAACACATCCTCGACGGGGCGACGGGCCAGGTCCTCCGCACCATGCCCAACTCGGATACCTGGTTCGCCGTCGGCGACCAGGACGGGGATGGCGTCGAGGACTTGATCGGCGGGACCGGTGCGTGGCTCGCCGCTGGCACGGTCTACGACGCTGCGGTGCACTCCGGCGCCACCCTCGAGGTGATCTACGGCGTCGCCGTGCCCGACCCCGAGATCGAGGAAGCCTGGGCCTTCCCCGCCAGGGACCTCGACGCCGACGGGGTCCACGAGATCTTCGGCGCGGCCACGGACGGGGACGACACCCTGATCCTGAACCGCATCGAGTTCCAGCCGGTGATGAGCGCCTCGACGAGCGCCGTCTCCCTCGCCACCGGCGGCACCGTGCAGCTCGACCTCGACTTCACCACCGAGGCGGCCTTCCAGGAATACCGCGTGATCACCGGTTCCTCCGGGGTCGGCTACCTGCCGGTCAGCCCCACGATCCTGCTGCCGCTCGCCTACGACCAGACCGTCTACGACACCTACAACGGCGGCTACCCGGCCTTCGTCACCGGGACCAGCGGCATGCTCAACAACGCGGGGCGCGGCACCTGCCGCTTCAACTTCCCGGCCGGCCTGCCCGGCTCGCTGCTCGGTCGGACTTACACCGTAGCGGCGCTGGCAGGCTACCCCTGGGGCTGGTGGACGCGCTCGAGCATGCCGGCCAGCTTCACGATCGTGCCTTGAGCCCGGCAGGGGCGCCCGGTGAGGATCCAGGCGCCCCGCGGCGGGCCGATCCGCGGCAGGATCGCCGCCTCCCCCCCGCTCCCGGGATAATATGGCCCGGTCTTCCCCAGACGTGAGCCGGCGCGGTGCTTCGACCCCACCAACGACATCGGCCGGGGACGACCTGGCTGATTCCACGGCGGCGGAGGCGGCGGCTCCTGGGAACCCGGGGAAGCGGGAGCCCTCCATGCCCCAATCGGTCGCGGATCTCGAATCGGCCCTCCAGCGGGAGACGGCGCTCATGCGGATCTGCGCGGAGCTGAACCACTTCGTGGACCTCCGCGACGCAATGCAGGTCGTCATCCGGCAAGTCCAGGCGCTCTCCGGGTGCGCGGCCGTGAGCGTCCGGCTGCGCGACGGAGAGGACTACCCCTACTTCGTGCACGATGGCTTCTCGCAGACCTTCATCCAGCGGGAGAACCACCTGTGCAGCAAGGACAGGGCCGGCGAACGGATCCGGGACCCGGAGAGCGGCGTCTGCGAGCTGGACTGCATGTGCGGCAACGTCATCCGCGGCCGCACCGACCCAGAGCTCCCCTTCTTTTCGACCAAGGGGAGCTTCTGGACCAATGACACCGACGCCCTGCTCGCGGAGACCGACGAGGAGGATCGCCAGGGCCGGACCCGCAACTACTGCAACTCCTGCGGTTTCCGGTCGGTCGCCCTGGTCCCGATCCGCACCGAGGGCGAGATCATCGGCCTGATCCAGCTCAACGACCGCCAGCCCGACCGCCTCTCCAGCGAACTCATCGATTTCCTCCAGATGGTCGGCGAGCAGGTCGGCTTGGCGGTTCGCAACAGCATGATCTACAGCAAGCTCCAGCAGAGCCTGGAGGAGATCCGTGTGCTCCGCGGGATCCTGCCGATCTGCGCCAACTGCAAGCGCATCCGCGACGACCAGGACCACTGGCACCCGCTCGAGACCTACATCAACCAGGAGACCGGGACCCAATTCTCGCACGGCATCTGCCCGGCGTGCCAGGAGGAGCTCTATCCCGGGCTGTGATCCTGGTCGAGGGGGGAGGCCAGGGGCTCGCCGAGCGGGGCGCAGCGCAGCACTCGCGCGGAGCGGGGCGGCAGCTCCAGCTCGAGCCGGCCACGGAAGGGGCCGAGGTCCTCTCCGGTCCAGAAGTCGTGGACCTGGCTGAGCTGGTCGAGCTCGCAGCCCCGCGAAGCCGGCTGGTCGGTGGCGTTGAAGAAGAAGACGCGCTGCTCGCCGTCCAGCTCCATCACACCGACCTCCAGCCCGTGGTCGGCGAAGCTGGCCGGCACCCCGGTCGGCGCCGCCAACTGCTTCAGCATGGCGGCGCGTCCTTCGCTGAGCTGCGGGAGGTCGTCGCCGGAGAGCAGCATGCCGCCGGTGGCGTGGAGCAGGCTGGCGTGATACTGGAACTCGGCGTCGGAGAGCTCGCCGGTCAGCAGCAGGCAGTCGGGGTCGTTCCACCACAGGCGGCCGTTCTGCCAATTGCGCAGCAGGTTCTCGCGGCCGGTGCGGCGGAAGTTACCCCACTTGCGGCCGACGTCCATCGAGCTGCGTGAGCCGTCGATGAGGCCGAAGGAGGGCCAGATCGGGTGGTTGCAGCCGAGCACGAAGGCGTCCTCGGCGCCGTCGAGGATCGCCTGCATGCCGCGGCGGTAGGCCTCGACGCGGGTGGCGTCCGGGTCGTGGTGGCTGCCGCCGTGCATCATGCCCCAGAAGGTGGCGTCGAGCTTGAAGTAGCTGCAGCCCCAGTCCTCGCGCATGAGCCGGAACAGCTCGCGGTAGTGGACCTGGACCTCGGGGTGGGTGCCGTCGAGGCAGTACCACGGTCCGAAGCGCCAGCCGCCGAAGCTGACGTCGCTGGAGCGGAGCGGAGAACCGTCCGGCGCCTTCACGAACCAGTCCGGGTGCTCGCGGAAGAGCTGGGAGTCCTCCTGGGCGATGAAGGGCGCGACCCAGATCGCCGGCTCGAAGCCGACCTCGCGGATCTCGCGTAGGACCTCGTGCACGCCGCCGCCGAAGGCGTCGCCGGTGGTGGTCCAGTCCCCCATCGCCGCCTGGTAGCCGTCGTCGATTTGGACGTAGCGCAGGGCCGGCGCGTGCTCCGACAGCCAGCTGAGGTTGCTGCGGATGTCCTCGGCGGTGGCGCGCGGGCCGAAGCAGTACCAGGAGCACCAGCCGGACGGCGGCGTGTCCGGGAAGCGCGGCGGGTGGT
>CAYZXS010000053.1:0-23891 GCA_964482495.1 uncultured Planctomycetales bacterium
ACTAAGTGGTCTGGGCGGAGGGCGGCAAGGCCAAGCGTCGGTCCACTGGGACCAACAATGATCCCGATTAATTAAATAGCGTGGCCTCGGTGAAGATCGCCCCGGTGATTACCCCGGGAAACGCATCACTTCGGGCACCGCTGGAGCCCATTGCTCCCCGGAAACCACACTGCCTGAATTTCAGCGACTCATCGAATTGGACCTGCGGGAACGGACTGTGAGGAGTCATCACCTGGCGCTGAGGCAAGGGGTCAGCAACATAATACGTCACGGGGTGGATCTCCATGCCTCGTCGGCCTCTCACGATCCGAATGTCCATTCCATGGACAACTACCGCGTGGCCCATCGACCATCCCTGCTGATACGTGAGAACAAAGGGCTTGCCGCGTTTCAAGTGGTTATACATGACGTTTGGAATCGGGTGGCCTCCAACGAACTGCCCTGAAAGCACCGCTGTCTTCCCGCTAGTGGTCTGAACGAACTGGTTCGTGGCCTGGACCATTTCGAATGGATTGCCAGGTGCATTGAAGCCAGCTCCTTTGACCAATCTGACGATCTGGCCTGCTTCGACGGCGATATCGGAGTGGTCGAGCACCATCTCAATGGAAGTTGCCCAGCACCACATCGACATCTCCTGTGCTCGGTAGTTGTCCTCGAAGGCGCCTTTCTTAATCCCAACGAAGACGATTTCCTCCTCAGGGCTTTGGAGGGCCAATCCAGGGGAAGTGCCGGTCGACACAGGATCGAGCAAGCCGAGGGGGATGACGGTCAAGAGGGCGAGAATCAGTACGTTCTTCAATGCAGAGTCTCCAGTGAATACGAGAATGGGTGGCGGGCTAGTGACCCGGTCTAGATCTTCGGGCAGAAAAAGAGCGTTGGGGCGAGCCAGTCTTACTGAACCAGCACTGCTTCCCGGACCTCCCGCCCTTCGTCGTCGCGGAACACGACCCAGAAGTCGCCGAGCGGGGCGCCGTAGATCCAGAGCTCGCCCTTGGCGTTGACCTCTCGCCGGGTCCGCCAGAGCGGATTCTCCAGGTCCTCCTCGACGCGGTAGCAGCGGACTCCGTCCGGCAGCTCTCCGGGTTCGAACTCCACCGCGAGGCGAGCGACGCGCCCCGGCCGGAGCTCGAAGCCACAGTCGGTGGCGCCGGCCGGCACCCGCTGGGCGGTCCACTCGCCGTCCTCCTGAATCCTCGCGGCCACCCAGAACGGGGCGGTGGGTGCGCGGTCGAAGATCAGGGGCTCGCCGTCGCCGCGGGCCGCCCTTCGGACGGCGTTGCCGTCGGCGGGATCGAGCAGGACCTCGACCTTGTCCTGGATCGGCTGCAGCGCTCGATCCCAGGAGGAGACCTTGACGGACCGGTAGCCGGGGAGGTGGAGGTTGAGGCCTTCCGCGGGCAGGTCGAGCGCCACTCGGTGGAAGTCGTGTCCGGCTTCGCTCACCACCAAGGTCAGCGGCCCGATCGGCAGCTGCGGGAAGTGGAAGCGTCCCTCCGGAGCGAGCGCGGCGAAGCCGAGGCTCTGTGAGGAGCCGCGGACGCGCACCTCGACCAGCACCGAGGATGCCGCGGTCCGGCCGTCTGCCTCGAAGAGCGTGCCCGAGAGGGTCGCGGTCACCGCCGTCGGCGTTGGCGCGTCTGGTGCGGGCGGGGGCGGCAGCCTCCATAGGTACTGGTAGTCCGGCCCGATGACTCCGCCGTCGACGCCCCCTTGCTCCACCTCCTGCCCGTTCACCGTCACCCGGAAGTGGTAGCTGAAGTTCTCGAGGTCGGTCGGGACGGGAACGGAGAAGACGCCGTTCTGGTCGAGCACCGCCACGCCCCGCTCCTCAGCGGACGGCTCTCGGTCCGGAGCCAGGCTGAGGCAGTCGAAATACCGGGACCAAGAGACCTCCGCTCCGCCCATGGGGCGCTGGTCGGCGTCGAGCAGGGTGATCCTGGCCTCGGTGGCCGGGACCAACTCGACCTCGGCCGGCGGGGAGTCGAAGTGGTCCAGGATGAGGCACTGGCGCAGATAGCCCTCCAGCTCCACCCAGACCGCGCTGCGGCGCGCGAGGGAAGGGTTCGGCAGATCCACCTTGCCGGAGTTCGCGGCCAGCGGCCGGGCGTGCGCCGGTCCGCGCCAGACCGTGGGCGACTGCTCGACCAGCCAGACCCGGGCGTCGAGCGCCGGAGCGCGGGTGCCGGGGAGCAGCGCCTGCAGGCGGATGCGGTCGGGCGCCGCCCAGACCGGGATCCGCAGCGGGTCATCGGGGGAGCGGCCGGGGCTCAGCTGGTGCTGGTCGATGCCGGCGACGATGCCGTGGCGGGTCCCTCGCTCAGGCACGGTTCGGACGAGATAGGGCCGAACGCCGGTGAGCAGGAAGTCGGCCACGCCGTCCGCCTTGGTGGCGGCGGACCGGACCGTGCCATCTCGGCCGGCGCCCAAGCCGATCCCGGGGATCGGCGCGCCGGTGATGGGGTCGACGGCGATGGCCGTGGAGGCCGCGCCGTTGGCGGGAAGCGACGGCGGCGCCTCGACGGCGGCGGCGGTGTCGGCGGCGGCCTCGGTCGAGGCTGGTCCGGGCGTCGTGAGCGGGATCACGGTCCGGGATTCCAGCGGCGTCTCAGAGGCGGCCGGGGCCGGATCCTGGTCCGGAGCCAGCTCCGGGTCCTCGGCGGCTTCAGTCGGGGCGGAGGCGGCCATGGCCGGCCCCCCCTCGGCGATGCCCGCTGGGTCCGGGAGCAGCTGCCAAGCGAGGCCTCCGAGCACGACGATCACGCCGGCGGCGGCCAGCAGCGGGCCGAGCGGCGCCGCCACCGACGGCAGGCTGAAGCCGAAGGCGGCGGACAGCTTCTGGCGCCAGTTCTCGCCGAGCTCCGTCCGGAGGCGCTGCCGCAGCGTCTCCAGGCTCCGGCTCACGCGCTTACGGGCCGCGGCCTCGGACACCTCGAGGGCCGCCGCGACCTCCTCGAAGGGCCGCTTCTCGATGAAGCGCATCCGGAGCGGGATCAGCTGGGCCTCGCTCAGTCGGTCGACCGCGGCGAAGACCAGCCGCTCCATCTCGTGCCGCTCGACGGACTGGGCGACCGGGTCCTTGACCACCCGCTCCAGGACCTCCGCCCGGCCGCTCAGGGCCGCGGTCCGTCGATTCTCCCGCCGGCGGGAGCGGTAGAGGTTGAAGGCGGTGTTGCGGGCCACCGAGCGCAGCCAGCCGCGGATCCGGTCCTGCTGCTGGGGCGGGTTCTCCAGCGCCCTGACCATGGTCGCCTGGACCAGGTCCTCGGCGTCGTCTCGGTTGCCGACCAGGCTGTAGGCCAAGGAGGACAGCCACTGGCGGTGGCTGAGCAGCTCTTCGACGGTGATGATGCCGGTGCTCATGGGCGGGAGGGTGGACAGGTGGGGGCCGGGGCGGGAGCCGCCCCATTCCCTCGACACCGCCGCCGAAGATACCGGACATCATCCTCGGCGGGTGGCCTCAGACGACCTCCACCTCGAAGTCCTCGACGGCGTTGACCGAGGACCAGGTCTCTCCGGTCTTGGGCTGGACCTTGGCCTTGCACGTGGCCTCCCCGCAGTTCTTGGTGCCGGACTTTCGCTCCTGCCGCTCATTGGCGGGCGTGGAGCCCGAGCCGGTGACGTCGCCCTGGAACTCGACCGTGGCTTGGCCGCCTTGGTAGGTGATCTTGAGGGAGAACTTGATCGTGCAGTCCTCTCCAGAGACGTCGAAGGTGCCGATGATCTTCTCGGGGCCAGGGCTGGGATTCATGGTCGGTGGCTGGGAAAGCTGATGGAAGAGGAGCGGGAAGACGCCGGGAGCACCCGCGAGGGGGGCACCGGCGGCTCCAGGATAGCCTCCTTCCGAGTTCCGCGAGCCGAGGCGACCGGTTACACGTCCATGAACTCGGCCAGGGGCAGCCGGCACCGATCGAGTTGCCCCTGGCACTCCAGTTCGCACTTGCTGAGCAATCCAGTGGCGAAGCTCCGCGGGTGCGGAGAGTGATTCGGGTGGTCGCACCAGGCGATCGGCTCCACCGCGGCCGGACGCTGGTCGCTCCTGCCCTCAGGGACGAGGCGCAGGCGCAAGGCCTGCCGCTGGTAGAAGGGGCAGCGGTCGGTCGCCATTCGTTCGGGGGGTGTCGGGCCGCGGTGAGGGGAGCGAGAGAGGGAGCGGGGTTCGAGGGGAGAGGGATGGAGGGGGCGCATCCGCGCGCCGCCTCGTCCCTCCCTCACACCGCCGGCCGGAGGCTGTGACCGCCCTTTCTCGGCGCCCTGCGATCAGTCCTCAGAGGGGATCGGCGGCCCGATCGGCTCCCAATCCCGGTCGCGCAGCTGGACTCGGAACGAGCCCTGCGGGGCGCCGCGCAGGATCACCTGGCCATTCTCGTCGAGGTATCGCCGCCGCGTCCAGGAGGGGTCGCCAGGGAGCTCGCCCTCCAAGGTGCAGAGGACGCCCTCGGGGAGCTGGTCGCCGGAGTAGCCGACGATCGGGACCCGCGCCAGCCGGCCGGCGCGGAGGAAGGCAAAGAACTCCGGCTCTCCTCCCTGCAGCCGGCGCGCCACCGGCAGCCCGTCCGGGAAGACGTAGCAGAACAGCCACCCGGGCGAGCGGGGCAGCTGGTCGAAGTCCATGCTCTCGCCGTCCTGGGTGCTCAGGCGGAACTCGTCGCCCGAATCCAGGTAGATCTCGCAGCGCACGTCGGCGACCATCGGCTGCGAGGTCTCCGGGTCGATCGGGTGCACCGTGAGGCGCCGGAAGTTCGGGAGCCAGTAGACGGGGTCGACGGCGCCGGCCTCCATGGAGTAGCGGGCGATGGTCTCCGTCCAGTCCTGGACCCTCAGCTCGACCGAGGCTTCCGGCAGGAGGGTCAGGGTGAAGCGCCCGTCCTCGACGACCTGCGTGCCCGCGACCCGTTCCAGCCCTGGCGAGGTGCTGCCATCCACCAGGAAGGCCTCGACCACCATGCCGGCGACCGCTGGAGATCCGTCCGCGTAGAGCAGCCTGCCGGTCACCTTCCGAGTCCCGTGACCGGTCCGGAACTCGCGCCGGAAGCTCCCGGCCAGCGGCAGAGTGTCAGGCTCGCGCGGGCCGTGGCTGAAGCTGAAGGACGGGTCCTGGTTCCCCGGCTTCAAGCTCCACCGCAGCACCGCGCCAGGGTCGAGTTGGAACCGGGCGACGCCGTGGGCGTCGGTCACCGCGTCGGTTCGGGCGCCGGTGGCGGCGTTCGACCGCTTCCCCTCGAAGGTCCGGCTGAGGTCGTCGAAGGGCGTCACCGAGCCGAGGTTGACGAAGACGGCGACGCCCGCGAGAGGAGCCCCCGAATGGTCGAGCACGACCGCTTCGACGGGGAGGCGCGGCGGCGCGAGCTGCCAGACCCAGTCCCGGTCGGCCGGAAGCAGGGAGGCCTCGACGCCCCCAACCTCGGCCACGAGGCTCCCGCCGCGACTGGCCTCGAAGCTCAGCCGACAGTCGCTCAAGTCTGCCGGCAGCGGCAGGGTCAGCCTCCCCCTGTCGTCCGCCGCCGCCCGCCCGCGGACCGCGGAGCCGCCGAGGCCCCTGGTGAAGCGGGGCTCGATGGCGTGGGAGGGCCGGTCGACCCACCACGCGACCTCGACCCCGGCAGCCGGCCGCGAGTCGCCGTCGAGCACGGTGAGCTGGCCGGGATCCGGCGGGCGCAGCGGCACCGTGGCGAAGCCTGGTGCGTCCGAATTCAACACCACGTGCCGCGGGTAGAGACCCGGCGCCTCGATCCAGACGCCAATGGCGTCCCCGGGCGAGGGGTGGCGGTGGTCGAGCAGGCCCGGTCCCGCGGTCGGCAGCTCGTGGAAGGGAGCGGTGTCGTCGAGCAGCCACCCCATCTCTTGCCGCCAGAGGAAGGCGGCTGCGGCGACCGGCGTCTGCGCCTGCGCCTCCACCGCGCGGAGGCGGAACTGGGTGGCGTAGGGGACGACCTCCAGCCGCAGGGGGGCCGGGTTGCTGCGGAGGGCATGCAGAGACGTGGTCCCGGAGCGCGACCGGCTCACCGGTCTCCCGAAGCCGACCCCCGCAGAGACCGAGAAGCTGCGGTCAGGGGGCAGCAGGAAGCGGGCCAGGCCGTCGCTGTCCGAGAGTCGCTGGGCCATGCGCTGGTTCTGCGACGCCGAGACTCCGACCCCGGCCAGCGGTCGGCCCTCCGGATCGACGACCAGGACTCGCTGGTGACCCGAGCCTCGCTCGAGGATGAGGTCTAGCTGCTGTCCAGCGGGGACGCCGAGCAGTTCGAGGCGGTGTCCGACCCCCAGGTCCGGGGCGTTGGCGATCAGGGAGGTCGCGTCCGGATCCCACTCGGCGTCGAGCGGCATCAGGAAGCGGCCGTCCGCTCCGGCGACGACGCTCCGCCGCAGCCGGCGGCAGGTCGCCCGGACCTCGGCGCCGCCGACCGGCGTGCCGTCGACCTCGACGACGCGACCGGACCAAGACCAGCGCGCTCCGAGCGGAGGCGCGGCGGGGGCGAGCGGGCCGAGCAGCCGGGTCTCCTCCGCTGCTTCGGCGGCCGCGGCGCTGGCATCACGGAGCGCGCTGCGAGGGGGCGGGGAGGCCGCCGCCGCCGTCTCGGGCTCCGCTTCATCGGCGGCGTTCCCGGCGGCGAAGAGCAGCCACAAGGCTCCGGCCGAGACCGCCAGTCCTGCCGCGATCGCCCCGGTCAGCGTCAAGACCGGGACGCCGGTGCGCAGGGGCAGGCCGAAGGCCATGCCCAGCGTCTGCCGCCAGTCCTTCCCCATGCGCAGACCCAGCCGCCGCTGCAGGTGGTCGACGGCCCGGGCAGACCGCTGCCGCACCCCGGCCTCGGTGCCGTCAAGCTCCTGCGCGATGCGCGCGAAGGGCAGCTCCCGCTCGAAGCGCAGCAGGAGCACGTCCCGCTCCACCTCCGGGAGCAGCATCAGCTCCTCGAGCAGCAGCTGCTCGGTCTCCACCTTCTGGACCGACTCCAGGACCGGATCGGCCTCGTGCTTCGCTTCAGCGCTGGCGGCGGCCGAGCGGTCCCGGATCCGTCGCTCGGTCCGCGCTCGGGACCTGCCCAGGTTGGCGGCGAGGTTGCGCGTCACCTGGGCCAGCCAGGCGCCGAGCGGCCCCGGTCGCCGGGGCGGACGGCGTAGGGTGCGCAGGAAGGCCTCCTGGACCACGTCCTCGGCGTCGGCGTGGTTGCCGATCAAGCGGAAGGCCAGCCCCTCGAGCCACTCGCGGTGGCTGAGCATCTCCTCGATCTGGGCGGCGCTGAGGGGGGGCGGGGGCATGGGCGCGGAGCGGGCGGCGTCTCCCTTATCACACCGCCGGTCACCCTGATCGAACAGGATTCCGCGCTCCATCGGCTCGCTCCGGCAAAAGAGAAGCCGCCCGGGCGCGAACCCGGGCGGCGGTGTGTCCCGTAAGGGAGCGGGACGGTCGCGGTCTAGCCGATGACTTCGGCGAGGCCGTTGGTGAAGGTCAGGCTACCGACGTCCATGGCGTGCAGCCACACGGCGACACCAGTGGTGCCGGCCGGGACCGGAGCGCTGATGCTCGCGTCACCGGTCGCGTTGGCGGTCATCGCCGGCAGCTCGGTGTAGGGCGGGCTCAGGAGCAGGTCGCCGTAGGGAGTCGTGGTCGGGCCACCACCGAAGATGGAGTAGCCGGTGCGGACCAGGCCGCCCGCGGTGCAGTTGGAGGCCGAGATGGTGGTGGTGCCACCCGCGACCAGGTTGGCGATCGAGAGGGTCGGGCCAGGAGGTCCGGTCTGCTCGATGTACAGGTTCATCAGGCACCAGTTACCGGCGGTCGTCGAGGCGTCGATGTCGACGCGGTCGAAGGTACCGCCAGTCATCTGGTAGAACTGGTCACCGCACAGCGTGAAGGTCGAGGAGCTGTGGGTGTAGATCAGCATTCCATTGGAGTAGAAGCTGAGCACGGCCGGGCCGATCCAGTCGCCCATCATCATGCCGAATTCGGTCACCGGGGCGCCGAAGTCGATCGAGACGTACATGGCGTCGAAGGGCGCGCCACCCGAAGCGTCGATGATGGTCGGGGTGGAGCCACCCGAACCGGAACCGGCAGCCAGCGCGTAGCCGCAGACCTGCGTGTTGTAGATCCCCGCGGCCGCCGGCTTCGGGGTCATGGTCAGGGCGGCCATGGTGGCGCCGCCATTGGTGCCGGCCGCGTTGAGGGCGGCGGTCGAGGTGGCGCCCAAGGGCAGGGCGTCCATGTCGATTTGAGAGTTCGCCACGGTCATGGCCGGAACCTCGGTGACCACTTGGGCCGAGACCGGGGCAGCGACGGCCAGGAGGCCGAGGACGGAGAGAGCAAGGATTCGCATCAGAGAAATTCTCCTCTTCGAGTCAGGGGAAGGAAGGTGTCATGCGAAGGGGCGCACAACGCTACTAAGGAAGTCTGAATCTACGATATGGGGATTCGCGTGGATCTCGCAAGAAATTTGACCCCGAATCTCCGTTACTGCGCAGAAGTAAGCTAACGCCGGACGCCATGGCCGACCCCGCCGCGATCGAGACCTTCCCCAATCCCCGGCCGGACCAGGACTACCTGGTCGAGTCGGTGACCCCGGAATTCACCTGTGTCTGCCCCAAGACCGGGCAGCCGGATTTTGCCACCATCCGGGTGCGCTATGTGCCGGATTCCTCCTGCTTCGAACTCAAATCCTTCAAACTCTACCTCTGGAGTTTCCGCCAGGAGGGCCACTTCCACGAGGACGTCAGCAATCAGATCCTGGCCGACCTGGTGGCGGCGGTCGCTCCGATCTGGATGGAGGTCCGGGGCGAGTTCCACGTCCGCGGCGGGGTGGCGACGACGGTCACGGTCCGCCATGGCACCCGGCCGGCGAGCCTGGACGGGGTCGAGCCGGCGGTCTGGCCCGGCGCCGGAGGCCCTGGCGGCCGCTGAACCCCGGTGCGTCGCCGCGCGCCGGCGCCTGCCCTGGATCAGGCGCCCGCGGTCCGCTCGGCCAGCACCAGCCGGTGGCCGCTGCCGATCAGGAACAGCAGCGGGTCCTCGCGCACGACGAAGCCGGCCTCGGCCGCGAGGGCCCGGACCGCCTTGCGGCTCAAGGTGCTCTTCAGGCGCCGCTTGCCCCCGAATCGGCGGCGGATGCGGCGGGTCAGGCTCTTGACCGAGTTGTGGTCGAAGTAGCTGAACAGCGCCCAGCGCCGCGACACCCGGAACACCTCGCGCAGGTGCTCGCGCCTCACTTCGGGGTCGACGAGGTGGTGATTGAGGCGCATCGAGAAGGCCAGCTCGACGGCGCCGTCGGCGAGCGGGATCTGGTGGCCGAAGGCGCGCACGTGTCCAGCCGCCGGGCTGGCCTGGAACAGGCTCCGGCTCAGCTCCAGCATCTCGCCGCTGAAGTCGGACTCGATCACGCGGGCGCCGTGCTCCTGCAGCATCGGCAGGTAGCGGCCCCAGCCGCAGGGGAGGTCGACGGCGCTCTCGACGCGGCCGATCTTGCGGAAGAAGCGGTCGAGCAAGGCTCGCTCGCGACGGTCGCTGAGTTTCCGGTGGAGCTTCTCGTACTCCTCGAGGTACTCCTGAGCCCCTTCGGGGGAGTGGTATTCGGCCAGTCGGTGGGGGAGGGTCACGGCGTCGGGGGCATGCGGTGGCCGGTGGCGTTGGCCAGCAGGTAGTAGGCGATGCGGCGCAGCTTCTGGGGCAGCCGGCCGCGGCTCCGGAGCGCCGCCGCTGCGGGGGCCCAGCCGGCGCTCGCGGCGTAGGCTAGCAGGCAGGCCTCGGACTCGGCGAGGGTCATGGGCGAGCCGGCCCCGCACAGGTCGGCCAGGTCGACCGCCGCCACCCGCCGCGGCGTCGCCCCGGCCCAGCGGCAGGCGTAGGGAGCGTCGAGCCAATGGACGCCGCCCTGTTCGTCTCGGACCAGGTTGCGCAGCTGCATCCGGAAGTGGCCGAAGCCGCCCCCGTGGAGGGCGGCGGCGGCGGTCCCCGCGGCGGCCGCGAGGGCCAGGCGCCGCTCGGGCGCTTCGGCCGCCTGCTGCCAGAGCCGCCGCAGGTCGCTGGCCTCGGCCAGGTCGCGGGTGACCAGCAGGGAGCTCCGCAGGATCCCGCTCCGCCGGTCCTCGGCGAAGGCCACCGGCGGCGCGACCGGCACCCCTGCGCCCTCGAGGCAGCGGAGCGCCTGCCACTCGCGCAGCGCCCGGCTGCGGCCGAGCCAGGCGAACAGCCGGCGCCGCGGTAGCACCCGGTAGAGCTTCCACCAGCAGCCCTGCCCGCGCAGGAGCAGGGTCTCCGGCTCGTCCTTGACCACCTCGCCGGCGGTCGCGAGCCGAGCCAGGGCCGCGGCCAGGTCCTCGCCCGCAGCCTCGGGCGCCGCGCCCTCGGCGCGGGTGAAGCGCGGCGGCAGGCCCTCAGCCACCGGCCGGAGGGGTTTGGCTGGCGGCGCGCCGGATCAGAGTGAGGTTCCGGGTGTAGACGATGAAGCCGAAGGCCTGGGCCAGGATGAAGACCGGGTCGGCCTTGGCCACGGCGTAGAACAGCAAGATGGCGGCGCCGCCGAGCGACAGCCACCAGAAGGCCACCGGGATGATGCTCTCGCCGGCGCGCTCGCTGGCGATCCACTGGACCACCATGCGCGACATGAAGACCACCTGGCCGGCCAGCCCGAGCAGCACCAGCCACACCGGGGTCTCGCCGAATTTCGCCAGCCACTCCTGCAGGATCTCATCCATGCCTCACTCCTCGCCGACGCGTTCGGCGACCTCGTAGCCGAGGTGCCGCTTTTGCATCCAGGTCACGGCCTTGACGTCGGCGAGCCCGACCCAGAGCCGGTTCCAGACCCCGTACTTCGAGACGCCCCGGGTGCGGGGGCGGTGGTTGACCGCCGTCTGCTCGATCTTGCGCGCGCCTTGCATCCGCGCCAGCGTCGGCAGGAAGCGGTGCATGCCGGTGAACAGCGGCATCTCGCGGACGAAGCGGGTCCGGAAGACCTTGAGGGAGCAGCCGGTGTCGACGGTGTCGTCCTGGGTCCGCCAGCGCCGGTAGCCGTTGGCGAGCTTCGAGGACCAGCGCCGGATGAAGTTGTCGTTGCGGCGGGCGCGGATGCCGAGCACGACGTCGGCGTCGGCGCTGCGCTGCAGCTCGAGCATGCGCGGGATGTCGGCGGGGTCGTTCTGGAGGTCGGCGTCGAGGGTCACCACCAGCTCGCCTCGGGCGGCCCGGAAGCCGGCGGCGAAGGCCGCGGTCTGGCCCCGGTTGGCCGCGAAGCGCAGGCCCCGGACGCGCGGGTCGGCGGCGCCGTGCGCGGCGATCAGCTCCCAGGAGCGGTCCCGGCTGCCGTCGTCGACCAGGAGCAGCTCCCAGCCGGGAGGGCCCTCGCCGAGGGCGGCCTGGATCTGGGCGATCAGGTCGGGGAGGTTCTCTTCCTCGTCGTAGACCGGGACGACGAGGCTGACGGCGGGAGGGGCGGCCATGACCCCGGCCATTGTCCGGCTCGCCGGCCCGGCTCTCAAGGAAGGGCCAAAAAGGCCTGGGAATGGCTCAAGAGGGGGCCTGGGCGGGGCCGAGAGAGGGGAGTGCCTGATTCTCCGAATGGCTGCCCGCCCGGCTCGCGCTTCGGTCTCCTCAACCATGCTCGCCGGGCGGGCAGCCTCCTTTTGTTCCTGGCCTTCCCGATCGTGGTCGCCACCTATCGCCTGGCGCCGGTCCAGGGAGCCAGCATGGAGCCGACCCTGGTCGACGGACAGACGGTCTGTTACCAGGCGCTGCCGAGCTCGCTGATGATGCTCGGCCGCGGCGACGTCGTCGTCTTCGAGTCGCCGATGGACCCCAGCCACCGCTACGTCAAGCGGCTGGTCGGCCTGCCCGGGGACGAGCTCCGCTTCGAATTCGGCCTGCTGCGGGTCAACGGCCAGGCCCTGGCCCTGCCCGAGGGCGCGGTCGACCCGGCCCTGGTGCTCAGCGCCCGCGTGCCCCACGGCTGCTTCTACGCCCTGGGCGACCACGGGGCCGTCTCCTACGACTCGCGCCGCTTCGGCTCGGTGCCGATGGACCGCCTGATCGGCCGCCTGGTCTACGCGCTGCCCTGAGCCGCGACCACCGGGTTGCAGAGGCGGCCCAGGCCGTCGGCCTCGACCACCAGCTGGTCGCCGGGCGCGATCGGAGCCACCCCGGCCGGGGTGCCGAGGAAGACCAGGTCGCCCGGAACCAGCGGGCACCAGCGGGAGATCTCGGCTAGCGCCTCGGCCGGCCGCCAGATCAGATCGGCGAGCGAGGCCTGCTGGCGCAGCTCGTCGTTCACCAGGCCGCGCAGGATGATCTCCTCGAGCGGCGGCATGGCGCTGGCCGGCACCCACTCCGGCCCGATCGGGCCGAAGCTGGCGATGTTCTTGCACCGCAGCCAGGGCCAGTGCCGGTCCCGGTCGAGCCCCTGCTGCTTGCGGGCGGTGACGTCGTTGCCGAGGGTGTATGCGGCGATCGCCGCGCCGGCGGTGGCGGCGTCGGCCTCGTGCAGCGGCTCGCCGACCAGGACCACCACCTCGGCCTCGGGGTCGACGCGAGTGTCCAGCCAGGCGGGGATCCGGACCTGCTCCCCGGGGCCGATCAGGACCTCGGGCAGCTTGGCGAACCAGACCAGCTCCTCGGGCGGCTCGGCGCCGAACTCGCGGGCGTGGGCGGCGAAGTTCTTGCCGATCGCCAGGCCCTTGCCGGGGTGGCCGGGGCGGAGCAGCGGCCACTCGGCGGCGTCGGCCTCCGGCGCCTGGGCGAGCAGCGCGTCGCGCAGCTCGGCCTCGAGCAGCAGCACGGCCACCTCGTGCAGCTCGTCGGCCAGGCCAGCGGCGGAGAGGTCGCGGAAGCGGTCACCTTCCCGCCAGAGCCAGGCAGGGGAGCCGTCGGGACGACGGGCGCGGCGGAGTGCGGTCACTCGCGGATGGTACGCAAGGCCGACAGGGCGTAGGCGGTGCACAGCACCGGATTCCCCTCCCACCAGCGGTCCGCCATCTCGTTCAGCCAGGAGCCGTCCGGCTTCTGCTCGGCGACCAGCTTGGCCGCCAGCTCGGCCCGCCAGGGGTGGAGCGCGCCGTCAGCCCCCTGGACCTCGTCGATGCCGGCGGCGGTCAGCGCCTCGGCCAGCGACAGGTAGTAGTAGTAGAGGCCCTGGAAGCCGCCGCGCGGGTCCCGCAGGGCGTCGAAGCCGGGGTTGACCTCGAGGGTCCAGTGGCGCTGGATCCAGCCCACGGCGGCCTTCACCCGGGGGTCGTCGGCCGACAGGCCGGCGAAGACGTAGCACTTCAGCAGCGCGTAGGTCATCGAGCCGTAGCTGCGCGCGACCAGGGTACCGTCGGGCATCTCGACGTAGCCGGCGGGCGAGTCACCGGGCATGTAGGCGGCGCCGCCGTCGTTGCCGGCGCGCACCGGCTCGTCGGTGCCGACCCGCTTGTAGGTCTCGTCGTTGGACTCGCTGCGGTTCTGGGTCCGCTGCAAGAACTTGAGCGCCTTCTGGTAGGCCGGGTCGTCGGCCTCGGCGCCGCTGTCGCGCAGCGCCTGCAGCGCGTACTGCAGGTTGGACAGGTCGGGCCGCAGGTCGCCGCCGTAGCCGATGCCGCCGTAGTACTTGTCGGCCTCGCTGTATCCCTCGCCGCCGTCGGCCTGGATGGCGCGCAGGAAGTTGGCGGCGCGCGCGATCGCCTCCCGGTCCTCCTCGCGGCCGCCGGCGGCGAAGGCCATGATCGAGACCGAGGTGATGTAGACCGGCAGGCTGCGCTGGTAGATCGAGCCGTCCTCCTTCTGGATCGACTTCAGCCAGTCGAGCACCGGGTAGGCCTGGGCGCGTACCTCCTCGCGCCGCGAGCCCAGCAGGGAGCGGGCCGCCAGGGCCGAGATGCCCGGCTCGGGCGAGCCGAAGACCTCCCAGAAACCGCTGCCCCCTCGGGTGGAGAGCAGGAAGTCGACGCCGCGCTCATAGGCGTCGCCGGTCTCGGGCCGCAGCTCACGGGCGGCTTGGGTCCGGCGCAGCGCCACCCCGGCGCGGGCGGCGGTCTCGGCCCGCAGGCTCAGGCCGGCGTGTTCCGGGAGGCCGCTGAGCAGCGCCGCGGCGTCCTGGGGGCCGGGGAGGGGCAGGCCCTCGACCTCGCCGCCCTGCCACTGGCCGGTGGCGGCGAGCGCCTGGAGCGCCGCGGGAGCGACGCCGCCGCGGTCGCAGAGCAGCGCGATGCGCTTCTGGTAGCGGCCGGCGTCGGCGCACTGCAGCGCGAAGGCCGTGGCCAGGTCGGCGGCGGCGTCGCCCTCGCCTCCCGCGCGCTCGAGCAGCCAGGAGACCGCGTCGCGCAGGAAGGGGCCGTCCTCCTCGCGGTAGGCCCGCGGGGACAGCGCCATGGCGGTCACCACGTTGGCGGTGTCGATCCGGCCGCCGTAGGAGCCGTCGCCGCGCTGCAGCCCGCGCATCGGGCCGAGCTCGGCGTCGAACAGGTCCTTGACGGAGGGGCCCTGGGCGACGGCGTCGACGGCGGGCGCAGGGGAGACCGGGCGGTCAGCGGGAGCCGGGGCGGCCAGGGCTGCGGCCGGCAGGCTCAGGAGGAGGCTCGAGAGGATCGTCATGGGCATGCGAATCCATAGCTTAACGGCCCACGACGGCGCGGGTTCGGCGCCAATCCAGCGGCGGGGGCCTCCGCCTAGCCGGCCTGCTCGTCCTCGCCAGCGCCGCTCAGCTTGACGGCCGTCCCGTAGGCGATCACCTCGGCGGCGTTCTTCATGACCTCGGCCGAGCTGAAGCGCACCATGACGACGGCGTCCGCGCCCAGGGCGACGGCCTGGTCCGCCATGCGGTCGAGGGCCTGCTCCCGGGCCTCCGCCATGACCTTGGTGTACTCGTCCACCTCCCCGCCGACCATGTTGCGGAAGGCGGCGCTGATGTCCCGGCCGAGGTGGCGGGCGCGCACGGTGTTGCCGCGCACCAGCCCGAGGATCTGGACGACCTCGCGGCCCGGAACGGATTCAGTGGAGGTCAGGATCATCGCTGGACGTCGCGGTAGGGGTCGTGGCGCTGGACGCGCAGGCGCTCGAGCAGGATGCGGAAGAAGAGCATGGTCAGGCCGCCGAGCACGGCGGCGAGGGCCAGATGCTGCAGCAGCGAGCCGTCGTTGTCGAACATCTCCATCGCGGCGAAGATCGAGAGCACCAAGGCGCCGGCGACGAACAGGGACCAGCCGGCGGTCTCGAGCAGCTTCGGGCCGAGGGCCTTGCTCAGCGCCTCGCGCTCGAAGTCGGCCGGCTCGCGCAGCCTGGCGTGCTCGAAGGCCAGCCGGGTGCGCTCGAGGGCGGCCCACTCGAAGGAGCAGGGCGCGCAGCCTTGCAGGTGCTCCGCCAGCCACCCCTCCTGGGCGGGCGTGCACTCGCCGTCGCTGCGAGCGTTGAGCCAGAGGCAGACTCCTTCACAATCGCCGGGAGGCCAGGTCGGGCTGTCGTGGGACGGGTTCATGACGATGCCAGGTCAGGGAGGAGCTTACGGAGGCGCTTGCGCGCGGTGCTGATGCGGGACATCACGGTCCCGACCGGGATGGAGAGCGCCGCGGCGATCTCCTTGTAGGTGAGGCCATCGAAGTGCTTGAGCATGAGCACCTCGCGGTCCATCGCCGGGAGGCGGGTCAAGGCCTCGCCGACCAGGTGGCTGCGCTCGTCCCGGGCGACGATCTCCTCGGGCAGCGGGGCGGTGGCGTCGGCGAGCTCCGGCGCCGGTTCGTCGTCCTCGTTGCGGCGGCTGAGGGAGGAGGCGCGGCGCACCTTGCGGCGGCGGAGCTGCTGGATGCAGGCGTTGCGCAGGATGCGGTAGAACCAAGGGAAGAAGGGGCGGCCGGGGACGAAGGTGTCGAGGGCCCGGAAGGCCTTGAGGCAGCTCTCCTGCACCAGGTCCTGCGCCTCTTCGCGGCTGCCGAGGATGCCCGCAGCCATCGCGATCGCGCGCGGCTGGTGCAGCAGAGCGAGCTCGCCGAAGGCCTTCCGATCCCCACGGATGGCGGCCTCCAGCAGCTCTTGCTCGAGGCTGCGGGGGGGGGCGTCGACCGTCATGCCCGGATCTACGCCGTCTTTGGGAGGGGATTCATCCATTTCCGTTCCGATGGGAGGGGGCGGGGCGGGGGGCGGCGGCGGCCTGTTCGACGGCGGCCGCGGCGCGGCGGGCGGCGCCCGGCTGGCCGAAGCGGGGCAGCAGCGGCGCGAGCTGCTCGAGGTAGGCCTCGCGGCCGGGGCCGTCCAGCCGATGTTCGAGGTCGCGGGCCAGGGCGGCCGGGTCGAGGGCGCGGCCGACGTGCTCGGGGACCAGGCGGTCGCCGGCCATCAGGTTCAGGGAGCCGACGGCGGGCACCGCCAGGGCGTGGCGGCTGAGCCAGTCCGCGAGCCGCGAGCCGAGCCGGTAGACCAGCACCGGCGGCACCTCGTGGGCGGCGACCTCGAGCAGGGCGGTGCCGCTGGCCACCCAGGCCGCCCGGAGACGGGGCAGCACGGCGTGGAAGCACCCCGGGGCCCGGACCACCTCGACCGGGGCGTCGGCGAGCAGGGCGTCGATCAGGGGCCAGCGCTCGGCGCGGAGGTGAGGCAGGACGAAGCCCAGCCCGGGCTGGCGCCGCCGCAGCTCGGCGGCGGCCTGGAGCATCAGCGGCAGGTTCTCGCGCACCTCGCTCTTGCGGCTGCCAGGCAGGAGGCCGACCCAGCGGCGCTCCGGGTCCAGGTCCGGCGGCGCCGCCTCGGCCGCCGCGGCCTGGGCCAGGCCGTCGCCGAGCGGGTGGCCGACGTACTCGGGCCGGGCGCCGCGGGCCCGGTACCAGTCGCCCTCGAAGGGCAGGATGGTCAGCAGCCGGTCGGCGCGCCGGAAGTCCCGCACCCGCCAGGGCGCCCAGGCCCAGAGCTGCGGCGCGATGTAGTCCACCACCGGGACTCCGGCCCGCGCCGAGAGCCGCAGCAGGTGCCGGTTCAGGCCCGGGTAGTCGACCAGGACCACGGCGTCGGGCGGCCGCTGGCGGAGCTCGGCGGCGAAGCGGTGGACGCAGCCGAAGAAGAGCGGCAGCTGAGCGGCGACGTCCCGGAAGCCCATGACGTTCAGGTCCGCGAGCGGCTGCCAGACCTCCATCCCGGCGGCCTCCAGCCTGGCGCCGCCGAAGCCGGCGAGCTCCAGGTCCGGGTGGCGGCGGCGCAGGGCCTCGACCAGCCGCAGGGCGTGGGCCTCGCCGCTGACGTCCCCGCAGGAGAGCAGGACCCGGCGCAGCGGCCGGGCGGGCGCGGCGCCGTCGCTCACCGGCGGCAGCGGGTCGGCCCCGAGGCCTTCGAATTCCCGCCGCCGGGCCGGGACCCGGGCCAGGGCGAGCAGGTGGCGCGGCAGCGCCAGAGCCAGGTCCGCGAGCGCGGCTCCGGTCTCGCGGGCGACGGCCAGGGTGGGTTTCAACGCACGTCCATGGCGCAGCGGAAGCCGACCGTGGCCAGCCGGGTGCCGAGGGCCGGGAAGAGCCAGCGGTAGCTGCTCTGGCAGACATCGGCGCTGTCGCGGAAGCTGCCGCCCCGGGCCACCGCCATGGTGGTGGGCCCGGACTCCGCCACCGGCTTCGCCTCGCTGTCGCCGGCCTGCTCCTCGAACAGGTCGGCGCACCACTCCCGGACGTTGCCCGACATGCCGAGGATGCCCTGCGGGGTGTGGTCCTCGGTGATGGCGGTGGAGGGCAGGGCCGCCGCCGCGCCGTGGGCCTGGCAGTTGATCTTGGCGGCGTCGAAGCGGTCGCCGATGGGGTAGCGGCGGGCGCTGAAGCCGCCGGCGGCGGCCTGCCACTCGTCCTCGGTGGGCAGGCGCTTGCCGGCCCACTCGGCGTAGCTGGCGGCGGAGCTCCAGGAGACGCCGCTGACCGGGATCGAGGCCCAGCCGTCCGGGAACACCGGAGATCCCTCGTCGCTCCAGCTCCACGCGGCCGGCAAGTGTTCCTCCCGCAAGCCAGGCGGGAGCGACAGGAGGAAGCGGGCGAATTCGGCGCAGCTGACCTCGCGGCGGTCGAGGTAGAAGGCGTCGACCTTGAGCTCCCGGTCCTCCTGCAGGTCGGGGTGGCCGATCAGGTAGCCGGTGGCCTGGACCAGCGGGTAGACGCCGCCGGGGATCAGCGCCATGCCGGTGGGGGTGCGGTCGAAGCCGCGCTGGTAGCGCTCGGGGTGGCGCAGCTTCTCGAGGGCATGGAAGGCGCGCTCCAGCTTGCGCTGCGCCTCGCGGTAGTTGCGGGCGCCGCGGGCGCGCTTGTAGAGCTCGCGGTTCCAGAGGTCGTGGAAGGGGCCTTGCTCCTCCAGGGTGCCGCGCTCCGCTTCCCAGGCGGTCTCCGGCAGTTCACGGGACCGGAACCAGCGCTCGAGGGCGTTGGGCGGCTCCTCCGGCGCGTCCTCGTCCTGGCGGATCCAGGCTCCGCAGGCGCGGTACTCCGCAAGCAGCTGCTGGTAGGCCTGGTCGCGGTCCTCTTGGGCCGCGGCGAAGCGGTTCTCGGCCCGGAGCAGCTGACGCTCCCGCTGAGGGTCCTGGGCGGAGACCGTGGAAACCGCTCCGCACAACAGCAGGAGGGCGGGGATCCACGGGAAACGAGAGGAGAGGCGGCCTGCTAGCATCTCGGGGAGATGACCGGAGCACCGGGGCGGCGCGGCGAACGGGAGGGCCCCGGCTTCGAGCCGGAGACGCTCCTGAAGGCCGACCTGTTCGGCCGGGTCGAGCGCGGGCATTCTAGCGATCGGGACCGCCGGCACGCCCTGGTCCGCCGCGACACCCGCGCCGCGCCGTGGTGGAGCCGCTGGTTGGCGCGGCGGCTGGCCAGCAGAGAGGCCAAGGCCCTGCGCCACCTCGAGGATCTGGCCTCGACCCCTCCGCTGGTGAGCTGGCGCCGCGGCGTGCTGCTGCGCGGCTGGATCGCCGGGGAGCCGATGCAGCTGGCGCGGCCGCGCGACTCCGCCTACTTCCACCAGGCGTTCCGCCTGCTGCGGCAGCTGCACCGCCGCGGCGTCTGCCACAACGACCTGGCCAAGGAGCCGAACTGGCTCGTGCGTCCGGACGGCCGCCCGGCCCTGGTGGACTTCCAGCTGGCGCGGGTCTTCCGCCGCCGCGGCCCCTGGTTCCGGCTCCTGGCCCGGGAGGACCTGCGCCACCTGCTCAAGCACAAGCGCACCTACCTGCCCGAGCGCCTGACCCCGCGCGAGGCGGCGATCCTGGCCCGCCCCTCCTGGCCCGCGCGGCTGTGGCGCCGCAGCGGCAAGCCGGTCTACCTGTTCGTCACCCGGCGGCTGCTGGGCTGGGCCGATCGTGAAGGCGCCGGCGACCGCGGGGGGCGGCCGCCGGCGGGCGGGCGGGGCTGACCGGGTCCTCTACTTGAGGTGCTTGGTGACGTAGGTCACCCAGTTCTTCTCGAACTCCTCGATGTCGACCGGTCCCCAGGAGGCGTCGAGGGCGTCCTTCCAGATGTCCTCCTTCTTGGACTGCACCCGCCAGCGGCGCTGGTTCTTGAAGTCCTCCTCGCTGAAGTCCTCGCCGGCGCCCTTGGCGATGTCCTCGAGCTCCTTGCGCACCTCCTCGTAGGCCTCTCGATAGCCCTTGTCGAGGGTGCGGACGTAGTTCGGGATGATCTGTCCGTACTCCGGCTCCCACAGCTTCTTCGGAACGTCGCCGAGCATGCCCTGACGCAGGAAGTAGATGATCGCCCAGGACTGCGAGTAGGACGGCACCCCGCGGCTCTGCCACTGGCGGTGGTCGAAGCGGATGTGCTCGCCGACCGGCACCCAGGACTCCTCCCGCATCATGGTCTTGATCACCGAGTAGCGGTCCAGGCCGCCGGCCATCTTGACGCTGGGGATGGCGCGCTTGCCCTTGAACTGGAAGGCGCCGTAGTAGTCGCCGTGGCCCTCGTCGAACCAGCGGTGGGCCTCCGACTGGTTGAACAGGAAGTGGCAGTACTGGTGGAAGGCCTCGTGGCTGATGACGCCGTAGGTCATCTTGCGGTCGTACATCTTGAAGTCGACGATGACCAGCTCCTCGGTGCCGGGGTTGAACCAGCCGGCGACGCCGCCGCCGGTCTTGCCGTACTTGTGGAACTCCTCCATCGTGGCGCAGACCCGCACCACCGAGATGTTCTCGATCGGCCGGTCCGGCGGGAAGTCGCGCTCGTAGAGGTCGCGGGACTTCTCCAGGCGGTCGACGATGGTCTTGAGGAACTTCTTGTCCGTCGACGAGGTCTTGATGATGTAGCGCTGCGACGGCACCTCGACGATGTCCCAGCCCGGCGTCCGGCTGACCTCGTCGGTGTGGTAGGCCAGCAGGTCCTCGTAGGAGCCGGCAGAGCTGACGAAGTCAGTGGCCTCCTCGCGCTCGATCTCCTCGAAGGTCTTGGCGGAGCCCGCGAAGACCTTCTTCCACTTCTTGAAGTGCTGCTCGGGGACCGCGAACAGCAGCACGATGTCGTGGTCGGCGAGGTGGAAGGTCCAGCAGTCGAAGACCAGGTTGACGTCGCCGTTGTCGCCCATCCACACCTCGTGCTTGGCGACCAGGCCCTTGATCTTCTTCTCCTCCTCCTCCTGCAGCTCCGGCGGCGTCCGCCAGTCGTTGCCGATCACGATCTGCGGCAGGACCTCGCCGATGCGGCGCCGGCCGCCCTCGTCGGAGCCGATCCGGCCCCGCAGGCCGCCCGAGCCCTCCTCCTCGTCGCGGGTGACCGCGGCGCGCTGGGAGAAGGCGTAGACCCGCGCCAGGGAGATGTACTGGACCACCTTGTTGCCCGGCAGCTTGGTGGACAGGTCGGGGCCGCTCATCTGGGCGACCATGCCGCTGGCCCGCTCGCTGGGCTGGACCGGGGCGATCATCCACTCCTGGGGATAGCGGAAGCGATAGCCGTACTGCGGGTCGGGGAACCAATCCCGGCCGACGCGGGCCTTCTGGGCGGTGAGCTCCGGCGCGAGGACGAGGAGGAGGAGGGCAAAGAGGGCGGCGAAGCGGAGGAATCGCGGCATGAAATCTGGGTGTGGTCGGTCGAAGTTGCCTCCAGACTAGCACTTCGGCGGCGACGCCGAGGCCAATCGGGACCTGCGCCCTACGCGCGATCGGCGCCGATTACGGCCGATCATTCGGGGCTCGCGGGGGAGGGGAGAGGCCGGCGCGGACCGCGCTGGCTGCTAGGCAGGGCTTCAGCCGCCGCCCGCGGGCGGGCACTTGCCCTCGCCGCAGGGAGCGCCGGCCTTGTAGTCGGTCTGATAGAAGCCGCTGCCCCGGAACAGGACCCCGCCGCCGCCGCCGAGCAGGCGGATCAGCTTCGGCTTGCCGCACTCGGGGCAGTCCTCGAGCGAGGCCTCGCTCATCTGCTGGAAGGCCTCGAACTCGTGGCTGCAGGCGTCGCAGCGGTAGTCGTAGTGCGGCATGACCGGTCGATTCTACTCGGGATCGGGGGCGGCCGCCGGGCGCAGCAATCGGACCTGGGCGGGGCGGAGGATCCGGCGTCCCATGCGATAGCCGCGCCGGACCAGCTCCAGCTGCGGCTCCTCGAGGTCTTCCCGGTCCACGGTCTGGACCGCCTCGTGGTGCTCCGGATCGAAGTCCTGCTCGGCGCGTGGCTGGATGATCTCCAAGCCGAAGCGGCGCAGCAGGGCCTCGAAGGAGGCGTGGATGGCCCGGACCCCGGTGGTGAAGGAGGTCGCGGCCGGGTCCTCCTCCAGCTCCGGCGGCAGGGCGCCGAGGGCCAGGTCGAGGTGGTCATGGAGGGTGATCAGCTCGAAGAACAGCGCCTCCATGCGCGCGCGGGTCCGCTCCTCGACGTCGCTGTCGAGGCGCTTGCGCATGTTCTGCATCTCGGCGTGGGCGCGCAGCGCCCGGTCACGCCAGTCCTCGAGGCCCTCCGCGGCGGCCGCGGCGTCGTCCTCGCCGGCGCCGGTCTCGGCGGCGCCGAGGTCCTGATCGACGGCGTCGTCCGCCGGGGCGGTGGTCTTCTTCTTGTCCTTCTTGCGCGGGCTCATCGCTGCTGTTGCTGATCGAGTTCGCGGAGCTTCTTGATCAGGTTCTTCTGCTCACGGCTGGGCTTCTGCGGCACGTCGACGAAGACGCGCACGAACAGGTCGCCGCGGCGACCGCCGTGGAGACGGGGCAGGCCTTCGCCGCGGACGCGGAAGACCTTGCCGGTCGGCGTCCCGGAGGGGACGCTCAGGCGGATGCTGCCGTCGAGGGTGTCGACTTGGATCTTGTCGCCCAGGACCGCCTGCGGGTAGCTCACCGGGACCTCGACGTAGAGGTCGCGGCCGTCGCGGTGGAAGCCAGCCTTGTCGCGGACCCGGACCTCGACGAAGAGGTCGCCGGGCTCGCCGGCGCGGCGGCCGGACTCGCCCTGGCCGCTGAGCCGGATCTGGGCGCCGTCCTCGATGCCGGCCGGGATCTTCACGAGGATCTCCCGCCGCTGGGGCGACAGGCCCTGGCCGGAGCAGGCCGAGCAGGGGTTGGTGACGATCTCGCCCTCGCCCTGGCAGCGCGGGCAGGCGGTGCGGACGGCGAAGAAGCCCTGCTGCTGGTGCACTTGGCCGCGGCCGCGGCAGCCCGGGCAGGTCTCCGGCTGGCTGCCGGAGGCGGCGCCGGAGCCGGCGCAGCGGCTGCAGGTCTCCTCGCGCTGGATCGCCAGGGTGCGCTCGGCGCCGGCGATGACCTCCTCGAGCTCGATCTCGACCGCCGCGCGCAGGCTGCGGCCGCGCCGCGCCTGGCTGCCTTGGCGCCCGCCGCCGAAGCCGAACAGGTTCTCGAACAGCCCGCCGCCTCCTCCTCCTCGGCCGCCGAAGATGTCGCCGAACTGGGCGAAGATGTCCTCGATGTTGTCGAAGTGGACCCCGCCGCCGCCGGCGGCGCCGCCCAGCCCGGCGTGGCCGAAGCGGTCGTAGCGCGCCCGCTTGTCGGCGTCCGACAGCACGGCGTAGGCCTCGGAGGCCTCCTTGAAGCTCTCCGCAGCCTCCGGATCGTCCTTGTTCCGGTCCGGGTGGAACTTCATCGCCAGCTTGCGGTACGCCTTCTTGACGGCGTCGCCGTCGGCGTCCCGGGGGACGCCGAGCACCTCGTAGTAGTCGCGCTGGCTCATGGTGCGGTGGCCCGGGGGCGGCGCGGGCCGCCCCAGAGCCCATGCTGGCCTAGGAGACCGCTCCCTCGGCCGCGGCGTCCTTCTCGTCGTCCTTCAGCTCGGTGACCAGGGTGTTGGTCGTGAGCAGGAGGCCGGCGATCGAACCGGCGTTCTGGAGCGCGGCGCGGACGACCTTGGCGGGGTCGACGACGCCGGCCTTGCCCAGGTCCTCGTACTCCCCGCTGAGGGCGTTGAAGCCCTTCCAGCCCTTGGCGGCGAGGGTCTCCTCGACCACCAGGCTGCCGTCGAAGCCGGCGTTGGAGGCGATCGCGGCGGTCGGCGCCCGGAGCGCCTGGAGCACGATCTTGACCCCGAACTTCTCCTCGCCGCGGGCGCGGACGCCCTCGACGGCCTCGATGCAGCGGAGCAGGGTGGCGCCGCCGCCGGGCACGATGCCCTCTTCCTGGGCCGCGCGGGTGGCGTGGAGCGCGTCCTCGACGCGGTGCTTCTTCTCCTTCATCTCGGCCTCGGTCAGCCCGCCGACCTGGACCACGGCGACGCCGCCGGCCAGCTTGGCCAGCCGCTCGTTCAGCTTCTCCTTGTCGTAGTCGGAGCTGCTGCGCTCGATCTGGGCCTCGATCTGGCGGATGCGGGCCTTGATCTCGGTCTTCTTGCCGGCGCCGCCCACGAGCACGCAGCGGTCCTTCTCGATCGTCGCGCGCTTGACCTGGCCGAGGTCCTGGAGGGTGACGCTGTCGAGCTTGCGGCCGGTCTCGTCCATGATCGGCTGGCCGCCGGTGACGGCCCCGATGTCGCCGAGCATGGCCTTGCGGCGGTCGCCGAAGCCCGGCGCCTTGACGGCG
>CAYZXS010000054.1:0-23599 GCA_964482495.1 uncultured Planctomycetales bacterium
TGGCGGGCCGGGAAATCGATGTCCGACCTCGAATATCAATCGATGTCTGACCCCGGATTGACGGCAGGCACGGCCGGGGTAGAATCTCTGCCCCTCGCCGGGATGGCGGAATTGGCAGACGCGCATGGTTGAGGGCCATGTGGGGTTAAAACCCCGTGCAGGTTCGACCCCTGTTCCCGGCACCAAAACAACGGGCCGCGCTGGTTTCAGCGCGGCCCGATCTCCTTTTCCGGACCTATCCAGGCCGGGTTTCTCGGCTTAGGAACTCCCGTGGACCTCCTCTCCCCCCCGAGTCCGTTGCCGGTCGAGGCCCGGCTCAGCGCCCTGGACCAGCTCATCGGCCGGACCCCGCTGCTGCGCCTCCCGGTCCGCTTCCGCGGCCTGAACCTGACCCTCTGGGCCAAGCAGGAGAGCGCTAACCTGACCGGCTCGATCAAGGACCGGATGGCCCTGCACATCCTCCGCAGCGCCTACCGCAGCGGCGCCATCCAGCCCGGCGACGTCATCGCCGAGGCCACCAGCGGCAACACCGGCATCTCCTTCGCCGCCACTGGCCGCGCCCTCGGCCACCCGGTCCGGATCTACATGCCCGACTGGATGAGCATGGAGCGGGTCCAGGTGATCCGCAGCCTCGGCGCCCAGGTGGTGCCGGTCTCGGCCGACGAAGGCGGCTTCCTCGGCAGCATCAGCCTGGCCCGGGACTACGCCGAGCAGCACGGCCGGGTCTTCCTGCCCCAGCAGTTCGACAACGAGGCCAACGTCGAGGCCCACGCCACCGGCACCGGCCCCGAGATCCTGGCCCAGATGCGCGGCCGCGGCGCCGAGCCCGACGCCTTCGTCGCCGGCGTCGGCACCGGCGGCACGGTCATGGGCGTCGGCCGCTGCTTCCGCCAGCGCTCCCCCGGCGCCAAGGTCCACCCGTTGGAGCCGGCGAACTCCCCGACCATGCGCACCGGCTGCAAGGTCGGCAAGCACCGCATCCAGGGCATCAGCGACGAGTTCATCCCGTCGATCGTCGACCTCGACAGCCTGGACTCGATCATCGACGTCTGGGACGGCGACGCCATCCGCATGGCCCAGCGCCTGGCCACCGAGCTCGGCCTGGCGGTCGGCATCAGCTCCGGCGCCAACTTTCTCGGCGCGCTGCTCGCCGCCGCCGAGGCCGGTGACGGCGCCAACGTCGCCACGGTCTTCCCGGACTGCAACAAGAAGTACCTGAGCACCGACTACTGCCGCGAGGAGGACGACCGCGACGACTACCACGCCCGCGAGGTCGAGCTCTTCGGCTTCCAGGTCGCCCCGTGGCGTTGCGAGCTGTGCGAGGTCGACGGCCAGCCGGCCGTGGTCTGAGCCCGCCGCCGGCGCCGGATATCTTGTCGCCGTGCCTTCCAAGCCGCCCCCGCTCCAGACCACGACGCTGTGGCAGTCGGACTCGCGCACCTACGGCAAGGGCGCGCAGGGCAGCGACGCCTACCAGGGCGCCACGCCGGCCTACGTGATCTGGAACCTGCTCCAGCGCTACACCGACCCCGGCATGCTGGTAGTCGACCCGATGGCCGGCAGCGGCACCACCCTCGACGTCGCCCGCGACCTCGACCGCCGCGCGCTGGGCTACGACCTGCAGCCAACGCGCAAGGACATCTTCCGCGCCGACGCCCGCAAGCTGCCGCTGGAGGACGGCAAGGCCGACTTCGTCTTCGTCGACCCGCCCTACGGCCGCAACCTGCGCTACTCCGGCAAGCCGGAGTGCATCGGCGAGCTGGACGCCAAGGACGAGGCCTACTTCGAGGCCATGGACCAGGTCTTCGCCGAGATCGAGCGGGTGCTGCGGCCCGACCGCCACCTCGGGATCTACGTCTGCGACGTCTGGAGCCGCAAGGGCTTCGCGCCCATCGGCGCCCGCTTCGTCTACCAGCTGGTGCAGCGCTTCGAGCCCGTCGACCACATCGCCGTCACCCGCGGCAACAAGGACCTGAAGAAGGGCAACTTCCACAAGGCCGCCCAGGAGACCGGCTTCTTCCTGCGCGGCTTCAACCACCTCTTGGTGTTCCGAAAATAAGTCCGGCGCGCGGTCGCGCGCCCCGGCAGTTTTTCGGTCAGCGGCGGCATTCTGGGCGAAAATCGGGGGAGGCTCCGCCGCCCGCCCGCCGCCATGCTGCTCCCGACCCTCTTGCTCGCCCTGTCGCCGCAGGGCTGGTTCACGCCGCCGCCGCCGCCCGCCGGCAACCCCGGCAGCGACGCCCAGGCGCTGCTCGGCATGGCCCTGTTCTGGGACGAGCAGCTCTCCTCCTCCAACACCGTCGCCTGCGGTAGCTGCCACTTCCCGACCGCCGGCGGCTCCGACCCCCGCACCGCGCTCGGCGAGTCGCGCCACCCCGGCCCCGACGGCCTGCTCGGCACCGGCGACGACGTGCTCGGCTCCTTCGGCCTCAGCCGGCGCCTGGCGGACGGCCGCCTCGACGCCGACCCGGTCTTCGGCCTCGGCGTCCAGGTCACCGGGCGCAAGGCCGGCTCGGTCATCAACGCCCTGTACTCGCCGCGGTTGTTCTGGGACGGCCGCGCCGAGGGCGCCTTCCACGACCCGGTCAGCGGCCAGCTGCTCCTGCCGATCGGCGCCGCGCTCGAGAGCCAGGCCGCCGGTCCGCCGCTCAGCCCGGTGGAGATGGCCCACACCAGCCGCGACTGGAGCGAGATCGCCGCCAAGATCGACGCCGCCCGGCCGCTGGTCCTGGCCAGCTCCATCCCGTCGACCCTGAGCCAGTGGATCGCCGGCCGCCGCTACGCGCCGCTCTTCGACGACGCCTTCGGCCCGGGCGGGGTCACCGCAGCGCGCATCCTGTTCGCCATCGCCACCTACCAGCGCCGGCTGCTCTCCGACCAGACTCCCTTCGACGACTACCAGCGCGGCGACCCCCAGGCGCTCGACCCCGAGGAGCTCCGGGGCAGGGACCTGTTCCTCGGCAAGGGGCGCTGCGTCCAGTGCCACACCTTCCCGCTGCTGGGGAGGACCCAGTTCCAGTACACCGGCGTCCGGCCCGCGGCCGAGGACCCGGGCCGCTACGCCGTCAGCAACGACCCCAACGACCTGGGCCGGATGCTGGTGCCCGGGCTGCGGAACATCTCGCTGCGGGCGCCCTACTTCCGCAACGGCGGCGCCGCGACCCTGGAGGCGGTGATCGACTTCTACGACCGCGGCGGCGACTTCGACGCGCCCAACAAGGCCCCCTCGGTCGCGCCGATCGGCTTCAGCGCCGGCGAGAAGGCCGACCTGCTGGCCTTCCTCGAGCGGGGCCTGCTCGATCCCAGGGTGGCGGCCGGAGCCCCGCCCTTCGACCGGCCCATCCTGGCCTCGGAGACCGGCAGCGGCTATCAGCCCGTCGGCGCCGGCACGGCCGGCAGCGGCGGCTTCGTGCCCCGGCTGGTCTTGGCGGACCCGCTCCTCCCGGGCCGGCGCGTGCCGGTCGGCATCGAACACGGCCTCGGCGGCGCCGCGGCCGAGTTGTGGATCGACACCGCGGCCTCGGTTTCGGGCGTCCCGCTGCGGGGAGTCCAGGTCCACCTGGCGATGAGCCAGGACCTGCGGCTGCTGGCCTCGGCGACCTTGGCTGGCGGCGGGCCGGGAGAGGGTTGGGCCTGCGTCCAACTCGACCTGCCTACGGACCCCGCCTTCCTCGGCCGGGTCTACGCCCTCCAGTGGCTCGTGGCCGACGGCGGCCGCCCGCAGGGGTACGCGGCGACCGCGGCGGTCCAGTCTGGCTGAGGGTTTCCGCGGATTCCCGCGCGGGCCGCGGCCCGGTGAGGGAGGGGGTGCGGGGCTGCCGGGAAACCGGGAAGGGCTGGCTCAGTGGGGCGAAGGGGGTGAGGGTGCAGGATTCTGCTTTCCGCCCTGCCAGGGAGAACCGAGGACCATTCTAGGCGGGGATTTGAAGGATTGATCGAGGATTCAAGAGGCCGCCGAGAAGGAGGCCATTCCCACGGCATATCGCAGCGGACGATTTCTCCTAAAGCAAGAATGGCAAATGGTTTGCCGGCATTGGCGCCTCCTTTGTTGAGAGGCGTTCCTAACAAAGAAACCGTCACTTCCCCGCCCAAGGGGGCCCGGATCCTTCGACGGGGCGATCAGCGCAGGATCGGCCGGATGATCTCGCCGCCGACGTCGGTCAGGCGGAAGTCCCGGCCCTGGAAGCGCGCCGTCAGCTTGGTGTGGTCGATCCCGAGGCAGTGAAGCATGGTCGCGTTCAGGTCGTGGACGTGGACCGGGTCCTCGGTGATCGAGTAGCTGTAGTCGTCGGTGGCGCCGTGGGTGACGCCGCCCTTGACCCCGCCGCCGGCGAGCACGGTGGTGAAGCAACGGCCGTGGTGGTCGCGGCCGTAGTCCTTGTCCGTCAAGTTGCCCTGGCTGTAGACGGTGCGGCCGAATTCGCCGCCCCAGACCACCAGGGTGTCGTCGAACATGCCGCGCTGCTTCAGGTCCTGGATCAGGCCGGCGGTCGGCTGGTCGACGTCGCGGCAGCTGCGCCGGATCGTGTTCGGCAAGTCGAAGTGGTGATCCCAACCGCGGATGTAGAGCTGGACGAAGCGCACGCCGCGCTCCACCATGCGCCGCGCCAGCAGGCAGGAGGCGGCGAAGCTGCCGGGGGTGTCGACCTCGGGGCCGTAGAGCTCCTTGACGTGCGCCGGCTCGTCGCCGGTGTCGACCAGGTCGGGCACCGAGCTCTGCATGCGGAAGGCCATCTCGTACTGCTCGATGCGGGCCCGGATCTCGGGGTCGCCGGTCTGGTCGAGGCGGTGGCCGTTGAGCGCGGCCAAGCCGTCGAGCATGCGGCGCCGGCCGTCGCGGCCGAGGCCGGGCGGGTCGGAAAGGTAGAGCACCGGGTCGCCCTGGGCCCGCAGCGCCACGCCCTGGTGCTCGGAGGGCAGCCAGCCGGTGCCCCACAGGCGGGAGAACAGGGCCTGCGCCTCCTGGCGGCCGGTCCAGGTCGGCGTCATGACGACGTAGGTCGGCAGGTCCTGGTTGGCGCTGCCGAGCCCGTAGCTCAGCCAGGCGCCCAAGCTCGGCCGGCCCGGGAGCTGGTGCCCCGTCTGGATGAAGGTCATCGCCGGGTCGTGGTTGATGGCCTCGGTGTGGCAGCTGCGCACGATCGCCAGGTCGTCAGCCACCCCGCCCATGTGCGGCAGCAGCTCGCTGATCCAGGCGCCGCTCTCGCCGCGCTGCGAGAACTGGAACAGCGAGGGCGCCACCGGGAAGCGCGCCTGGCCGGAGGTCATGGTGGTGAGGCGCTGCCCCTTGCGCACCGACTCCGGCAGGTCCTCGTCGAAGCGCTCCCTCAGCTGCGGCTTGTAGTCGAAGGTGTCGAGCTGGGAGACGCCGCCGGACATGAACAGGCAGATGACGGCCTTGGCCTTCGGCGTGTGGTGGTAGCCGGCGAGGTTGCCGCCGACGCCGACCCCCGCAGCCGGATCCTGGGCGCCGGGCGCTCCGCCCAGCGCGCGCGCCATCAGGCCGCCGCCGCCGAGCAGCGAAGCCAGCGCCGCGCCGCCGACTCCGGCCGCGCCCTTGCCGAGGAAGGCGCGCCGGCTGAGGGCGCGGCGCAGCTCTTCGCGGGTCTCGATTCCGTCGGGGAGCTCCATCGGGTCGTGGGAGGCGGGCATCAGGACTTGGTGACGGTCTCGTCGAGGTTCAGGATCAAGCTGGCGACGGTCGCCCAGGCGGCCATCTCGGCCGGCGGGGCGTCGAGCTCGGCGGGGAGCATGCTCTCGCCGACCGCGAGCAGGTCGACCGCCCGCTGCGGTTCGCGCTGGAAGCCGGCGAGCTGGCCGAAGTACTGCTCGAGCAGCACGGCGCGCTCGAAGGCGTCGGGCGGGCGCGCGGTCGCGAGGCGGAAGGCGCGGTCGATCACCGCCGCCGGCTCCGGCCCGGCGTCGAGGCGGGCGCGGGCGCCGAGCTCGCGGGCCGCCTCGACGTACTGCTCGTCGTTCATCAGCGCCAGCGCCTGCAACGGCGTATTGGTGCGTGCCCGGCGCACGGAGCAAGATTCCCGGGTGGGGGCGTCGAAGAGCCCCATGGTCGGCGGTGGCGCGGTGCGCTTCCAGAAGGTGTAGAGGCTGCGGCGATAGAGCGCCTCGCCGCTGTCGCGCACGAAGTTGACGGTGTTGCTGCCGCTGTAGCCGACCGCCTTCCACAGCCCAGGCGGCTGGTAGGGGCGCACGCTCGGGCCGCCCAGCTCCTCGACCAGCAAGCCGCTGGAGGCGAGCGCCAGGTCGCGGATCTGCTCGGCGTCGAGGCGGTGCCGCGGGCCGCGCGCGATCAGCCGGTTCTCGGGGTCGCGCTCGAGCAGCTCGGGCGTGAGCCGCGAGGCCTGACGGTAGGCCGCCGAGGTCGCGATCAACCGCTGCATGGCCTTCAGGTCCCAGCCGCTGGCGACGAACTCGGTCGCCAGCCAGTCGAGCAGCTCGGGGTGGCTCGGCCACTCGCCCTGCGAGCCGAAGTCCTCGGAGGTCTTGACGATGCCGTGGCCGAAGAGCCGCTGCCAGAGGCGGTTGACGGCCACCCGGGCGGTGAGCGGGTTGTCCGGCTGCACCAGCCAGCGCGCCAAGTCGAGGCGGCTGGCCTCGCGCTCGCCGTCGCCGATGGCGCCGAAGAGGCCGGGGATGCCGGCGGTGAGGGCCTCGCCGGGGGCGTCGTACTGGCCGCGCTCGAGCAGGTGAGTGGGGCGGCGCTGCTCGCGCTCGCGCACGATCAGGGTGCGCGGGATGGCGCGGTCGAGCGCGGCGAGGGAGCCTTCGAGTTCGGCGGCGCGGTCCTGGAGCGCGGCCCACTCGGGCGAGAAGCGGCGGCGGAAGTGGTCGCGCAGCAGGCTGCGCTGGGCCTCGGTGCGGGCGGCGCCGGCCGGGCGCAGGGCCTGGGCGACCGCGCGCGGGACGCCGCCGAGCTCTTGCTGCAGCAGGCGGAAGGCGAAGCCGTAACCGCCGCCATGGTTGACGACCTTGAGCAGCAGCTGGTTGGCGCCGGGGCGGAGCTGCAGCCTCAGCCGGTCCTGGTCGGCGGCGAGGGCGCGGGCGACGTAGCGGTCGGTGTGCAGCTCGCCGTTCAGCCACAGCTTGAAGCTGTCGTCGCTGCCGAGCGCGACCTCGACCTCGCGCGCCTCGGCGACGTGGAGGGTGCGGGCGAGGTAAGTGGCGGCGACCTGGCCGCTGAGCTGGTGCAGCTCGCCGTCGGCCGCTTCGAGGCCCTGCCAGCCGAGACCGTCGTAGGTGACGCCGGCGGTGGCGGGCTTGCCGGCGGCCGCGGCCGCGTGGGCGGCCTCAGGGCCGAAGTCCCGGTCGTGGGCCTCGCGGCCGCTGGCGGCGGGGAAGGGGCCGATCTGGCGCCAGCCGTCCAGCGCCACCGGCGCCATCGCCGGGTCGTTGCTCACGCTCAGCCGGATCCGCCGCAGCGAGTGCTGCTTGTGCACCGACTCGAAGCGCAGCCGCAGCCGCAGCTCGGTGCCGCCGGGGAAGCCGAAGGGGTAGGCCGGGGCGAAGACGGCGTGGTGCTCCTCCTTGGTGCGGGGGAGCAGCGCCCAACCGGTGTCAGTGCGGCCATCGAGGGTGTTCGCGATCGGCCACTTGTCTTGCGAGAAGTCGGCGGCGGCGTGGGCCAGCGGCACGGGCTCGAAGTCATCGGTGCCGGCGGGCGCGGCCTCGAGCTCCACCCCGCTGAGCACGATGTTGCCGTTGTCGTACCAGCGGCCGACGCCGATGGCGCCCACGGGCAGCAGCGCGTCCAGGCGCAGGGCGCGGATCTCGCCGATCGGCGCCAGGCCGCGCAGCTCGTAGACCTCGACGTCGGGGTTGGGGCCTTCGGGGTCCGCCTGCACGGCGCCGTCGGGGCGCACCGAGAGCAGGCTGCCGTGATGGCCAGTGACCTGCTCCGGCCGCCACGGCTGCCAGCGGTCGGCGATGGCCCAGCGCTGGTCCAGCTCCCAGTCGGCCTGGGCGGCGTCGCTCTCGGGCATCGGCGCCGCCATCGCCGCGCGGGCGTCGGCGAGGGCTGCCTCTTCGTCGGCGAGCTGCGCCTCCTGCTCGGCGCTCGGCACCCGCAGCACAGGCGGCGGCGACAGGATGTTCTCGTCGCTGGCCTTCTCGTCGAAGTTGTTGAAGAAGCCCAGCATGCGGTAGTAGTCGCGCTGGGTCAGCGGGTCGTACTTGTGGTCGTGGCACTGCGCGCAGCCCATGGTCAGGCCGAGGAAGACCGCCGAGGTGGTGTCGACCCGGTCCATGGCGTACTTGGCCAGGAACTCCTCCGCGATCATGCCACCCTCGGCGCTGGTCGGGTTGCAGCGGTTGAAGCCGGTGGCCACCAGCTGGTCGGTGCTGGGCTCGGGGAGCAGGTCGCCGGCGAGCTGTTCGACCGCGAACTCGTCGAAGGGCTTGTTGTCGTTGAAGGCGCGGATGACCCAGTCGCGGTAGGGCCACATGGTGCGCTCGTTGTCGAGGTGCAGGCCGTGGGTGTCGCCGTAGCGGGCGGCGTCGAGCCAGTAGCGGGCGAGGTGCTCGCCGTAGCGGGGCGAGGCCAGGAGGCGGTCGACGGCGCGCTCGTAGGCGCCCGGGGCGTCGTCGGCGAGGAAGGCGTCGAGCTCCTCGAGGCTCGGCGGCAGGCCGGTGAGGTCGAAGGAAACGCGGCGCAGCAGGGTGGCGGGGTCGGCCTCGGGGGAGGGTCGCAGGCCGTCTCGCTCGAGCCGCGCGAGCACGAAGCGGTCGATCGGGTTGCGGGCCCAGGCGTCGTCGGCGACCGGCGGCAGCTCGGTCTCCGTCGGCGGGGCGAAGGCCCAGTGCAGCTCGTATTCCGCGCCTTGGTCGATCCACTGGCCGAGGGTCTCGACTTGCTCCGACGTCAGCGTCTTGCCGTGGTCGTCCGGCGGCATGCGGTCGTCGAAGTCGTCGGTCGTAATGCGGTACCACAGCTCGCTCTCCTCGCGGTCGCCTGGCACGACGGCGGCGAAGCCCCGCACCTTCTTGGTGGCGCCCTCGAAGGTGTCCAGCCGCAGCTTGGCCTTGCGCGTGCTGATGTCGAAGCCGTGGCACAGGAAGCAGTTCTCCGACAGGATCGGCTTCACGTCGCGATTGAAGTCGACCTTCTCGGGGTCGCCGCTCCGCGAGCCGGCGAGGAGCGGGACGCAAGCCGCGGCGGCGGCGAGCAGCAAGGTGGTGGCGGTTCGGGGGGAGAGCATGCCGAACTTCGATTCTAGGCAAAAAACGGGGTCAGACATCGATTGAAAGCGGAGGTACGACATCGAATATCAATCGATGTCTGACCCCTTTAGGATGCTCGGCGATGTCCGCGTCCTTCCCGGTCTTGAACCTCGGTCAGCTGGAGTGGGAGGAGGTCTCCCACGGCGACCGTTTCTCTTTCCGCATGGCCCCGATCGCTTCACGGGTCGGCGCCCAGAAGCTCGGCTACCGCCTGGTCGAGATCGACCCGGGCAAGCGCTCCTGGCCGTACCACTTCCACCATGCCAACGAGGAGATGTTCTTCGTCCTCGACGGCCAGGGGACGCTCCGCCTCGACGGGAACGAGCGCCGCGTCGGCCCCGGGGACATCGTCGCCTGCCCCGCCGGCCCGCACTTCGCCCACCAGTTCTACAACGACACCGACGAGCCGCTGCGCATGCTCGCCGTCAGCACGATGCAGGACCCCGAGGTCGTCGAGTACCCCGATTCCGCGAAGCTCGGCGTCGCCGCTGGTTTCGCTGGCGCCGCTGAATCCGACGGCGGACTCCAGGCTTGGCTGCCGAAGGGCGCCGCGGTGGAGTACTGGGAGGGGGAGTAGGGCTGGGAATGGTGTGGACGGCTCGCGGCCGCAGCACCCCTGACCGGGGACAGCCGGTGAACTCGCGGGGGGGGCGGCATGGGAATCGTCCCACGAACTGTCATCCGTCCTCTGCCCCAGGGATGGAGCGGAATGGGGGAGGAGCGTCGGCCGCGGGCAGAGGCTCGACCCCGACGGGGCGACAGAAAAGAAAGAAGCTCTGCGGCGACGTGAGAGCGTTTCGCTCGGTCAAAGCCGCAGAGCTTCTTTCTTTTCTGCTCGCCCCGTCGGGGTCGAGCCGGAACCCCAATCAGCCGATCAGAATCCCATTCCTCCACCCATACCACCCATACCTCCACCCATGCCACCCATGCCACCGCCAGGCGGCATGGCCGGGGCCACGTCTTCCTTGATCTCGGTGACCAGGGCCTCGGTGGTGAGCAGCAGGGTGCTGACGGAGGCGGCGTTCTGCAGCGCGGAGCGCACGACCTTGGTCGGGTCGATGACGCCATCGGCCACCAGGTCGACGTACTCGTCGCTGGCGGCGTTGTAGCCCATGCTGAACTTGCGCTGGCCGCGGATGCGGTCGACCACGATCGAGCCGTCGAGGCCGCCGTTGGCGGCGATCTGGCGGATCGGAGCCTCCAGGGCGCGGCGCACGATCTGGACGCCGAACTTCTGGTCGCCGGCCAGCTCCATCTTGTCGAGCTCCTTCTGAGCCCGGATCAGGGAGCTGCCGCCGCCGGGCAGGATGCCCTCCTCGGCCGCGGCGCGGACCGCGTGCAGGGCGTCCTCGACGCGGGCCTTCTTCTCCTTCATCTCGGCCTCGGTGGCCGCGCCGACGTTGACCACGGCGACGCCGCCGGCCAGCTTGGCTTGGCGCTCGACCAGCTTCTCCTTGTCGTAGTCGGAGGTGGCGTTGTCGATCTCGGCCTTGATCTGCTCCATCCGGGACTTGATGTCCTTGGCGGTGCCGGCGCCCTCGATGACCACGGTCTCATCCTTGGTGATCGTGACGCGCTTGGCGCTGCCCAGGTCGTCGATGGTGGCCTTCTCGAGCGAGTAGCCCATGTCCTCCATCAGCGCGGTGCCTCCGGTCAGCACGGCGATGTCCTGCAGCATGGCCTTGCGGCGGTCGCCGAAGCCCGGGGCCTTGACGGCGCAGCACTTGAAGATGCCCCGCAGCTTGTTGACCACCAGGGTGGCGAGGGCCTCGCCCTCGATGTCCTCGGCGATGATCAGCAGCGGCTTGCCGGCCTTGGCGACCTCCTCGAGCACGGGCAGCATGTCCCGCACGTTCGAGATCTTCTTCTCGAAGATCAGGATGAAGGGGTCCTCGAGCTCGCAGCTCATCGACTCCATGTCGGTGGCGAAGTGCGGCGACAGGTAGCCCTTGTCGAACTGCATGCCCTCGACCCAGGTGATCTCGGTCTCGAGCGAGCGGCCCTCCTCGACGGTGATGACGCCGTCCTTGCCGACCTTCTCGAAGGCCTCGGCGAGCTTGCCGCCGATCTCCGGGTCGTTGTTGGCGGCGACGGTGCCGATCTGCTGGATCTCGGAGATGTCCTTGACCGCGGTCGACTTCTTCTCGAGGAAGCTGACGACGGTGTCGACGGCGGCTTCGATGCCGCGCTTCAGCTCGACCGGGTTGACGCCGGCGGTGACGCTGCGCAGGCCCTCGTCGAAGATGGCCTCGGCCAGCACCGTGGCGCTGGTGGTGCCGTCGCCAGCGACGTCGCTGGTCTTGGAGCTCACCTGGCGCACGAGCTGGGCGCCGATGTTCTCGTACTTGTCCTCGAGCTCGACCTCCTTGGCGACGGTGACGCCGTCCTTGGTGACCGTCGGGGTGCCGAAGGACTTCTCGATGATGACGTTGCGACCGCGCGGGCCGAGGGTGACCTTCACCGCGGCGGCGAGCTTCTTGACGCCGTTGCGGATGTGCTCGCGGGCGTCCTGGTCGTAGGCGATTTTCTTGGCAGCCATGATTTCAGCTTGCTTGGGGGAATCTGGGAATCAGGCTGTTCAGCCCAGGATGCCGAGGATGTCTTCCTCGGAGAGGATCAGGTACTCCTCGTTGTCCCACTCGACCTCGGTGCCGGCGTAGGAGCTGAAGAGCACGGTGTCGCCCTTCTTGACGGTGAACTCGGTGCGGTTGCCGTCGTCGAGCAGGCGGCCGTCGCCGAGGGCGATGACGGTGCCCTGCTTGGGCTTCTCCTGCGCGGCGTCCGGGAGGACGATGCCGCCGGCGCTCACTTCGGCGGCGGCGAGGCGCTGGACGAGGACCTTGTCGCCCAGGGGGCGAATGGCAACTTTGTTGGCGGTCTTGGCCATCGGTGTCTGTGTTCTTTACTCGGGCCCTTGGGTCGGGCGGATCTCGCGGATGACTTGCCGGACGGTGATGCGCAGGATCTCGGCGGTGATCGGCTTGCGCAGGATGGTGCGCGCGCCGGCCTCGAGGGCGGCCGATTCGATCGCCCGCGACGGGTGTCCGGTCATGAGGATGCTGGGAACCACCATCCCGGCCGACTGCAGCTGCGACAGCACTTCCAGCCCGGTCAGGGTCGGCATGTGCACGTCGAGCAGCGACAGGTCGAAGGCCTCGGGGCGCGCCAGCAGGCGCTGGAGGGCCTGGGAGCCGTCCTCAGCCAGCTCGACGTCGAAACCAGCGGCCACCAGCAAGGCCTGGAGGACCTTGCGGGAGTCGAGGTTGTCGTCGGCGACCAGGATTCGGTACGGCATGGCGGTTCGATCGGCCCTACTGTGCAAGCCTTGTGCCACTGGGCCGGAATTCTCGGCCGCGCCCTAAGTCGCTGGAATCAGGAAACTTAGTCGCGGCGCCGGAAACCGGGCCGGCGGCTGCCAGCCTGCAGGAATGGCAGTCCGGCGGTCAGAAGAGGGGGTCCTCCTCGTCCTCCCCCTCGTCCCCGAAGTCGGGCGAGCCCTCGTGGAGCTCCTCCTCCTCGGCGAATTCCGCCTCCGTGGCCGCCCGCTCCTCGCCCTCCCGGATCAGGTCCGCGTCCTTCCAGCCGTCCACCGCCTTCACGAGCTCGTCCCGGTCCAAGACGCCGCCACAGAGCAGGCAGCGCCCGCCGCTCTCCAGGGCCTCCAGAGCCTCGGTGAAGCTCGAGATCTCGTATCCGCAGTGCCGGCACTCCATGACAAGAACGGGGTCAGACATCGATTTTAAACCGATGTCGTACCTCTCAAATCAATTGATGTCTGACCCCGAAATGATGGCTTCTCTCAAGGCCTCGAGGGCGCCGGAGCGGTGGAGGGCGTGGAGGGCGCCGGCGAGGTACTCGGCGGCGGTGCCGTCGGGGTTCTCCTCCTCGAGGAAGCGGGTGCAGGCGGCGCTGGCGCCGATCAGGTAGCCGGCCTCGGCCTGGTCTTCGTGCCAGAAGCGGTCCCACTCGCTGAAGCGGCTCTCGGCGCGCCGGGCGGCCATGCGCAGCATGCCGCTGGTGCGCAGGGCGGCGGGGTCCACGGGCGGGCCGGCCTGCAGCCGCACCTCCCACAGGGGGTCGTGGCCGAGGGCGCCCCAAGCCATGCCGGCGAAGAGCTCCAGGTGCGCCTTCTCGTCGCGCCAGTGCATGCCGTACTCGTGCACGCCGTCGGCCGGCCGCTCGGACACCAGGCGGAAGCTGGAGTCCTCGGGCAAGGAGAAGGAACTCCGCATCCGCTCGAGGATCCGGTCGACCTTGCGGAACAGGGTCGGCAGCCGCACCACCGCGATCATGTCTTCGAGCACCACCGGTTCGCTGGCGGGGGTGCCCGGGGCCGGGACCGGCGCCGGCGCGGAGCCGGGCGGAGGGGGGGTGGGCTCGATCACAGCGGGTCAGCCTAGCGCTGGCCCGGGATCCTGGCGCCGCCGCGCGGAGCGGCGAGGATCCCTCAGGCCGCCAGCTCGGGGCCGACCTCCGGCGCCAGCGCGGTCGCTTCGACGCCGGCCATCAGGCCGTGGATCAAGGCGCGGGCGGCGTCGTCGCGCCGGTCGAGCTGGTGCAGGGCCTCGATCACCGCCCGCAGCGCGGCCGGGTCGGAGGGATCGGCGTGGCGGGCACGCTCCAGGTAGGCCAGCGCGCCGTGGGGATCGCCGGCGGCGAGCAGGGTCTGGCCCAGCTCGCAGGCCACGCGGCCGTCCTCGGGGGCCTGGCGGAAGGCCTCCAAAAGCACGTCGGCGGCGGCCAGGAAGCGGCCCTGGTCCTGCAAGTGCCGGGCGCGGAGCAGTCGTTGGGGGGGAGCAGTCATGGGATCCGGGTCCCCTCCATCGGCCGGGGCGGGCCGGCGCCTGAACCGCGGCGGCCCACGGCGCCGCCCGAGCCAAGAAAAAGGGCCGGACCCCGTCGAGGGTCCAGCCCGGAATCCGCGCTGCAGGCGGATCAGAAGATCGACAGCGTCAGCATGTTCGAGTCGAGGATCGTGCCGTTGTCGTCCTGGCCGAGCTCGATGTAGACCGTCAAGCCCGCGGCCGGCGGCGGAATCTGCACCGTGTACGAGCCAGCGCCGGTGGCGTCGGAGCTCGTGATGGCGCCGACGTTCCACGGCGAACCGATCTCGAAGGCGTGGCCCTGGATCGTGGTGCCGGCGTTGCTCAGGCTCCAGAGCAGGTAGGTCTGCTGGTTGGCGCCCGCGCCGGTGAAGGTGAAGATGCCGGTGGTGCCAGCCGCGGCGCCGGACGGGCCGGAGAGCGCGATCTGGTTGGCGCCGCCGCCCGCACCGCCGAGGTCGAAGGGCTCCGCCTCGGACAGGTACTTGTGGCTGGTGCCCCCCGCGGCCTTGACGTGGATCGCGCCGGCCAGGATGCCGGTGCTCGGCACGGTGAAGCTGATCTGGGTGCCGCCGTTGGTCGAGGGCTGGTTGAGCAGCTTGTAGGGCTCGCCAGCGGTGTTGGTGCTCCCGACGACCGAGCTGTTGAACCAGATCTCATTGCCGGTGGCGGAGTAGTTGGTGCCGGTCAGGACGCAGGTGCCGCCCGGCTGGAGCGAGCCGCCGATGCTGTCGATCGACGGGTTGCTGGCGTCGCGGGCGCCGTAGATGTAGATCACGCCGTTGCGGTCGTCCTGCTCGATCGAGCGGTCGGAGACGCCGTTGCCGGAGGCGTAGGCGTACATCGTCGCCGAGCTGTCGTTCGAGTGGCCCAGGCCCAGCGCGTGGCCGAGCTCGTGGCAGCAGACGCCCTGCAGGTCCATCTCGCCGCTGTTGAGCTGGCCCGGGCCGTCGGCCCAGATCCAGGACTCGTAGAACTTGATGCGCCAGCCGTCGCTGATCGGCGTCTCGCAGTAGGCGAGCACGCCGCCGCTGGAGCCGCTGAGCGGCGAGATGATGTTGGCGTTGAAGCCGCCCTGGCCGCTGGCTTCGCCGTTCCAGACGAAGTTGAAGTTCGAGCGGCCGTCGCCGATCTGGAACTGGGTCGGGTCGCCGGAGCCGTCGCCGAATTTGCGGCCGCCCCACTCGGCGCCGGCCTTCCAGGCCGACAGCTCGATCTCGGTGTAGCCGGGCCAGTTCGGGTCGGGCTGGGTGTTGTTGTGGGCCGCCGCGTCCAGGAAGTTGTCGTAGATGCGGAAGTCGCGCTGGCTGAGGCTCAGGTTGCCGCCGATGACCGAGAAGCCGGTGGCGTCGTCGGGCACGACCAGGGTGGCGGTGCCGCTGACGAGCACGACGCCGAGGGAGATGCGCAGGAGGTTCTTCATCTTCGCGCTCCTCACTTGTTGCTGGCCTTCTTGGCCAGGGCCTTCTGGATGCCGGACTGCAGGTCAGCCAGGCGGGTGTTCTTCTCGATCGCGGTGCCTTCGCCCTTGCCGATCAGGACGGCGCCCTTCGGGGTGGCCATCTCACGGAAGATGCCGCCCATGGCGGCGTAGACGCAGCGGTCGACGTCCGGGCCCCAGCCCTCGACCGGAGCGCTGAAGACCACGACGTCGTTGCCGAGGCGATAATCCGCCGGGTGCGGCATGCAGGTGACGTTCATGGACTCGCCGCCGTAGGTGCCGCCCAGGAAGGCCGCCTCGATGGTGCGGGCCTCGCCGGTGTAGAGGTCGGTCCCCTCGACGGTCAGCACGGTGTAGATGCGGCGGTCCTCTTCGGACACTTGATAGAGGACGGAGTGGACCTCGGTGATCTCGCCGCGGACGGCGGCGTCGGTCTTTTGGACCATCTTGTCGAGGTCGAGGGCCTCGATGCAGGCCAGGGCCCCGCCCGTGAGGACGAGTCCGGCAGCCAGCGAGGCGAGCCAGGGCGTGAACTTCATGGTTTGCTCCGGTTCCGGTCGGGAGGAAGGGGGGGCGAGACGGGCAGAGACCGACCCTCGTCGGCTTCGGTCGCCCTTGGGAGGACAACCAGGGGATGGACAAGGTTCCGGCCTTTCGATGGCCAAATTAGGGGAACGAGGGATCCTCCGAAGAGGCAGTCCCAGCGTATGTTTTATCGGATTATCGGCCTGAAAAGCGGTTTTCTATCCGAAAGAGGCTGGAGTAAGCTTGATTTCGAGTGATTGGCAGGAACCGGCCGCCGGTCCGGTCCGTCACAGCCCACAGGGGCGGTCTGCGCCCTCCTCGCCGTCCCGCGCGTAACTTCATCCCACGGAAGAACTTAGATGCTTAGCTCGATCCTCCTCCTGGCGTCTGCGCCGCTCCTCCAGGCCCAGGAGCCTGGCCCGCTGCCCCTGACCGAGACCACTCGGCGCAGCGAACCGACGCGGCTCGTGCTCAAGACCCTGGACTGGGACGCTCGTGATGGCCAGCCCACCCTGCCGGCCTCCCTGGCCTACTCCCGGTCGGAGGCGCTGGCTTCGGGTTACGCGATGGTGCACGCCGGCGACGCCGACCACTGGCACGCCGTGCGTGAGCAGATCCTGGCCGCCGGCGGCAAGGTCTTCGACTACCTGCCGCACAACGCCATGGAGGCCTGGATCCCGGCCAGCTCGCTGGAGACCGTGCGCCAGAACGCCTTGGCGGTGATCCCGATCCACCCCGGCCTGAAGATCGACCCCGAGATGGGCCGCTACCAGACCGCCGGCGAGGACGAGCTCGGCCGCATGCTGATCAGCGTCGAGTACTGGCCCGACGTCGACATGGAGGTCCAGGAGCAGGCGATCCGCGCCCTGGACATCCAGATCCTCGAGACCGTCGAGTCCGGCCGCTACCTGCGCTCCACCGTGCGCGCCAACTCCACCGAAGTGATCGCCCTGGCCCGTCAGGCCGGCGTCAAGTTCATGCAGGAGTCGGCCACGCCCGAGCAGCGCAACAACAAGTCGCAGTGGGTGGTGCAGACCTACGTCAGCAACGACCTGAAGCTGTGGAACGCCGGCTTGAAGGGTGACGGCGTCTACATCGGCCACATCGACGACCGGATCCAGGAGTCGAGCTGCTACTTCGACGACCCGACCGGCGCAGCGGTCGGCTCGAGCCACCGCAAGATCAAGTGGTGGAACCCCGTCGGCGGCGCTGGCTCGCACGGCACGCACACCGCCGGATCCGCGGCTGGCAACTCGGAGCCGGTCAACGGCAGCACCACCTACAGCGGCATGGCGCCGAATGCCTTCCTGGTGCACAACTCGTCCTGGCCGAGCAGCTCGCAGATGCTGAGCTTCTTGAACACCTCGCACAGCCACGGCGCCCGGGTCCACACCAACTCTTGGGGCAACGACTGGACCACCAGCTACGACGCCTGGTCGCGCGACATCGACGCCTACTCGCACGACAACGAGGAGGGCATGGTCGCCTTCGCGATCACCAACGGCAGCAACCTGAAGAATCCCGAGAACGCCAAGAACGTGCTCGCGGTCGCCGCCACCAGCCGCAGCAACCCCGAGAACAAGGGCAGCGGCGGCCGCGGCCCGACCGCCGACGGCCGGCAGAAGCCCGAGGTCTGGGCGCCCGGCTGCTCGACCTACTCGGCCAGCACTTCCTCCTGCGGCACCACCACCATGTGCGGCACCTCGATGGCCTGCCCGGTCGTGGTCGGCGCCTCGGCCCAGCTCAAGCAGTACTTCGAGGACGGCTACTACCCGAGCGGCGCCGCCAACGCCGCCGACGCCTTCGTGCCCTCGGGCGCCCTGCTGCGCGCCTGCCTGATCAGCTCGGCCAACGACATGACCGGCATCAGCGGCTACACCGGCAACCAGGAGGGCTACGGCCGCATCCTGCTCGACGACGTCGTCCACCTCACCGGCGACGGCGGCCTGGTCCGCCTGGTCGACGTCCGCCACGCCAACGGCCTCAGCCACGGCCAGAACCGCACCATCAGCGCCAACCTGCCCGCCGGCATGTCGGAGTTGCGCCTGACCTTGGTGTGGTCCGACGAGCCCGGCACCGCCTTCAGCTCCGCGCCGACGGTCAACGACCTCAACCTGCTGGCGCGGGCTCCGAACGGCACCATCTACCACGGCAACATCCGCAGCACCAGCACCGGACTCGCCACCGCCAACCCGACCACGCAAGACGCCAAGAACACCGTCGAGCAGATCATCATCAGCAACCCGCCCGGCGGGAAGTGGTACTTCCGGATCGAAGGGAAGGACGTGCCTTCGGGTCCGCAGGGGTATGCGGGTGTGCTGCAGATGAAGTAGGGGTTGGTGTGTTGTGGTAACGCTGGGGCCGGAGAGGCTCTGCGGCTTTGACCGAGCGAAGCGCTCTCACGCCGCCGCAGAGCCTCTCCGGCCCCAGCTTTGCGTACCGCCGGCCCCATTCGTTTGCGCGGACGGGGCGCACCGTAGGGCGTCGAGTGGTCCTTCGGGGCACGGAGCGAAACGGGGCTGCTGGAGCAGGGGTGGAGGCGGGTTCGATCCTGGGGCCCGTCGCTCGTGACGGCGTGGAGTGGGGATGGCGGGGGCGCTGCGCTGACGCGGGGCTACCTTGGGTGTCGGGGGCGGTGGTGCCGCCTCGGGTCTATCGATGAGTTCTCGAATCGCGATCTTGGTGGGTGTCCTGGCGCTGGCGGTGCTGGGGGTGTTGCTGTGGTGGGACGGCGGAGACGCGCCGAGCGTGGGGACGTCGGAGGTCAGGGAGCGCGGATCCGCCGCGGAGGGGGTTGAGGGCGCCGACGCTCTGGAGGCGGCAGTCGCCGCCGCTGGGGCCGAGGCTGCGATCGAGGAGCGGGCCGAGCTGGTCCCAGAGGCGGGGGAGGAGAGGGTCGTCGAGCTACGGGTTCGCGTGGTCCGAGACGGGGACGGATCGCCGGTTCCGGGGGCTGCGGTCTACCTGGTGGATGCGCGGATCTACCGGGATCCCGAGAAGGGCGCGCTGTTGAGCGGTCTCCGGGAAGTCGGCGAAGTCGTCGAGGATCTCGTTCGGCCGGCCCAGACGGGGCACGACGGAGTGGTGATCGTGCGGGCGGTCGGGGCCTGGGTGTCGCTGTTCGCTGGCATTGAGGGGATGTGGGGCTTGAGGCAGTTCGATCTCCGGGAGGTCGCGAGCTCGCCCGTGGAGGTGGAGCTGCGGCTGGAGGATGACTTCGGCGTATCGGTGCTCGTGGTGGGCGAAGGCGGCGCGCCGGTCGCAGGGGTGCCGGTGGCGTACCGGGCGACCTCGCGGTGGCCGCGGGCTCGCGCGGTCATGACCCGCGAATCGGGCGCGGACGGCTTGGTCCGCTTCCGCCACCTCGGCGCCTTGAGCCGGTGGGAGACCAGCGGTTTACCGGACGTCGGCCACTACGTCAGCCTGGAGCTGCCTCTGGCGGAGCGGATCTACGCCGAGTTCGATCCGGAGGCCTTGCCCGCCGAGCCGATCCGGCTGGTGCTGCCGGCCACGGGCGCGGTGGTGGTGAAGGCGCGCGACCTGGAAGGGAAGCCGGCGGAGGATGGCCTCTGGGTCATGCTGCAGGAGCGGATGCCGGACGAGATCCGGGAGCGCTACGGCTCTCCGCCTGGAACGATGGAGCGTCAGAGCTGGCTGGGTCTGATGAACCAGAGATTGGCCGGCGGTGAGGCGCGCTTCGACCGCGTCGGCCTCGGCCTGCGCTTGGAGATCGGGACCTGGTTCGAGCAGGGCGGCGACCTCGACCACGTCGAGGCGGACGGTCCCCGGGCGCCGGGTGAGATCGTCGAGGTCGAGCTGCGCCAGTCCCGCGCCACGCCGGCGGTCACCGCGCGCCTGCTCGACGCCGACGGCGCGCCGTGGAAGGGGGAGGGCAGCTTCGACGGCTGGTTCCTCCGCATCGGGGAGGACGGTCGCCGCGTTCGGAAGACCAGGCTCGTGGTGCGGCCGGACGAGACCGGTCTCTTCCGCGCTCCGATCGCCAACCTCCCGGCGGCCACTCCGCTGTACGGCCGCTTCGTCTTCACCTCCAGCCCGAGCGGCTCCCGGGGCAGCATGCGGCTGTGGGTCAGCGACGAGATTCGCCAGCTCCCGGCCGGCGCTCTCGACCTCGGCGACTTGCGCTTGGAGAGCGGGCCGCTGGCCGCCGGAGTGGTGGTCGACAGCGCCGGCCTGCCGCTCGAGACCTGCCACGTCCTGGCTCAGGTCGTGCGGCCCCGATCCGGGGCGCCTGCCCCTGATCCCACTCCGTATTCGCGAGTTCTGGCGTCGCTCATCGGGGATATCTACCTCTGGACTCGCGAGGACGGGCGCTTCGAATTCTGGTTCCCGCGCTCCTTGCTCTCGGAAGGGGAGTTCGCCGTCCAGCCGCCGAGAGACAGGCCCCGCCTACGCCAAGCCCGCTTCCCCTTCGTCGCCGGCCAGGAGGACCTTCGTCTGGTGATGGGCGAGGGCACAGGGATCATGGGCCGGATCCTGTGCGATCCGCCATTCCAAGGACATCTTCGGGTTGAGGTTCGGACTCCGCAACGCAGCGCCGCTGGAGAGCTTCAAGGTATCGCGATCTCGAGGGTTAACCAGGGAGTGGACGGCGCGTTCGACCGCTTCACCCGCGCCGGCGAGCACGACCTCGTGGTCCGCGACCAGACGTCGGGCCAACCGTTGCACCGCCTGGAGCGGATCCAGGTCACCGAGGGCAGGATGACCGACGTCGGCACCATCGACCTCCGCGGCCGCTTGTGGCAGCGGACGGTGACGGCGCGGAGCGCGACCGGCGCCGCGATCTCCCAGCTCGCCATCGCCGACCCGGGCGCCGTCGACCCTCACCCCATGGAATGGAGGGAGAACCCGCTGCAGCTGATCGTGACCGAGCCGGTCCTGTCCGTCCATCTCGCCGCTCCCGGACACCGGCAGACCCCGGTGCTGCTCGACCGTGAGGAGGTGGAGGTCCTGATGCCCGCCGGCTTGCCGGTGCGCGTCCGCGTTGGCGGTCTCGAAGCGGCGCCCGCCGGCATGGAGCTCCGCCTGAGCTTCGGTCCGCCGACCGACTCCCCGCTCGGCGAGATTACCTTGGTCGCGGAGCTGGTGAGCCTCGATGACCCCGTGGTCGACTTCTCCCTGCCCGCCCCGGGGACCTGGAGGGTCGGCATCAACCTCATCCGCCCGACCGGCGAGCGCAGCTACCAGGCCTTCGGTCTCGGCGGAGCTGCCATCGAGGTCGCAGAGGCGATCGGCCTCCAGCTCTTCACCATCGCCGCGGACGAAGACGCCGTCGCCAAGCACTTCGGCGATCGGCCCTGAGTCCCAGATCCGCCTCGACCTACTCCAAGGCCGCCAGTCCTCTTCCGCGGCAGGCGGTGGTCGCTCCTCAACGGGGCGTGGCTCGCTTGGTCAGAAGCGGGAGATCCGGACGCAGGCGCCGCCGCCGGGGGCGAGGGTCAGGTCGAGGGTGTCGGCGGCGGTGACTCGGCGTCGGCGGACATGGTAGGACTCGCGGTCGTGCTGGTAGTGGGTGCTGGCGGTGTCCTCGATGATCACGGCCTCGAAGGCGCCTGTGGGCAGGAAGTCCAGGGGCAGCTCGATCTCGCGAGCCTGCTCGTTGGTACAGGCGCCGATCAGGTAGGCGTCGTCGGTCTGGCGCATCATCACGATCGACTGGCCGATCTCGCCGGCGAGGGTGCGGCTCTCTCGCCACGGACCGCGCTGCGCGGCGAGGAAGGCCAGCAGCTCGGGGTGCTTCCGGTAGGAGTCGGCCGAGTCGGCGAGCACGGTCAAGCCGCTGTAGACGATCAAGGTGCGGGCGGCTTCGGCGGTGATGGTCGAGTCGAGCTGGGAGAAGATCTTGGGCCGCTGCTCGAGCGAGTCCGTCATCTCGAACAGGCCGTTGCACATGTCGATCGGGCCGGCCAGCATGTTGACGTAGACCTGCAGGCAGAAGGTGCTCGGCGTGAAGACGCGGTGGGCGTCGGACTGCGAATGGCAGAACTCGCGGGTCAGGCAGTTGGGCCAGGTGCGCTCGTCGCCGGTCGGCGGCACCGGGCCGTCGTGGAAGTTGCACATCAAGCGGTAGCGGGCGCAGGTCTCGATGATCCGCCGGGTCTTCTCGACCCGCTCGCGGCCGCGCGCCTGCATGAAGCCGTACTTGATGCCCGCCGCGCCCCACTCGCTGTACTGCCGCAGCACCGCGTTGAGCTCGTTGCCGCGCGAGGCGGCGTCGTTCAGGTAGAGGAACACGCCTACCCCGCGCTCGCGGCCGTAGCGGATGATCTCGCGGACGTCGCGGGCCTTGCCGCCCTTGACCGGGTCCGAGCTCTCGTCGAATTCAGGGCCGTACCAGTCGGCGTCGAGCAGCAAGTAGGGCACGCCGGCCTCGGCGGCGAGGTCGACGAAGCGCTTCCACGACGGCAGGTCGAGGCCATAACGGAAGTCACCGACTTGGTGCCCCCAAGCGCGCCAGTCCCAGAAGGTGACGCCGGGCCGGATCCAGGAGGTGTCCTCGATCGGGCAGGGCGGGTTGAGGTTGACCAGCAGGTCGGAGTCGACCAGATCCCCCGGGTGGTCCCCGACCAGGAGCACCCGCCACGGGGTCTCGAAGGGCAGCTGGACCTCGGCGGGGGGCAGGCCGACCTGGAAGCCAAGCGCGCCCTCTCCGGCCGACAGCGTCATCGGGGCCAGACCGCCCAAGGCCGCCTCGTGGATCGCCAGCAAAGCGCCGCCCTCGGCGCGGACCAGGACCGGCGGCCGCCGCACTCCCGCGAATCCACCGAGCGCCTCCGGCCCCAGCGGCCGGTGTTCGCCGTTGTAGCTCCATGCCTCCCCCTCTGAGGCGAGGCGGAATTCGGTCCGTTCGCCGGAGAGTTCGAGCTCCTCCACGCCCGCGCTCCCCGGCAGGGAGTAGCGCACCGCCACGCCGTCGTCGTAGGCGCGAAGGACCACCTCCATGGCTCGCCCGTCCCGCGAAGCAGCCAGCTCCAGAACCAGCTCGCTCGCGTGATCCAGCACCACCGCCCGCTTGCCCCAAACCGGGCTCCACCGCTGCTCGATCTCCCGCCGCCGAAGCTCGACCAGGCGCCAGCTGTCCTCCTCCGGCGCGCCGTCGAGGACCAGGCCCAGCCGACTCCGCGCCACCACCGGCTTCCCGTCCCGGTCGACTCGGTAGCGCAGCTGGCCGTCGGCCAGCGTCACCGTCACCTCGAGACGGCCATCCGGAGACACCACCGCCAAGGCCTGCGGCGACTCCTGCGTCAGCAACTCCGGCTGCGCGGCGCAGCAAACCACCCTCGAGGCGACCAAGAAACAAAGGACCGGAGCGAACACGGCCCCATCGTAGGAACACCCCTCCTCTCCACCGCGCCAGAAACGCCCCGCCCGCCATTCCCCGCCCAAGATCACCCCACGACCTCTCCACCCTCCACGAACGCCAACCGACTCCCCTCCACCGACAACCCCACCACCCCCAACCCACCCCAACCCGCCCCAGAATCCCCGCGAATCAAAGCCTGAAGTAGCCCTGGGCCGCGGAGGGGCGGCGGGCTCCGAGTTGCGGCGCGGCGGCGTG
>CAYZXS010000055.1:0-23299 GCA_964482495.1 uncultured Planctomycetales bacterium
TGACCTTGAAGGAGGGCCTGACCGTCTTCCGCGACCAGCAGTTCTCGGCCGACATGGCCTCGGCCGCGGTCAAGCGGATCGAGGACGTGCGCGTGCTGCGCCGCCGCCAGTTCCCCGAGGACGCCGGCCCGATGGCGCACCCGATCCGTCCCGAGTCCTACATCGCGATGGACAACTTCTACACGGTGACGGTCTACAACAAGGGCGCCGAGATCATCCGCATGTACCACACCCTGCTGGGGGCCGAGGGCTTCCGCAAGGGCATGGACCTCTACTTCGAGCGCCACGACGGCCAGGCCGTCAGCTGCGACGACTTCCGCGCCGCCATGGCCGACGCCAACGGCGTCGATCTCGACCAATTCGAGCGCTGGTACCTGCAGGCCGGCACGCCGGAGGTCCACGCCGAGTGCCGCTGGGACGCCGACGGCGGCCGCTACGAGGTGGCGCTGCGCCAGAGCTGCCCGGCGACGCCCGGCCAGGAGCAGAAGCGCGCCTTCCCCATCCCCGTCGCCGTGGGCCTGCTGGGCGCCGACGGCCAAGACCTGCCGCTGCGGCTCGAAGGCGTCGACGACCCCATCGCCGGCACTTGCGTGCTCCAGCTCCGCCAGGCCGAGCAGCGCTTCGTCTTCACCGGTCTCGACCAGGAGCCCGTCCCGTCTTTGCTGCGCGGCTACTCTGCCCCGGTCAGGCTGCGGCTCGAGCAGAGCGACGAGCAGCTGGCCTTCCTGCTGGCCCACGACAGCGACAGCTTCAACCGCTGGGAGGCCGGCCAGAAGCTCTACCAGCGGGTGCTGCTCGAGGCCTACCGCGCCCTCGGCGCCGGCGAGCGGCCGGCGCTGCCCGCGGTGGTGCTCGAGGCCTGGCGCTCCACCCTGGTGGCCGAAGGCATGGACCGCTCGCTCCAGGCCTACGCCCTGATGCCGCCGGACGAGGCCACCTTGGCCGAGGAGATCGAGGCCGTCGACCCGGCGCGGCTCCACCAGGCCAGGGGATGGTTGCTGGACGAGCTCGCCGGCGCCTGCGCCGGCGAGCTGGCGGCGCTCTATGACCGGCTGGCGCCGGCGGGGGCGTTCCGCCACGACCCGGCGGAGACCGGACGCCGCCGCCTGCGCAAGCTGTGCCTGGAGCTGCTGGCCCGCCTGCCGGATGCGGCCGACGGCGCCCGGGCCGCCGCGCTGTTCGAGACCGCCGACAACATGACCGACCAGATGGCGGCGCTCACGGTGCTCGCCGACCAGCCGGGCGAGGCCAGCGAGCGCGCCCTCGCCGCCTTCCTCGAACGCTGGCGCGACGATCCGCTGGTCATGGACAAGTGGCTCGGCCTCCAGGCCGGCGCCGACCTGCCGGACACGGTCGAGCGGGTGGTGGCGCTGCTCGAGCACCCGGTCTTCGACATCAAGAACCCGAACAAGGCGCGGTCCCTGATCCGCAGCTTCTCCGAGAACCTGGCGCACTTCCACCGCGTCGACGGCGCCGGCTACCGCTTCCTGGCGGACCGGGTGCTGCAGCTGGACCCGCTCAACCCGCAGATCTCGGCCCGGCTGGTGCAGCCGCTGGGGCGCTGGAAGCGCATGGAGCCGGGCCGCGGAGCCCTGATGAAGGAGCAGCTGGAGCGCATCGCCGGCCGCGAGGGCGTCTCCAAGGACCTGTTCGAGATCGTGCAGCGGAGCCTGGCCGGCTAAGCTGCTGCCGTGCCCGAGCCGATCCGCTTCTCCGATCCGCCGCCGCGGATCCTGGTCGTCGACGACGAGCGCATGATCCGGTGGAGCCTGCGCGCCTGCTTCGAGGAGGCCGGCGCCCAGGTCGACGAGGCGGCCACGCTCGAGGAGGCCCGCCGCCGCCTCGAGGAGCAGTGGCCGTCGCTGCTCGTGCTCGACCTGAAGCTGCCCGACGGCGACGGCATGGACCTGCTCGAGGAGGTCCAGGCCGAGGGCACGGACCTCGCCGCCCTCGTGATCACCGCCTTCGGCTCGCTGCGCGGGGCGGTCGAGGCCGTGCGCAAGGGCGCCTTCGACTACGTCGCCAAGCCCTTCGAACTCGACGACCTCTTGCTGACGGCCAAGCGGGCCCTGGAGCAGCGCGACCTGCGCCGCTTCGCCGACCTGCGGGCGCGCCTGGACGACGCCCTGTGGCCGGTGGCCGAGGCCGACGCCACCCAAAAGGTCATGGAGCTGCTGCGCCGCATCGGCGGCAGCGGCGCGACCACGGTGCTCCTGACCGGCGAGAGCGGGGTCGGCAAGGGCCTCGCCGCCCGCTACCTGCACGCGGCCAGCGGCGGCGGCCAGGACGCCCCCTTCATCCCGGTGTCCTGCACCTCGATCCCCGAGACCCTGCTCGAGTCCGAGCTCTTCGGTCACGAGCGCGGCGCCTTCACCGACGCCAAGGAGTCGAAGCGCGGCCTCGCCGAGCTGGCCTGGGGCGGCACCCTGTTCCTGGACGAGGTGGGCGACCTCCCCCCGGGCATCCAGGCCAAGCTGCTGACCCTGCTCGAGGACCGGGTCTTCCGCCGCGTCGGCGGCACCCGGCAGCTGCAGCTCGAGGCCCGGGTGGTGGCCGCCACCAACCGCGACCTGGAGCAGGAGGTGGCCGCCGGCCGCTTCCGCGCCGACCTCTACTACCGGCTCAAGGTCGTTCCGGTGGAGATCCCGCCGCTCCGGAGCAGGATCGAAGACGTAGCCCCGCTGGCCCGGTTCTTCCTGGCCCAGTACCGGCGCGAATTCGGCGTCGGCGTCGAGGACTTCGCGATGCCCGCCCTGCGCGCGATGGAGGCCTATGGCTGGCCGGGCAACGTCCGGGAGCTGCGCAACGCCGTCGAGCGGGCGGCGCTGCTGGCGCCGGAGAGCCAGATCTGCCTCGGCGACCTGCCCCCTGAGGTCGGCGGCGGCAGCCGCGGCCCGGCCGAGCCGGGCGGGCTGGCGCTGCCCGCCGAGGGTGTCGACCTGCAGGAGCTGGAGCGCCGCTGGGTCCTCGAAGCCCTCGAGCGCTGCGGCGGCAACCGCAGCCGCGCCGCCAAGCTGCTGGGCATGAACCGCGACCAGATCCGCTACCGGATCGAGAAGTTCGGTCTCGAAGGCCAGGCCTGAGGTCCGGGATCGCCGCGGGCCGGTCCTCTCCGGGGTCAGCCGCTGCGGGGCAGGCGCATCCTGACGGCCGTCCCTTGTTCGACGTCGAGGAGCTCGAGGCCGCCGCCGAGGGAGTGGAGGTGCCGCTGGCAGATCGCCAGTCCGAGGCCGGAGCCGCGGGTCTTGGTGGTGTAGAAGGGCTGCAGCACCTTCTCCCGGGCGGCGGCGGGGATCCCGGGGCCGTTGTCGCAGAAAGTGACATAAGCGAGGTTCTCGTCGGCCTCGACCACGAGCCGGACGGCGCAGCCCTTCGGCCGGGCCTCGAGGGCATTCTCCATCAGGTTGCGCAGCACCTGCTCGAAGATCATCGGGTCCAGCTCGACCTCCGGCCGGGCGCGGACCTCGAGGCGGATCTCGGCGCCGCGCCGGTCGGCCTCGCGGCCGGACTGCTCGGTCCACTGCTCCAACCAGTCCGCGAGCTTGGTGCGGTCCTTGTGCGGCGAGGCCGGCCGGCCGAAGCGCATCAGGTCGGTGACCAGGCCGTCGAGGCGCGAGATCTCGGCCGCGACGTCCTCGAAGACCTGCTCCTCGTCCGGGCCGGGTTGCAGCCGCCGGCGCAGGATCTGGAGGGCGCCGTGGATCCCCGCCAGCGGGTTGCGGACCTCGTGCGCGACCTGCGCCGAGAGCTCGCCGAGGGCGGCCAGGTTGCGGGCCGTGTCGAGCTCGTGCTTGAGCTTCTCCGAGTCGCTGATGTCGCGCAGGATGGCGCCGGCGCCGACTTCGCGTCCCTGGCGGTCCCGGACCAGGCTGCGCGTCAGGGAGACGGTCAGCTCGCGGCCGTCCCGCGTGCAGCGCCGGGTGATGTAGTTGCGAAGTCGGCCCCTGCGGCCGGTGCGGCGGATCAGCTCGTCGAGCTCGCCGGACTGGCGCAGGTCCTCCGGGAGCAGCAGCTCGGCCGAGCGGCCGATGGCCTCGGAGGCGGAGTAGCCGAACATCTCTTCGGCGCCGCGGTTCCAAGCGCGGATGCGGTGGTCCTGGTCGATGAAGAGCACCGCGTCGGCCGACAGGTCCGCCACCTGCGCCAGCTGGTAAGGGGTCAGGGGGCCGGTGGCCGCCAGGTGGAAGCCGGGGGAGTCGTCCTCCCGGACCGGCTGGTCAGTCCAGCGCAGCAGCAGGCCGCCCGAGTAGTGAGCGTGGGCCTCGACTGCCCTCGCGCCGCCGGCGCCGCCCTCGAGGTAACCCTTGATCCAGGCGACCAGCCCGGGACAGGCGGCGTGCTCGGCCGGGAGCACGAAGCCGTCCTCGGCCGGCCGCAGCGGCAGCTCCGGGAAGCCGCCGAGCGCTGCCGCTAGGCCTCTCCCGCCGGCGGCGTCGCGTCCGCTGCCGCGCCCGACCCGCCGCACCAAGGCCTGGAGGTCCTCCTCCGGCACGATATCGCACAGGGCGGACTCGAAGGAGTTCAAGTAGCTGACCCAGGGGGGGAGGCTCACGCCAAGGATGCTACGGAACCGGGGCTTTCCTGCCAGCCCCGGCTTGGCCGCGGCATAATCTCCGGCTGAGTTCCGCTCGACCCACCATGCGCATCCTCCTCGTTGGTTCTGGAGGCCGGGAGCACGCCCTGGCCTGGAAGATCTCCCGGTCGCCACTGTGCGAGCAGCTCTGGACCGCGCCCGGCAACCCCGGGACCGCGGCCTACGGCGAGAACCTGGACCTGGCCGCGGACGACCTCGACGGCCTGGTCACCTTCGCCCAGGAGCAGCAGGTCGACCTGGTCGTGGTCGGTCCCGAGGACCCTCTCGCCGCGGGCCTCGTCGACCGGCTGGCCGCGGCCGGCATCGCGGCCTTCGGGCCCAGCGCCGAGGCCGCCGAGCTCGAGGGCAGCAAGGCCTTCTGCAAGGAGGTCATGGTCCGGCACCGAGTCCCGACGGCGTCCTACCGGATCTACAAGGACCTGAACCCGGCCGTCTCCTACCTCGAGGGCGGCGCCCGCTACCCGCTGGTGGTCAAGGCCTCCGGCCTGGCGGCCGGCAAGGGCGTCGTGATCTGTCCCGACGCCGCCACCGCCCGCCAGGCGGTCAAGGCCATGCTCGAGGACGGCCTGCACGGCGACGCCGGCCGCACCGTGGTGGTGGAGGAGTTCCTCCAGGGCCCCGAGGCCTCGGCCTTCGCCCTGACCGACGGCCGCACCATCGTGCCGCTCGAGAACTGCCAGGACCACAAGCAGCTTCGCGAGGGCGGGCAGGGCCCCAACACCGGGGGCATGGGCGCGATCTCGCCCAACCCGCAGGTCAGCGAGCGCACCCGCGACACCATCGAGCGCCAGGTGCTGCTGCCGACTGTGCACGGCCTCAACCACGAGGGCCGGCGCTTCCGCGGGCTGCTCTTCGCCGGCATCAAGCTGACCCCGGCAGGCCCCAAGGTCCTGGAGTTCAACGTCCGCTTCGGCGACCCCGAGTGCCAGGTTCTGATGATGCGGATGAAGTCGGACCTGGTCCCGTACCTGAATGCCTGCGCCCACGGCAACCTCGAGGAGCTCGAGGCGCCAGAGTGGGACCCGCGCCCGGCGGTCACGGTGGTGCTGGCCTCGGGCGGCTACCCCGGCGCCTATCCGAAGGGCCTCGAGATCACCGGCATCGAGGAGGTGGCGCAGGATGATGAGCTGCAGGTCTTCCAGGCCGGCACCGGGATCGACGACGGCAAGCTGGTCACCGCCGGCGGCCGCGTGCTCGCCGTGACCGCCCTCGGCGACGACCTCGACCAGGCCCGTGAGCGCGCCTACGCCGCCGCGGACACCATCCAGTTCGAGGGCAAGACCCTGCGCCGCGACATCGGCAAGTCGGCCCTGGCCTCGCTGGAGGGCATGGTGTGAAGGTCGACCTGGCCCTCGACCGCTTCGAAGGCTTCTTGCGCAGGAAGGGGCTGCGTGTGACGGACCAGCGCCGAGAGATCCTGAGCGCGGCCTGGGCAACGCACGAGCACTTCAGCGCCGAGCAGCTCTACGGCTGGTTGCGCGACGGCGGTTCCAAGGCGAGCCGGGCCACCGTCTACCGGAGCCTGTCACTGCTGGTCGAAGGCGGCTTCCTGTCGGCGCTGGACAGCGGCAAGGGCCAGATGCTCTACGAGCACATCCTCGGCCACAGCCACCACGACCACATGATCTGCCTGAAGTGCGGCAAGATCCTCGAGTTCCGCTGCGAGGAGATCGAGGAGATGCAGCACTCGGTTGCCGCGAAGCACCGCTTCCAGTTGCTGCAGCACACCCTCACCCTCGAGGGCTACTGCGCCGCCTGCCAGTAGGCCGGGCTCAGCCCAGGCGGTCCTGGATGGTCACGGCCAGATCCTCCGCCAGGTCGGCGCGGGCCCGCCACAGGGTGCGGGCGCGGATCTTGAGTTCAGTGACGTTGGGCTCGCCCATCACCTCCAGCACCTGGATGATGACGTTGATGTCCTCGGCCTCGAACTCGATCCGGCGGCTGCCCCGCTTGACCTCGACCTCGGTGCCGCGCTCGCGCGCGACCGCCTCGGCGACCCGAAGCACGGTGTCCGGCTGGTGCGCCAGCACCATGGTGCCGCTGTCCTCGGAGTTCTCGTCGTAGGCCCAGGCGCCGATGGCGACCCCGGCGCCGACCAGGGCGGCTTCGCAGGAGGGCAGGGTGAGGAGGAGGGTCAGGGAGAGGGCGAGGAAACGTGCGGGAGCGGACATCGAGCAACCTCCGTCAGGCTGCCCGGATTGTAGCCGTCAGCGCCTCCCATCCAAGGGACCGGCCGCCGCTCTTCAGGAACTCTTGGACGAAGCCGTGGTCGGTGTTCGCGCTCTCCGCCAGGCTCGAGCCGGCGCGGGCGCCGAGCACCTCGACCGCGAGCAGCCGCTGCCTCGGAGACAGATAAGGCCGCTCGCCCTCGCCCCACGCCGACAGCAGCTTGCCGATGCTGCCGAGCTGGGGCCGCCGGTCGGGGGCGGGGAACCAGGCGCGGGCGGTCTCGGCCAACGACGGCGGCCGGAGGAAGGGGTTCAGCAGGCAGGCCCAGATGCGCCGGAAGGCCCGGGCGCACAGCCTGCCGTGGAGCCGGGCACGGTCGACCAGGACGTAGTCGCAGGCGATGGTGTGGGCGGCCGCCTCGACCAGGTGGTTCAGGGCCGGGGTGCCGTCAGTCCAGAAGGCCGGGAGCGCCGGGTGGCAAAGGGCGGCGGCCGGCGGCCGGTCGGCGAGCAGGCCGAGCCGGTAGTCGGCCGGCAAGGTGGCGTGGAAGCCCGTCCACAGGGCGGTGGGCCAGACCGAAGGCCGGCTCTCGGGCGCCGGGAGGCCGAGCGCCTGGGTCAGCTGCAGCGCCAGGGCTTCGATCAGCTCCTCGGTGGCCTCGGCCGCCGCCTCCGGGTCGTCCTGACTCATCTCCTGCAAGGTGCTGGCCCACTGGGCCAGGGGCGGGGTCTGGAGCCAGGCCCAGTGGCCGTCGCCGAGGTCGAGGATCTTGTCCTCTAGGTCGTCGCGGAGCCGCTCCCAGATGGGCTCGGGGGACTGGTGGAGCATGGTCGGCCGGCCGCCGCGCTCGCGCAGCAGGCGCGGCAGGTGGGCCTCCGCCAGGTGCCAGTCGCCGAAGAACAGCAGCCACCGGCGGTCCGGGTGCTCCGAGCGCAGGCCGCGCCAGCGTTCGGCGGCGGCGTGGTCGCGCCGCTCCGGCGGACCGTCCACCCAGGCGCCCGCGATCAGGCCCTGGCGGCGGGCGAGCAGCCGCAGGCTGGGTCCGAAGGCTTGCGCCACCGGGCGGCCGTCGACCAGGCGTAGGTCCGGGCGCCGCAAGGCGTCCTCGGCGCTGACCGTGACCTGCTTCGGCAGCAGCTCGAGCAGGAGGCCGGGGGGGCGGTCCCGCGGCAGCTCCTCCACCAGGTTGCGCAGGCCGCTGCGGGCTCGGCGCAGGGGGTGGTAGTCGCCGACCAGCAGCGGATCTCCGGTGGACAGCGCCTCGCTGAGTTCGCCGGTGGACGCCGGCCGGGTCGGGCCGGAGAGGGTGCTGAGCCAGTCCTGGCGGTAGAGCCGCAGCTCTTCGGACAGGGGCGGCGCCTCCTTCGACCAGTCCCGTCGAAGTCGTTGCTCCAGGGCGCGCATGTCCTGGAGGAGCTGCCTGCGGGCGGACTCCATGCTCCTTCTTCGGCCGATCGGGGGCCGGCTCTGAAGGAGCGATTTCCTAGGCCGGGCTGCCCTCGAGGTAGGGGGCGAGCATGCCGCGGAAGAAGGCCAAGCCCTCGCTGCCGTCGCCCCAGGCGCCGGCGCCGCGGTCAGGCAGCGTGCCGGGGCCGAGGTTGCGCTCGGGGTGGGGCATCAGGCCGATGACCCGGCCGCTGGCCGAGACCAGGCCGGCGATGGAGCCGTCGCTGCCGTTGGGGCAGGCGGGGAATGCGGCGGTCGTGTCCCCGGCGGCGTCGGCGTAGCGGAAGGCGATCAGGCCCTCCTGCTCGAGCCGGGCGAGGTCCTCGGCGGGGGAGCCGAGCACCAGGCGGCCCTCGGCGTGGGCGGCAGCGGCGGGCAGCAGGGAGCCCTCGGGGAGGACCCCGGCGAGGCCGGCCTCCACCCGCAGGCGCACCCAGCGGCACTCGAAGCGGTGGGTCTGGTTCCAGGTCAGGGAGGCCCGGATGCCCTCCAGGCCGGGCAGCAGGCCGCACTTCACCAGGGCCTGGAAGCCGTTGCAGACCCCGAAGACCGCGCCGCCGCGGTCGTGGTGGGCTCGGAGCTCCTCCCCGAGGAAGCACTCGATCTCGGTGCCGAGGATGGTCCCGGCGCCGAGGTCGTCGCCGTAGGTGAAGCCGCCCGGGACGGAGAACAGGTCGCACTCCCGGATCCGCTCCGGCTTCCGCATCAACTCGCGGATGTGGATCTGCTCGAGGGAGGCGCCGGCCTGCTCGAAGGCGAAGCTCAGCTCACGGTCGCAGTTGACGCCGGCGGCGAAGAGTTGGAGGACGCGGGGCTTCATCATCGGGCTCCGTTGGCGCGGGCCAGGTCGTCGGCGGCGAGCCGGGCGACCGGGTCCCCCTGCTCGAGCCACTCGAGCTCGGGCCGGCCGAGGACCTCGCCGACCACCGCCCAGGGCAGGGTCCGGAAACAGGCCTCGAGGTCGGCCAGGTGATCCGGCGGCACCTCGAGCAGGAAGCGGGTGGGGGTCTCGGCGTAGAGTCGCCCGAGCAGCGGGGCGCCGGCCTCGGCCGGCACCTTGGCGGCGTCCAGGCGGGCGCCGAGCCCGTCCGAGCCGAAGACCATCTCGGCGGCCGCCACGGCCAGGCCGCCCTCGCAGAGGTCGTGGCAGGCCGCGGCGAGGCCGTCCTCGATGCACTGGTGGACTGCGTCGAAGACCGCCGGCGCGTGCTCCGGCTCCGGTCGCGGCGGCTGGGAGTCGCCGAGGTCGAGCAGGTCGGAGGCCACCGAGGCGCCGCCGGCCCCGGCGCAGGTCCGGCCGACCAGCACCAGCAGGTCGCCGGCGCGCTTGAGCGGGGTGGTGGTGGCCCGGGCGGTGTCGGCCATCGGCGCGATCGCCGTGCACAGCAGCGTCGGCGGGATCGGCCGCTCCTCTCCGCCGACCCGGTACTCGTTATTGAGCGAGTCCTTGCCGCTGACGAAAGGGGCGCCGTAGGCCAGGGCCATGTCCCGGCAGGCCTCGGCGGCGGCGACCATGGTGCCGAAGCGGTCGGGCTTGCGGCAGTCGCCCCAGCAGAAGTTGTCGAGCAGGGCGACCCGGTGCGGGTTGCCGCCTGCGGCGACGACGTTGCGAACCGCCTCGTCGATGGCGCAGGCGGCGCCGGCCCAGGCGTCGAGCTCAGCGATGCGCGGGGCGATGCCGCAGCCGATGGCGACCCCGGCGTCGAGCTCGAGTCGCGGCTTGACCACCGTTCCGTCGCCGGGGCCGCGGCCGCCGGGGCCCTGGTAGGGCTTGACCACCGTGCCGCCCTGGACCTCGTGGTCGTACTGGCGCACCACCCACTCCTTGCTAGCCACCGAGGGGTGCGCCAGGGCCTCGAGCAGCAGCGCGCCCGGGTCGGCGTCGGCCGGCCAGGCGGTCTCGGGCAGCGCCCGCTCGACCAGCTCGGCCTGGCGCAGCGGCTGCGGCACGCCGCCGTGGAGGAAGTCCATCGGCATGTCGCCGACGACCTCGCCGTGCCAGCGGAGCACCAGCCGGCCGGTGTCGGTGAAGTTGCCGAGCACGGTGGCCTCGACCTCGTAGTCGCCGCACAGCTCGAGGAACTCGTCGAGCGACTCGGGCGGCACCGAGAAGACCATGCGCTCCTGGGCCTCGGAGATCCAGATCTCCCAGTAGCTGAGGCCGGGGTACTTGAGCGGCGCGGTCGACAGCTCGACCTCGGCGCCGCAGTCCTCGCCCATCTCGCCGACCGCGCTCGAGAAGCCGCCCGCGCCGCAGTCGGTGGTGGCGGAGTAGAGCCGCCGGTCGCGCGCCACCATCATCACGTCGAGCACCTTCTTCTCAGTGATCGGGTCGCCGATCTGCACCGCCGCGGCGTCGACGGTCTCCGACTCCTCGTGTAGGGCCTCGGAGCTGAAGGTGGCGCCGTGGATGCCGTCGCGGCCGGTGCGGCCGCCGATCGAGACGATGGCGTCGCCGGGCCGCGCCGCCTTCTCGACGCAGTCGCGGGGGATCTCGCCGACGCAGCCGGCGTAGACCAGCGGGTTGGCGACGTAGCCGGGGTGGCGGATGACGGTGCCGGACACGGTCGGGATGCCCATGCGGTTGCCGTAGTCGCGCACGCCGGCGATGACGCCGTCCAGGATCCGGTCCGGGTGCATCGTGCCGGGCGGGATCTCCTCGCCGCTCATGTCGCTGGTGCCGACGCAGAAGACGTCGGTGCCCGCGAAGGGGCGCGCGCCCAGGCCGGTGCCGAGGATGTCGCGGATGACGCCGCCGATGCCGGTGCCGGCGCCGCCGTAGGGGTCGAGCGCGCTCGGGTGGTTGTGGGTCTCGACCTTGATCGCGATGCCGATGTCCTCGGTCATGGCCACCACCCCGGCGTTGTCCTCGAAGACGCTCCAGCACCAGTCCGGCGACAGCCGCTGGGTGGCCTCGAAGACGGTCTGCTTGAGCAGGTTTTGGTACTCGCGCTCGGCCAGCACGGCGCCGGCCTCGTCGCGCACCGTCAGCTTCACCGGCCCGGTCAGGGTCTTGTGCTTGCAGTGCTCGGACCAGGTCTGGGCCAGGGTCTCCAGCTCGACGTCGGTCGGCTCGCGGCCGGCTTCGCGGTAGTGACCCTGGATGGCCTTCATCTCCTCCACGCTGAGGGCCAGGCTCATGGCGGCCGAGACCTCCGCCAAGCGGTCCTCGTCGGCATCGAGCAGCGGAACCTCGACGCGCTCGCTCGGGCGGGCGGCGGGGGCGGGATGGAGGACCTGGGCTGCGGTGCCAGGCTCGACGGTCTCGATCACCGGGTTGGCCAGGGCCCGGCTGCTGGCCTCGACCAGCGCCGCCGTGTCCACCGGGCCGTCGACGCGGAAGGTTCGGTAGGACTCCACTGACTGGTCCGGCCCGAGCTCGACTCCCAGCAGCCGCAGCGCCCGGCTCGCCGACTGGCCCTCCGGGTCCGCGACGCCGGTCAGCCGGCGGATCACGACCATCGACCCGCCCTGTTCGGGGACCTGGTCCGGCGCCAGGATGCGGGCGGTCTCCGTGACCGGGTCGGCGAAGAGCCGAGCGCTCGCTTCCTCGACCTGCTGCCGCGACAGCTCGCCGGGGAGGAGGTAAGCGCGGGCTGAGCGGACCGGGCTCTCCAGCTTCAAACCACGGTGCTCCAGGGCCGCCTTCGCGGCATCTCCGACCGGATCGCTCCGTTCCGAGGACAATTCCAACTCGACTCGCCAGGCGCCCTTGCTCATTTCCCTTGATTTCCGGCCTCTTGAGCGGGGTATCCTAAGGTTTCTGCGGGCGGCTTGATAGCCGCCCCTGCCGATCATGGCCAAGAGCAAGAAGAACGCCGCCCAGGACGCCCTCCACGCGCTGCCCTTCGAGAAGCCGATCGAGGACGTACGGACACGCCTCCAGGAGCTGGAGGAACTCGCCGACCAGACCAGCCAGGACCTGAGCGAGGAGCTCGAGTTCTACCGTGAGCGGCTCCGGCGCCTGACGGAAGAGATCTACGGCGACCTCAGCCCTTGGGACCGGGTCCAGGTCGCGCGCCACCCCAAGCGGCCCCTAGTCAGCGACTTCATCGAGTCCTGCTGCGAGGACTGGGTCGAGCTCCACGGCGACGGCTACTACGCCGACGACCAGGCCATGGTCACCGGCCTGGCCACCTTGGACGGGGTCCGGGTGATGCTGGTCGGCCACCGTAAGGGCCGGGACACCAAGAGCCGGATGGCCTGCAATTTCGGCTCCGCCCACCCGGAGGGCTACCGCAAGGCCCTGCGCAAGATGCAGCTGGCCGCCCGCATGGGCCTGCCGGTGGTGTGCTTGGTGAACACTCCGGGCGCCTACCCCGGCGTCGGCGCTGAGGAGCGCGGCCAGGCCCGCGCCATCGCTGAGAACATCCACGAGATGTTCGGCATCCGGGTGCCGATCCTGGCGGTGGTGCTGGGCGAGGGCGGCTCCGGCGGGGCCCTCGGGATCGCCGTGGCCGACCGCGTCGGCATGCTCGAGAACGCCTGGTACAGCGTCATCTCGCCGGAGGGCTGCGCTTCGATCCTGTGGCACAGCGCGGACGGCCGGGAGCAGGCCGCCGAGGCCCTCCAGTTGACCGCGGCGCCGTTGAAGCGGCTCGGCATCATCGACCACGCCATCCCGGAGCCGGTCGGCGGCGCCCACCAGGACCCGGAGGCGGCGCTGAAGGCCTTGAAGGCCCAGATCCTGACCTGGCTGGAAGAGCTGCGGCCCCTCACGCCCGAGCAGCTGATCGAGCAGCGGCGTCAGAAGTTCCGCTTCGTGGCCGCGTCCATGGCCAGCCTCGAGACGGCCCTGAATCCGGCCCAGACCGGGCACGAGCACGAGCCGGCGCCATCCCCGCCCGGTGAGAGCGCCGAGGACCGCCTGGCGGGCCTCGCGGAGCCGCCCGCCGGGCCTCGCGAGTCATGACGGAAACCCCGATTCCGGCAAACGATGCGACCAGCGAGTCCGTAACGGGACGGAATCCCATGGGTCATCCCGCTCTCCGTCTGGTCCATCACCAGCCCCCCAGCCAAGATCAGGCCTCGGGCATCGAGCAGCTCCAGGACGAGGAGCTCCTCGCCCTCGCCTGCGCGGGGGAGAAGGACGCCTTCCGCGTGCTCGTCGAGCGCTACGAGGAGCGCGCTGTGCACACCGCTCGGGCCGTGGTCGGGAACGTCGAGACCGCAAGGGAGATCGCCCAGGAAGCCTTCCTGAAGGTCTACGCCCACCGCGAGCGCTTCGACATCAAGCGCCGCTTCAGCAGCTGGTTCTACCGCATCCTGCGCAACCTGGCGGTCGACCGCCTGCGGCGCCAGGCCTCCGGCACTCCCGGCGCCGCCTCCGAGCTGGTGGGGGACTGGGACGGCAAGGAGCGCGGCCCTGACGCCGAAGCCTCGGTCTCCGAGCGCTCCAAGGCCGTCCACCGGGTCCTGCGGGACCTGCCGGCCAAGTTCCGCGAGGTCCTCTCCCTCCGTGACATCGAGGGCCTCTCTTGCGGTGAGATCGGCAACCGGGTCGGCATCAGCGCCGGCACCGTGCGCTGGCGGCTCCACCACGCGCGGAAGCTCTTCCGCCAGCACTGGGAGCGCCTTCACGGCAAGGAAGAAGGGGGGCGCGAGCTGTGAACTGCCGCAACGCCCAACGCCTGATCCCGCTCCACGCCGGCGGCGACCTGCTCGCCGATCAGGTCGCGGAGCTCGAACTCCACCTCGTCGGCTGCGCCAGCTGCACCGCCGAGCTCGAGGCCTACTCGGGCATGCGGAACCTGGTCTCCTCGGTCCGCGAACCGGCCCTGAGCGACAGCCTCTGGAACGGCCTCGATACCCGTCTGGACGCCGTCGACGCCGCGCGACGGCTGCGCCGCCGTTGGTACCAGAGCCCCTGGCTCTACTCCGCTGCCGCTGCTGCCCTGGCGCTGGCCTTCTTGCCGCCCTGGGTGCCCGCCACGCCCGACGGCGCCGGCGGGGGCGTCTCCTCGCCGCCGCCCGCGGTGCTCGCCGACTCCGGCGAAACCGGCGACGACTCCGAGTTGATCCTGACCCCCGTGGACGACTTCGCTGAGGGCTTGCACCAGGTGCCGCAGGCCGAGCTGCAGCGCTTCCTGCGCGAGAACGCCGGGCTGCGCCAGCCCACCGGCGCGGACGGCGGCCTGGTCGCCTCCCCCGTCGGTCGGAAGGCGCGCGAGTTCTGACCCGCCCATGGCCCTGCTCCTGGCCCTGGCCCTGTGCGCGATGCAGGAGGCGGAACCCGCTCAGGGGGCCGTCGCGGAGCCCTGTCCGCCGGCACTGCGGATCGAGCCGCCGCCGATCTGGATGACGCCTGGCGGCAGCGCCCTGGGCAGCCTGGAGCAGGAGCTGGTCAGCCTCCACACCCGGCTCCGGCCCTCCCTGGTCAAGGTCGCCCTGGAGATCCCGATCGGCCGGGACGACGCCGGCGAGCCGGAGATCCACCAGGTCCTGGTCTCCGGGGTGGTCATCGACCGCGGCGGCGTCTTCGTCGCCCCGGGCCTGGTCGAGGGGCTCTCCGAGGTCCGGGTCACCCGCTTCGACGGCGAGGTCTTCCGCGCTCAGCCCTTGGCTCAGGACAAGGAATTCGGCCTCAGCCTGTTCCGGGCGCCCGAGCTCGCGGTGCCGCCGCCCGCCTTGGGTTGGCCGGCCTCGCTGCGGGTCGGGCTGATCACGGTCAGCCTTGGCAACGCCTTTGACCTCGACGGCACCCTCGACGTCGGCTTCATCGCTGGCCTCAACCGCCGGGTGGACGAGGTCTCTGGCCTGATCCAGCTGACCAACACCGTCAACCCTGGCGACGGCGGCGGCCTGGTCGCGAACCGCCAGGGACAGGTCATCGGGCTGCTGAAGACCTCCCTGCGCGAGGTGGGCCACCAGCAGGTCGGCGCCGGCGGCCACGCCCCGGACTGCCCCGACGGCTGCGGCGACCTGCTGCGCAGCGAGTCGCTCTCCTTCGCCATCCCGATCGAGAAGGTCCTGCTGGCTTTCGAGAAACAGCTCTCGTTCCGCGTGCCACGGCTGCGTTGGCTAGGCGTCTCTGTCCGGGAGAGCTACCTGCCTGAGCTCGCCGCCCAGCTGGGCGCGCCGGGCCCGACCTTGCTGCGCTTGGATGAGATCCTGCCCGGCTCCCCGGCCCGCGCCGCCGGCCTGCAGCCGGACGACGTCCTGGTGCGCTTCGGCGGCCTGCCGCTCGCCGAAATCAATTGCCTGCGCCACGCGCTGGCGATCGCCCCGGCAGGCAAGGCCATCGAGGTCGTCTACTTCCGGGACGGCGTCCTGGCCTCCAGCGCCCTGAAGCTGGGTTGGTCGAAGCCCAAGGACGTCCTCCTCACCGATCCGGCGGTCGAGCCGCCCCGGTATCCGGGGGGCTCCGAGGAGGAAGCAGGCGGCGGGGACGAGGGCGGGGAGAAAGGCGGCCGCTGAGCGGTCTGCGGGCCGCTGGCCCAGCTCGGGGCGGGGCCTCAGCCCCTGCCGGCGGCGGTCTGGCCCTCGTATTCGCTGACGATGTCGAGCGCCCGCTCGACCTCGGCGGCGCCGAATTCCAGCGGCGTGCGGCGCAGGAACTCGCGCATGTCGGCGTGGGCCGCGGCCAAGTCGCCGAGCCAGTAGCGGCACATGCCGCGGTTGAAGTACTCCTGCTCCCGGCCCGGATCGAGCTTCAGGATCTCGGTCAGCATCTCGGCCGAGGCGCTGTAGCGCTTGGCGGCCTTGTGCAGGGCAGCGGCCAGGCCGCGGGCCTCCATCTCCATCTCGAGGTCTTCCTTGAGCCGGCCGCGCAACATGCGCTCCTCGAGCAGGGGCAAGGCCTCCATCGCGAGCCGCTCATTCTTCCACCGGCGGGACTCGACCAACTCCGCGATCAGGCGCTCGATGGTCTGCAGGGATTCATCGGAGCGGCCCAGGTGGGTGTAGGTGTTGGCCAGCAGCCGGAGCGCGAAGATGTTCCCGGGGTTGGCGTCGAGGGCGATCTTCAAGTAGCGCTCGGCGTCGGCGAGGTCCTCCTGGGCCACCTCACGCAGCTTCTCGGCCCGGTCCCCGAGCTCCTCCAGGGCTTCGGTCTCGCGCGGGTCCAGCTCCTCGGCGCTCAGGCCAAGGGTCACCGCCCGCTTGACCCGGAGCTCGGCCAGGCGCAGGTGGCACTCGCCCAGCGAGTAGGCGGTCCGGTACTGCGGGTCCAGGTCATAGGCTTTCTCGAGGTAGACCATGGCGCGGAGCACGTGGCGGGCGTCCTGGTACTTGAGCAGGGTCCGCCCCAGGATGTGGTTGAGCTCGGCGTGCTCGGGCTCGATCGCCAGGCCGCGGGTGGCCTGTTGCTCGGCTCGGGGCAGGTCGTCGGACTCGTAGTACTGGGAGGCGCGCCGGCGCAGATCCTCGATCTGCTCCTCCTCCTCGGGGGTGAGGCCGCCGCAGGCCGAGGCCAGGACGGGGAGGAGGAGCAGGCCGAGGAATCGGTTCATGGCGTGGGGCTTATCGGGCGGGGGCAGCCCGGCAACCAGCTTACTCGGCGTCCCAGAGCCAGGTTGCTTGGATCGGCTCCCAATCCTCCAGGCCGTCCGGGAAGAACAGGGCCAGCTCGCGCTCGGCGCTCTCGGCGGAGTCGGAGCCGTGGAGCAGGTTGTAGGACTTGGAGCAGCCGAAGTCGCCGCGCAGGGTGCCCGGCTCGGCCTCGATGCCGAAGGTCTTGCCCATCATCTGGCGAGCCACGGAGACTGCCTGAGGGCCCCGGAGGGCCACGGCGATGATGGGGGAGCCGGTCATGAAGCCGACCAGGCCGTCGTAGAAGGGCTTGCCGACGTGCTCGGCGTAGTGCTTGGCGCCCATCTCCGGGGTCATGCGGAGCAGGCGGAGGCCGGCCAACTGGAGGCCCTTGTCCTCGAAGCGGGCCAGGATGCGTCCGACCAGGCCTCGGTGGAGGGCGTCGGGCTTGAACAGGATCAGGGTGGTTTCCACGGTTTGGGGGTGGTCCGGTGCGGACTCAGGCGCGAAAGGGTAGTCCTTTGGGGCCGGTCCGGCAATTCTGGGATTGACTGGTTGAAGCCTGGCCAAACGGTTCTAGAATGTCCGCCCCATTCCAGCCGGGCCCCTCCAAGAGCGGGAAAACCGGTGCGCTCTTTCGCCTCTCCTCCGACTGGAAGAGCCCTTTCCCCGCCTGCCGCCTCCGCCCTGTGGCCGACCGCCGACCGGACCTCCGCGCCGATTACGCCCGCTACTCCACCATCGGGGTGGAGTTCGCCGCGATCGTCGGGATCCTCGGCTGGCTCGGACACCTCCTGGACGGCTGGCTGTTCGGGCCGGACGGCTTCCCGGTCTTTCTGCTCGTGGGCCTGTTCGCCGGCATGATCGGCGGCATCCTGCGGATGAACCGCCAAATGGCGGCCGCTGGGCGGAAGGACGACGAGAGCCCCTCCTCAGACGCCGACGATCGGGAATGATCGCTCTCCTGACCCTGACCCTCGCGGGCCTGCTCAGCTGGCCGCTCTGGCCCGAGCCCTGGCGGCTCGGCCTGGCCCTCGGCTGGGGCAGCGCGCTGGCGCTGGAGTTCCTGGTCTACGCGCGGCGCCGGCGCCTGATGGCAGCCAAGGCCGACGCGCGCAGCTACCAGGGCATGCTCCTGACCCAGGTCCTGGGCTTCCTCGGCAAGCTGGTCGCGGTCGCAGTCGGAGGCATCCTCGGAGCCCAGACCGGCTGGTACCACTACCCCTCCTTCCTGCTCGCCTTCGTGGCCGGCCTGGTCCTCGGCGAAGCGGTCACGGTGACCGCCCTGTTTCGCGCGACGCGCGGTTCGGCTGAACAGCCGGCCCGGAGCGGCGCGCGGGAGACCCCACCAAGTTGAACACCCCCCTCGTTGCCAATCCGGATGCCGCCCTTCCGCCCGCGGAAGGGGGTGGGAGCATCTTCGAGCAGCTCTTCGGGCACGTCTTCCCGCACAAGGAAGGGCAGTTCGAGCTCTTCGGGCAGACCATCGAGTGGTACAACCTGACCTACTTCCAGGTCGGCGCCGTGCTCGCGGTCTTCCTCGCCTTCCTGGGCGTGGCCAAGGCGATCCGCGCCAACGGCGGCGGACCGGTCCAGCGGATGCTGGCGGGCTTCGTCGCCTTCATCCGCGAGGAGATGGTCCACCCCTACCTGGGGCGCAAGGACGGCGACAAGATGCTGCCGCTGTTCCTGTCGGTCTTCTTCTTCATCCTGTTCCAGAACCTGTTCGGCCTGGTCCCCTTCGGGGCGACGGCCACCGCCAGCGTCTACGTCTCTGCGGCGCTGGCCTTGATCGTGTTCGCGACCATGATCGTCGGCGGCATGGTGGTGCAGGGACCGGTGAAGTTCTGGCTGAGCCTGGTGCCGCACGTGCCGGGTCCGCTCTGGCCCTTGATGTTCGTCATCGAGATCGTCGGCCTGTGCGTCAAGCCCTTCGCCCTGACCGTCCGACTCACCGCCAACATGATGGGCGGCCACCTGGTGCTGCTGAGCTTCCTGGGCCTGGTGCTCTACTTCGGCAGCATGAACGCCATCGCCGGCTGGGCCTTCGCCCCGGTCGGGATCGGCCTGTCGGTCTTCATCATGATCATCGAGGGCTTCGTGGCCCTCCTGCAGGCTTACATCTTCACGTTGCTGTCGATCATCTTCGTGGGCATGTGTCTGCACCCGGACCACTAATCGTTCCTGAAGAAACCACACTAGAAGGATGCTGAACCTCCTCCTCACCGCTGCTGCCGAAAGCGCCGAACTCGCCGCGCAGGCAACCACCAACGCTTCGCCGTGGATCCCGCTCGCGGCCATCGGTGCCGGCCTCGCCGTCATCGGCGGCGGCATGGGCATTGGCAAGATCGGTGCCGCCGGCAACGACGCCATCGCCCGCCAGCCGGAAGCCGCCTCGGACATCCGCGGCAACGCCCTGATCCTGTCCGCTCTGATCGAAGGCGCCACCTTCTTCGGCATCGTCGTCGGTCTGCTCATCGCCCTCAAGCAGGTCTGAGCTACCCACCAAGGGAACGAGGCGCCCCGCCCGCGCGGCGGGGCGCAAGGTCCCAGGAGCCTGGCATGAACCTCTTCCTCCTCGTCGCCGCGTCCGGTGAAGGTGGCCTCGACCCGTTCTCGGGTTCGAGCTCCATCTACTGGACCATCCTGATCTTCGCGCTCTCCCTTCCGCTGATGTGGAAGGTGGTCTTCGGCCCGATCTCCAAGGCCCTGATCGACCGGGAGTCCCAGGCTCGCGAGGCGGCTAGCGCCGCCGAAGCCGCCAAGGAGGAGACCGAGCGCATGAAGGAATCCATCCAGGCCGACCTCGACCAGGCCCGCAAGGAGGCCGCCCAGCGCGTCTCCGAGGCCAAGGCCCGCGCCGAGGCCCGCGAGAAGGAGATCCTCGCGGCCGCCAAGGACGAGGCCGAGCGGGAGCGCGCGCGCACCCGCGACGAGATCGAACGCGCCAAGAACTCGGCCCTGCAGGAGCTCCGCGCCGCCGCGGTCACCCTCAGCGTCGACATGGCGGAGCGGGTCATCTCCCGCGAGTTCAGTGACAGCGACCAGCAGCGCCTGGTCCAGGAGCTCCAGCAGGAGTTCTCGAACAACTAGCCCGACATGGCCAGCGACACCCGCTACTCCGGCCCCGCCGCCCGCCGCTACGCCAAGGCCCTGTTCTCGGCGGCTGCCGAGGCCGGCGCCCTGGACCCGGTCGCGGCCGACGTCGACGCCCTCCGCGAGGCCTTCGCCGACCCCCAGGTCGGGGCCTGGCTGTCCGACCCCAGGGTCGAGGACGCCGACAAGCAGAAGGTCCTCGAGAAGCTCGGGGAGAGCGGCCAGCCGCTGACCCGCGGCCTGCTCCAGGTGCTGGTCCGCCGGCGCCGACACGCGGTCCTGGCCGAATTGCCCCACGCCTTCCTCGACCTGCTCGACGCCCACCAGGGCCGCGTCCGCGGCGTGGTGGAGAGCGCCAAGGCGCTCGGCGACGAGGAGAAGGCCCGGATCGAGAGCGCCTTCGCCGCCCAGACGGGCAAGGAGGTGGTGCTCGAGACCCGGGAGACCCCCGACCTGCTCGGCGGGATCCGCGTCACCCTCGGTGGCACCCGCTACGACGGCAGCGCCCGCGGCCGTCTCGACAAGCTGCGCACCCGCCTCGCTCACGCCGACCTCGGCAACCGTTGAGCCCATCAACCCCACGCCCTGATTCCACCGATGCAACTCCAACCCTCCGAAGTCACCTCGATCCTGAAGAAGGAGATCGAAGGCTTCCAGGCCACCTCCTCGACCGAGTCCATCGGCGAGGTGATCCAAGTCGGCGACGGCGTCGCCCGGGTCTACGGTCTGGACGAGTGCATGATGTCCGAGCTGCTCGAGTTCCCGGGCGGCGTGCGCGGCATCGCGCTCAACCTCGAAGAGGACAACGTCGGCTGCGTGCTCCTCGGTGACGCCGCCAAGGTGCGCGAGGGCGACACCGTCAAGCGCACCGGACGCATCATCTCGGTGCCGACCGGCCAGTGCATGGTCGGCCGGGTCGTCAACTCCCTCGGCCAGGCCCTCGACGGCAAGGGCGCGATCGAGTTCAGCGAGGACGACCTGCGCCCGATCGAGCAGGACGCTCCCAACGTCATCGAGCGCCAGCCGGTCAAGGAGCCGATGATGACCGGCATCAAGGCGCTGGACTCGATGATCCCGATCGGCCGCGGCCAGCGGGAGCTGATCATCGGCGACCGCCAGACCGGCAAGACCGCGCTGATCGTCGACGCCATCATCAACCAGAAGCAGACCGGCGGCGGCGACCCGACCAACCCCGACCAGGTGATCTGCATCTACGTCGCGGTGGGGCAGAAGCAGTCCACGGTCGTCGACGTGACCAAGAAGCTCGAGGCCGCCGGCGCGATGGCTTACACCATCATCGTCAACGCCTCGGCCTCCGAGGAGGCGTCGATGCAGTTCATCGCGCCCTACGCCGGCGCGGCCATGGGCGAGCGCTTCCGCGACGCCGGCGGCCACGTCCTGATCGCCTACGACGACCTCACCAAGCAGGCCGCCGCCTACCGCCAGGTGATGCTGCTGCTGCGCCGCCCGCCGGGCCGCGAGGCCTTCCCGGGCGACATCTTCAACCTCCACAGCCGCCTCCTGGAGCGGGCCGCGAAGGTCTCCGACAAGGCGCCCGAGCTCAACGCCGCCAAGTACAGCAAGGGCGGCGGTTCGATGACCGCGCTGCCGGTGGTGGAGACCCAGGAGGGCGATGTCTCGGCCTACATCCCGACCAACGTGATCTCGATCACGGACGGCCAGATCTTCCTCGAGGGCAACCTGTTCTACTCCGGCGTCCGCCCGGCGGTGAACGTCGGCATCTCGGTGAGCCGCGTCGGCGGCGCCGCCCAGACCCCGGCCATGAAGAAGGTCGCCGGCGGTCTGCGCATCAACCTGGCGCAGTACCGCGAGCTCGAGGCCTTCGCCCAGTTCGGCTCCGACCTCGACGCCGCCACCCAGCAGGCCCTCAACCGCGGCGCCCGCCTGGTGGAGCTGCTGAAGCAGGGCCAGTACGTGCCGCTGCGCAACTCCGAGCAGATCGTCGGCATCTGGACCGGCACCTCCGGTTCGGTCGACGACATCCCGCTCGACAAGATCCACGACTTCGAGCGCGGCTTCGTCGAGTACGTCCAGGCCAACGACCCGGCCCTGATGGAGGAGCTGGACGGCTGGAAGACGAAGTGGAGCGACGAGCTGGACGGCCGCGTTGCCGCCCACTGCGAGGAGTTCAAGAAGCAGTTCGACGCCTGACCGGGCGCTAGACCAGCACCATGGCCAACCTCCGCGACCTCCGCCAGCGCATCACCAGCGTCGGGAATATCGAGAAGATTACCCGGGCGATGGAGATGGTGGCGACCACCAAGCTCCGCCGCTTCCAGGACAAGGCGGTCGCGGCGAAGCCCTACACCGCCGACATCGAGGAGCTGGTGCGCCGCCTCGCCGGCGCCGTCCAGGCCGACCCGGCCGCCGCCGGCGACGCCGCGGCGCTGTTCGAGGTGGCCAACCCCGACGCCCCGCGGGCGGTGCTCTTCGTCGGCTCCGACCGCGGCCTGTGCGGCGCCTACAACAGCAACGTCCAGCGCAAGCTGGACGAGCACCTCGCCGCCAGCGAGAGCGGCCACGACCTCTACGTTCTGGGCCGCAAGGCCATGGAGCACGCCGAGCGCTCCGGCTACACGGTGCACATCTTCCTCGAGGACTACCCGCTCGAGAAGGTCGGCTTCACCGACGCCGCCGCCATCAGCGCCATGCTGGTCTCGGCCTTCCGCGCCGGGGAGGTCTCGGGCGTCGACCTGTGCTACACCCGCTTCGTCTCGATGATGAAGTACACGCCGGTGGTGGAGGAGTTCCTGCCGATCCGCTCGCCCGAGGGCGACGCCGACTCCGAGACCATCCTCGAACCGGACGGCCCGGACGTGCTCGGCCGCCTCATCCCCAAGTTCCTCGAGACCGCGATCTACCACGCGCTGCTCGAGTCGATCACCTCCGAATACGCCTCCCGCCGCTTCGCGATGACCAACGCGACCGAGGCGGCCGGCGACATGAAGAAGGAGATCACCCGCTCGTTCAACAAGGCTCGCCAGCAGAAGATCACGAGCGAGATCCTCGAAATCGTGTCGGGCGCCGAAGCCCTCTGATCCGAACGACCCGCCAGACCCATGTCGAACCAAGGAATCATCAAGCAGATCTTCGGCCCGGTGGTCGACGTCGCCTTCCCGGACGCCGAGCTGCCCGCGATCAACGACGCCGTCACGGTCGCCCGTGACAACGGCCCCGAGCTCGTCCTGGAAGTCGCCCAGCACCTCGGCGATGACCTCGCCCGCTGCGTGGCGATGTCCTCGACCGACGGCCTGCAACGCGGCGCCCCGGCGACCGGCACCGGCCACCCGATCCGGGTCCCGGTGGGCAAGGCCACCATGGGCCGGGTCTTCAACCTGCTGGGCAAGCCCCTCGACGAGCTGATCAAGGGCGGCGTCGAGCCGGACGACCACTGGCCGATCCACCGGCCGGCGCCGGCCTTCGACGACCAGGAGGCGGTCTCCGAGGTGTTCGAGACCGGCCTGAAGGTGGTCGACCTGCTGTGCCCCTTCGCCAAGGGCGGCA
>CAYZXS010000056.1:0-3904 GCA_964482495.1 uncultured Planctomycetales bacterium
TCGACAAGCTGGGGGTCACAGGTTCAAGTCCTGTAACGCCCACCAACCGGATCTCGATGAGTGGTTGAGCCTCGAGCGCTCCCCCATCAGCGGCCGAATCCCTGGCCCAATCGACGATCAGCGATCGGTGCGCCATTCCTGCCCCGGCATCACCCGGCGCATGAACTCGTCGAATAGCGGCACGGTGAAACCGGTGTCGCCGTGGAAGGGGCTCCAGATCATGCCTTTCAGGATCAGCTTGCTGCGCGTCGGCGCGAGCGCCGTCACCGGCCGCTCGAGCACGTCGGAGATGTCGCCGCTGCGGTGCGGGCCCGGGCCCAGCTCGGCCATCGCGCGCAGGTAGCGCTTCTCGGACGGGGTCAGGCGGTCGAAGCGGACGCGGAAGAAGCTCTCGTCGAGGGCGGCCACCGCGGTCAAGGACGCCTGCTCGACATCCACCGCGGTGATCGGCGACTGCTCGGCCACGTCCCAGCTGTGCTTGCCCCACTCTTGCAGGAAGTAGGCATAACCGAAGGTGCGCTCCAGAATCGCATCGAGCGCGGCGTCTTCGATCGCGGCGCCTTCGTCCTCCACCGGAACGCGCAGCGCCCGCCGCGCGGCATCCGGGCCGAGCGGGCCGATCTCGGGGAACTCGAACAGGCGCTCCGCATAAGACTTGGCCCGGCCCATGTGGCCGCGCAGCAAGGGAAGCCCTGCCCCCACCAGCACCACCGGCAGCTGGCGCTGGCTCGCCCGGTGCAGCGCGGTGATCAGCGCCGCGAGCTGCTCCTCAGGCACGTACTGCAGCTCGTCGACGAACAGCGCCAGCGCGGTGCCGGCCTGCTGCGCGGCCTCGCCGGCGGCCTCCAAGAGCGCCTGCAGGTCGTGCTCGAGATCGCCGTTATCGGCCAAACCCGGCACCGCCGGGAAGTCGAAGCCGACCTCCACGTCGGCGTACTTGGCCTTCATCGACCCGGCGAAGCCCGCCAGCGCCTGCAGCGCGCGCTTGGCCAGCTTCTTAGCCTTCTCGTGGCGGGACAACCGCAACAAGGCCTGGCGCAGCTCGGGCGCCAGGATCGCCGGCAGGCTGCGCTGCTCAGGGGCCTCGATGCGCAGGGTCTCGATGCCGGAGGCCTCGGCGTCCATGCGCATGCGGTCGAGCAGCACGGTCTTGCCCACCCCGCGCAGGCCGACCATGAGCACGCTCTTGGCCGGTTTGCCGCGGCGCACGCGCTCGAGGGCGATGCGCACCGACTCGCGCAGGGCGTCGCGACCGGCGAACTCCGGCGGCGGCGTGCCGGCGCCCGGGGCGAAGGGGTTGGTGACGCGGTCCACCAAAACCTTATACCGGATTTACTCAACTTATCAAAAGGAGATAAATCTGGGTAATTTCGGTCAAAACCGCCCCTTGGTCGCCCAGCGAGAGGCCTGTCCGGCCTAGGGCACCACCACCAGCGGCACCGACAGGCTCGCGTACCGGTACAGCATCCCGCCCGGCTGGCACACCACCGCCAGGTGGAACACGGTGCCGACCAGGCCGGCGTTCAGAGCCCCAGGCGGCACGGTCAGGCCAATCGTGCCCGCCGCCCCGGCATCCAGCACGCCGGTCGGCGCCTGGATCGCGCCGGGGTACATGCCGAGGAAGGTCTGGGCCAGCCACGAGTCCACGGTCAGCCGCACCACCAGTCCATTGGGCAGGGTGATGCGGCCGGTCCCCGAACTCGACACCAGCAGTTGGTAGGAGTCGCCGGCGGCGTCCAAGGGGAATTGCAGGTCGTACTGGATCGCCGCGCCGCCGGAGACTGACAGCGCGGTGCCGCTCGGCTGGACGAAGGGCACGCGCCCCTCCAGCCGGGTCAGGCCGGCGCTCGGGCCGGCGCCGGGGTCGGCCTAGAAGTCCGCCACCAGCAGGTCGGGGATGCCGTCGCCAGTGGCGTCGCGGCCGGTCGACAAGGCGAAGCCGTAGTAGCTGGACGCGCCGGGCGGCGGCGCTAACGCAGCCATCTCGACGCCGTCGCGGCCGTCGAGCACCCGCAGCTCGGTGACCCCGTTCCAAACCGGCACCACCAGCTCGGCGCGGCCGTCCTGGTCGTAGTCGGCGCCGCCAGCCAGGGCGAAGGTGTTGCCCAGGCTCGCCCCCGCCGGCGCTCGGTATCGGCGCAGCAGAACCCCGGTAGCGCCGGACCAAGTGTCGACACCTTCGCCGACGTAATCGACCACGGCCAGGTCGCCGGCGCCGTCGCCGTCGACGTCCCCGGCCGCCGCGGCGGTGTAGCCATAGCTGGCGCCTCCGGGCGCCGGCACCAAGGTGCGCAGCGGCGGCGCCGCCGCCGGACCGCCGGGGAAGACCCGCACCTCGCCGCTGCCACCGCCGGCGAAGGGGGCGCCGGCGAAGTAGTCATCGACGCCGTCGCCGTCGACGTCCGCCAGCACGCCGAGGGAGTCGCCGAGTTCGTCCTGAGGCGCGCCCCACTGCTGGTAAAGGGTGCTGCCGTCCGCTCCCGAGAACACGTGCAGGCAGCCGTTGGCGGACTGCCCGGGGAGCGCGGCGAAGCGCTCGGAGACGATCAGTTCGGGCACGCCGTCGCCGCTCCAGTCCGGGGCGGCGGCGATGCGGAGCCCGAGGTCGCCGCCCGCGGTGGTGCCGAAGGCCTGCCACAGGAGGGCCCCGCTGACTCCCGATCGGGCGCTCAGGACGCCAGACCAGGCAGGCTGGCCGGGCCCGTTTTCGCCGGGAACGACGTAGAGGTAGTCCTCGACGCCGTCGCCGTCGAGGTCCCCGGCGGCGCCGACACCCATGCCCTGAGTCCCGAACGTGAGGGCGCCGTCGTGGCGCCGGATCAGGCCGCCGTCGCGGCCGGACCGCAGCTCGACGCTGCCGGCGAACTGGACGCCGCCGGGACTGGCGCCCGGGGCGCCGACGATCCAGTCGACGCAGCGGTCGCCGTCGAGGTCGCCGAGGAGCGCGACCGACGTGCCGTAGAGGTCACCGGCCGCGGCGCCTGCGCGGTCGTGGTATGCGGTCCAGCCTCCGCCCTGGGCGGCGGCGGGCACGGACAGAAGGAGGACGGTGAGGGGAGGGAGGGGGAGGCTGAGCATGAAAAGGGACGAATCCGAGAGGAATCAGCCTACCCGAATCCGGCCGTTCCGCGGCCCGGCCTGCCCGAACTCAGCCGACCGTCATGGTCGCGCCGTTGCTCAGCTGGCAGCCGGCCAGATCCATCGCTTGGACCCAGACCTTCAAGCCGGCCGCCGCCGGCGGCACGTTGACGTTCAGCACCGCCACGCCCGCGGCGTCGGCGTTGACGAAGGGCAGGAGGGTGAAGGGGGCGCTCAGCGAGGCCAGGACCGGGCCGCAGGGGCCGGCGTTGACGGTGCTGGGGCCGGGGCCCGCCAGCGAGTAGGCGTAGCCCACGGTGCCGCCGCCGGTGGCGCCGGTGACGGTCATCGCCGCAGTGGCGCCGGCGTTGAAGCCGGTGATCGTCAGCACCGGTCTGCCGGTGGTCACGGTCACGGCGCCGGTCATGCCGAGGGCCTGGTGCGGCTCGCAGTGGTAGCCGTAGACGTTGCCGTTGGCCGGCATCGCCGCCAGGAAGGAGGCGTCGAAGGTGATCGAAAAGGTGTTCGGGGCACCGGTCGGCGCGCCGGAGCGGAAGAAGCCGTCATCGGAGACGACGTTGTGGAAGCCGGACACCCAGTTCCAGACCACGGTGTCGCCCTCGGCGATCGTGAGGCTGGCGGGGCTGAAGCTGACGCCGGCGAGGTCGACCTGGTGAGTGGTCTGGGCGCTGGCGCGGGCCGAGAGGAGCAGAAGGAAGGCGAGCAGGAGGGCGAAATGGCGCATGGCGGTGAGGAGACGGAGAGAGGGACGGAACCCGGGTCTGCCCCCCTTTGGGGGATCCCGCCGGCCAATTCCAGCCCCTCG
>CAYZXS010000056.1:4004-22837 GCA_964482495.1 uncultured Planctomycetales bacterium
GCCTCCGGGCTCGCCGCCGCCAGCTCGTCGAGGATCACCGGCCGGACCTCGCGCAGCTGGGCGACCAACTCGTCGACCTCGTGCCGGTGCAGCACGATGGCGTCGATCAGCTTGGCGGCGTGGTCGTACTGCTGGGCGAACTCCAGCGCCCGCGGGCTGAGGCCCGGCGAGGCGGCCAAGGACCCGGGCGCGCTGTCCACCCCGGCAGCTCCGGCGCCCTTGCCGCCGGGAGCCCGGCGCTTGGACTTGGGCTTGGGGATGCCCTTCTTGGCCTTCTGGCCCCGGCCGAAGAGCGCCCGGGAGACCTTGAAGGCCTCGAGTTCGAGGTGGCGGCCGTCCTGCTCGCCGTGGATCTTCCACTGCTCCAGGTCGACCTTGCCGGCGGCGTCCATCGGCACCTTGCCGTGCAGCACGCACCAGATGGCGTAGAGCTCGTTGTCGGTGTATCCCGGATAGTCCGCGCGCAATTGGCGCAGGGTGAGAGGAGCCTGGTTCGCGGACCAGGCGTCGGCGGCGGCCGGCATGTGGCTTCAAAAGGGGTCGGTATTGCTCGGATTGAGGCGCTCCAGCGCCCCGCGCCGCGCGGGCGGCGGCAACAGGATACCGGCGCCGGCATTTTCGCGTCCCAAGAGGGCCAGAGCGGCGTTTCCAGAGGTAGACTCAACAGGAATCCGGATTCCAGCCGTCACCCTGGGTCTTCTCTTGTTCCCCCCTCCCTGGATCCTCCTTTCCGCCGGCCTCGCGGCCCCCCCGATCTGCCACCTGCCTCACGATGACGCGCAGGACGTGGCCTGCGGCATCGGCCCTGGCGGTGAAGTCGAGATCGTGCTGGCTGCCAACGCCTTCTCCAAGGTGCTGCGCTCCAGCGACCTCGGCCTGAGCTGGCGGCCCGTCGCCGGCGACGGCTTGGAGTTCCGCGACAGCTACGTGGTCGAGTACTGGCCGCGCGCCGCCGATCCGCGCTACTGGATCGGCACCGACGCCGGCGTCTGGAGCTACTCCCCCGCCACCGGCGCGGTGGTCGAGCGCTCCGCTGGCCTGCTGCCCGGCGACGGCTTCGTCACCGACCTCGCCGCCCCGCGCGGCGGCCTCGGCCCGGCGGCGCTCTGCACCAGCCAGGGCAACGTCTACCTCTGGGACGAAGCCGCCAGCGCCTGGTCGCTTTCGCTGCAGACCGGGGACGCCGACGACCTGAGCCGGGTCGTGATCGCGCCGGCCTTCGACCCACAGGCCGGGGCCGGGCCGGACCGCTGCTTGCTCGCGGGGGTGGCTGGCCGCCTGCACCGCAGCCTCGACGGCGGCGCCAGCTGGTCGCTGGTGGCGCCCTTCGACCAGGCCGCGGCCAGCCAGCCCGGCGACTGGTGGATCACCGCCCTGGCCTTCGCCGAGGACTTCGCCCTGAGCGGCGAGGTGGTGCTCGGCCGCGGCCGCGAGGACGCCCTCGCCGCCACCGGCAGCGCCGGCGAGCTGTGGCGCAGCGAGGACGCCGGCGCCAGCTTCGCCCTCCAGGCCCAGCCTGGCTCGGCGGTGCGGCGGCTGGCCGCGACGCCGCCCGACGCCGGCGGCGCCCGCCACTACTACGCCACCCTGCAGGCCTGGCCCGACCCGGCGCAGCCCGGCTTCGCGCCCGGGGTGCTGCGCAGCGACGACGGCGGCCGCGGCTGGACCGACCAGGGCTGCGAGCAGGACTTCTCGCTCGAGGACGAGCACGACATGGGCCTCGCGGCCGGGCTGGAGCGGCGCATGGGCTTCGGGGTCTCGCCCGACTACGCCAACGACGGCCTGGTGCTGCTGGCGCGCGGCTCGGGCCTCTACCGCAGCCGTGACCAGGGCGCGCGCTGGCGCCAGGTGGCGATCCGGCCGCCGGGCAACTGCCGCGAGTTGGGCGTCGCCGTCAACGGCGCCGGCGAGCGGATCGCGGTCGGCGCCACCAACGGCGGCGGTTTCCTGCACGTCAACCTCGACACCGGCGCCGCCGAGCTGCTCGACCAAAGCCCGATCCACTTCGCCCGCGGCGTCGCGCCGTCCTCCAACTACGCCGGCGACGGCGGCCTGGCGCTGGTCGGCGAAGGCGGGGTGGCGTTCTGGTTCGACCCGTCGCTGCCGCCGACCAATCCTTACGGCCGCAGCGGCTTCGTCTTCGACCGCGGGCCGCAGAACGCCCGCTACCTCTCCGGCCACCCGAGCCTGGACCTGAGCGCGCCTCCTGCGAGCGGGCAGTGGCTCCCTCTACTGGAGCTACCTGAGCCCGCTAGCGGTGGCCTACAGCGACGACGGCGGCCTCAGCTTCGGCGTCGTCGACACGGTCGCTGGCGGCACCCCCGCGCCCTACATGCGGCGGCTGGTGGTCGCGCCCAGCTACGACCCGGGCGCGCCCGGCGGCGGCGCCGACGTCTACGCCCTGTCGCGGCGCATGGTGTTCCGGCTCGAGAGCGGAGAGTGGCGGCTGCTCGGCTCGCTGCCGACCAACCTCTACGCCATCGCCGTGGACCCGGCCTATTCCAGGCCGGGCAACCCGCAGCTCTTCGTCGCCGAGCTGTTCCGGCCGGCGGTGCACCGCATCCTCGACCACGCCTCCGGTCCGGTCGTCGAGGAGCTGCCCTCGGCCGGCCTCGACGGCCAGGTCCGCGGCCTGGCGGTGCCGCCCGACTTCGCCGCGCGGCCAGTGCTCTACGCGGCAGTCTGGGGCGCTGGCGTGCGCAAGATCGACCTCGGCGCCGCCCAGCCGGCCTGGGAGCCGGTCGGCACCGGCTTCCCCGACCAGTGGGTCGACGTCGTCCGGCTGTCGCCCGGCTTCGCCCAGGACCGCACCGTCGTGGTCGGTACCCAGGAGGGCGTCTTCCACTGCGTCGACGCCCCCGGCGCCGCCTGGTCCGCCGCGCCCGGCCCGCACACCATCGACGACGGCGACTCGGTCCTGGCCAGCTACGCGCCCGGCGCGCCCGGCAACCCCGACCCCGCGCGGCCCTGGCCCTGGCCGGCGATGGACCGCTGGACCGTGACCCGCGACTTCGAGGTCCCGGTCATCGGTCCCGAGCTGCGCTTCACCGACCTCGACGGCGCCGCGGTCGAGTGGGAGGGCTGGTGCTCGCGCGCCGAGCTGCGCAGCTTCCGCGGCCCGGCCATGGGCAGCGTCACCCTCAGCGCCTACGACCACCTCACCGGCGCGCTCCTTTCCAGCACCACCGAGGACCTGCACGACCCGGCCGGCAACGCCGCCTGGAGCGTGGTCCTCGATCTCCCCGCCCGGCAGGCGGTCCGGCTGCGCGCCGAGGCCGCCCTCGACCCGGGCGAGTTCTTGGCCGTCGACGGCTTCACCGTATCTCCCTGACCCCCCCATGCTCGCCACCGCCCTGCTCGGACTGACCGCCTGGACCGCGGCGCCGCACGTGCCGCACGACGACGTCCACGCCATCGCCATGGCGCCCTTGGCCGGCGGCGGCGTCGAGGTCGTGATCGCCACCAACAGCCACGCCAAGTTCCTGCGCAGCACCGACCTCGGCCTGAGCTGGCAACCCATCGCGGGCGACGGCCTCGGCTTCGAGCAAGGGACCGCCGTCACTTACTGGGACCACCCGACCGACCCCCGCTTCTTCCTCGGCACCACCGGCGGCGTCTGGTCCTACCGCCCCGGCAGCGGCGGCGCGGTGCGGGTCACCGACGGCCTCCACAACGGCCACAAATCCGTCACCGACCTGAGCTCGCCGGTGCAGGGCGGCGGCGCGGTGCTGCTGGCGACCTCCGGCGGCAGCATCTACGGCTGGCGCGAGGCCAGCTCCGACTGGGGTCGGGTGCTGCTGACCGGGAACAGCGACGATCACGCCCAGGTGGCGGTGGCCCCCGACTACGACGTCAGCGGCGGCCCCGGCCCCGACATGGCGCTCTTCGCCGCCGTCGCCGGCCAGCTGTACCTGAGCCAGAACGGCGGCCAAACCTGGGCCTTGAGCCCCCAGTTCAACCAGGTCGCGACCGCGCCCACGGACTGGTGGATCACCTCGATCACCCCGGCCGTCAACTTCCGCTACGGCCGCCAGGTCGTCGTCGGCCGCGGCCGCGACGACGCCGCCTCCCTGACCGGCACCGGCGGCGAGCTGTGGCTGAGCGGCGACCACGGGCAGAGCTTCAGCCTCAGCGGCGCCACCGGCTCGGCGGTGCGCGCCACCTGCGCCACGCCGCCGGCCCCCGCCGGCCCGCGCCGCTTCCTCGCCACTCTCGACGCCTTCCCGCACAGCAAGGACCACCCGCAGCAGCCGGGCGTGCTGATCAGCACCGACGGCGTCGCCTGGGGGGACCTCGGCAATCGCCAGGACTTCTCGCTCGAGGGCGAGGACAACACCGGCGTCGAAGGGCAGCTCGCCGACGTGCTCGACCTGGCCTTCTCGCCGCTCTTCCCCAGCGACGGCGTGCTGTTCCTGGCGCGCAGCTCCGGCCTCTACCGCAGCCGCGACGCCGGCCGGACCTGGCACCAGGTGAACGTCCGCTCGGCCTCCCACGTGCGCGGCATGGACGTCTGCCTGGACCAGAACGGCGAGCTGCAGGCCTTCTGCGCCAGCCACGGCTCCGGCCTGGTGCGCGTCAACCTCGACCAGGCCGTGACCGAGTTGCTCGACGGGCCGATCCACTACGGCCGCAGCGCCGAGGCCTCGGCCAACTTCGCCCTCGACGGCGCCGTCGGCGTCGCCGGCGAAGGCGGCGTCGCCCTGTGGCTGGACGCCAGCCGGCCGCCCCTGACCCACGCCGGCAAGACCGGCTTCCTGCACGCCCGCACCTTCCCCAACGCCCGGGTGATCGAATTCCACCCCGAATTCGACCTGAGCGGCACCCTGCCCGGCGGGCAGAAGACCCTGGTCTGGGACTTCCGGAACCCGATCTCCACCTTCCTCTCCCACGACGGCGGCAAGTCCAGCTACGACGTCTCCCACCTGAACACCGGAGCCCCAGCGCCCTATATGCGCCGGATGGCGATCGCGCCGACCTACGACCCGGGCAGCGCCGCGAGCCGCACTGACATCTACGGCATCTCCGGCGGCTTCCTGATGAAGCTCAGCAACGACGGTTGGGACTCGGTGGCCGACACCGGCGGCAACCTGCTGTCGATCGCCCTGGACCCCGGCTTCTCCCGACCGGGGAACCCGCGCGTCTTCGTCGCCGACCTCGACGAGCCGGTGGTGTACGAGATCATCGACCAGCCTGGCAACGTCCAGGTCACCGCGCTCAGCTCCGACGGCCTGGAGGGGCAGATCCGGTCCCTGGCGCTCGGCGACGACTTCGCCGTCCGCCCGGTGTTGTACGCCGCGACCTGGGGCACCGGGATCATGAAGCTCGACCTGGCCGTGGCGACGCCGGTCTGGGAGCCGGTCGGCGCCCCCTTCCCCGAGGCCTGGATCGAGATGGTGAAGGTGGCGCCCGGCTTCGCCGCCGACCGGCGCATCGTGGTCGGCACCCAGTACGGCGTCTACGTCGGCGAAGACCAGCCGGGCGCCCCGTGGGTGGCGATGCCGGCCCCTTACACCCTCGATGACGCGGCCACCTGCCTGCGGTACTACGACCCGGCGGCCCAGGCCAACAAGCACCCCGAGCGGCCCTGGCCCTGGCAGTGGACCAGCCGCTGGGACAACGCCGAGCTCGGCGGCCTGGAGCTGGTCGGCCAGGGGGTCACCTGGACCGACTCCGACGGCGCTTACCTGGAGTGGGAGTGCCTGACGCGCAAGGTGCGGCTGCAAACCTTCTCCGGCACCGGCATGGGGCAGGTGAAGCTCGAGTTCATCTCCCTCGACACCGGCCTCTCGACCGGCTCGGTGACCTCCGAGCTGCTCAGCGGCGCCGGCCCCGCGGTCTTCGACGTCTCGCTCGAGGTGCCGGTGGCCGAGTCCGTGATCGTGCGCGCTACGGCGCTGCTCGACCCCGGCGAGCAGCTGGTGGTCGACGGCTTGACGGTCCACCCCGGTTAAGGCCCGCTCGGCGAGGAAGCGATACCCCGCCGGCCGCACCGCGTATCCTGAAGGTGATGTCGATGCCCTGGCTCCTCGCCCCGCTCCTCTGCGCCGCCGCCCAGCTGCCCGGCGACGAGGACCTGCTGGCCCGTTACGGCGACCGCCTGACGGTCGAGGCCCGCGTCTACCAGACCGCCGGCCCGTCGGTGGTCAGCCTGAACGTCTTCGGCACCGTCAACCGCTTCGGCATCTTCGGCCAGGAGTCGGCCCGGAGCCAGCTCGGCCAGGGCACCGGCGTCGTCATCGACCCGGCCGGCCTGGTGATCACCAACGCCCACGTCGCCGCGCCGCAGGACCCCGGCGTGGTCCCCGGGAGCATCGAGGTCGAGGTCGTCTTCGGCAGCGACTTCGGCGGCGACCGCTTCCCCGCGACGGTGCTCAGCATCGACCGCGAGTGGGACCTGGCGCTGCTGCGGATCGAGGGCGAGGGACCCTACCGGGCGATCCCGATCGAGGGCGACGGCGACCTCTTGATCGGTGAGAAGGTGGTCACCATCGGCGCGCCCTTCGGCAACGAGCACTCGATCACCTCCGGCATCCTGTCTGGCAAGCGACGCGACGTCGTCGTGCGCGGCTCCGACGGCGGCCGCGCCCTGCTCTCGGGCTTGATCCAGACCGACGCCGCGATCAACCCCGGCAACTCCGGCGGGCCGCTGCTGAACGCCTACGGCCAGCTGATCGGGATCAACTCCGCGACCCTGATGGACGCCGACGGCATCGGCTACGCCATCCCCGTCGACCGGGTGAAGGAGATCCTCGGCGAGCGGCTGCTGAACGCCGACCGCTCGACCCTCTTCTGGTCCGGCATGCGGGTGCAGGAGAACGGCCGCGGCCTGGAGGTCACCGCCCTCCACCCCCGCGGCCCCGCCGCCCAGGCCGGCCTGCGTGCCGGCGACCGGATCCTGCAGATCGACGAGGCCGCCGTCGGCACGGTCCAGGATTACGCCGCCCGGCTGCTGCGGCACTCGGCCGGCGAGACGGTGCCCCTGACCGTGATGCGCGACGGCGAGGAGCGGCGCCAGGTCCAGCTCCAGCTGCTCGAGGCCCAGGTGCGCGAGACCTTCGGCCTGCTGGGCTTCGACGCCCGGCCCCACCGCATCTCGTACCGCCGCGGCTGGCAGAACCGGGTCATGCAGGTGGTGCAGCTGACCAAGGTCTTCCGCGACACCTCGGCGGAGCGCCTCGGCCTGCGCTCCGGCGACATCATCGTCGCCGTCCGCACCCAGACGCGCGACGCCGACGACGGCTGGGTGCCGGTGCGCAGCCTTGCCGAGCTGGTCAGCCTGGTGCGCGGCCCAGACTTCCGCCTCGACGACGAGAACATCTGGATCCTGCGCGACCAGGAGAGCTTCAAGGGCCGGCTCGTCTTCGACGATCCCGACCTGGCGGAGCGCTACCACGAGGGCTAGCCTCTCCGCAGATGCCCGCCGTGCTCCGCCGCGCCCTGCTCCTCGCGACCGCCCTCCTGCTGCCGCTGGCCGGCTGCTCCCGCGAACCCGTGCGCCTGCACTTCGGCCCCGACGGCCCGCCCCTCAACACCATCTTCAGCCTCGAGGTCGAGGTCGCGCCTTCCTGGGTCGAGGGCATCGAGATCGACGCCGACATGCCCGGCCACAACCACGGCATGATCACCAAGCCGGAGGTGGTGCCGCTCGGAGACGGCCGCTACCGGGTCGACGGCATGATGCTGCACATGCCCGGCGCCTGGGAGATCTACGTCGACCTGGTCGCCGGGGAGCGGCGCGAGCGCCAGGTGCTGCCGCTGCACCTCGAACCCTACTGACCGCACCCGCCGCCGTGCTCGCCGCCGCCGCCCTGCTGCTGGCCGCCGCCCAGGACCTGGACTGGAGCGAGCGGGAGCGCAAGATCATCGACTCGCTGTCGCCGCCGGCCGCCGCCGGCCCGGGCGCGGCGCCGGCCCCGCCTCCCAGCCCGACCAACCGCTACGCCGACGACCCGGCGGCGGCGGCGCTGGGCCAGCGGCTCTACTTCGACGCCGGCCTCTCCCCCGGCGGTGCGGTCTCCTGCGCCACCTGCCACGACCCCGAGCAGGGCTGGAGCGACGGCCTGCCGCTGTCGAAGGGCGTCGCCGAGACCGAGTTCAACTCCCCCACCGTCCTGAACGCCGCCTTCCACCGCTGGCAGTTCTGGGACGGCCGCGCCGACACCCTGTGGGCCCAGGCCCTGCAGCCGGTCGAGAACCCGCTCGAGATGAATTCCTCGCGGACCTTCCTGCTGCACCGCATCCAGGAATCGCCCCAGTTCGCCGCCGACTGGGCCGCGGCCTTCGGCCCGCTGCCGGCGGAGCTGAGCGACCGCGACCGCTTCCCCGAGAACGCCTGCCCGCCGCCGCCGGCGCCCCGCGGGCCCTTCGGCGAGGTGAAGACAGCGAGCGGCGACCCACGCCACCTCGCCTGGCAGGGCATGGCCCCCGAAGACCAGGAGCTGGTGAACCGGCTCTACGCCGACTTCGGCAAGGCGGTGGCGGCCTATGAGCGGTTGCTGGTCAGCGGCCCGTCGGCCTTCGACCGATACGCCGATCACCTGCGCGGCCAGAGGCCGCCGCCGGCGGACTTCGGCCCCGCCGAGCAGCGCGGCCTGCGGCTCTTCGTCGGCCCGGCCTCGTGCCTGGACTGCCACTTCGGTCCGATGCTCAGCGACTCCGAGTTCCACAATGTCGGCCTGGCCGATCCGGACCAGGATCCCGCTCCCGGCGGCTTGTTCGGCGCCGCCCTGGCTGAGCGCGACGGCGCGGCGCCCGCGGGCGGCGGCGTGCCGCGCGAGGGGCGGCCGCTGGGCATCCGCAAGATCCGGGTCGACCCCTTCAACGGCCTCGGCGCCTACAGCGACGCCCCCGGCTGGGAGCACAACAACCGGCTGCGCTACCTGTTCTACGACGAGCACACCATCGGCGCCTTCAAGACGCCCAGCCTGCGCAACGTCGCCCGGACCGCCCCCTACGGCCACGACGGCCGCTTCCCGGACCTGCGGGCCGTCCTGGAGTTCTACCGTGAGCTTCCGGGCGCGCCGCCCAGCGGCCACCGGGAGGAGACGCTCCAGAAGCTGGAGTTGGACGACGACCAGATCGAGGACCTGCTGGCTTTCCTGGCGGCGCTGACGGGTGAGCGGGTGGCGCCCGAGCTCAGGCGCCCGCCGGATTAGCCGGCCAGGGTTCCCGCCTCGCCGACCGCGCCTGCGCGGCTCAGCGTTCGCCGCGCTCGAGCCAGGAGGCGTACCGCGCCAGGCCCTCGCTGACCAGCGTGTTCGGGTCGTAGCCGAGCAGTTCCCGCGCCTTCGAGATCTCGGCGTAGGTGATCGTGACGTCGCCGGGCTGCAGCGGCTTCTGGTCGATCACCGGCTCGACCCCAATGGCCTCGCCAATCTGTCGGATCAGCTCGCTCAAGGTGGTCGTGCGCGACTCGCCCAGGTTGAAGACCTCGTAGCCCTGGCAGCGCTCCATCGACCGGACCACGCCGTCGACGATGTCGTCAATGTAGGTGTAGTCGCGGGCGGTGCTGCCGTCGCCGAACATCGGGATCGGCGCGCCCTCCTGCATCAGCTTGGCGAACTTGGCGATCGCCATCTCCGGGCGCTGGCGCGGGCCGAAGACGGTGAAGAAGCGCAGGCTGACGGTGTCGATGCCGTAGAGGTGGTGGTAGGTGTAGCACAGCACCTCGCCGGCCTTCTTGCTGGCGGCGTAGGGCGACACCGGCCGCGAGTTCTCGTCGGTCTCGCGGAAGGGGGTCTCGGTCAGGCCGCCGTAGACGCTCGAGGAGCTGGCGTTGACGAAGCGGATCGAGGGGTCGACCTCGCGCACCGCGTCGAGCAGCGACAGCGTGCCCTGGACGTTGACGTCGTAGTAGAGCTCCGGCTGCTCCAGCGACGGCCGCACGCCGGCGCGCGCCGCCAGGTGCATGATGACGTCGTAGCCGCCCTCGGCGACCAGGGCCCGCATCGCCTCGCGGTCGCGGATGTCGGCCTCGACCATGCGGTAGCGGTCGCTGGCGGCCGCCTTGCGGATGTTCTCGCGCTTCAGCGCCGGGTCGTAGAAGTCGTCGAAGACGTCGACCCCGGTGACCTCGGCGCCCATCGCCAGGCAGCGCTCAGCGAGGTGCGAGCCGATGAAGCCGGCGGCGCCGGTGATCAGGACCTTCTGGAAGGGGCGCGGGTTGATCTCGCTCATCTCACTCCACCGTCACCGACTTGGCCAGGTTGCGGGGTTGGTCGATCTCGCGGCCCAGCCGCAGCGCCACCTCGTAGGAGAGCTGCTGCAGCGGGATCACGTTGACCAGCGGCGACAGCAGCTCGGGGACCTCGGGCACCGGCAGCACGGCGTCGGCCAGCGAGGCCAGGCGCTCGTCGCCCGCCAGGCCGACGGCCACGACCTTGCCGTCGCGGGCCTTCACCTCCTCGATGTTGGAGAGCATCTTGTCGTAGGTGCGGCCGGGGGTGGCGATCGCGACCACCGGGAACTCGGGCGAGATCAGGGCGATCGGCCCGTGCTTCATCTCCCCCGCCGGGTAGCCCTCGGCGTGGATGTAGCTGATCTCCTTGAGCTTCAGCGCCCCCTCGAGGGCGATCGGGTAGTTCAGGCTGCGGCCCAGGAAGAGGCAGCCCGAGGCCGGCTCGAGCAGGTCGGCGGCGCCGGCGAGGGCGGCGCGCTCCTGGCCGTCGAAGAGCACGTCCAGCTTCGGCCGCAGGTGGCGCAGGTCGTCGAGATAGCGGCGGCCGGCGGCGGCGTCGAGCACGCCGCGGGCGCGGCCGACCCGCACCGCCAGCAGGTAGAGGGCCGTGACCTGGCCGAAGAAGGCCTTGGTCGAGGCCACCCCGACCTCCGGGCCGCAGTGGGTCAGCACGACGTGGTCGGCCTCGCGGTCGAGGGTCGAGCCGCGGACGTTGCAGACGCCCAGCACCTGCCCGCCCCGGGCCTGGACCTCGCGCATGGCGCGCAGGCTGTCGGCGGTCTCGCCGGACTGGGAGATCACCACCGTCAGCGCGTCCTCCTCGGGCAGCCGCGGGCTGTAGAGGAACTCGCTGGCGTTGAGGGTGTCGCCGGGCAGGGCGGCCAGCTCCTCCAGCATCAATTTGCCGAGCACGGCGGAGTGGAAGCTGGTGCCCATCGCCATGAAGCGCAGGCGGTGGAAGGCCGACAGCTCGTGGTCGTCGAAGGCGAATGAGTCCTCGAACTCGACGTCTCCCTCCTCGTCGCGCAGGCGCTCGAAGGCGGTCCGCGCCAGGACGTCCGGCTGCTCCTCGATCTCCTTGAGCATGTAATGCGGGTAGCCGCCCTTCTGGGCCTGCTCCGGGGTCCAATCGCAGCGGGTCAGGCCGCGCTCGACCGGGGCGCCGGCCGGGTCGTGGACCACCGCCGCGTCGGGCGTCAGCACCGCGGTCTCGCCGTTCTCGAGCACCAGGAAGTCGCGGGTCTGGCCGAGCAGCGCAGGCATGTCCGAGGCGGCGTAGTTGACGCCGTCCCCCACCCCGACCACCAGCGGCGAGTCGTGCCGCGCCACGACCAGCACCCCCGGCTCGTCGGCCGAGGCCACCACCAGGGCGTAGGCGCCGTGGACCTTCCCGACCGCCCGCCGGGTGGCCGCGTGCAGCGAGTCGCCGCCGCGGTGGAAGTGGCTGATCAGGTGGGCGATGACCTCGGAGTCGGTGTCCGAGCTGAAGTCGTGCCCCTGGGCCTGGAGCAGCCCACGCAGCTCGATGTAGTTCTCGATGATGCCGTTGTGCACCACCACCACCCGGCCGCTGTCGTCGGTGTGCGGGTGGGCGTTGCGGTCGGCGGGCGGGCCGTGGGTGGCCCAGCGGGTGTGGGCGATGGCCTGCGGCGAGGCCGGCAGGGCGTTGCTCGCCAGCTCCTTCTCGAGCTCGGCGATCTTGCCCATCTTGCGCCTCACCTCGATGCCGTTGCCGCTCAAGACGGCGACGCCGGCCGAGTCGTAGCCGCGATACTCCAGGGTCTTCAGCCCGGCGATGGCGTCGGCGACGACGTCACCCTCGGCGCGGACCGCTGCAACGATGCCGCACATTCCGGATCAGCCCTGCGCGGCGGCCTGGCCCTTGACCCGGTCCTGGAAGAACGGGATGGTCCGGCGCAGGCCCTCGTCCAGGTCCACCTGCGGCTCCCAGCCGAGCAGCGACTTGGCCTTGGCGATGTCGGGCTGGCGCACCTTGGGGTCGTTCTCGGGCAGCGGCCGGCTCTCGATCGGGAACTCGGTGCCCAGGGTGGCCTGGATCTTGACCGCGAAGTCCATGATCGACATCTCGGAGGGGTTGCCGATGTTGGTCGGGTAGACCTCGTCCGACTGCATCAGCCGGTAGATGCCCTCGAGCAGGTCGTCGACGTAGCAGAAGGAGCGGGTCTGCGAGCCGTCGCCGAAGACCGTCAGCGGCTCCCCGCGCAGGGCCTGGCCGATGAAGGCCGGCAGCACCCGGCCGTCGTCCAGCCGCATCCGCGGGCCGTAGGTGTTGAAGATGCGCACGATGCGCGTCTGCAGCCCGTGGTGCCGGTGGTAGCTCATCGTCAGCGCCTCGGCGAAGCGCTTGGCCTCGTCGTAGCAGCCGCGCGGGCCGACCGGGTTGACGTTGCCGTAGTAGTCCTCGGGCTGCGGGTGGACCAGCGGGTCGCCGTAGCACTCGGAGGTCGAGGCGATCAGGAAGCGCGCCCCCTTGGTCAGCGCCAGGCCGAGGCAGTTGTGGGTGCCCAGCGCCCCGACCTTCATGGTCTGGATCGGGATCTTCAGGTAGTCGATCGGCGAGGCCGGCGAGGCGAAGTGGTAGACCTCGTCCAGCTCGCCCGGGCAGTGGATGAATTGTGTGACGTCGTGGCGGACGAAGCTGAAGTTCGGGTCGTCGTGCAGGTGCGCCAGGTTGCGCTGGTCCCCAGTGATCAGGTTGTCCATGCCGACGACCTCGTAGCCGAGGCCGAGCAGCTTGTCGCAGAGGTGGGAACCGAGGAAACCGGCGGCGCCGGTGACGAGTGCGCGGGGCATGGATCAGGACTCCAGAAAGCGTTCCATGAAGCCGGTGTCGACCGAGCCGTTGACGAAGTCGGCCTGCTCCAGGATCTGGCGGTGCAGAGGGGTGGTGGTCTTGAGGCCGGGCCCTTCGACCCGGATCTCACCGAGGGCGCGGCGGCCGATGCGGATGGCCTCGTCGCGGTCAGCGCCGTGGACGATCAGCTTGGCGACCATCGAGTCGTAGTAGCGCGGGATGGTGCAGCCGGCCGCCAGGTAAGTGTCGAGGCGCACGCCGCGGCCGCCCGGCATCACCAAGCGCTCGATCTTGCCCGGCGTCGGGGCGAAGTTCATGTCCGGGTTCTCGGCGTTGATCCGGAACTCGATGGCGTGGCCCTGGAGCTGGATGTCCTCCTGCTTCAGGGTCAGCTCCTCGCCGCCGGCGATGCGCAGCTGCCACTGGACCAGGTCGACGCCGCTGACCATCTCGGTGACGCAGTGCTCGACCTGGATGCGGGCGTTGAGCTCCATGAAGTAGTACTCGCCGGTCTCGGCGAGCAGGAACTCCACGGTGCCGGCGTTGCGGTAGCCGGCGGCCTCGCAGAAGGCCACCGCCGAGGCGCCCATGCGCTGGCGCAGGTCCTCGTCGAGCGCCGGGGACGGGGACTCCTCGATCAGCTTCTGGTGCCGGCGCTGGATCGAGCAGTCGCGCTCGCCCAGGTGGATGACCCTGCCGTCGGGCCCGCCCAGGACCTGGATCTCGACGTGCCGCGGGTTGAGCACGAACTTCTCGATGTAGACGTCGGGGTTCGAGAAGGCCGTGGCCGCCTCCGCGCGTGCCTGGTGGTATCCGTTGACCAGGCTGACCTCGTTGTGGGCGACGCGCATGCCGCGACCGCCGCCGCCGGCGGTGGCCTTGATGATCACCGGGTAGCCGATGTCGCGGGCGATGCCGACCGCGTCCTCGGCGGTGTCGACCAGGCCGTCGGAGCCCGGCACCACCGGCACCCCGGCCTTCAGCGCCAGCTCCTTGGCGTTGGCCTTGTCGCCGCAGCCGGCGATGACCTCCGCCGGCGGGCCGATGAAGGTGATGCCGCTGGCGGCGCACATCTCGGCGAAGCGGGCGTTCTCGGCCAGGAAGCCGTAGCCCGGGTGGAGAGCGTCGACGTCGGCGATCTCGGCCGCGGCGATGATGCTCGGGATGTCGAGGTAGCTCCTCGCCGCCTCGGGCGGCCCGATGCAGACCGCGTCGTCGGCCAGCTCGACGTAGGGCATCTCGCGGTCGGCCTCGGAGTAGACGGCGACCGCCTCGATGCCGAGCTCGTGGCAGGCGCGGATCACGCGCAGGGCGATCTCGCCGCGGTTGGCGATCAGGACGCGACGGAGCATCGGGTCAGGCCGGGCGGATCTTGTAGAGGGGCTGGCCGTACTCGACCGGCTCGCCGTTCTCGACCAGGATCGCGACGATCTCGCCGCTCTGCTCGGCCTTGATCTCGTTCATGACCTTCATGGCCTCGAGGATGCAGAGCACCGTGTCGGGGCCGACCGAGTCGCCGACCGAGACGTAGGGGCCGGCCTCGGGGTTGGGCGAGCGGTAGAAGGTGCCGACCATCGGCGCCGAGAACACGGTCAGGCCCTCGTCCTCGGCGGCCTCGGGAGCGGGCGCGGCGGCCGGGGCAGGCGCAGGGGCCGCGGCGGCGGCGGCTGGCGCTGCCATCGGCGGCATCACCATCGCCGGCACATCCTGCTGGCGGGACATCCGGATCCGGGCTTCCTCGGTCTCGTACTCGATCTCGGTGAGGGAGCCCTCGTCCATGAGAGCGAGGAGCTGCTTGAGGCGTTCCTGGTCCAAAGCGATCTCTCGGGGCAGGGAATCGGGGGGCGGGGGGACCAAGTGGTCCTCAGGACGCCTCATTGTGCCGCCACGGCCCCGATTTTCCGCCGGATTTTCGCAGCAGGCGCAGGCCCTCGATGCGGATTCCCTTGTCCAGCGCCTTGGTCATGTCGTAGACGGTCAGCGCCGCCCCGGCGGCCCCGGTCATGGCCTCCATCTCGACCCCGGTCCGGCCCTCGGCCTGGGCGGTGCAGCGCACCACCAGCGCCCGCTCCGCCTCCTGGGCCGTGATCTCGACCTCGACCCGGTCCAGGGCCAGCGGGTGGCACAGCGGGATCAGCTCCGCGGTCCGCTTGGCCGCCTGGATGCCGGCCAGCCGCGCCGGCTCGACCACCCCGCCCTTGGGCAGGTCGCCGTCCAGCAGCCGGGCGTAGGCGCCGGCCGGGAAGACCACCCGGGCCTCGGCCTCGGCCTCTCGCAGGGTCACGGGCTTGCGGCCGACGTCGACCATGCGGGCGCGCCCCTGGTCGTCGAGGTGGCTCAATTCGGGGCTTTGGTCGCTGGGCGGCACGGCGGGCCTCACGGCGGGAATGCAGATGCGTAGAAAGGACGCAACGTCCTTGAGCCGATAGTGTAATGGGACGCCGTCCCCGCATCGCATGCTCCTCGCCGCCCTCCTCCTGCCCATCCTCGCCCAGGACCCCGCCACCGGGGGCCTGGACGAACTCCTCACCGCCACCCAGGACCGCTCCCCCGCCGCCGTGGTGGCGGCCAGCGACGCCTACGAGCCGCCGGAGGGCGACGCCTGGCAGGCCGAGGCCGAGGCCCTGCTGGCCGGAGCCGGCCCCGCCGGCCGGCTGGCCCTGGGCAGGCTGCTGGCCCAGTTCGACAACCCGGCCGCCGGCGAGCAGATCACCGGCCTGATCGGGGTCGAGGCCGAGGAGATGTCGCGGGCCGCGCTGTCGACCCTGGCGCTGCCGGTCTTCCTCGAGCACGGCCCGACCCAGGACGCGCTGGGCGGCTGGCTCACTTCGGTGGACCCCGAGCAGGCCCCCGAGCTCTACGCCGAGGCCGCCCGGACCCTCTACCTCATCGGCGACGGCGCCCGCCGACGGGCCGCCAAGCGGCTGCTCCGCGGCGCCCTGGTCAGCCCCGAGCCCGCCGCCACCGAGGCCGCCGCCCTGGCGCTGGCCCGCTCCGGCGAGCTCGAGGACGACGAGGTCCTCGACCACCTCGAGGAGATGGCGCTGGGCATCGGCCACCGCTCGGTGCTGGCCCGGGCGCTGCTCGACCAGCGCGACCAGCGCGCCCGGCTGCTGCGCAAGATCGACGCCCTCGACGAGGCGCTGCTGAACAAGGTCAGCCTGCGCGGCAAGGCCAAGGACGAGGGCGACATGCGGGTGCTGCTCGAGGTGCTGCGCTTCATCCGCGGCCGCCACATGGAGGGCGAGAAGTTCGACGACGCCGAGCTGATGGCCGCCGCCGCCAACGGCATGCTGCGGCTCCTGGACCCGCACTCGCAGTACATGCCGGGGCAGGCCTACAAGGACTTCATCTTCGACATGAACCCCAACTACGGGGGCATCGGCGCCTACGTCAACGTCATCGACGGCCTGTTCACGATCACCCGGCCGATCTACTCCGGCCCCGCCTACGAGGCCGGCCTGCTGACCGGCGACAAGATCATCGAGGTCGAGGGCTGGTCGACCATCGACCAGCCGGCCGACGAGACCATCAACCGGCTCAAGGGCATCCCCGGCACGACCGTCATGGTCAAGGTCGTGCGCCCCGGCTGGACCGAGCCCAAGGACATCGAGATCGAGCGCCGCATCATCGAGCTGCCCTCGCTGCTGACCGAGGTGCTGCCGGGCAACATCCTCTACCTCGACCTGCTGCACTTCACCGACGGCAGCACCCGGCAGGTGCTCGACGCCGTCGAGGACGCGCGCCAGCGCGGGCCGCTCAAGGGCGTGGTGCTCGACCTGCGCGACAACCCCGGCGGCTACATGAACGAGGCGGTCGACCTCTGCGACCTGTTCCTGCCGCCCGAGAAGGTCATCGTCTCGACCCAGACCCGCTCCGGCTACCGCGAGGAGTACGCCACCCAGGGGCCGCCGCAGGTGCCGGACGAGATCCCGCTGATGGTGCTGATCAACCGCTTCAGCGCCAGCGCCTCCGAGATCGTCTCCGGCGCCCTCAGCTTCCACCAGCGGGCGCTGGTGATCGGCGAGCGCAGCCACGGCAAGGGCTCAGTGCAGAACATCTACTCGCTGCGCATCATCCAGGACGAGCCCTGGAACGACGAGGACCAGAACGGCAAGCTCGACGACTGGGAGGACTTCGAGGACCTCAACGAGAACGGCCGCCACGACGTCAGCCCGCGGGTCAAGCTGACCATGGCCTACTACTTCCTGCCGGACGGCTCGACCATCCACACCCAGCGGCGCAAGGACGGCACCGTCTCCGAGAAGGGCGGCGTCGAGCCCGACGTCGTCGTCGAGGAGAAGGAGCTCGACATCCAGGCGCTGCGCGAGCTGCAGCGGCTGCTCGAGGAGGAGGCCTTCCGGACCTACGCCAAGAAGGTCTACGCCGACGACTCCGAGCTCTCGGTGCGGCTGTCCGAGGCCGACGGCCGCGACCCGCAGGCCTACCCCGGCTGGGACGAGTTCTACGCCGACCTGCACACCACCCTGGACCCGAACGAGGTCCGGCGCTGGGTGCGCCGCAGCCTGCGCAACGAGGTCTCCGACGCCCGCGGCAAGCGCTTCGCCGGACTCGGATTCCGCGGCGATTTCCAGGAGGACTTGCAGCTCCAGGAGGCGCTGCGGCGCATCCTCCAGGACTCCGGCCTCAGCTCCGCCGCGGTCCCGGAGTACGACCAGGTCTTCTAAGCCGGGGAAGACCCCGCCGGCGCGACCGCCGGCGCCAGCGCCGCGATCAGGCCCATGCGCCCGGTCGCGGCGCCGTCGCGCCGGTGGCTGAAGAAGCGCGGGTCGGCGGCGGTGTTCCGGCCGGAGAGCTCGACCGCCGTACCGGGCAGGCCGGCCGCCAGCAGCTCGGCCCGCGCCCAGGCGGCGAGGTCGAGCTGCCAAGCCTCGTCGTCACGGCGGTAGCTCTCGCGGGGAGCCGCCGCCACCACCTCAGCGCCGACCGGATAGTGCGGCGGCCCGATGCAGGGGGCCACGCCGGCCATCAAGCCGGCCGGCGCGACCCCGGCGGCGCGGGCCAAGGCCGCCGCCGCGGCCCGGAGCACCCCCGCCCGCATGCCCCGCCAGCCGGCGTGCGCCACCGCCACCGCACGACGCTCGCCGGCGCCGCGACCAGGCGCGTAGAGCAGCACCGCGGCGCAGTCGGCGGCGGCGCTGAACAAGGGCAGGCCGTGCTCGGTCGTGACCAGGGCGTCGGTCTCGTGCAGGACGGTCTCCGGGTCGTCGGCGCCGCGGCCTCGCTCGCCGGCGCCGACCACGGCGACGCGGGCGCCGTGGACCTGGCCGCCGACCGTCAGGTGCTCGGCGTCGACGCCGATCGACCGGCACCAGAAGCGCCGCTCGGCCAGCGCCCCCGCCCGGTCGCGACCGCCGCTCAGCGACAGGTTGCCGCCGCCGTCCCCGCCCCGCGTGGTGTAGACGTGGCGCAAGCCCGCCTCGCGCGAGAGTCGCGGGAAGATCAACCCAGTCCGGCCATCGCCGCAGTCCCGTTCCAGCATGGGCGGATCCTAGTGGGTCTGCTGGGAACCTGGTCGTTTATCGAATCGGGATGGGTCATGGCTCTGGGTCCGGCCGGCTGCGCCGGCCGGACAAGAGTGGCGGTGATGGAGCGCGGATGACGAGGGCGGTGCGGGCCGGACCTTGCCAGACCCCTCGCTCCTCCCACCCGGTCACGGTCGGTCCTCGCCGGGATGCCCTGTCCTCCCGCTCCCCCGTGCCTGAGGGAACCAAACCGTGGCCGGGCGTAGCCGGCCCGGACGCTCTGACCGAGCGAAGCGCTCTCACGACGCGTCCGAGCCGGCTGCGCCGGCCGGACAAGAGGGCGGTGATGGACCGC
>CAYZXS010000057.1:0-17609 GCA_964482495.1 uncultured Planctomycetales bacterium
GGTTCCTGGGGTTGGGGGAACGGGGATGTGGGGTGCTTTGTGGTGTGGGGTGAGGCGTGTGCTGTGGGCTGAGTCGGGGGGCTAGGGGGTGGATGTTGGTGGTTGGGGGTTGGGGCGGAAGGAGCGGCGGGCGCCGATGAGGGCGGCGGCTTCGGTGAGGAGGCGGGCGGTGGCGGCGCCGGCGAGGGCGTGGGTGGAGATGAGGATGGGGTTGGAGAGGGCCGCGACCGCCAGGATGGCGAGGGCGAGGTTGAGGGCTTGGCGGGCGGCGCCGGCGGCGATCATGCCGGTGGTGAGGAGGCTGCCAGGGAAGACCAGGGCGGCGGCCCAGGCGAGGATCTGGAGGGGGAGGACGGTGGCCGCGAAGTCGGGGCCGAAGGCGAGGCCGACGAACCAGGGGGTGAGGAAGGTGGCGAGGGCGGCGGCGGGGAGGGAGAAGAGGGCCATGCGCCGGGCCAGGCGCAGGGTGGTTTGGCGCTGGCGGTCGGGGTCGGCGGACTCGGCGGCGAGGGCGGGCATGGCGACCACGCCGATGAAGGAGGGGAGCTGGAGCGAGAGGTGGAAGAGCTTGCGGGCGGGGGTGTAGAGGCCGGCGGCCGCGGCGCCGAGCAGGGCGCGGATCAGGATCAGGTCGATCCGGCCGTAGGCCTCGCGGACCACGGCGCCGGCGCCGAGGGCGAGGCACTCGCGGACGAAGCCGGCCTCGGGGCGGCCCTGGCGCGGCCACTGGCTGAGCAGGCGGGAGGAGGCGGCGCCGAGTCCGAGGTTGCCGGCGGCGCGGGCGAGGTGGGCGCCGGCGAGCAGGCTGAGGGGGTCGCGGACGCCGGCGGCGACCATGGCGGCGATCACCGCCAGGACCGCGAGGGCGGTGGCGAAGCGGATCGCGGCCGGAGCGGCGAAGCGCAGCTGGAGCTGGAAGACCGCCGCCCGGGCGGTGGCGAGGTGGGCGGCGAGGGCCGCGACGCACAGCACCAGGCCGGGGTGGCTGGCCACGACGAGCGGGTCGAGGGCGGCGTAGCCGAACACCACGGCCGCGCCGAGCACGATGGTGGCGATGCGGAAGCGGAAGGCTTGGCTCAGGGCCGGCCGCAGCGACGCGGGCCGCCGTCCGCCACGCCGGACCAGGGCGTTGCCGCTGCCGCCGTCGACCAGGACCTCGACGAAGGCGAAGAGGGTCTCGTAGACGCCGTAGAGACCGAGCGCCGGAGTGTCGAGCGCCGCCGCCAGGATCAGGATCGTGGCGAAGGCGGCCAGGGCCTGGCCGCCGCGGCCCAGGCTCTGCAGGGAGACGCCGCTGAGGAAGCGGCCGCGGGTCGCCGGCGGCACCGCGGGCGCTCGCGGCTCGCTGGGCCGGTCCGCGGGCGCGGATCCGCCGCTAGGCGGAGGCTCCGGTGAGCTCGCCGCGCATCGTCTCGTTGACCGCCGCGGTGAAGGCATCGGTGGTCAGCGTACCGCCGAGGTCGGCGGTGGTCTCGCCGGCGGCGATGGTGTGGCGGATGGCGGCGTCCAGCATGCCCCCCAGGCCGCGGAAGCCGCAGTGGGTCAGGAGCATGGCGAAGGCGAATAGGGCCGCGGTGGGGTTGCAGACGCCCTGGCCGGCGATGTCGGGCGCGGTGCCGCCGGCGGGGTCGAACATCGCCAGCTGGACCTCGCCGCTGGCGTCGAAGCTGTAGTTGGCGCTGGCGCCGAGGCCGATCGAGCCGATCATGCCGCAGGCGGCGTCGGACAGGAAGTCGCCGTACTCGTTCGGGGTCACGATCACCCGGTAGGCCTCGGGCTCCATGATCAGCTTGGCCAGCAGGGCGTCGAAGAGCTCGGCGCGGTGGGGGACCTCGGGGTGCTTGGCGGCGACCTCCTCGGCGATCTCCTCGAACAGGCCGTCGGTGGCCTTCTGGATGGTGTACTTCGAGGTGCTGACGACGCCGCAGCCGAGGCGCTTTGCCAGGTGGAAGGCGAATTCGCTGGCGTGAGTGCTAGGGCCGCGCTCGATGACGCGGACCGAGACCGCCGCCTCGGTGCCGATGCGGCGGCCGGCGTCCTCGTAGGTGCCGCCGACGGCGATGCGGATGATGTGGACGTCGACCTCGCCGTCGTGGCGCCGCGGCACGCCGGGGATGTTGGCGACCGGGCGGTGGATGACCGAGAAGTCGAAGCGCTCGCGCAAGACCTTGTTCGGGCTCTCGGCCTCGGTGACGGTCGGGAACTTGATCGCCACGCGGTGGCGGCGGATGGCGTCCTCCGCGTCCCGGTAGGCACCCTCGGCGTCGCCGCGCCGGCGCTCCAGCGACAGGTCGACCGGGTGGAAGCGGACGTCCAGCGGCAGGTTGGCCGCCACCGCGTGCACCGCGGCGGAGAGCTCGGAGGAGATGCCGTCGCCGTGGAACTCGGCGACTTCCAGGATTTCACGTTCGGTCATCATCATGGCAACCGGACATTCTACCCGGGGTCAGACATCGATTGTTTTGCGATGTCCGACATCGATTTCCGCGCCGCGTCAGCCCAGGTTCCTCAGGAGCTCCATCAGGGTCCGCGGGACGTCCTGGAAGATGCTGCCGTCGAGGTCTCGGAACAGCTCGAAGGCGTCGCCGCCGCGGCCGATGAACGGGCGCATCATCCAGCCCATCTGCGCCCCGACCAGGCCGAAGAGCGCCATCCAGGTCAGGATCAGGCGGCGGTTCTTGATCAGGGCGTCGTCCGCCTGCCGCAGGACGCCGCGCAGGAAGCGGAGCGAGGCGAGGCCGGCGATGAGGAAGACCCCGACGTGGAGCAGCTTGACCAGGCGGTAGCTGTGGATCGTGGTGGTGAAGAACAGGACGACCGGGATGAGGGCGACGAGCGCCAGCACCAGGACCGCCTGAGCGCTCAGCAGGGCCGCCAGGAGGGGCTTGGGCCGGATCGAGGCGCCGCCGGCGATGCCGAAGACGTACAGGGCCGGGAAGCAGAGGGCGGTGGTGCCGACCAGGAGCAGGGGCACCTTCGCGGCCGCCGCCACGGCGTACATCCAGGTCCCGCCGAGCAGGCCGTTGTAGCTGCCCATGGCGAAGCCGTAGAGCGCGCCGAGCAGGGTCAGCCAGACCAGGGAGCCGCGGATGAGCGAGCTGGCGCGGTCGTCCTCGGCGAGGTCGTTGCCCAGGCCGCTGCCGCGGCGCAGCAGGAGGTCGAGGAAATCGAAGCGGAGCATGGAAGGGGCCTCCGGTGGGCCGGGGACGGGAGGGGGCGGGTCAGCCAGCGGTCGGTGGGAAGTCAATGTCGTACCTCCAATAACAATCGATGTCTGACCCCTATAGGGGGTCGGCGTGGACGGTGGCGCGGCTGCGGGGGACGGCTGCCTCGAGGGCGAGGCCGACCTCCTCGCTGAGGTCATGGGCCTCGACGAAGCTGAGGTGGCTGTCGAGGTCCAGGTGGAGCTCGAGGAAGGTCTCGGCGCCGCTGCGGCGGGTGCGGAGCTCGTGGAAGCCCCGGACCTTGGGCGCGTGCTCGGTGATCACGCGCAGGATCGCGGCCTCCTCGGTCGGCTCCAGGCCGCGGTCCATCAGGTTCTCGATCCCGCTCAGGAAGACCTGCCGGGCGCTGTTGAGGATGATCAGGGCGATGCCCAGGCCGACCACCAGGTCGGGCCAGGCCTCGCCGTCGAATAACGTGCTCAGCGCCAGGCCGGCGACGACGCTCAGGTTGAGCAGCACGTCGCTGGTGTAGTGGGCGCTGTCGGCCTCCAGCGCCGGCGAGCCGGTCTCGCGCGCGGCCCGCTTCAGCTGCCGGACCCACCACAAGGTCACGGCGGTGCTCAGCAGCATGACGCCGATGCCGACCCAGTGGTTCTCGACCTCGGCCTCGTCGCTGAGCAGCCGGCGGACCACCTGGAGCCCGAGCCCGGCGCCGCTGGCGAAGATGAACAGCGACTGGAACAGCGCCGCCAGCCCCTCGGCCTTGCCGTGGCCCCACGGGTGGTCCGCGTCCGCCGGGCGTTCGGCGTGGAGCACCGCCCAGAGCACGATCGCCGACGCCAGCAGGTCCAGGCCCGAATCGAGGGTCGAGCCGAGGATGCCCGAGGAGCCGGTCACCAGCCAGGTGACGACCTTGATCAGCAGCAGGGCAGTGGCGACCTTGACGGTGCCGGTGGCCGTGATGGACTTCTGGCTGGCGGATTCGCTCATCCCGGGGCGCGGGAAGGAAACTCGCTCCCGCGGCGTCCATATTAGGCTACGCCCGATGGCCACCGCGAACCGTCCCGCTCCCCGCAAGCTGCTCCTGGCCGCCTCGGCGGTCCTGGTGGTCGCGCTCGGCTGGGTGATGTTCGGCTCGGGCGGCCCCGAGGGTCCGCCCGCGCCGCCGCCCGCGCCCGCGCCGGCCGACCCCGCTGACGCTCCCCAAGCGCTCAGCGCCGCGGGCGCCGCCGAGCTGCGGCCGCTGCCTGGCGAGGGCGACCTGGTGGTCGAGCTGCGCTACCTCGGCGCCAGCCAGGAGCCCGAGACCCTGGTCCAGCACCCGGGCGAAATGCGCGGCCTGGTCCTCGGCGACCAGGGCCAGCCGGTGCCCGGCGCCAGGCTGCGGGTCCGCGGCGGCCCCCAGGACGGCCTCGTCGCCGACGCCGACAGCCAGGGCGCCTTCCGCATGATGGGGCTGCTGCCCGGCACCCACCTGTTCGAGATCGAGGTCGCCGGCCTGGTCGCCGCCCGCCAGCAGCGGGTGCTGTCCCGCGCGCCCACCCGCCGCGACTTCTTCGTCGGCCTGCTCACCAGCCTCCTGATCGAGGTCCGCGGCCACGACGCCAAGCCGGTCGCCGGCGCCCTGGTGGACGTCGGCTTCGGCCGCCAGCTGCTCGAGAGCGACGAGGAGGGCCGCGTCTTCTTCGCCGGCGTCCCGCGCGGGCCGCGGGTGCTGGTCGGCGCCCGGGCGGAAGGGTACGTGCCGCTCAGGCTGGAGATGAACCTCATGCCGCGCAACCCCAACGGCGACCCCGTCGTGCTGCAGCTGCCGCGCGCCGGCCGGATCCGCGGCCAGGTCGGCTCCTGGCCCGGCCACCCGCTGCCGACGGTGACCGTCGTGCCCCGCGAGGACCGGCCCGGCAGCTACTCGGTGGCCTGGGACCAGTGGCACCAGGTCCCGGTCGGCCCCGACGGCCACTTCGAGCTCGACGGCCTGCCCACGACCCGGGTGGTCGACGTCCGCGTCTTCCATCCGCGCGGGGTGGCGGAGCCGCCGATGCGGACGGTGCGGCCGGACGCCGCGACGCCGGCGACCGTGCGCTTCAACATCCTGCGCCGCGACACCCGCATCGCCGGCCGGGTGGTCGACCCCGACGGCAACGGCGTCGCCGGCGCCCAGGTGTTGCTCGAGGCCGCCGAGCCGGCAAAGGTCCTCGGCCGGCTCTACCCCGGGCTCGCCGAGGGCCCGGTCTCCGCCGTGCTGCCGACCCCGGCCGCGCTGCGGCGCGAGCTCCGCAGCGCCAGCGACGGCGGCTTCGACTTCGACTACGGCGACCACCCGAAGGGCAGCGGCCACCTGGTGCTCCGGGCGTCGAAGGACGGCTACGCCACCGCCAGCAGCCTGGTCCGCAACGCACGCAGTAACTACTCGCTGGTGCTGCGCCCGATCGAGCGCCGCAGCGCCGTGGTCCTGGTGGCGAACAGCGGCGCGCCGATGCCCGAGGTGCGGTGGTTCCTCGACGGCGCCCGCGTCCCGGGCGCCGCCGGCGCCGAGCTCGGCTCCCTGCGCGAGGGCCACTACGAGGTCAGCGTCGTCCGCGGCGAGCTCGAGCTGCAGCCGCGCCAGGTGCTCCACCTGGAACGCAGGCTGGAGATCGAGCTGGATTGATTCCGGCCAGAAAGGGCTGATGCGTGGCCCATCCGGCGGCTTAAGGAAGGAGATGGGCGATATCCCGCAGACCATCGATCTGGTGCCGGTCTTCCGCGGCCCTTTCTCGCGGGCGCTGACGCTGCAATCCAGCCTGGGCGCGGTGGGGCTGCGAACGCACATCCGCAACGAGAACATCAAGAGCATCGACCCCTTCATCACCGGAGGGCAGATCTTCGACGTCGCTCTGGAGGCGGATTCGCGCGACGAAGCGGAGATCCTGGCCGAGATCGAGAGGCTGACGGCCGACGTCGCAGGGTCGCAATCCGAGCCGGGCCAGCGAGCGCCCGCCCCGACGAGAACGGAGGCCGAGCGGCTGGCCCACCTGATCCGTTGGCTGTGCGTCTTGTTCGCCCCGGCCGCGCTCTTCCTCGCGCCTGCATACCTGCGCGCGGCGCGGGCGCAGCGACCCTCGGGGCACGGCTGGAACCGCTTCGTCCTGGTCGTCGCGGCGGTCCTGACGCTGATGTTCCTGCTCAGCCTCACGCCTTGGTTCCGCTGACGTCCGCCGCGCCCGCCCGCCCTGCCGCGCCCGTAGAATCTCGCGCCATGCGGCGCATCTCCCTCGGCGAGAGCCTCACTCCGGAAACCCTGCTCGCGACCGCCCGCGGCGGAGAATTGCGGCTCAGCCTCGGGCGCGAGGCCCTCGCGCGGGTCAAGGCGGCCCACGAGGTGGTCCAGGGCATCGCCGCCGGCGACCGGGCGGTCTACGGCGTCAACACCGGCTTCGGGGCGCTGGCGAAGGAGCAGATCGCGCCCGGAGACGTCGGCGTCCTGCAGCGGAACCTGCTGCTGTCGCACGCGGTCGGCACCGGCCCGGACATGCCGGCCGAGGAGAAGCGCATCGCGCTGTTGCTGCGGATCCACTCGATGTGCCAGGGCGCCAGCGGCGTGCGGCCGAAGCTGATCCGGTGGTTGATCCGGCTCTACCAGTCCGGCTGGCTGCCGCGCGTGCCCGAACAGGGCAGCGTCGGCGCCTGCGGCGACCTCGCCCCGCTGGCCCACTTGGCGCTGCCGGTGATCGGCGCCGGCGAGATGGTCTCTCCGGAGGGCCGGACCACGAGCGCCCGGCGCGCCTTGCCGAAGATCGGCCTGGAGCCCCTCGAGCTCGAGGCCAAGGAGGGCCTGGCCCTGATCAACGGCGTCCAGGTCTCCAACGCCATCGGCCTGTGCGCCTGGGCGCGGCTGCGGAGCCTGTCCGCCACCGCCGACGTGATCGCCGCCCTCAGCGTCGAGGCGTTGATGGGCAGCCATCGCCCCTTCGACCCGCGCGTGGCCGGGCTGCGGCCCCACCGCGGCGCCCGCGACACCTCGGCGAACCTGCGGCTGCTGCTCAAGGGCTCGCAGGTGGTCAAGAGCCACATCGGCTGCGGCCGGGTGCAGGACCCCTACTCCTTCCGCTGCACTCCGCAGGTCCACGGCGCCGCCAAGGACGGCCTGCGCTACCTGGAGCAGGCGCTGCTGATCGAGGCCGACAGCGCCACCGACAACCCGCTGGTCTTCCCCGGCCGCGGCGACACCATCAGCGCCGGCAACTTCCACGGCCAGCCGATCGCGCTGCCGCTGGATCACGGCGCCGTCACCGTCGCGGCCTGGGCCAACATCTCCGAGCGGCGGGTCTCGACGCTGCTGCACCCGGCGATGAACAACATGCTGCCGGCCTTCCTGACGCCGGAGCCGGGCTTGAACTCGGGGCTGATGATCCCGCAGGTCGTGGCCGCGGCGCTGTGCAGCGAGAACAAGGTGCTGGCCCACCCCGCCAGCGTCGACACGATCCCGACCAGCGCCGACCAGGAGGACCACGTGTCCATGGCCAACCACGCCGCCCGCAAGCTGCGCCAGGCCGTCACCAACGCCGAGCGGGTGCTGTCGATCGAGATCTACACCGCCGCCCTGGCCCGCGAGTTCAACCGGGAGCTGGGCGCCGGCGCCGGCGCCCAGGCCGCCTACCTGCTGGTGCGGAAGCACCTGCCGCCCCTGCGCCGCGACCGTTATCTTGGACCGGAGCTCGACAAGACCCACGAGCTGGTCGCCAGCGGCGCCGTGCGCCGCGCCGCCGAGAAGGCGGTCGGGCGACGCCTGAAGCCTTGATCCCCGCCGCCCTGCTCCTCGCCGCCGCCGGCCTCGCCGCCGCGCCGCAGGACTGGGGTGAGACCAAGGACCCGGCGACGCGGGCCGGGGAGATGCTGGAGCAGGCCGAGGCCCTGGCCTCCAAGGGCAAGTACCAGGCGGCCTGGAACAAGTACCGCAACATCCGCCGGCGTTACGCCGAGACGGCCGCCGGGGCGGTGGCCGAGCGGCGGGTCGGCGGCAGCAGCGGCTACCTGGGATGGGCCGAGCTGGAGCGCAACGGCCCCTCGGCCAACCGGGTCGACGTGGTGGTGATGGGCGACGGCTACGAGATCAGCAAGCAGGATTCGTTGGACCGCTACGCCAAGTACGTGCCCGACCTGTTCGAGCGCCACAAGGTCTTCGGCGAGTACTTCCGCTACCACAATTTCCTGCGCGCGAACGTCTACAGCTCCGAGAGCGGCATCGACGGCTACGGCCGCGACTTCGACACCGCGCTCGGCGCCGCCAACACCAATAAGCGCAGCGGCGGCCACGTCTCGGTCGACCGCGCGCGGGTCATGGCGATGCTCGACGAGATGCCGGAGCACGACCGGCTGGCGATCGTCTTCGTCCGCGGGACCGCCCCGGGCACCGGCGGCGGGGGCGTGGCGACCATCCCCGGCCGGCCCGAGAGCGACACCCTGATCCACGAGTGGGGGCACGCCTTCGCCGGTCTCGGCGACGAGTACTCCGACGACGTCGGCTACACCGGAGACCCGCGCTCGAGCGTCAACGTCAGCAACGACCCGAACCCGGAGCGGGTGCCGTGGCGGCACTGGATCGAAGCCAAGGTCAAGGGCGTCGGCGTCTACGAGGGGGCCGCCGGGCGCGCCAAGGGGGCATTCAAGCCGACCGTGAAGGGCTGCGCGATGCAGAACGGACGCGACTTCTGCGTCGTCTGCCGCGAGGCCCTGGTGCTGCGGATCTACTCCCGGGTGGACCCCATCGACGCCTGCTCGCCGGAGGCCCAGCCGCGCCAGCGTGGCGGGGAGGGCCCGGAGCCGCTTCGGGCCGAGGGCCGGATCGAATTCGAGCTGACCGTGCTCCGGCCGGAGAAGCACGACATCGAGGTGCGCTGGTGGGTGCTCCGCGAGGAGCAGGTGCCGGCCGATCCGCGCTCGCGGGAGCGGCGCTACGCGCCCGGGGACCGCGGCCGGCGCGGGCCGCTGAACCCGGTGGAGGCGGAGCCGGCGGCCGAGACCCGCGGCAACAACAAGGGCCTGCACCGCTTCCGCTTCGACCCCGAGGACTGGCCGCCAGGCTTGTACCGGGTCATCGCCCGCGCCCGTGACGACACGAAGGTCCCGGGCAGCAAGTACCCGTGGGTGCTGCGAGACGAGGAAGGCCTGCTCGAATCCGAGCGGGCCTGGTGGGTGGTCGTCGACTGAGGGCCTCAGATCTGCTCGCCAAGCAGGTCGAGGATCTTGCGCCGTAGCGCCGCGCGGTCGCGGTTCAGGACCGAGGAGCTCTCGGTCGGAGCGGCGCCGCCCCAGCGATGGTTGCACTCCTGGCACTCCCACTTGGGAGCGTGCTTCACCCAGCTGCCACCGAGGACGGCCTTGCCGTCTGCGAGCTCGCGCTCGAGAGAGATCTCGTCGAAGGTCGTACCGTAGAGGATACGAGCCACTTGGCCGGATTGGCATTCCGGGCAACGAGTCGGGTTGGCAAGCTTGACCATGATGGGTGGTGGTATTTGAACTCAGCGAGGGCAAAGAGACCCAACCGATTGTAGGACCCCGGAGGATCTGTGAAGGGGCTCGCAGAAAAAATTTGGCGATTCGGCGCCCGGTGGCCGATCCCAATCCAATGGCCTCGATTGGACGAGGATGAGGCGGCTCTCGACGCTGGCGAACGGCGCCGCCTTCTTCGCATTGGTTCCCAGCTTGCTCGCCTACTTCGGCGAGGCTTGGTGGCGGTTCCATCTCTGGGAACACCTGCGCCCGCAATTCGGCTGGTGCCTGATGCTGGCCCTGATCCTGGCCGCGGCGGCGCGCCGCTGGCGTTGGGCCGGCTTCTGGTTCCTGGCGGCCGCCGGCAACGGCCTGCTCCTGCTCCCCTTCCTGCCCCTCGGCGGGGACCGGGCCGAATTGGACGGGCCCCCGCTGCGGATCGCCCACTGCAACCTGCACGTGGCGAATCCGGAGCCTGAGCGCCTGCTGGAGTGGCTGGAGGGCCTGGATCGAGACCTGGTCTTCCTCCAGGAGGTCACTCCGGAATGGCAGGAGGAACTCGAGAGCGGCCTATCGAACTACCGCCTGGCCTTGTGCGAAGCCAGGCCCAACCCGACCGGAATCGCGCTTCTGCTCCCGCGGTCGACGCCGGGGCGGTGGCAGATACGCTCTTCCGAGATCCTAAGAATGGAAGGAATGTGGGGGTATCGGCCCGTGATCGAAATGCTTCTGCATTTCGATGACCGGGAATTGGCCGTGTTGAGTTTCCACGCCGCCCGGCCCGTCAGCGGCGCCGAATCGAAAGTGCAACTCCAGGACTTCTCCTGGGCCGCGGATTGGGTCCTGGCGCAACGAGCAACAGGCCGCGAAACGGTGGTCGTCGGCGACTTCAACAGCACCCCCTGGTCCAGCCGCTTCCGGCGTCTGCGCCGAGCTGCCGGGCTGGAGAACAGCCTGACCGGACGCGGCTTGCAAGGGAGCTGGCCGACCCGCCTGCCCAGCGGCCTGCGGCTGCCGATCGACCACGCGCTGCACAGCCCCGGGGTGGTCGTGCGGAGCCGTCAGCTGGGGCCGGAGGTCGCCTCCGACCACCTGCCGCTGCTGCTGGAACTCGGCTGGCCCCCGGCCGCCGAGGCCGGACCCGCTCGCTAGCCGGTGCAGGAGCCGCGCGGAGCCGAGGAAGAGCGGAAAGGGACTTCCCAGAGCGGGCGTGCCGGAGCAAGATGCCTGGGTCCCGATCGTTTCCCCGCTGTGCGCTGCCTCGCTCTGGTCCTGCTCCTCGGCCTGTTCGCCTGCTCGCCTCGCGTGAAGGGCCTGGCCCTGAGGGAGGACCTCGACTTCCAACTCCCGGAGACCGGCGCCTCCCTGCGCGGCATCAGCGCCTCCTCGTCCGGGGATGGTCTCTGGGCGACCGGCAGCGGCGGGACCGTGCTGCGCTCGGCCGACCGCGGCCGGAGCTGGCGGCTGGTGGAGGTGCCGGGGGCGGAGGAACTGGACTTCCGCGACGTGCACGCCTTCGGCGCCGATCTGGCGGTGATCATGGCCGCGGGGACCGGCGGGGCATCGCGCGTCTTCCGCACCACCGACGGCGGCGCGACCTGGACCGAGACGCTGCGGAACCCGGACCCCGAGGGCTTCTTCGACGGCATGGCCTTCTGGAACCGCTCACGCGGCATCCTCTACGGCGACCCGGTGGACGGCGCCTTCTCGGTCTGGATCACCGGCGACGGCGGGCAGAGCTGGCAGCGGGTCCGCTCCCCGTCCCTGGGTGCGGCCGAAGGCGAGCACGCCTTCGCCGCCAGCGGCACCGGCATCGCGGTCCAGGGCCGGGCGCGGGCCTGGTTCGTGACCGGCGGCGCGGTGGCCCGGGCCTTCCGCAGCGAGGACGGCGGCCGGACCTGGCGGGTCTCGCCGCTCCCGCTGGCGCAGGGCAGGCCTTCGGCCGGCGCCTTCGGCGTCGCCTTCGTGAGCGCTCGGCAGGGAGTCGCCGTCGGCGGTGACTTCGAGCGACCGGATTCGGGGGAGGGCAGCCTGGCCATCACCCGCGACGGCGGCCGCAGCTGGACCGCCGTGGACCCCGGCTTCTCGGGTTATCGCAGCGGCGTCGTCGAAGCGGTCGACGGCGCCTTGGTCGCGGTCGGGCCCACCGGCTGCGACTCCTTCCGCTTCTCAGAGCCGCTCATGGACTCGCTGCCGCAGGGAGGTCACAGCATCACCCACTTCGGCGACCATCACGGCACCTGGATCTCGGGCCCCGACGGCAGGGTCACCCCGATCGACGTTTGGTATTGAGCATGACCGACGCCCCCCTCCACGTCGTCACCGGCGCCTGCCGGTGGTTGCGGCAGGACTTCGCGGTCCAGCTCTTTTGAGCGGAGCCGTCCGAGTCAGCCGGTCCGAGGCGGCCGCCTCGCGCTGGCCGATGATCCCGGCCGCCCCTAGTCGGCTCGGCCGCTCAGGACCAAGCCTTCGAGCGGCAAAGAGAGGATGAAGGCGGTGACCGCGGTCGCCGACAGGCGCGAATCGGCGCCGTAACCGGCGTTGTCGCGGTTGGGTTGGTAATAGAAGCTGCCGTCGGCGCACTGCGCCAGCGTGAACCACCAGCGGTTGGCGCGCATCAGGCTGCGGAAGGCGCCGCGGTCGGTCCAGGCCGCGGCGGCGGCGTAGCCCATGCCCATGACCGGCGAGCCGTGGGTGTCGGGGAAGCTCTCCGGGTGGGCGCCGATCACTTCGACGTGCGAGCGCGCCCGCTCGCGGTAGACCGGCTCGGGGTAGGGGCTGAGCCAGTTGGCGAGTCCAGCGGCGCCGGTCCGACCCATGTCGGCCCAGTCTTGCGCGCCGGCCGGCGAGTCCTTGTACCAGACGTAGCCGTTGGCGCCGCTGCCGCGCTCGACGAAGGCGTAGGCGGCGTCGTGGCGCGCGCGGTCGACGTCGACGCCGCAGCGCTTCATCAAGGCGAAGGCCAGCGCGCCCTGGCCGGAGAGCATGCTGATCGGCCCGTACCCCTCGAAGCCGGGGTTGTGGCCCCAGCCGCCGTGCGAATCCATCGCGTCCTCGGGGTAGGTGTGCGGGTGGCTCTCCTTGGCCTTCGGGTTGATCTGCGCCATGTCCACGTACTGGCTGGAGATCAGGAAGCGGTAGACCTGCTCGAGCTCGGGCAGCACCCACTCCTCTCCGGTGGCGAGGTGGTACTCGCTGAGCACGATGGCCGCCGCCATGTAGCGCCAGTTGAGCAGCCAGGAGTCGTCCTCCTCGTGGGTGGTGCGGGCGTGGAAGCGGGCGTTGCGCTCGGCCGCGGCCAGGTGCTCCTCTTCCCCGCTCGAGAGCAGCGCCAGGGGCGCGAAGGTGTCGCGCGGCGGGCTGCCCCAGGAGCCGTCCTCTCGTTGATGCTCGAGCAGGTAGTCGAGGAGCTCGGCGCGGACCCGGGCGGTCTTGGCGCAGTCGAGCGGGAAGGAGCCGGCGTAGGCGCCGGCCGCGGCGCCGAGCTCGAGGACGACCTCCCGCGCTTCGCCGTCGCGGCTCAAGCGGAGCGGCAGGCGGCCGCCGTCCTTGCCCAGGCAGGCTTCGAGGGCGTCGGCGAACTCCAGGATCGGACCGTCCGGCCCGAACTTGTCCATGCCGTAGCCGTTGACGTGTTCGCCGCGGAAGGGCCCGCCGCCGGCGCCGGTGAGCACGTCTCCGACCTCCACCTCGCCGTCGGCCGGGGTGCCGGCGAAGACGTGGCGCACGAGCAGATGGCGCGGCGCGTCGGGCATCAGCTCGACGCGTATGCCGGTGATGCCGAGGTTGTAGTACCAGCCGTCGACCTCGGCGTCCGGTCCGCCGTTGGCTTGGCGGTTCCAGGGGCTGCGGCCTTGGTAGTGGACCTGGGCCGCCGCTGGCGCAGCGAGCGCGGTCAGGAGCGCGGCCAGGAGGAGGGGGGTCGAGCGGGGGTGCTTGCTGAGCATGGGCGGCCGGAGACGGGACGGCCGAGTCTAGCCTCCTGAGCGGCCGCCCCCGGTTCGGCTGCTCCGGCCTGAGATTCGCCGGCCTCTTTTCCGAACGACCTCTTCGTGATCCTGCTCGGGAACCTGCTCTGGCTGCTGCTCGGCGGCGGCCTCTTCGCCGCGCTCGGCTGGCTGCTGGTCGGCGTGGTGCTCGCCCTGACCATCGTCGGCATCCCCTTCGCCATCGCCGCCTTCCGCATCGCCGGCTTCGCCGCCTGGCCCTTCGGCCGGGTCCTGGTCGACAACCGCGCCGTCGGCGCCGAGCGCATCCCGGGCACCGGCCTGGCGAACTTCCTGTGGATCGTGCTGGCCGGGTTGTGGCTGGCCCTCAGCCACCTCTTCGCCGGTGTCGCCTGCATCCTGACGATCATCGGCATCCCCTTCGGCCTGGCGCACCTCAAGCTGGCCACGGTCAGCTTGGCGCCGCTGGGCAAGACGCCGGTGCCGAGCGATTTGAGGCCGCTGCACCCGCGGCCGGCCTTCTAGGGCGCCAGCAGCTGCTCGATCAGCTCCACGTAGCGCTCGCGCAGCCGGGCGTGCTCCGCGCCCGTCGCCGGCCCGGCGAAGCCGGTGTGGAGGGCGCGGACCTGGCCGTCGGCGTCGAGGAAGACCGCCGTCGGGTATGCCTTCACCGTCCTCAGCGCCGGGAAGGCGGCGGCCGCCCGCTCCTTGTTCGCGGGGCCGGCCAGCAGCAGCGGGTATTCGATGCCGTGGCGATCGCGGAAGCGCGCCAGTTGGAGCAGGTCGCGCTCCTGATCTCCGGTCAGCTCGAAGCCGAGGCCGAGCACGCGCAGGCCGCGGTCACGGAAGCGGCGGTGCAGCTCGGCCATCAGCGCTGCCTCGTCATTGCAGTTCGGACACCAGCTGCCGAAGACGATCAGGATCCGCGGCTGGCCTCGCCATTCGGGGTCGTCCAGGGAGCGGAGGCGGCCGTCGAGTCCGGGATAGCGCAGCTCGCCCAAGTCGACCGCGGGATCCCAGGCCTCGGCGCCGAAGCCGTCGTCGAGTTGGACCTCGGCGTCGGCTTGGGCGGTCCAGCCTTCGTGCCAGCTCTCCCGCGACCAGAAGTCGCCGCTCAGTTCGCCGAAGGGATCGCGTTCGGCCCGGAACAGGAAGGCGTGGGCGCCGTCGAAGCAGCTCAGCCGCAGCAGCGGCGGGTCCCAGCGGCCGGCCAGATAGCGGTAGTCGCCCAAGGTGGTCTGGAAGGTGCCGAGCAGGTTGACCCCCGGTCCGGTCGTGGCGGCCGGCTCGACGCGCTGGAAGACCCCGATGGCCGGATCGTCCGACGCGGCGAAGCGCACCGACCAGCGCGCGGGGAGGTCCGCGCCGAGGTCGGCCGCGCTGGCGGGCGCGGTCCCCGGGGCCGGCGCCGGGAATCGCGGGGCAGCGCCCGCGCGGGCATGGAAGGGCATCCGCGTCCAGGCCTCGGCGGAGCGGCGCTTGCGCCATTCGCCGTCGAGGCTGGCGCCGTCCGGTCCGACCGTGGCCCTCACCGTGGAGTCGTAGTGGGGCATGGATAAGGTCAGGCGGCCATCCCGGAGCTCGACCACGGGGATCTCGATGCGTTCCATCCCATTGATCCACCAGGCTTTGAGGCCGTCCGCGGGGTCCGCGAGCTCGAGGCCGAAGGGCAGTTCGCCGCCGGGAGAGTCCAGCCAGGCCCGCCAACGGCCGGGGACGGGGCGGGCGGTCTCGGCGAGCGCGGCAGGGGTTTGGGCAGGCGCGGCCGCCGGTTCCTGGGGCGCGGATCCGACCGGCTGCGGAGGGCAGCAGAGCAGGGCGAGCAGCAGGAGGGTGGCCATGGCGTCATTCTGCCTGCCGCTCGCCGCATTCGCGATTCGGGAGTAGGCTCGATGCATGGCGGAAGCCACCCCCGAGACCGACTTCGGCCCCGAGCCCGAGGCGCTGCTCTGCGACCGGGTGGACTGGCTGGACGCGAGCCACCCGGTGCTGGACCTCGGCTGCGGCGTCGGACGCAACCTGCTCTTCCTGGCGCGGCGCGGCTTCCGCTGCGTCGGCTTGGAGCCCGATCCGGTGGTGGCGGCCGATTGCGAAGCGGCTGCTCGGGGCCTGCCGGCGCAGGTGCTCCGCTCGGGCTACCAGGACTTCCAGCCGGTGGAGCGCTTCGGCACCGTCCTCGTCTTCGGCCTCCTGCCCCTGCTCGAACCCGAGCAGCGCCATGAGCTGCTCACCCGGCTGCCGTCGTGGACCGCCGCCGGCGGCCTGGTCTTCCTGACGGGCTTCACCGACGTCCTCGACCCCGGCAAGTGGCCCGGCGAGCTCCGCCCCGGCGAGCTCCGCGACCTGCTGCCCGGCGGCGAGCTGATGCTGCACGAGGAGGAGATCGGCCCGCTGCACCGTCACGGCGATGGTCCGGCCCACCGACACGCCTGGGCGCGAGCGGTCTTCCGGCTCTAGACCCAGCTGCTCTGGAGCGGTGCAGGCCTAGGCTGTGTCCATGGCTTCGCCCACCGTCTTGCTCCTGGCCTTGGCCTCTGCGGCGACCGCCGGTCCCATTGAGGCTTCGGAGGTCGCCCCCGTCACCCAGGCAGGGTCTGGGCGCGCTGGGGCGACTTGCTCCTCGCGCCCCCTGGTCGAGGTCTTCCACAGCGGTGAGCGCGGGTACCACACCTTCCGCATCCCGGCGGTCGTTCGGCTCCCGGGCGGCGACCTCCTGGCCTTCGCAGAGGGGCGGCTGAACGGCGCCGGCGACTCCGGCGACGTCGACGTGGTCATGAAGCGGTCCCGGGATCAGGGCGCGAGCTGGGGGCCGCTGCAGGTCCTCGCCGACAACGGGCCGGGCCTCTTCGGCAACCCGGCTCCGGTGGTCGACCGCGTCAGCGGAGACGTCGTCTTGGTCCTGGTCCGGCAACCCGAGGGCTGTCACGAGGGGCAGATCAGGGCTGGTACCGGCGGATACCGAGATCCCTATTTGATGCGCTCTCGAGACGGCGGCCGGCTCTGGGAGGGGCCGACCTCGATCGCCGCCATCGCGGACCGAGAGGAGTGGCGCTGGTACGCCGCCGGCCCTTGCCATGGAATCCAGCTCGAGCGCGGGGAGCACGCGGGCCGGCTCGTCGTGCCGGCGAACTTCTCCACCTCTGGCGGACCGGAGAACCGCTTCCTCGGCGCTCACCTCCTGCTGAGTGACGACGGCGGTCGAAGCTGGCGGGTCGGCGCCGTCGGCGACGGCCACGTCGGTGACGACGACATCAATCCCTCCGAGACCGCGGTGGTGGAGCTCGCCGACGGCAGCCTCTACGTCAACACGCGGGACCAACACGGCAGCAGCGAGGGCACGCGGGCCGCGACCTGGAGCGTCGACGGCGGCGCCAGCTTCTCCACCCCATTCCGGGCAGATCTTGGATTGCCGGGGCCGGTGTGCCAGGGAGCCTTGCTCCACGGCGGCGAGCTCGGCGAGGAGGAGCTGATCCTGTACTCCGGACCCAGCGATCCGGGCGGGCGCCGGCGGATGGCGATCCGCGGCAGTCGAGACCAGGGTCGGTCGTGGGAGGAGCTCCTCGTGGTTTACCCCGGGGAGGCGGCGTATTCGGACTTGGTGCGGCTCGAGGATGGGAGCTTCGGCTGTCTGTTCGAGGCCGACGGCTACCAGCGCATCGTCTTCGCACCATTCGCGGCCGCAGAGTGGCAGCAGGGCTCGCCGGAGCGCTGAGCCGCCCGAGCCTGCCCCGCCGGGTCCGATCCACTAGTCCCTAGTGGATCCCCCGAACCCGGCGGGCCGCGTGCGATTCGTTTCCTTTCCTCGTTCCCCAGAGCCGATAGCAGTCGCGGATCGTCCCTGTTCGAAGGAGCAGACGGATCGGAGGCGGATCGGTTACGCGGGAATGGCAGCCGCGACTCTCGCCGAGGGGTTTAGGGCAGGTCCCAGGTGAATCCGGCGGCGTCCAGCTGCGGCTCCAGGCCGAGGTCCGCGTTGGCGAGGAAGGTCAGGCGAATCTGGAAGAACCGAGCGGTCCCGACGAGGTCG
>CAYZXS010000057.1:17709-22338 GCA_964482495.1 uncultured Planctomycetales bacterium
GTTGGCGAGGAAGGTCAGGCGAATCTGGAAGAACCGAGCGGTCCCGACGAGGTCGCTGAGGTCCTCGGTCCAGGGCCCCGGCAGGCGGAGGTTGCCGCAGCCGCCGACGGGGAGGTCACCATACGCGTCGAGCACGGTCGCGTCGGTCAAGGGGCCGACGCCTCCGCAATTGGACTGCATGACCAGCTCCGATCCGCGGAACTCTAGATCGATCGCCGTGCCGGGAGGAAGCAGGTCCGCGCCCGGCTCCATGAACGGCGGCGTCGCTGCGTCGAGAGTGCCGCCGAAGGTGAACCAGTGCGTGACGACGCGCGAGACCCGGAGCACGAAGTCCGTTTGGGTCCAATAGAGCTCTGGGCCGTAGGCTCTGGTCGGATGGCCGGTCGAGGGATTCCAGCCGCCAATGGGGGCCATGCCGCCGGCGCCCCTGTCATCGGGGATGACCATGTGCCAGCTACCGCCCCAGTCACGACCGCCTGCGGAGTAGACCCGGAAGGCCGGCAGGGCTGAGGAGCCGTTCATGATTTGGACCTGGAAGCTGTTGGCGCTGAAGCTGGCGCCCTCGGGGAAACAGCGGAAGCGGGCCAGCAAGGGCAAGGCCACAGAGGGCACTTCATCCGTCGGATAGACCTTGTTCCCAAGCCCGACCGTGTCCGGCGGGACACCGGGGCCGTTGGCGCCTCCGGTGTAAGCCGGCGAGATGGCGGTGTCGCGCCAGGTGTAGGTCTCCGTGAACCTGGGCCAAGGCAGCATCTGCGTCCCCGTCGAGCTCGTGAACACATCAGCGGGGGAGACCTCGTATTCCCCGTCCAGGACGATCGTCTCGTCCAATGCCGGGAAGCCGAGGACGTTCTCGTCGAAGTCGACGTTCCGGCGCAGGCCCGAATCGGGCCAGCTGGGGTAGCCGGTGGTGGGGTTGATGGAGTCGTCAGGGAAGCGGCTGCTGTGCGAGAGCGCCAGGGAGTAGCGCGGGAAGAGCTCTTGGCTCACCGCGCCCTGGAAGGGGGACCAGGCCATGCCCTCGACGTCAAGGTTCAGCTCGGCGAGGTTGGTGAGGCCGAGGCCGAGCAGGTGGTAGGGATAGACCCCCATCATCACCGCGCCGGTCGGGGTCAGGGGATCCATGATCCCGGCGTTGAAGGTGATGCGCTGCCCCACGTAGGGATTGGAGGGGTCCGCGACCCGCGGCGCGTCAGCGGCCTTCCCTTCAGGACGCCCGGCTGGAGGGTGTACTGGCCGCTGTACTCCGCCAGGCCGTCCCCGTTCTCGTCAAGGCCGTTGAAGCGGAGCGCGAAGTATCGATCGGTCGGCCACGGCACGCTGGGGTCGAGCTCCAGCGGCTCGGACTGACCGTAATTGCCGGCGACGAAGTCCGTGAGGTTCAGCGGGTGGCCGGCGAGGTCGAGCAGGCCGTCGACGCGGTCGCGCAGAGCGAAGGCCAGCCGAATCCCGGTCCCTTCACCGTGGGCGTCGGTCCAGCCCGAGGCGGGGGAGACCGTGAGCTGCCTGCTCTCGGCGTCGAGTGAGGTCGGGCCGAACTTCAGCCGCCCGCTGCCGGTCTGGTTCGGGCTGCCGAGCGCGAAGGGGCCGTAGCCCGGGAGCCGGTCGATGAAGTCGCCGACGGTTTCTTGGGCAGGATCGAACTGCCGCGCCGGGTCGCTGCTGCTCGAGTTCGGGTCGTAGAGGAAGGAGAGCGGGACGCAGGTCTCCAGGGCGCGGATCGAGCGCGGATCCATCGGCTCGTCGAACTTCACCAGGACGCTGGCGTAGGGATCCAAGCCGCGCGCCGGCAGGGCGATGGCGGGCTCGGGCGTGAAGCGCAGGTAGCAAGCTTGGAGGAGCTCGTCGCGGGCGTCGTAGCGGGTGGCGATTCGGCCGGGCAGAGCCAGGCCGGTGCCCGACCCGGGGAAGCTCCCCTCCAGCAGCGTGTAGCGCGCCTCGTAGGCGGCCGGGTTGGTGCCGTTGATGACCTGGGTCAGGAGCAGCAGCGCCGTGCCCGACTCCAGGACGTCACCGACCCGGGGGCCGATGAGCTGGCAACCGGGCGCGTCGAGCGCCCACGTGACCTGCCGCGACCACGGCTGCGGCGAACTGACGCTGGCGACGGTGCAGTCGAACTCGCCCACCAGGGACGGCTGGCGGTGGTCTTCCAGGTGGCCGCTGCCACGGGCGGCGCGGACGACGATCGGCGCGCCGCCAGGGGAGGTCTCGAGCGGGTCCCCGGCTTGCGGGCTCAGGGTTCGGGTCCGGCGCAGGTCGCGCAGCACCTCGGGCTGGCCGAAGGCGGGTTCCACCGCGGTCGGGATGCGGATCAGCAGGTTGGCGTCGGAGGCCGTCTCGGCTTGCGGGAAGCCGATCAGGTTCGCCGGCAGTCCGAGAGTGTTGCTCTGGCGGCTAGAGATCGTCGGATCGAGGAGCACGAAGCCGCGCTTGCCGGGGAGGTCGTTCTTGACCAGGTAGCGGACCGGATGCCGGTCGACGGGCGGCTCGCCGACCATGACCTGGACCGTGTCCTCATCCACGGTCGCCGGGTCGAGTTGATCGGAGAACTCCAGCCGGATCGCCGCGTCGCGCGGCACCGACGTGAACGGCGGGGGCGAGCCGAGGCCTTTGACGGCGAGCGCCGGCAGCCCGCTCTGCGCCGCCAGGAGGTACTGGTCGAAGCTGGCGCTGCCGGCGGGGTGCAGGATCTGCAGGGTCTCCTCGGCCGAGACGAGGTTGCGGCTGAGCAGGTAGTTGACACCGTCCGAGCGGATGGACTGTCGGATCAGGACGTCGGCGTCGAAGGGTTGGCCGTCCTTGTCCAGGATCGTGACCAAGCGTCCATAGACGGCGGAGACCAGAGTGAGGTCGCCGACGCCGCCTACGCCGTGACCGTCGCGCCCCGGCGCCGGGGCCACGTTGCCGCCGAGAGCGGTGTTGCGACCGCTGGACTCGCTGAAGCACGCGGGGAGGATGGAGAGGGTGGCTCCGGCGAAGAGGAGGAGCCCTGAAAATCGCTTGAAAGTGGCAATAGGCATGAGCGGAATTAGGGTTTGGTGGGCCAGGGTAACGTGGATTTCGTGTCGGAGCGAGACGGATCGGCGGGTGGCTAGAATGCGCCTTCCATGGCCGCGACCGAGACCCCGACGCTCCTCACCATCACCCCCGGCCCGCAGCCCTCGCTGACCGGCACCGAGCTGCACTGCCAGGACTGGCACGCCGAGGCGGCGCTGCGCATGTTCCTGAACAACCTGCACGCCGATGTCGCCGAGGATCCGGCGAATTTGGTCGTCTACGGCGGCACCGGCAAGGCCGCGCGCGACTGGGAGGCGGCGCAGAAGATCGTCGCCACGCTGCAGCGGCTGGCGCCCGACGAGACCATGCTGGTGCAGTCCGGCAAGCCGGTGGCGGTCTTCCGCACCCACCGCTGGGCGCCGAAGGTGCTGATCGCGAACAGCAACCTGGTCGGCAAGTGGGCCCACTGGGAGCACTTTCGGGAGCTGGAGCGCCAGGGGCTGATGATGTACGGCCAGATGACCGCGGGGTCGTGGATCTACATCGGCACCCAGGGCATCCTGCAGGGGACCTACGAGACGTTGGCGGCGGTGGCGAACAAGCGCTTCGGCGGCAGCCTGAAGGGCACGATCACGGTGACCGCCGGCTGCGGCGGCATGGGCGGCGCGCAACCGCTGGCCGTGACGATGAACGAGGGCGTGTGCCTGATCGCCGACGTCGACCGATCGCGGATCGACTTCCGGGTGCGCACGAAGTACCTCGACGAGGTGGTCGATGGCGTCGACGACGCCATCGACCGCGCCTACGCCGCCAAGCAGTGCGGCGAGGCGGTCAGCATCGGCGTGTGCTGCAACGCCACCGATCTGCTGGAGCGGCTGATCGAGCGCGGGCTCACGCCCGAGGTCCTGACCGACCAGACCAGCGCCCACGACCCGCTGAACGGCTACGTGCCGGACGGCATGGAGCTCGAGACCGCGCTGGCGCTGCGCGAGAGCGACCCGGCCGAGTACCAGCTACGCAGCTACGGCACGATGGGCAAGCACGTCAGGGCGATGCTCGCGCTGCAGGAGCGCGGCGCCGAGACCTTCGACTACGGCAACAACCTGCGCGCCTTCGCGATGGAGGAGGCGGGGGTGGAGGACGCCTTCGACTTCCCCGGCTTCGTGCCGGCCTACATCCGGCCGTTGTTCTGCGAGGGGCAGGGGCCGTTCCGTTGGGCGGCGCTGAGCGGGGACCCGGAAGACATCCGCAAGACCGACGAGGCGATCCTGCGCCTCTTCCCCGAGAAGGAGCACCTCTGCCGGTGGATCAAGCTGGCCGGCGAGCGGGTGGCCTTCCAGGGCCTGCCCAGCCGCATCTGCTGGCTGGGCTACGGCGAGCGCCACGTGGCGGGGCTGGAGTTCAATCGCATGGTGCGGGACGGCGAGCTGAGCGCCCCGATCGTGCTGGGGCGCGACCACCTCGATTGCGGCAGCGTGGCGAGCCCCAACCGCGAGACCGAGGCCATGAAGGACGGCACCGACGCGGTCGCCGACTGGCCGCTGCTGAACGGCATGCTGGCGGTGGCCGGGGGCGCGAGCTGGGTGTCCATGCACCACGGCGGCGGGGTCGGCATCGGCTACAGCCAGCACT
>CAYZXS010000058.1:0-22311 GCA_964482495.1 uncultured Planctomycetales bacterium
TCGTAGTGCTCCAGCACCTGGGTCTCGGTGCACAGGGGGTGCTGGGCGATCACCGAGTAGGCGGCGTGGACGTCGGTCAGCCACTCCGGCGGCCAGGCCTGCTTGGCCTTGACCTTGTCGGTGATGGCCTGCTGGCGGGCGCCAGCGAACAGCGCCAGCGTGGCGACGGCGTTCCAGCTCTGCTCGCCCGCCGGCAGGGCGGAGACCGCCGCCTCGGCGCGGCGCTCGGCCTCGGCCCGGTCGCCGAGGTAGTGGGCCGTCAGCGCCAGGGTCGAGTCCAGGCGCCAGCCGCTGGCGCCGAGCGATTCGGCCTCCAGCGCGGCGTTGCGGGCGTCCTCGAACAGCAGCTGCGAGAACTTGGCGCCGTTGCGGCGGTCGGCCGCCAGGCTGGCGGCGGTGTTCGGGTCGACGGCGTAGGCCAGGTAAGCCTCGGCGCTCTCCAGCTTGGCGTCGGGGTCACCCGGCTTGGCGCGGGCCAGGGCGTCGGCGTAGTCGAGCTTGGACTTGAGCGCGTCCCAGTCCACCGCCAGGTCGGCGGCCTCGAGCTCGGCCAGGCCGGCGGCCCAGCCTTCGACGTCGACGGCGTCCGAGCGCTGGCCCAGGCCGCGGTGCACGCCGGCCAGCTTGCGCGCCTTGTCGTCGGTCTGGCCGATGCGCTCCAGCGCCCCGAGCAGACCCTCCCGCTCGGCCTCGGCCAGCGGCACCCGCAGCGCCTCGGAGATCAGCGGGACGGCGTCCGGGTCCTGGCTCTGCGCCAGCGCCTTGCGCGCCATCTCGCTCAGCTCGAGGTCGTAGCCGTAGATGGCCAGCCGCAAGAGGTCGATCGGCGCTTCCTCGCCGAGCGCCACCGCCGCCTCCATCAGGCTTTGCTTGAGCGCCCCGTCGCCGCCGGCGTAGGCCGCCTCGACCTCCTCGCGGTCGCGGGCGTCCTTGCTGCCGACCTTCTCCGCCAGCGAGCGGTCGCCGCGCGGCGGCTCGGGCGGCTGGTACTCGCGCTGCTCGATGCCGTCCTCGATGGTCTGGAACACCGAGTCGGTGTCCCAGGCGTAGTAGACGTCGTAGACCTCGGCCTGGTCGAGCTCGACCATGATGTGGCGGGGTGCGACGCGGGTGTCCTCGAAGTACTTGCCGAACAGCACCGGCTCGATCCAGATGTGCTCGCCGCAGGTGACGCCGCCGAAGCGCGGGCACTCGATGCGCTCGCCGTTCTCGTCGAAGTCGCGCGGGTTGTGGCGGTAGACCGAGGCGATCACGCACACGTAGGGCTCGTAGAGCTTGGCGATGTCCGGCTGCCGGTAGCGCACGCCGGCGTAGTGCTCGCTGGCGATCTCGCCGTCCATGTTGACGCACACCAGGATCGCCTTGCCGGTCTGCTTCGAGACCGCGAGGGCGTCGTCCCAGGTCCGCTGCCACTCGATCAGGCAGGGTTTGGCCCAGTCCTCGGCGGTGGGGGCGTACCACATGGCCTCGCGGTCGAGGCCGGGGGGGGCCTGGCCGCCCTGCTGGGCGGGCGCGGCGGCGGCGAGCAGGACGAGTCCGAGCAAGGAGGCGAGCGGGGACCGGCGGACGGCAGATCGGGGCATGGCAAGCACGTGGAGGACAGGTTCGGCCGTGCGAGGAAGAAGGCCAGACTAACACGCCCGCCCGGCGGCGTTACCGGCCCTGGCGCCGCTAAACTCGCCCCGGACCGCCCCGCAACCCAGCATCCCGCAGCCTTGAACGACGTCTCCGCCGTCGCCGACCGCATCCAGCGGGAGAGCGATTTCCTCCGCCAGGTGACCGCCGAGGTCGAGCGCGTGCTCGTCGGCCAGCAGGCCCTGATCGAGGGCATGCTGATCGGCCTGCTCGCCGACGGCCACGTGTTGCTCGAGGGCGTGCCCGGCCTGGCCAAGTCGCTGGCGGTCGAGTCCCTGGCGATCGCGCTCGGCGGCAGTTACCGCCGCATCCAGTTCACACCGGACTTGCTGCCGGCCGACCTGCTCGGCACCCAGGTCTACAACCCCAAGACCGGCGACTGGTCGGTGCGCGAGGGTCCGGTCTTCGGCAACTTCCTGCTCGCCGACGAGATCAACCGCGCGCCCGCGAAGGTGCAGTCGGCGCTGCTCGAGGCGATGCAGGAGCGCCAAGTGTCGCTGGCGGGGGACACGCGGCGACTGCCGAACCCCTTCCTGGTGCTGGCGACCCAGAACCCGCTCGAGCAGGAGGGCACCTACGCCCTGCCCGAGGCCCAGGTCGACCGCTTCATGCTCAAGGTCGTGGTCGGCTTCCCGACCCGCGAGGAGGAGCAGAAGATCGTCGAGCGCATGGCCACCACCGGGCACAAGCCGGTGGCCAAGCAGGTGGCCGAACCTGAGCAAGTGCTGGCGGCGCGGGCGCTGCTCGACGAGGTCTACGTCGACGAGAAGCTGCGCCGCTACGTCGTCGACCTCGTGTTCGCCACCCGCGAGCCGGCGGCCGCTGGGCTGGCGGACCTGGAGCCGCTGATCCTCTACGGCGCCTCGCCGCGGGCCTCGATCGCCTTGGTGCAGGCGGCGCGGGCGCGCGCCTTCCTCGAGGGCCGCGGCTACACCACGCCGCACGACGTCAAGTCGGTCGGCATGGACGTGCTGCGCCACCGCGTCGTCACCACCTACGAGGCCGAGGCCGAGGGCCTGCACAGCGAGCAGCTGATCCAGCGGGTCTTCGACACCGTGCCGGTGCCCTAGCGCGGCCGATGGCGGCGGAACACGAGCTCGAGCTGCAGGAACTCCTCAAGGAGGTCCGCCGCATCGAGGTCCAGAGCCGCCGCCTCGCCACTGGCCTGATGGCGGGGGAATTCCACTCGGTCTTCCGCGGCTCTGGCATCGAATTCGACGAGGTCCGGGAGTACGTGGAGGGCGACGACCCGCGCTCGGTGGACTGGAACGTCACCGCCCGCGCCGGCCGGCCGCAGGTCAAGAAGTTCGTCGATGAGCGTCAGCAGACGGTGCTGTTCCTGCTCGACCTGTCGGCCTCGATGAGCGGCGGCTACGGCCCCTGGTCGATGCGCCAGATGGCGGCGCGGGTGGTGGCGACGCTGGCGCAGTCGGCGGTGCGCAACCAGGACCGGGTCGGCCTGGTGGCCTTCAGCGACCGCGTCGAACAGTTCCTGCCGCCGGCCAAGGGCGGCGGCGCGATGCTCCGGATCGTCCGCGACTGCCTGGCGCTGCCGGCAGCATCGGGGACTACCGACCTGGTGCCGGCGCTGCGCTTCGCCGGCCGGGTGGCGCGGCGCCACTCGATCGTCTTCCTGTTGTCGGACTTCCTCAGCGACGGCTGGCAGCGCGCCGCCGCGGTCTGCGCCCGCCGCCACGACCTGATCGCGGTGCGGCTGCTGGCGCCGGAGCTGGAGCCGCCCCCGGGCGGGCTGCTGCGGCTGGCCGACCCGGAGAACGGCGGGACCTTGGAGATCGACTGGAGCCACCGGCCGGCGCGCGAGGCCTACCGCAGCCGCGTCGCCGCTTGGAAGCGCCAAGTCGAGCGCCAGCTGCGCCTGGCCAAGGTCGACCGCATGGACGTCGCGGTGCCGCGGGTCCGCGGCGGCGACCCAATCGCCCGTCCGATCCTGGAGTTCTTCCGCATGCGCGAACTGCGCGGGATGAAGCGGTGAGCGTGCTCGGCCTGCTCTTGGCGGCTTCCCTGCTCGGGGCGGGGCCGCAGGAGCCCAAGGAGCCGGTCTCGATCCGGCTGGAGCTCGAGAGCGCGGCGGTCGATTTCGGCCGCGCCTTCCCGCTGGCGGTCGAGCGCCGCTGGCCCGCCGGGCTGGTGCCGGAGGCCTGGGACGACCGCCAGCTGGCGCCGCTCGTCCTGGAGCCGGCCGGGCGCGAGGAGCGTCTGGCGGACGGCGTCGTGGTCGAGACCCTTCGTTTCCAGGCCTACGCCTTCCAGGCAGGGACCCTGCGCTGGGAAGAGCTGAGCCTGCGCGCGCGGCCGCCCGCGGGCGAGGCCGGGGAAGAGCATCGCGCCGTGGCGCCGCTGGCGGAGCTGGTGGTCCTGTCGGCGCTCGGCGAGGGCGAGCCGGGGCTGGCGGAGTTCCCGGATGGGCCGTTGGACGAACCCGGGGCAGACGGCAACCGGGTCTTCTTGCTCCTGTTGGCGCCTTTCGCGTTTTGGCTGCTGTGGTGGCTGCAGCGCCGTCGCGGCCTCGGTGCGGCGGCCGAGACTCGAGCGCCTGCCCCGGGCGCGTCGGTCCGCAGCCGCGCCGCGCAGCAGGCCTTGGCCGCGATCGAAGCGCTCCGCGGGCGGCAGCCGCTGGATCCGCCGGCCTTCGACGCCGACGCCGTCGAGATCGTCGGGCTGCTGCGCCGCTTCCTGGAGCAGGGCCTCGGGCTGCCGGCGCAGCCATGGACCAGCGAGGAGCTGTTGCTTCTGCTACGGCCGCGCTTCGCGCCCGAAGCGGCGCCGATGCCGGCATTGGCCCGGTGCTTGGCATACTGCGACCGCGAGAAGTTCGGGTCGCCGGCGGCGCTGCTGGCGGCGCGGGAAGAGGCCCTCGCCGCCGCCGCGGCCTTCGTGGAGGGCGCCGCGTGAGCACCGCCTTGCGTTGGTTGTCCGGGATCGAGCTGCGCGAGCCGCTGTGGCTGCTGCTGGCGCTGCTGATCCCCGCGGCGCTGTTCTTGGTCCGCCGCCGCCCGGCGCCGGCGCTGCTCTTCGCCCCGGCGCCCTTCGCCGAGGGTCTGCCGCGCTCGCCGCGCCAAAGGCTGCGCGGGCTGCCGCGAGCGCTGCAGGTCCTCGGGTTGTGCGGCGTGGTCCTCGCCTTGGCGCGGCCGGTGCAGTCCGAACCGCTGCCGCTCGAGGCCGAGGGCATCGACATCCTGCTGTGCCTCGACGTCAGTTCGTCGATGGCCGCCACGGACCTCGACCGCGAGCGCAGCCGGCTCGACGTCGCCCAGGACGCCGCCGCCCAGTTCGTCGCCGGGCGAGACCAGGACCGCATTGGCTTGTTGCGCTTCGCGCGCTTCCCGGACGTCTCCTGCCCGCTGACGCTCGACCACCGCTCGCTGGAGGGCATCCTGCGCGCCACCGAGATGGTCGAGGCCGACGGCCCCGAGGACGCCACCGGCATCGGCGCCGCGGTGGCTCGGGCGGCGCAGCTGCTGAAGGAAAGCGAGGCCGAGTCGAAGGTCGTGATCCTGCTCACCGACGGCGAGGAGAACGTCGCCACGCCACAGACGCCGCAGGAGATCAGCCCGCGGCGCGCGGCGGCGCTGTGCCGCCAGCTCGGGGTGCGGGTCTACGCCATCGCCGCCGGCTCTGGTCGCCAGCTCGCCGACGGCAGCTGGCAGCCGCTCGAGACCGGGCCGGTGCAGGCGCTGGCCGCGACCACCGACGGCCGCTTCTTCGAGGCCCGCGACGCCGACGCCGTCGACGGCGTCTACACCGCCATCGACCGCCTCGAGCGCACCGCCTTCCGCGAGCCCCGCTACCGCCATCAGGAGGTCTTCGCGCTGTTCCTAGCCGCTGGGCTGGCGCTGCTGGTGCTCGGGCGGCTGCTGCGCGCGACGCTCTGGGAGGTCCAGCCGTGATCGGCTTCGGCTGGCCCGGAGCCTGGCCGCTGCTGGCCTTGGCGCCGCTGGTCGGCGGCTTCTTGGCGCTGCGTCTGCGCGCCCGTCGCCGTCGGCTCGCGGAGCTGGCCGGCCCGCGCCACGCTCAGCTGCTGGCAGCCGCCGGCCACGCCCGCCGTCGCCGACGTCTTCTTCTCTTCAGCCTGTCGCTCTTCCTCGCCTGCCTGGCGCTGCTTCAGCCGCGCTGGGGCACGGTCGCGCGCGACGAGCAGGCGCCGAGCCTCGACCTCCTGGTCTGCCTCGACGTCTCGCGCTCGATGCTGGCGCGCGACCTCCGCCCGAGCCGCCTCGAGCGGGCGCAGCAAGAGATCCGCGCCCTCACCGAAGCCGCGCCGCGCAACCGCTACGGCCTGGTCTGCTTCGCCGGGGACGCCCGGCTGTCGGTGCCGCTGACCGCTGACCTGGCGACCTACGCCGGCCTGGTCGACCTGGCCGGCCCGGCGAGCGTGGCGCGCGGCGGCACCGACCTGGGCGCGGCGCTGGAGCGGGCGCTCGAGGCCCTCGACGGCGGGGTCGGCGGCGCTGGTCGTCCCGCCGCGGTCCTGCTGCTCAGCGACGGCGAGGACCTGGAGCAGCGCGGCCTGGAGCTGGCGCAGCGCTGCCGCGAGGCCGGGGTGGTGGTCCATTGCGTCGGCTTCGGCTCCACCCGGGGCAGCAAGATCGCGCTGGAGAGCGACGGCGGCGAGTCCTTCCTGCGCGGCCCCGACGGCGCCGAGGTGGTCACCGCCCTGGACGAGACCGGCTTGCGGGCGCTGGCCGAGGCCACCGGCGGGGTCTACCTCGGCGCCAGCGACGAGCCGCAGCCGCTGGTGGCGCTCCATGATCGGGCGCTGGTGCCGATGGCGGGCCGGGCCGCGGCCTCGGCCGGGTCCCGCGAGCCGCGCGAGCGCTACCAATGGCCCTTGTTGGCCGCCTACCTCCTCTGGATACTGGAGCTGGCCTGGGCTGGGCGTCCGAGACGATGAAGCTGTTCCTCGCGCTGGTGCTGTGGATCGGGGGCGAGGGGATCGCCGCCGGCGTCCAGGCGTACCGCGACGGCGACTTCGAGCAGGCCTACCTCCACTTCACGGCCGCGGCCGAAGCGGCGGGGGAGCGGGCTTCGGCCGAGCTGCTCTATGACCGGGCCCTGGCCGCGGCGCGGCTCGGCATGTGGGTCGAGATGGAGGCCGCGGCGGCGCGCGCCGCCGAACAGGGCGGCCCTCCCTTCGAAGCGCGGCGCGACTTCCTGCGCGGCAACGCCGCCTACGCCCGCAGCCAGGCCGCCGCCGGCCGCGCCGCCATCGGCGGCAGCGTCGGCGAGTGGGACAAGGCCATCCTGCTCGGCGAAGCGGCGCGGCTTTCCTGGCAGGCCGCCGCCACCAGCCGCGCCGACTGGCCGGAGGCCCGGCGCAACGTCGAGCGCGCGGCGCGAGCGCTGGCCGAGATGCGGCGGCAGCGCCAAGAAGCGAAGCAGAAGGCCGGGGACCGGCCCGATCCGCCGCCGGACGCCGCGCCGCCGGATGCGCCGCCGCCCGACTTCGAGCCGCCGCCGGAGCTCACCCCCGAAGAACTCCAGGCTCTGCTCGAGCAGCTGGCCCAGCAGGAGCTCGACAAGCGCGAGCAGCGCCGCAAACGCCCGCGCACCGGAGGCGCGGTGAGGGATTGGTGATCTTCGCTGCGCTCATCCTCGCCCTGTTCCCCCAGGGCGCCCCCGGCGGCCCCGAGGCGGGCGCCGGCCCGGGAGCTGCCGGAGCCGCGGAGCCGGCCTTCCTCGAGGTGTCGCTGCCGCCCGGCCCGGCCCACGTCGGCGAGCTGGTGCCGGTCGAGCTGCGCTTCGGCTTCGAGCGCAGCTTCCTCGACGGCCAGCTGATCCAGCTCTTCCGACAGCCTCTTGATCTGCCGGTGCAGCTCGAGCTTCCTTGGGGCGCCGCTGGCCTGCTGCCCGCTGCGGACGACGCGGCGGCTTCCCTGCGCTTCGCCCTCGACGACGGCCTCGGCCGGGCCGCGGCCGCCGGGGCCGAGACCCGGGAGGGGCGCGAGTTCACCGTCTTCGTCCACCGTCGCCGCCTGCTGGTGTCTGAGGCCGGAGAGCTCGAGCTACCCGGCCCGAGCCTGCGCTTCGCCTCGGCCACCGAGTTCGTGGACGACCTGCTGCAGGGCCGGGTTCCGGTGGATCGGATCGAAGGACGCGTGGACGCCCCGCCACAGAGGCTCCAGGTCCTGCCGCTGCCGGAGCAGGGGAGGCCGCCGGGCTTCGGTGGCGCGGTCGGGCGCTTTCGGATGTCCGCGACGGTCACCGACGCCGAGCTCGAGGCCGGCCAGAGCTTGGAACTGCGGCTACGGATCGAGGGCGACGGTCTGCTCGACGCCGTTCCGGCGCCCTCGCTGACCGCGGTCGAGGGCTTCCACGTGCTCGGCCAGGTCAGGGAAGCCGCCGAAGGTGCGTTGGTCTACCGTTACGAATTGCAGCCGCTCGCCGGCGCGGCGCCGGAACTGCCGCCGATCGTGCTCGCCTTCTTCGACCCGGTGGCTGACGCCTACCGAGTCACCCGGACCGAGGCGGTCCCGCTGTCCTTCCCGGCCGCCGCGACGCAACATCCCATGGCTACCGGGGGCGCCGTCGAGGCGGAGCCGTCGGTGACCGGTTCGGCGGAGTCGGATGGAGGTTCGGTGGCAGCCCCGGCTTCCGCTCCGAGCACGGCGACCAAGCTCATGATGGTGGCTTTGTTCCTTGGCCCCGTGGCCATCGTTGGGCTCATTTTTCTCGGCTGGCAGCGACGTCGTCGGCCCGCCACCTCCGCCCAAGGGACGGACCTTCCTCCGGCCGCTGATCCTGAGCCTGTTCCGCCGACTTCGCTCGATTCACAGTCCGGGGCGCGGAGCCCCGCCCCTTCCGAGGTGAGCGACCCGCTCGAATCCGAAATGATGACGTTGCTCGGATGCACTGCGTCAGCCTTGGTCAGGCCGGATCTCGCCGCGACTCTCCGTCGAGCAGGGGTCGCCCCTGGGCTCGCTCAGCAGTGCGCCGCCTGCCACCAAGACCGGGTGGCACAGAGGTACGGCGCGCCTGAATCGGACCCGGAAGAGCATGACCTTCGCCAGCTCCTCGACGCCTTGCGCCGTGCAGGAGGCTAGCGCGCCTCTTGCTCATGCTCGGCGTTCCAAACCACGCTCCAATCTTCGAAGCCGCACCCGGCGATGACACGGAGGACCGGTTCGGCATGGAACCAACGCACGCCCTCATAGAAACGGACCTGAACCACCAGATCCTTGTCCCAATCTTCGACCATCATTCGATACCCGATCGGGATTGGCGGGATTCTCCCTGGCTCCCATTCGGAGACCTCGTAATACATGGAGTACGCCCAGTTCGGATCTACTGCTTTGTCGACGGAGGCGTCGAATGGCGCTGATGCGTGGATGTGGAGGTGGGCGCGACGCGGCTCAGGGGGAGGGCAGGCTGCCCGGTCGAGTGGAAGGCTGAGTTGGATGGGGTCGTCGGAGATGAGGCCGTGCAAGGAGAGTTGTCGGAGGCGAACATCGGGTCCGCTGGCGATCCGTTCGAGGCTTCCGATCGCCGCGACCTCCGCGTCAGGGTGAATCCAAAGGTGAAGCGGAAGCGCCGGGAGGAGCCCAGCATTGGGGAACAGGGGATCGACCTGAAGTGGACCAGCGGCGGCGAGCTCGCTGAGGTGGGCGGCCAAGGGGGTGTCCGGGGAACTGGGCGAGAACTCCACCGCGCTCTCGGCGAGCAGGCCTCGGCTGGACCAGACCTCGCCAGCGGCGCCTAGGGCGAGCCAGGCTTGTTCGAGTTCCAGCGCCGCCTCGCCTTCGGCCAATTGCTCGTGGACTTTGAGCAGTTTGGATGCAGGGACCTCCGCAGAGCAGGAGATCGCCAGGAATACCGTCGGAAGGACCCTGAACACGACGGCCGAGTTTATCGGAAGGAGGGGGTGGCGCGATTCCAGCGCGGTCGCCCTCCTGACAAGGGCTCAGCCCTCGAACTTGCCTTCCTTGCCGTAGACGTAGCGGTGGAAGAGCTGCCGCACCTGCTTGGGCTTCTTGCTGCGCTCAGCCAGGTGCTGTTCCAGCTGCTGGGTGCTGACCGGGTCGTGGACGTGGAGCTCGAAGAACTCGGCCATCAGCCGGTCGAGCTTCTTCGGGCCGATTTCCTTGGCGACGCGGGCGAAGAAGGCGCTGCCGGCGCGGTAGGAGGCGCCCGGGGTGGTCCGGTTGTAGGGGTCGCTCGAGCACAGCTCGACCGGCGGGCCCTCCTGCTGGGTGCCGCGCGGGCCCTCGCGGTCGGCGGAGTAGACCGTCCAGGCCTCGTCGAACCAGCCGTCGTTCTGGCTGGCTGGTTTGACGCCGCGGCCCCACCAGCTGTGGTGCAGCTCGTGGCGCAGCGCGCCGACCGAGCTGGTGGTGGCGCCGTCGTACTCCATCGAGCGGCCGCCGCGCCAGATCAGCACCGGGATGGTGTCGCCGTGCGGCCAGGGTCCGACCGTCTCGCTGAACTCCTTCAGGTCGTCGGCCACCATGTCGTGGACCCGGTCCAGGTCGCCGCTCGCGTCCTTGCGCCGGCAGACGTCGACCGTGAAGCGGCGCTTGCCGACCTTGACGGTGCTCTGCGAGCGCTCGACCTCGGTCGCCGGCACGATCACGATCATGGCGGAGAAGGCGGTGTTGGTGTCGGGGAAGCGGAGCTTCCAGTGGTGGCGTCCCCGCTCCTCGATGGCGCCGTTGGTGACCAGCTCGTGGTCCTGCTCCAGCCCGGTCAGCTCGAGCTCGAGCTCGAGGGCGAAGCGGTCGTAGAGCAGGTTGGCCGGCATCCACATCTCGAGGTAGCGGCCCTGGTTGAGGTCGGAGAAGAAGGTGTCCCAGTTGAGGCCGTTCTCGCCCCAGCCGATGTCCTGGGACCGCGGCGACATCGGCTTCTCCAGCGGGTACTCCAGCTCGAGGGTGTGGACCGCGCCGGCCGGCAGCTCCTGCTGGAGGATGCGCATCGTGCCGCAGGCGTGGGAGACCTGGTGGGCCGCGGCCAGCTCGGCCTCGACCTCCACGCCGTTCACCACCAGCCGCTCGATCTCCTGGCGCAGGTCGAAGAGCGGCATGCCGTCGCCGGTCATCTCGAACTCCATGACCGCGGTGGCGCGTGCGCTGCGGCTGGCGCCGTCGAAGAGGATCTCGCCGCGGACGCTCAGGATGTCGATCGGCATCCCGACGAGGCCGTCGACCTCGAGCGGCGGCGGCGCCTTGGCCTTGTCGTCGTTCGGGGCGTCGCCGGCCGAGAGGGCCAGCGCCAGCAGCAGGGACGGGGTGGCGGTCAGCATGCCCCATCTTATTGCCAAGAGCGGCTGCGGAGGGGATGCTGGGGATCCCCCTTCACCGCCACCCTCGATGAAGCGAATCCCTCTCGGCCTCGGCCGCCCCCTGCCCTTTCTCGCCGCCGCCCTGCTCGGGGCAGCCTCCGCCACGAGCGGGGACTCCTCCCCGGCGGCCCGCGTCCCCTTCCTCTTCGACCTGCACCTGCACGGCTCGCTCAGCGAGGGTGCGGCGACCATGGCGCACCACAGCGCCGAGGCGGAGCGGTTCGGCTACGACGGGCTCTGGTGGTCGGACCACATGTCGCGCCAGATGGCGCACACCTACTGGAACCAGGTCGGCTTCGAGGGCAGCCTGCAGCAGCTCAACGGCAATTGGTTCCAGAACGAATTCCGCCTCGAGGAGGAGCTGCCGGGCGCCTGCCAGCTCAGCTACGCCGCCGAGGAGCCGGCGGAGGGCTCGCTGCACCTGCGCGCGCGGCACGAGGTCCCGTCCGGGGCCGGCTGGACCGAGTCGCGCCTGAGCTTCCACAACACCCAGGACTTCCACCACCGCAGCCTGATCTGCCAGCCCGAGGTCCGCCTGGCGCTGCGGCTGCAGCAGGCCGACGGCAACGCCAGCTTCCTGATCCGCGTCAGCCTCTCCTCGCGCGCCGACGGCGCCACCCCGGAGGGCACGGTGAACGTGCTCGAGTACCACCCGGCGCGCATGAACCCGCCGGCGCCCGCCGCCAACGTCGCCCGCGTACCGCTGGCCGGCTTCCAGACCGGGGTCTGGAACCCGGTCGCGCTGCCGGTCGCGGCCGACGCCGCGGCCGCCTTCTGGGAGGGGGAGGACCAGGCCCTCACCGGCGTCGAGCTGGTGTTCCTCAGCAACCACGGCAAGGCCATCGAGATGGACGTCGACGACTTCCGCATCGAGCTCGCCGGGCCGACCGGCCTGCCGGTCTACCGCGCCCAGGAGCAGCTGCTGGCGGCGCGGCACTCGGCGAGCTTGATCCACCACGTCGGCATGGAGATCGAAGGCCCGGTGCAGCAGCCGATCCTGTCGATCAGCACCCGCGACCACCTGCTGGCGCTCTACCCGGCCGGCATCCCGGCCTTGATCGACTACCGCGACCCGGCCAGCCGGCCCGACGACTACCCCGCCAGCGGAGTCGACGACATCCATGCCCAGGGCGGCGTCGCGGTCCTGGCGCACCTCTTCGGCGCCCTCACCCACGGCGCCCCCAAGCCGGAGAGCGCCGCGCGCGAGCTGGCCCGGCGCCTGCTCCAGCACCAGGCCTGGGGCGCCGACGCCCTCGAGGTCGGCTACCCCTTCCGGGAGCGGCCGCTGGCCGATTTCCTGGCGGTCTGGGACCAGCTCGCCGAGCGCGGCCTCTACCTGACCGGCATCGGCAGCTCGGACGACCACGACGTGCTGCCTTGGGACCAGCGCGGCAACCGCTGGGCCAGCTGGCTGCGCAGCACCGGCGGCAGCGCCACCGAGCTGATCCAGGCCGTGCGCGAGGGCCAGGTCCTGTTCGGCGACCCGACCGCCTTCGACCCGGCCGGCGACCTGGTCTTCGAGCAGGCCGGCGGCGCCTACTCGATGGGCGACGTGGTGCCCACCGGCGCCGGCACCGAGCAGCTGCGCCTGCGGGTGGACGGCGGCCAGGCCGGCGACGACCTGGTGCTGCTCCGGAACGGCGACGAGGCCCAGCGGCTGTCGCTTGCCGGGGCGGTGCTGGACCAGCAGGTGGATCAGGCGGTCGCGCCCGGCGACTGGCTGAGGCTCGAGCTGCGCGACGCCTCCGACCAACCCTACCTGTTGTCCAACCCGATCTACTTCGTCGAGATTGGCGTGACGCCGCCGCCGCACCGGACGCCCGGTCCCTGAGCGGCCGGCTCAGTCCTCGAGCAGCTCGAAGAAGCCGTCGCCGGTATGGCGCAGGCGGCGCTGGTGGTCGAGCTCCTCCCAGACCTCCATCGGGTACTGCGAGGGGGGCTGGATCGCCAGGATCCGGGACTTGCGGCCGCCGCTGAAGGGGCCGCCGCCGAGGCCGGACTCGTCGTCGAGCTGCTGCAGCTTGAGGCGCTTGCGGAAGGCCTTGAGGGCCCGCTTCAGCACCGCGCGGTCGGGGGCGGGATAGGGCTGCTTGCCGGCGTCCCAGTCCGAGACCCGGGGGATCAGCAGCGACGCGTCTCGCTCCATCAGCGCCAACTCGATCTCGTCGTCCTGCCAGGCGTGGGCGTCGAAGATCTCCTTGGCCGCCTGCCACTGGTCGTCGGTGGGCGTGCCGCCGTCGGCGGCGGTCTGGCAGATCGGGCGGAGGCGGCGGACGAGCAGGCGGTTGTCGAGTTCGGGCATGGCAGACGGCGTCGGCGGCGGTGGCGGCGGCGGCGGCGGCCGGACAGCCTACTCCCGCCCGCTCGGGCGCGCCCCGATCCCGGCGGCGGCCGCGGGCTCCGCGGCCGGGGCCGGCTCGAGCGCGTGGCGGATCCGGGCGGCCAGGTCGGCCAGGTGCAGACGGGTCTCCTCGTCGGCGATGGCGCTGCGCTGGAGGTGGTCCTCCAGGGCGTCGGCCAGCGCCACCAGCTCGCCGCGGGCCAGCGCCGGCAGATCGGAGTCGGGGAAGCCGTCGCCGAGGCGGTCGGCCAGCACCTCGACGTGGGCCCGCTGCAGGTTGCGGCGGTAGAGGTCGATCGCCACCGGCTCGCTCCCGAGCTCGCTCCAGATGCCGCGGCTCAGGTCACGCATCAGGTCGAGCGGGGCATAGGCCTCCGGACCGGCCAGCTGGGCGTGCTCGGCCATGCGCCGGGCGCGGCCGTCGCTGAGCAGGGCCTCGAGCAGGCGCCTCTGGCTCGACAGGATCCGCTCCGGCGCGCCGCCGGCCTCGAGCCGGGCTAGGATCGCCGGGTCGATCAACGCCGCGGGGGTGCGGAAGGCGTGTTCCTGCAGGAAGGCCACGGCCTCCTCCTGGCGCTCGCGCGCCAGCGTGTGGTAGACCCGCTCGGCGTCGCCGTAGCGGAGGTTCGCGCGCTCGACGCCGCCGACGACGTTGGCGACGTGCATCAGCTCGCGGTTCCGCTGGCCGATCAGCTGGTCGTACATGTTCTGGAGCAGCTCGTAGTCCTCGCCCTCCTCACAGCAGGCCGCGACCAGGTAGCCGGCGACGCGGTCCAGGTTCTTGAGCCCGAGGGCGGTGGCCGCCACCGGGTCGCCGCCCAGGTCCTCGGTCTGCTGGGTCGGGTCCTCCGAGGCGTTGGGGTCGCCGAAGCGCAGCATCGGGTCGTCGACCTGCTTGGCCACCAGCGCCGCCAGGCCGGCCTGCTCGGCGTCGGCGTCGGCGTACTGCTTGTAGCCCCACTCGACGGCGAAGAAGTCGTAGGGGCCGATCTTCGGGATCAGGGTCGCGCCGTCGCCGGGCTGGGCGACGTAGTTGAAGCGGCCGTAGTCCATGATCGAGGCCTCAGTGCCGTACTCGGCGGTGAAGGCGGCGTCGCGCAGCTGCTCGACGCTGTAGCTCGAGCTGGCCTTCATGTTGTGCGGGAAGCCGAGCGAGTGGCCGACCTCGTGCGCCACGACGTAGGCGAGCGCCCGGCCGATGGTGTCGTCCGGCAGCGGCAGCTTCTGGGCGTCGGGGTCATTGGGGGAGGCCTGGATGAAGTACCAGTCGCGTACCAGCTTGATGACGTTGTGGTACAGCAGGATGTCGGCCTCCAGGATCTCGCCGGTGCGCGGGTCGCCGACGTGCGGCCCCATTGCGTTCTCGACCGTCGACGGCAGCCAGCGGATGCTCGAGTAGCGGGCGTCCTCGGCGTCCCAGTCCGGGTCCTCCTGCGGCGTCGGGGCGTCCTTGGCCAGGATCGCGTTCGAGTAGCCGGCGGCCTCGAAGGCCGGCTGCCACATCTCGATGCCCTGGTGCACGTAGGGCCGCCACTTCGCCGGCACGCCGCGGCCGACGTGGAAGACGATCGGCTGAACCGGGTCCGAGACCGCCGCCGCCGGGTCCTTCTTCTCCAGCCGCCAGCGGCTGATGTAGCGGATGGTCTCGACCTCGTGGTCGACGCCGTCGTACTCCTCGAAGCTGACGCCGAAGAAGCCGACCCGGTCGTCGCGTTCGCGGGGCGTCATCGGCCGCTCCGGCAGCGCCACCATGCTGTGGTGGATCAGCGCCGTGACCTGGCCCTGGCTGGGGTCGCGGCGCGGGCCGCTGCGCGGGCCGCGCGGGAAGCCGCCGGAGCTCGGCCGCTCGCTGGACAGCTTGTAGGTCATCAGGACCTTGGCCTCTATGTTCCCCGGGAAGCTCTTCAGCTCCTCGATGAAGGTGCGGCTCTTGTCGACGCTGGAGCCGTTCAACCGCCGCTTGGCGCTGAATTCCGGCAGGTCGTCCTCGAACAGCCCGGTGACGTCGATCACGGCGCGCTTGTCCTTGCCCCAGGCCTCCACCTCGAAGGCGCGGATGATCGGCAGCATCGAGCTGGCCTCGACGGCGTGGCGGATGGTGTCGCCGGCGTCGGCGCGGATCTGGTACTTCACGTCCCGCAGCAGCACCTTCTCGCCGCGCAGCTCCCAGCGCACGACGCGGTCGCCGGCCGAGGTGCCGCCGTAGCCGAAGCCGGACTGGGTCTTCTCGATCTGGGTCACCCACAGCATGTCCTTGCCGAAGGCCTCCTGCGGGATCTCGTAGTAGACCTTGTCGTCGCCGCGGTGGACCAGGAACAGACCCGGGTCGCTCTCGAAGTCAGGGGTGATGACCTCGTCGTAGGACTTCTTCTCGTCCTTCTTGGCGTCCTGGGCGCCGGAGCGCTCGGCGCCAGCGGCGCGCTCGCCGCGGCCGCCGCCGTCGCCGCGGCGCGGCCGGTCGGGCCGCTGGCCGGCGAGGGGGGAGGCGAGCAGGGCGGACAGGAGGAGCAGGAGGACGGTTCGCGGGCGCATGGTCGGGCCGGGATGGGGCTCGGGCGGATCGGGGTTCCCCGCCCGGAGGGGCGAGCATAACAAGGAAATCGCAACCCGGCAGGCGGCGGCGGCGCCGCCGCTCAGCCCTGGATCTCGTGCGCCGGCCCGGAGCCCTTGGGCACCCGGATGTCCTCGACCAGCTGCTGGATCGCGGGGGAGGGCGGCGCGGTCAGCCGCGACAGCGTCAGCGCCACGGCGAAGTTGAGCAGCATGCCCAGGGCGCCGATGCCCTCCGGGGAGATCCCGAACCACCAGTGCTCCGGCGTCGACAGCTCCGGGTGCAGGAACTTGAACCACAGGATGTAGCCGGCGGTGAAGCCGATCCCCGCCACCATGCCGCCGACCGCGCCGGCGCGGTTCATGCGCTTGCTGAAGATGCCGAGCATCAGCACCGGGAAGAAGCTCGAGGCGGCCAGGCCGAAGGCGAAGGCCACGACCTCGGCCACGAAGCCCGGCGGGTGGATGCCCAGGTAGCCGGCGCAGCAGACCGCCACGCCGGCGGCCACGCGGGCGACCACCAGCTCGCCCTTCTCGCTGATGGTCGGCCGCAGCGCCCGCTTCAGGAGGTCGTGGCTGATCGCGGTCGACACCACCAGCAGGAGCCCCGCCGCGGTCGACAGCGCCGCCGCCAGCGCGCCCGCGGCCACCAGGCCGATGACCCAGTCCGGCAGCTGCGCGATCTCCGGGTTGGCCAGCACCATGATGTCCGGCTTCACGCTCAGCTCATTGGCAACCGCCGAGCCGGCGCCGGTGTACTGGATCAGGCCGTCGCCGTTTTGGTCCTGCCAGCTCAGCAGGCCGGTGTCCTCCCACTTGTGGAACCACTCCGGCATGTCGGCGTAGGGCTGCTCGCGCACAGTGTCGAGCAGGTTGGTGCGGGCGAAGACCGCCACCGCCGGCGCGGTGGTGTAGAGCAGCGCGATGAAGACCAGCGCCCAGCCGACGCTGGCGCGGGCGTCGCGCACTCGCGGCACGGTGTAGAAGCGCACGATCACGTGCGGCAGGCCGGCGGTGCCGACCATCAGCGCCGCGGTGATGAAGAACACGTCCGCCATGCCGCGCGAGCCGTCCAGGTAGCTGGCGAAGCCGAGCTCCCGGTGCAGGCCCTCGAGCCGGTCGAGCAGGGCGGTGCCGTCGGCGGCGTGGGCGCCCATGCCGAGCTGCGGCACCGGGTTGTCGGCCATCAGGATCGACAGGAAGATCGCCGGCACCAGGTAGGCGAAGATCAGCACGCAGTACTGCGCCACCTGGGTGTAGGTGATGCCCTTCATGCCGCCGAGCACGGCGTAGAAGAAGACGATCGCCATGCCGATCATCACCCCGGTCGAGGCCTTCACCTCGAGGAAGCGCGACAGGACGATGCCGACCCCCTGCATCTGGCCGGCGACGTAGGTGAAGCTGACGAAGATCGCGCACAGGACCGCCACCACCCGCGCCGTCTGCGACTCGTAGCGGTCGCCGACGAAGTCCGGGATGGTGAACTTGCCGAACTTGCGCAGGTAGGGGGCGAGCAGGAGCGCCAGCAGCACGTAGCCGCCGGTCCAGCCCATCAGGTAGACCGAGCCGTCGTAGCCCAGCGCCGAGATCACTCCGGCCATCGAGATGAAGCTGGCCGCGCTCATCCAGTCGGCCGCGGTCGCCATGCCGTTCATCACCGGCGGCACGCCGCCGCCGGCGACGTAGAACTCCTTGGTGCTGCCGGCGCGGCTGCGGATCGCCACGCCGACATAGAGGGCGAAGCTCAGCCCGATGAGCAGGAAGGTCCAGCCCTGGACGTCCAAGCCTCAGTCCTCCTCGACCTCGAACTCGCGGTCGAGCCGGTTCATGCGCCGGGCATAGGAGAAGACCAGCGCCACGAAGACCAGGATCGAACCCTGCTGCGCGAACCAGAAGCCGAGCGGGAAGCCGCTGCCGGCCAGCTTCCACTGGTCCAGCCAGGGCTTGAGCAGGATGCCGCAGCCGAAGGAGCTGCCGGCCCAGACCGCCAGGTGGACGGCGAGCAGCCGCAGGTTGCGTCGCCAGTATTCGGCCTGGCGCTCGGGCGTGAGCCCGCCGGCCGGCGGCCGGTCGAGGGAGTGGCGGGGGGTGGGGGGCATCGTGGCAGCGAGGCGGGGGCCGGCCGATGGTAGCGGCCCGGGCGGCGGGTGCGGCCCCGCTCGCTCAGCCCTCCAGCAGCGCCACCATCTTCTCCCGCGCCGCCTCGTCCGGCAGCGGTCCGACGCCGCCGCGCATGTTGTCGGCCAGGTGGTGCGGCTTGGAGGTCGCCGGGATCGGGCAGGTGACGGCCGGGTGGCCGAGCAGGAACTTCAGGAACAGCTGCGCCCAGGAGGCGATGCCGAACTCCGTGGCCCAACCCGGCAGCTCCTTGCCCTTCATGGCGTTGAACAGCCGACCGCGTTCGAAGGGCCGCATCACCAGTACCGCGACGCCGTGGTCCAGGGCCGCCGGCAGTACCCGCTGCTCCACGCGGCGGTCGCCCAGCGAGTAGGGGATCTGCAGGAAGTCGAGGTGGCCGCCGACGATCAGCTCCTCGACCTTCTCGAAGTCGCGCATCTCAGTGACGCCGAGGTAGCGGATGCGGCCGGATTCCTTCCACTTGCGGAGGGTCGCCATTTGCACCTCCAGCCCGACCAGGTTGTGGACCTGCATCAGGTCGAAGCGGGCGGTGCCCATGAGCCGCTCGGACTCCGCCATCTGGGCGACGCCCGCCTCCTTGCCCTCGTCGGTCCAGACCTTGGTGGCGTAGAAGGCGTCATGGCGGCCGAGCCGCTCGAGCAGCGCTCCGGTCAGCGCCTCGGCCTCCCCGTACATCGGCGAGGAGTCGATCAGGCTGCCCCCGCGTGCCAGGAAGCCGGCCATCACCTCCAGCAGCGCCGGGTGCTCGCCGTCCGGGTCGGCGTTGAAGGTCCGCGAGGTGCCCAATCCGACCATCGGCAGCAGCTCGCCGGTCTTGGGGATGCGCTTGCGGCCGACGGCCTCGACCGTGGCGTGGTCCTGGTCGAGGGAGGCGGCCGCGCTGGCGCGGCTCGGGAGCAGGGCGGCGGAGCCGGCGGCGGCTCCGAGCAGGAAGGAACGTCGGCTGGGGCTCATGCCGCGATCCTACCCCTCGGCGCGGGATCCCGCTTCAGCCGGCCGTCTGCTCGACCGGGGAATCTCCGGCGAAGCCGTGCGGCGGCGGCGGAGACGGCAGCGGCGCGTCCGGCGGCGGCGCGGCCTTCGGCGCCCGCCGGCGCAACGGCTGCAGCTTCCAGTAGGTCAGCGACCGCCACAGCCACTCCATCGGCCCGAAGCGGAACAGCGCCAGCCAGATCGGGCATACGATCAACTGCGCCAGCAGGATGGCGCCCACCAGCTGCATCTGCTCGAAGTAGCGGACTTCGTTCCAGCGGCCGAGGGCCCAGCCCTCGAAGAGGATGACACAGACCACGGTGTGGGTCAGGTAGTTGGTCAGCGCCATGCGACCGACCGCCCGCAGCGGGTAAAGCAGCGCCCGCAGCACTCCCGAGCGCTGCAGCCACAGCAGCAGGCTGGCCCAGCCGAAGCAGACCAGGAGGGTGCCGAAGCGGCGGACGACGTCGGCGAGCATCACGTAGCGCCGGAAGCTGGCCGGCGGCGGCCCCTCGTCGCGGTTCCAGAGAGCGGTCATGCGGCCGAGCGGTTCCAGGGCTTGTGGCCACAGACCGAGGGCGCTGAAGGCCAGGCCGAAGGCCATCGCCGCGAAGCCCAGGCCCAGGTAGACGCCGGCGCGGAGCTTGCCGGTCAGGAAGCCGAGCCCCATCAGGCCCATCCCGACCAGCATCAGGCCGCCGTTCCAGAGCAGGCCGTTGAGCAGGAAGTTGCCGCCCTGCCACCACAGCACCAAGTCCGCGCGCCAGCCGACCTGGTGCCACCAGCTGCCCTCGTGCATCTCCTTCTCGGTCTCCGGGTCGAAGGACTCGCGGAGGGCCATGCTGAAGTCGCGGCCGAATTCGCGGCGATAGCTGAGCAGGCCGACCGCCCCCTCCTCCGCGGCGGCCTCGGCGCGATCCTCAGAGCGATCCTCCTCGGCCGGGGTCGCGCCGGCGGCCTCGGCGTCGCCCGTCTCGGCGGCGGGTTCCGCCAGCACTTCGGTGGCGGGCGGGTCCTGCGGCGGCTCCGCGGCGCCCTCTTCCTCCACCGGGACCAGGAGGACGGCGTCTCCCTCGCCGGCGGACCCCGCCGCTTCGGCGCCTCCCCCGGTCTCGGCGCCGGTTGCCGGCTCCGCCTCCTCCGCTGGAGCCTCCGCCGGCGGTTCGACCGCTGCTACCGGTTCGCTCTCGGCGAGCATGCCCTCGAAGCTCCGCTCGCCGGTGGCGAAGAACGCGGAGCTCAAGCCGAGCACGATCAGCAGCGACGGCGGCAGCCGCCGGAACCAGACCACGACCATGCCGCAGAGGGCATAGAGCGTCAGGATGTCACCGAACCACAGCAGCACCGCGTGGCCGACCCCGATCAGGGTCAGCCAGAACATGCGCCGGTAGTGCAGGAACAGCCCGCGGTCCCGCATCAGCCAGATCCCGGCGCCGAAGAGCACCGAGAAGAGGGCCATCATCTTGTCCTCGAACAGCAGGCTGGAGCCGAACCAGCTCCAGAAGTCCGCCGCGCCGAAGACGTCCCCCGGGTGGTTGGGGTCGTTCAGCAGCCGCTTCGCCATCGGCATGGCGAAGTAGCGCATGTTGATGACCAGGATGCCGCAGAGGGCGAAGCCCCGCAGCAGGTCGACGGCGCCGAGCCGTTCGCGCGGGGCGGTGGGGGCCTGAGGGAGCGTGGGGGAGGTCACGGGAGGGCGTCCTTGCCCTGCCTACGGTGGCGCGGCAAGCTCGTCAGGACAAGGCTCTTCCGGGGCCGCCCCGGAACTCGCCGGCGGCAGCCGGGTTCACGAGCGTCAGGCCCCATGGAAACCCTCACGCTGCTGCTCCTCCTCGCCGGCGCCGCCGGTCTCCCCTCCGGCGCCCCGGACAGCGACCCGGAGCCCTTCGCCGGCTACACGCTCTTCGCGCCGCTCAAGTCGACCACGACCTATCTCATCGACATGAAGGGGGCGGTGGTCCACGAATGGCCCAGCGAGCACAATCCCGGGAACTCGGTCTACCTGCTCGAGGACGGCTCGATCCTGCGCTGCGCCCGCGAGGGCGGCAACCCGACCTTCCGCGGCGGCGGCGAGGGCGGCCGCATCCAGCGAATCGGCTGGGACGGCGCCCTGCTCTGGGACTTCCTCTGGTCCGACGAAGGCCGGCTGCACCACCATGACATCGAGCCGATGCCGAGCGGCAACGTGCTGCTGATCTCCTGGGAGCGCAAGTCCGAGGCCGAGGCCCTCGCCGCTGGCCGCGACCCCGCCCTGCTCGAGGCCGGCGAGCTCTGGCCCGACGCCGTCTTCGAGATCCGACCGGAGGGGCCGACCGGGGGCGCAGTGGTCTGGGAGTGGCACGCCTGGGACCACCTGATCCAGGACCGCGACCCCGCGAAGGCCGGCTACGGCGTGGTCGCCGAGCACCCGGAGAGGATCGACGTCAACGGCGAGCAGACCCGCGAGGTGCTGGATGAGGAAGGAATCGCCGACCTGGCCGAGCTGGGGTACATCGGTGACGACGAAGAGGAGGACGAGGCCGAGGACTCGGGATCGGCTGACGACCCGCAGGGCCGCCGCGGCGGCGCCGGCTTCCGCGGCGCCGACTGGATGCACACCAACTCCATCGACTACCACCCCGGCCTCGACCAGATCCTGCTCAGCGTGCGCAGCTTCAACGAGGTCTGGATCATCGACCACGCCACGACCACCGCCGAGGCCGCCGGCCCCCGCGGCGACCTGCTCTACCGCTGGGGCAATCCGCAGACCTGGATGGCCGGCACCGAGCAGGACCGCCAGCTCTTCGTGCAGCACGACGCCCAGTGGATCGAAGCCGGCAGCCCGGGCGCCGGCAACCTGCTGGTCTTCAACAACGGCATGGGCCGCGCCAGCGGCAACTGGTCCTCGGTCGACGAGATCGCCCTGCCGGCCGAGGCCGGCGGCGGCTACGCCTTGGCCGCCGGCGCCTTCGGGCCGCGGAAGGCCAGCTGGCGCTATCGCGACGCCGACAAGGGCGCCTTCTACTCCGGGCGCATCTCCGGCGCTCAGCGCTTGCCGAACGGCAACACCCTGGTCTGTTCGGGCGAGCAGGGCCGGCTGTTCGAGGTCAGCCCCGCCGGAGAAATGGTGTGGGAGTACCGCAACCGCTTCGGCGGCGAGGTCGGCGGTGCGCCGGGCGGCAGGCGCGGAGGCAGGGATGGCGGCGACGCCCGCCGGCCCGGCCGGCCGGAGGGCCCGCCGCCGGGTCGCCCGCCGGGGCCGCCGCCGGGGGGGCGTGGCGGACGCGGCGGCGGTTTCGGCCCGACTCCCGGTGGCGGACCCGGGCGCGGCGGCGCGGGCGGCCGCATCGGCGACGCGGCGGGCGTCCGCGCCCCCCGGGACGCGCCCGGCCCCCCCGGG
>CAYZXS010000059.1:0-19726 GCA_964482495.1 uncultured Planctomycetales bacterium
CCCCGCGCGGTTCGCGCCGGCGGGGGCCCCCCGCCTCTGGGCCCCCCCCGGGCCCCCGGGCGCGGGCGGCCCCGGGGGCGGCCGCCGCTCCCTTTCCCGGCTTGAGACGTTCTTCCCGTCCGGATCGTGGCTTTCTGGTCGGAACGCTCTCTCGACCGCGGGGCGCCGGCCGCCAAGGGGGGGCCATGAGACCCCCCGTCTTTCCCATCGTGGTCTTGATCGCCCTGCTGCTGGGAGGCCTCAGCACGCTTGGGGCGGCCTCCGTCGGCGCCGAGAGCCAGGTCCCCGACCTGGTCGGTCGCGCCGACCTGATCGGCGAATTCGAGCTGGTCGACGCCCACCCCGAGATGCTGCCCGACGGCAGCATCCAGACCGCCTACACCTTTTCGACGCTCACGCCGATGAAGGGCAGGCCAGCTTCGATTCTGGAAATCCGGATGCCGGGGGGCGAGATCGCGGGTCGCGGCCTCTACCTGCCGGGGATGCCGGAGATGCAGATCGGAGATCGGCACATCCTGTTCCTGAGTTCTCAGGGCCAGGAGAAGCCGTGGCGGCTCCCGGTCGGGCTCTCCGCCGGGGCCTGGAAGGTCCAGGGGGGCGGCCAGGAGGCTCAGGTCTCCTCGCACGCCTGCCAGGAGGAAGGCATCGATGTTCGGAACTATCGAGAATTCGTCGCCGAGATCATGGAGGAGGTGGCTCGCCAGCTCTAGGCCGGCCCGCCTGCTGGTCGTGGCCCTCGCCGTCGCCGCCGTCAGCGGCGCGGCCGAGGGTTACGTGCGCATCGTCCTCAATGGCAAGAAGCTGCACTGGAGCACCCAGAACATCAGCTGGAAGCTCAACCAGGCCGGCTCCGACAACATCGCCGACGGCTCGCACAAGCCCGCCATCGAGCACGCCTTCCAGTCCTGGCGCCAGGTCACGGGCAGCAAGCTGAAGTTCAACTTCCAGGGCATGACCGGCTCCAAGAACGCCGGCAGCAGCGACCACCTGGTCTTCTTCGACGAGAACAACGGCAGCGGCTACTTCCCGCAAGGCAGCGGCACGGTGGCGGTGACGCCGATCAGCTACAACCCGGCGAACGGCGAGATCCTCGACGCCGACATCATCTTCAACGGCCGGGACTGGAACTTCTCGACCGACGGCTCGGCCGGCACCTTCGACGTCCAGGACATCGCCACCCACGAGATCGGCCACTTCGTCGGCCTCGACCACTCGCCGGTGATCGCGTCGTCGATGTGGCCCTACGTCAGCACGACCCAATGGCTGCACCGCTCGCTCAGCCGGGACGACGAGGCCGGCGCCATCGCGGTGGCGCCCTCCGGCGTCGACGGCCGCCTCAGCGGCTCGCTGCGCCGCGACGACGGCAGCCTGCTGCGCGGCGGCATGGTGGCGGCGGTCAGCGCCAGTGACGGCCGCCTGATGGCCAGCGCCGCCAGCGCCAACGACGGCGACTGGGTCATCCGCGGCCTGCCGACCGGGGACTACCACGTCTACGTGGCGCCGATCGAGGGCGGCATGAGCAAGGCCAACCTGGCCAGCAACGCCACCGTCCACACCAACTTCGGCGCCCAGTTCTACGGCGGCCACACGACTCCGACGACCTACTCCGTCGCCGCCGGCGGCCTGGTCCCCGCCGGCACCCTGACGCTGCCGCCGGACAGCCTCCTGGTCGACTCCACGGGCAGCGTCTCCATGTTCCACCCCGGGGAGACCAAGGTGGTCTCGCTGTGGGGGAGCGGCTTCACCAGCGGCATGAGCGTCTGGAGCGAGAGCCCGTACCTCAGCGTCGGCAGCGTCCAGAACGGCAGCTCCTGGATCCAGGCGCAGGTGACGGTGGCGGCCGGCGCGCCGCTCGGCCTGTACGACCTCTACTTCGCCAAGGGCAACGGCGAGATGGAGGCGGCCTCGGGCGTCATCGACGTGCACGCCTTGCCGCCGCAGATCTCCGGCCTCGACGTCGCCCTCGGGCCGGTCGAGGGCGGCACTCCCGTCACCCTCTCCGGCAGCGGCTTCCTGGACGGCGCCTACGTGCTCTTCGGCGGCCGCGAGGCCGAGGCGGTCCAGGTCGTGGGCCCCGGCACGATCACCGTGACCGCGCCCGCCGGCAGCTCCGGCACGGTCGACGTCTCGGTGCACAACCCGGACGGCCAGCAGGCGCGCAGCAGCGGCGCCTTCACCTATGCCTCGGTGCCCGGCTTCTTGCGGCTGTTCCCCGAGGCCGGCCAGTCCAGCGGCGGAACTACGCTGCTGGTGGGGGGGACCAACTTCGCCCAGGAGATGGTCGTGCTGCTCGACGGTCAGGCGCTGACCACGACCTGGCTCTCGCCCAACGTGGTCCAGGTCACCACGCCCGCCCACGCCGTCGGCGCCGTCGACCTGGCGCTGCGCAACCCCTCCGTGCCGGACGTCACGGTCGCCGAGGCCTACGCCTTCGTGGCCCTGGCCGACCCGCGGGTGACCGGCTTCACGCCGACCAAGAGCAAGGACGGCGGCGGCATCAAGGTCAAGCTGTTCGGGGTCAACCTGGGCGGCGCCGACGGCGTCAGCTTCGGCATCGACCCGGTCACGGCCGAAGGCGGCCGCGCCGCCGCTGGGCTGACCCAGCTCGGCCTCTCCACCCTGCAGGTGGTGGCGCCGGCCTGGCGGCCGGGCTCCTACGGCATCAAGGTGACGATGCCGAACGGCCAGGGCGTGGTGGCGCCGGCGACCTTCCAGTACGTACCAGAGGCCGACAGCGGCGCCGGCGGCTGCGGCGGCCTGGCGCGACGCGGCGGACCCCGCTCGGGTTCCACCGATGTCTCGGCGCTGCTGCTGGTGGCGGCCGGATTCCTGCTGATCCGCCGCCGCCGCCTGCCGTAGGCCTGGTTGGCGCCGCCGGGCGATCTGGCGGTTCGGTGCGCGCCGCGCCCTGGCCTCCCCGGCGCCCTAGAATCCCCTCCCAAGCCGATGCGCCGCGCCGTCTCCCTGCTCGCCCTCCCCGCCCTGCTGGGCGCCCTGCTGCTGCCCGCCGGCTGTAGCGATCCGCCGCTGCCGCGCTCAGGAAGGCCGCCCGTCGTCGTCGTCGGCATCGACGGCATGGATTGGAGCGTCCTCGAGCCCCTGCTCGAGCAGGGGCGGGCGCCGAATTTCGCGGCCCTGATCGAGCGCGGCGTCGGCGGCAGCCTGCGGACGATGCGGCCGACCTTCTCGCCGGTGGTCTGGACCACCATCGCCACTGGCGCCCTGCCGCAGGAGCACGGCATCCTCAACTTCGGGGTCTGGAACCCGCAGACCCGGACGATGGGCCTGCCCTACACCTCCAACAGCCGGGCTGTGCCGGCGCTCTGGAACATGGCGGGGGAGAGCGGCCGGAGCGTGAACGCGGTGGCCTGGTGGGTGAGTTGGCCCGCTGAGGAGGTGCCGAACGCGCGCATCTTCGCCAGCTATGCAGCTCAGGCCCAGGGCGCTGTGCTGTGGAAGCCGGGCGTTTGGGAGGAGGGGCTGGCGCACCTGAGCTGGCCTGAGGAGCTCCAGCAGCGCTTCCGCCCCACCCTGGCCGACGGCGGTCCGGCCGGCCCGCTCAGCCGCCGCGCCGTCGAGGACTTCGGCTCGGTGCCGAAGGAGTGGCGCTTCCCCTTCGAGCGCGAGGGCCTGTTCCGCGTCGCTTACCGCGGCGACGCCACGCACGTGCGCATCGCCGGGGAGTTGATGGCCGACGAACTGGCGGACCTGAACCTGGTCTACTTCGGGCTGCCCGACGTCGCTGGCCACTTCTTCTGGCGCTACCACGAGCCCGAGGCCTTCTCCTATGACGTCCCGGCGGCGCAGGTCGCTGCCCTGAAGGACCACGTCGCCCGCTCCTACGAGGTCGCCGATCGCTGGCTCGGCGAGCTGCTCGCCCAGGTGGCCGAGGACGCCATCGTCCTCGTGATCAGCGACCACGGCATGCACGCCTTCAACACCGACGACCCGGCCATGGTCCAGTCTGGCGGTCACGAGGACGCCCCGGACGGCATCTTCGTCTTGGCCGGCCCGGGTGTGGAGCCGCGGGGCCTCCTCCCGCCCGCGGAGCGGCGCGTGGCTACCGTCCTCGACGTCGCGCCGACCGTACTCGACTGGCTGGGCCTGGACCTCCCCCAGGGCGGCAAAGGAGGCTCCCGCCGCAGCCTGATGACCGAAGCCTGGCGGGCGGCGAATCCGGCCCGCGGGGCGAAGGACTACGCCACCGGCTTCCGGCCGCCCACCCCGCCCCTCGCGCCGCCGGAAGACCTCGACCAGGTCTTCCAAGAGAACGTCCTGAACGAGCTCGGCTACGCGGATCTCCTCCAGGACGATTGACCCGGCCGGTGGAAACCCTAGGCTTCTGAGCAACAGCCATGTTCAAGCGCATCCTCCTCTCCACCGACTTCTCCGAGGACGCCAAGGTCGCCTACCGCTGGGCGGCGGAGTTGGCCAAACAGGCCGGCGGCACGGTGGTCCTGGTCCACGCCTTCGAGGACGACATGGTCGCCGCGGCGCCCGCCTTGAGCGGCTACCTGCCGGCCGAGGCGCTCGACATGGGCAAGTACCGCGACGAGTTCCGGCGCGGCGCCGACGCGGCCCTGGGGGCGGCCTGCAAGGAGATCGAGTCCCTGGGCGCCGCCGTCGAGCCCCACATCGTCGACGGCCGCAAGCCGTGGCAGGCGATCGTCCAGGCCGCGGAAGACCTGGACTGCGGCATGATCGTGATGAGCACCCACGGCCGCGGCGGCCTGGCGCACCTGCTGATCGGCTCGACCGCCGAGAAGGTGGTCCGCGCCGCCCACTGCCCGGTGCTGACGGTGCACTCGAGCGACGACCCGCCCGAAGCTTAGGGCGGGCTTACACTCGCGGCGATGCCGCCCGCCCCTTCCCCGCTGCGCTCGCCGGTGGTCGCCTTCGACATCGAGGTCGCCGGCCTCGAGTGGGAGGAGGTCGACGAGGCCACGCGCCACTACCTCCTGTCGCGCTACCCCGACAAGGAGGGCAAGGAGTCGATCCGGCACCGCCTGGCGCTGGTGCGCGGCCTCGGCCGGGTCGTCGCCATCGGCATGTGGAACCTGGCCAAGGACCAGGGAGCGGTGCTGGTGCACGGCAGCGGCTGCAAGTGGGAGGACTTCGGCGAGGTGCCCGGGACCAAGGTCTTCCGCGGCAACGAGCGCGAGCTGCTGACCGAATTCTGGCGCCTGGCCACCGACTGGGGCACGGTCGTGACCTACAACGGCCGCAGCTACGACGGCCCGGTGCTGATGACGCGCTCGGCCATGCTCGACGTCGCGCCCTCGCGGCTGCTGGCGGGCTACCGCTACTCGGTGCGCGAGCACTGCGACCTGATCGAGGTCCTCAACTACTTCGGCGCCGCCCGCGAGAGCTACTCGCTCGACTTCTGGTGCCGCCGCTTCGGCGTCGAGTCGCCCAAGGGCAAGATGGACGGCTCGATGGTGGCCCAGAAGGCGCGCGGCGGCCGCTACGACGAGATCGCCGAGTACTGCCTGCGCGACACCCGCGCGACCGCCGACCTGTTCCGGCGCCTCGAGCCTTCCCTGATCCCGCTCTTCTCCACCAAGTAACCCATGATCCGCACCCTGTCCCTGCTGCTCCTGGCCGCCGGCGCCGTCTCCTGCGCCGCGCCCGCCCCCTTCCCCGCAGCCGCCGGCGAGTACGCCGAGCTCGTTCCCGAGTCCGGCCGCATCGAGGTCGGCCTGAGCGCCGACGGCTCGGTCGGCGAGGTCGAGTTCCACGTCGCCCCGGCGGAGCTGCCGGCCGAGGTCCTGGCCGCCGCCCGCGAGGAGCTGGGCGAGCTGGTCGCGGCCGAGATCGAGTGGCACGGCGGCCAGCTCTACTACGAGGCCGCCGGGCTCTCCCCGGAGGGGCGGGAGGTCGAGGCCATGTTCACGGCCGCCGGCGCCCTGTACTCCTTCGAGATCGCCGTCGCGGCAGAGGAGGTGCCCGCCGGCATCCGCGAGGCCGCCAGCAACTGGCGCGGCTGGGGCGAGATCCGCGCCTACGAGGAGATCCGCGACGGCGCCCGCGCCCTGCAGGAGTACCACGTCAAGAAGACCGTCGGCGGCAAGAAGTACAAGCTGATCTTCGCCCTCGACGGCGCCCTGGTCCGGGTCTTCCGCGAGACCCCGGCCGAGATCGAGGTGGTGGTCGAGTAGGGCGTGGTGCTCGTCCCCGCCCTCGCGCTCCTGGTCCTGCAGCAGCCTGGGGCGGGGGAGGGGCCGCCGCCCGGGCCGCCGGAGCCGCCGCCGCTGACCGCCGCCGCGCTCGAGGCGGCCGCCGCCACCGCGGCGCTCCGCTTCGACGAAGAGGAGCTGGCGATGATGCTGTCCGAGGTCGAGGACAACCGCGCCGGCTACCTGCGGATGCGCCAGGGCGCGTTGCCCAACGCCCTCTACCCGGCGCTCTGCTTCCGGCCGCTGCTGCCCGGCATGGAGCTGCGGGTCGCCGCGCCGCCGCCCTGGGACGGCGCGCTGCCCGAGGTCCGCCGGCCGGAGCGGCTCGAGGACCTGGCCTTCGCCGACATCGCCACCCTGGCGTCGCTGATCCGGTCGCGGCAGCTCAGCTGCGTCGAGCTGACCGAGCTCCACCTGGAGCGGCTGGAGCGGCTCGACGCCTCCTTGCGCTGCGTCGTCAGCTTCACCGCTGAGCGGGCCCGGGCCCAGGCCGCCGAGCTCGACCGGGAGCTGGAGCAGGGGCGCTGGCGCGGCCCGCTGCACGGCATCCCCTACGGCGCCAAGGACCTGCTGGCGGTCGCCGGGGCGCCCACCACCTGGGGGGCCAAGCCCTTCGAGGGGCAGCGCATCGAGCAGGACGCCGCCGTCATCCGCCGGCTCGACGAGGCCGGGGCGATCCTGATCGCCAAGCTCTCCCTCGGCGCCCTGGCGATGGGGGACGTCTGGTTCGGCGGCCGCACCCGCAACCCGTGGAATCCGGAGCAGGGCTCGAGCGGCTCCTCGGCCGGCTCGGCGGCCGCCACCGCCGCCGGCGGGGTGGTCTTCGCCATCGGCTCCGAGACCCTGGGCTCGATCGTCTCCCCCTCATCGCGCTGCGGCAACAGCTCGCTGCGGCCCACCTTCGGCCGCGTCGGCCGCGGCGGCGCCATGGCGCTGAGCTGGTCGATGGACAAGCTCGGCCCGATCTGCCGCAGCGTCGAGGACGCCGCCTTGGTCTTCGACGCCCTGCACGGCGCCGACGGCGCCGACCCGGACGCCGTCGACCGGCCCTACGCCGTGCCGGCGCCCGTGGACCCGGCCGGCTGGCGGGTCGGCTACCCCGCCGGCGCCTTCGGCGAGGAGTCGCCCGACCGGAGGGTGCTGGCCGAGCTCGAGGCCCTCGGCGTCGAGCTGGTCCCGGTCGAGCTACCCGACTTCCCGGTGCGGGAGATGATGATCATCCTCCAGGCCGAGGCCGCGACCGCCTTCGACGAGCTGACCCGCGACGGCCGCGACGACCTGCTGACCCGCCAGGGGCCCGACGCCTGGCCCAATTCCTTCCGCAGCTCGCGGCTGATCCCGGCGGTCGAGTACCTGCGCGCCAACCGCCTGCGCACCCGGCTGATGCGCGAGATGGACCAGGTCTTGGCCGGGGTCGACCTCTACGTCCACCCGAGCTTCGGGGCCAGCCTGGGCATCACCAACCTGACCGGGCACCCCTGCGTGGTCGCGCCCAGCGGCTTCCGCGAGAACGGCACGCCGCGGAGCATCTGCTTCACCGGCCAGCTCTACGACGAGGCGCGGCTGCTGGCGCTGGCCGCCGCCTGGCAACGCAGCACGGGCTACCACCGGCGCCACCCCGAGCTGGGTGCGGCTCAGGACGTCGAGGGCAAGTAGCCCAGCTCGAAGCCGTATCGCCGGTCCTCGTCGAGGATGTGGTGGACCCACCACATGCGCAGGAAGCGCAGCATGTCCTCGGGCAGGGCGGCCTTGGAGCGGCTGGCGTCGAGGCAGAATTCCACCGTCCGGCCGAGGAAGGCCTGGTGCTGGGCGCGGTGCTCCTCGATGCCGGGGTAGCCGCCTTCGCGGAGCAGCGCCTCCTCGGCCTGGAAGTGCTCCTGGGCGTAGCGGGTCATCCGCTGCAGGGCATCGGAGACCGGCTCGGAGTCCGCTCGCAGGTCGCGGGCGCCGAGCAGCTGGTTGAGCAGGCTGAGCAGGACCTTGTGCTGCTCGTCCATGGAGCGGACGCCGACGGAGTAGTCCTCGGTCCACTGGACCTCGTCGAGCGAGTCCGGCGCCGGATCTCGGGGGGCAGGGGGGGGAGAGTCGGGCACGGCTGGATGCGGACAGGGGGGGAAAGGGCGCCTTGCCTGGCGCCCCTCGATTGGGGTCGGTTCCGAGTCTATTGGCTCCGGCCCGTCCTTGTCACGCCAGGCTCCGGGGCCGTGGCGGCTCAGCTGAGGTAGCGCAGCCAGACGTAGACGCTGGCGATGGCCACCGACAGCAGCATCAGCGGGAAGGCGTGCTTCATGAACTGCAGGAAGCCGATCGGGTGGCCCTCGCGCTCGGCATAGCCGGCGACGATCAGGTTGGCGCTGGCGCCGATCAGCGAGCCGTTGCCGCCGAAGCAGGCGCCGAGCGCCAGCGACCACCAGAGCGCCAGGGCGGCGTCCCCCTCGGCGCCGAGGCGCGGGATCAGCTCCTCGATCACCGGGATCATGGTGGCGACGAAGGGGATGTTGTCGACCAGGGCCGAGACCACCGCCGACACCCACATCACCAGCATCGCCACCGGGCCAGGCTCGGTGCTGAAGCCGGCGACGCCGTTGGCGACGTGCTCGAGCAGGCCGGCGTGTTCGACGCCCGCGACGACCACGAACAGGCCGAGGAAGAACATGATCGTGACCCACTCGACTTGGCCGAAGGCGTGGTGGACCTTCTCCGAGGCTTCCTCGGCGCTGCGCCCGAGGTTGTCCAGGAGCAGCAGCAGCGCCGCGCCGCCCATGGCGACGGTGGCCGGCTCCAGCCCGAAGGGGTGGCCGACCACGAAGCCCGCCATCACCAGCGCCAGCACCGCCAGCGCCTTCTTGAGCAGCGGCACGTCGCGGATCGCGTCGCGCTCCTCGAAGGCCAGGATGCGCGCGCGGGCTTCATCGGTGGCGCTCATCTTGCGGCCCCAGAGCAGCCAGATCGGCCCCATCACCGCCAAGGCCGCCACCGGCACCACTGGCGCCAGGTGGATCAGGAAGTCGTTGAAGCCCAGCTCGTCCACCAGCGAGCCGATCAGGATGTTCGGCGGGTCGCCGATCATGGTCGCCGTGCCGCCGATGTTGGAGAAGATGATCTCCGAGAACAGGAAGGGATAGGGCGAGATCTCCAGCTCCTCGGTGATCAGGAGCGTCACCGGGGCGATCAGCAGCACCGTGGTGACGTTGTCGAGCAGCGCCGACAGCACCATGGTCACGATCGAGAGGGTGACCAGGATGCCCCAGGGCCGCGCCCCGACCTTCTTGGCCGACCAAACCGCCAGGTACTGGAAGACGCCGGTGCGGCGGGTGATGGCGACGATCACCATCATCCCGGTCAGCAGCCCCAGGGTGTTGAAGTCGATGCCCTCGACCGCCTGCTCCTGGCTGATGACGCCGGCGCCGACCAGCACCGCGGCGCCGAGCAGGGCGATGATGGCGCGGTTGACCTTCTCGCTCACCACGAAGGCGAAGACCACCGCGAAGACCAGGGCCGCCAGCATCAGGCCTCGCCCCGCCCCGCGCCGCCGGCTCCGTCGCCCACGCCCTCGCCGTCGCCCTCGCTGGGCCAAGCCTGCAGCGCGTCCAGCACGTGCCAGTAGGTGATGACGCCCACGAGCTTGCCGGTCTCGCGCTCGACCACCGGGATCGAGTCGTGGCCTTGATGCAGCAGGGCCACGGTCTGCGTCAGCGGCGAGTCCGGGTGGACCACGCCGAAGTCTGTCGCCATGTGCTCACGCACCGGCTCGTCAGCCACCGCGCCGAGCCGCCGCCGGAGGTCCGCCACCGAGTCCTTCAAGAAGGCCGTGTTCCACAGCCCCTGGTCCTGCCCCACGATCCGGGGCACCACCAGAGTCAGTAACCGGTGCACGCCAAAAACCCCCACCAGCTCGCCGCCCGCGTCCACCACCGGCAGGCTGCGCACCCGCACCAGCAGGATCTTCCGCAGCGCCTCCAGCACGGTCTCGTCCGCCGAAAGCACCGTCGGCGTCGGCCACATCACCGCTCCACAAGTCATCGCACACCCCCTCAATGGGACCAGGAACCACCAAACAAGTCCCGCAGTCTACCACCCCCGCCCACGGCCACCCACCGCCCCCCTTTCCGCGAGCCGCGCTCGCCGGACTCGACATCAGGAACCCATCTGGCTCCCTGCGCCAGAGAGCCAGATGGGCTCCAGATGTCGAGTCCAGCGAGCAGGCCACAAAAAAAACGGAAGGCTCCCTTCGACCGAGGAGCCAATCACCGCCCCAAGCCCCGGCCTCCATCCAAGGCCACCCACCGCCGCCCACGGCCATCCGCACCCATCCCGCTCTGCCCCCGAAGGACCAGGACCGCCACCGAAAGGGCGCCCGCCGCGGAGCGGCCGCATGCCCTGCGGGAGGGACCCGCGCGCGGCGGCGTGAGAGCGCTTCGCTCGGTCAAAGCCGCGCGCGGGTCCCGCCCGCAGGGCCGGCGGTCCCACCCAGAAAAACCTACTCGTGCTCCTTCCGCAGCTCCTTCGCCATGTACCGGATCTCATCCAGATCCTGGACCATCTCGTTCCAGCCGTACCACAGCGCGTAGTCCGGGTTGGCGTGGAAGGTGCCCTGGAAGGCCCGCATGCGGTGCTTCAGGTGCATCGTGAACAGGGTGTTCTCGATCGGGGTCGGGGCGTCGTGGAAGGTCAGCAGGTCCGGGAAGGCGTAGGCGTAGCTCTCCGGCTTCTCGAGGATCCCGTCCTGGTAGAGCGCCGCGATCTCGCGGATGGCCTCGGCCATCAGGTGGTCGACGGCCTTGATCATCGAGTCGCCCTTGCCGAGCTCGGCCTGGGCGAAGTTGTCGCTGTGGCACTCGGAGCAGACCGCCTCCATTTTGTGGCGCTCGCGGTCGAAGTCCTCGGCGCTGAGCCGGGCGACGTCGGCGGCGGCGACCACGTCCAGGCGTGCGGTCGGCTTGCCCTCAGGGTCCAGCACGCCGAGGGCCTGCAGGATCGTGACCCGGTCGGCCCACCACTCCTCGTCCTCGCCGGGGTAAGGGGCGAGGCCGTTGGTGCGCACCGCCAGGAAGCCCCAGGCGGTCCGGACCTCGTGGTCGCCGTCGGGCATGTGGCAGGTCTGGCAGGTGGGGGCGGCGGCGGTCTCGGGCAGGATGCCGTCGCGCTTCAGCATGTGGCGCACGCCGTGCTTGGAGGTGCTCCACATCTCCCACTGCGGGTGGTCGAAGCCCATGTGGCAGGTGGCGCAGGCCTCGGGCTCGCGCGCCTCCTTGACCGAGAAGGTGTGGCGGGTGTGGCAGGCGTCGCAGCTGGCGTGGCCGAAGACCGAGCCGGCCTCCTTCAGCCGCTCGACCTCCTCGTCGCTCTTCAGGCCGAGCTTGTGGCAGGCGCCGCAGCCCTTCATGCCGTCGATCAGCTCCATCGGCTTCCAGTGGGTGGTCGGCATGGCCTTCATCGAGGCCCAGCCGAGGGCGTGCTTGCCCTTGGCGAACTGGCTGAAGCGCTCCTCGTGGCACTGGCCGCAGGTCTCGGCGGTGATGGTCCAGACCTTGTCGACGTCGTCGGCGCCGGAGTGCTCGTCGCCGTGGCAGACGGCGCAGCCGATGTCCTCGGCGAAGTGACGGCTGGCCTTCCAGTCGTCGACGATGCCGGGCGTGCCCTTTTCATGGCAGCTGACGCAATCCTCCTGGGCGGAGGCTGAGGGCGCCAGGAGCAGGAAGGGGGCGAGGAGGGCGGAGAGGGTGCGGAAGGAAGCCAAGACGGGTCTCCGGGTCGGGTGCGGGTTCGGGAAAGGGGGTGGCGGTCCTTTTTGGTGCTTAATCCTTTCTTCAGGCGAGACAAGGGGATCCGTCGGACGGTCGTTAGAATCCGGAACCGTGCCCTCGCTCGCTCGCAACACCGCCTGGCTGACGGTGGCGAAGACCCTCAGCGTCGCCATCTACGCCCTGTTCGGGCTGCTGCTGCCGCAGCTGGTCGAGGCGCCGGTGAACGGGCTCTACACCCTGATGAGCACGCTGCTGTTCTTCGGCGGCATGGCGGCCAGCTTCGGGGTGCCGATCATCCTGATCCGGAACATCGCCCGCGACCGCAGCCAGGCGGGCCGCATCTACGTCGACGCCCGCCGCGCCATGCTCGCCGGCGCGGTGCTCTCCTCGGTCGCGGTGCTGCTGTACCTGGGCTTCGAGATGGCCTACCAGGGCCACTTCGACCTGCAGCGGCTGCTGCTCGCCCTGCTCGTCGTCGGCCTGCTGCTGGCCGACGCCCTGGGCAGCCTCGGCGAGGCGGTCTTCCAGGCTCACGAGCGCATGGTCTTTCCGGCCCGGCTCGAGGTCTTCACCGGCCTGCTCCGCGGCGGCGGCGCTCTGCTCAGCCTGATGTTCCTGCCCGAGGCCGGCCTCTTCGGCGTCTTCGGCTGCTTCCTGGCCGGCTCGGGGGCGCGGGCGCTGCTGCTGGCCCGGGCGACGCGGCGGGAGTACTTCGCCGCCGACGGCTTGCCGGCCGCGTCCTGGCGCCGCTCCCTGACCCTGGTGCGCGAGTCCATCGGTGTCGCCCTCTTCCGGGTGCTCCGGATGGTCCGCAACCGCGCCGACAGCCTGCTGCTCGGCATCGTCATCGTGCCCGCGGCGGGCTTGGGCCTGATGGAGGCGGCCGACTCCGCCCGCGGCCTCTACGGCCAGGCGATGCGGGTGATCTTCGTCTTCCACACCCTGACGCTGGCGCTGAACACGGCCATCTTCCCGCGCATGGCCCGGCTCACCGCCGACCCCGAAGGGCAGCCCGAGGCGCGGCGGCAGTTCGGCCGGGTGGTCCGCTACCAGGCCTGGTGGGCCTGCCTGCTGGCCGGGCTGGTCTACCACTACGCGGCGCAGCTGGCCGGCTGGTTCGGCCCCGAGTACCGCCACGGCATCCCCGGCATCGAGGGCACCACGGTCGAGGTGCTGCAGATCCTGGTGATCGCCGGCTGGCTGGACTCGGTCGGCGGTCCGATCGGCATGATCATGGTCGGCCGGCCGGAGATGGACCGCGTGCTGCCGGTCTTCGGCGGCTCCCTGGCGGTGGTCAACCTGGCGCTGAACCTGGTCCTGATCCCGCGCTACGGCATCGTCGGCGCCGCCTGGGCCTCCCTCGGCTCCTCGGTGGTCGAGGTGGTCCTGAAGGCCTACTTCATGCGCCGGCTGCTCGGCAGCGCGCGGTCTCTGCTGGGGGTGCTGCCCTACCTCGGCCTGGCGGCCCTGCTGCTGCTCCTCCTCCGCGAGACGCCGCTGGAGCACCGGCCGGTGCTGGGCGGCCTGGTCGCCGTCGGGGTCTATCTGGCCGCCGGCCTGGCGATGGGCCTGGTGGACCCGGCCGGGACCCGCCGGCTGCGAGCCGCCCTGGGCCGGAAGGGGGGGCCTGCGGCCTAGAATGCCGCCACCGAACGCCCCCCGCGCATGAGCCACACCCCCCGCAAGCGAGTCGTCTTCGTCGGCATCGACGGCGCCACCTGGGACATCATCGAGCCGATGGTGGCCGCCGGTGAGCTGCCGAACCTGGCGGCGATGATGGAGAACGGCGCCTACGGGCCGCTGGAGTCCACCAAGCCGCCGAACTCGTCGCTGGCCTGGACCTCCTTCCAGACCGGCGTCCACCCCGGCAAGCACGGCGTCTACTTCTTCCGCGAGCAGCGGCCGGGGCGCTACGAGCGGCCGGTGGTCAGCTTCGACTCGATCCAGGCGCCGACGGTCTGGAAGCTGGCCAGCGAGCAAGGCAAGAAGGTCTCGGTCGCCTACGTGCCGATGACCTTCCCGCCCGAGGAGCTCAGCGGCGGCATGGTCGGCGGCTTGCTCACGCCCGATCGGCGGTCCGACTTCGTCAGGCCGGCCGGGCTCCGTGCCGAGCTCGAGCAGGCGCTCGGCTTCGAGCTGCCCTCGGACAACGAGCCGGAGCTGCTGTTCCACTCCAGCGACGAGCAGACGGCCCTGGAGAGCCTGATCCGGACCACCGAGCAGGTCGAGCAGGTCGGCATGGAGCTGCTCGAGCGCCACGACCCGGACCTGTTCGCGGTGGTCTTCCGCGCCGTCGACCTCGCCAGCCACCAGGCCTGGTGCTTCCAGGACCCGGAGTGGGTCGCCCGCAACCCCGGGGCCGCCCGCGGCCGCGAGGGCCTGCTGGCGGACATGTACCGGCGCCTGGACGCCGCCCTCGGCCGCTTCCGCGACAAGGCCCTGGCGATGGACGGCGAGGTCGCCTTCGGCTGCTGCTCCGACCACGGCTTCGGCCCGATCAGCTACCGCTTCTACCTCAACGCCTGGCTGGTGCGCGAGGGCTACCTGGTGTTGAAGAAGGGCGCCGCGGGCGCCGCCTCCGGCCGGCTGAAGCTGTGGTTGCAGCGCAAGTGGGCCGGCCTGCTGCGCCGCACCGGGGTCGCCCGGCGGCGCATGGAGAAGGGCGCCAGCCCCGACCGCCGGCCCGAGCAGACCGTCGCCGACATGATCGACTGGAGCCGCAGCCGGGCCTACTCCAGCTTCTCGGGCGGCGAGGACATCGTCCTGATCAACCTCAAGGGGCGGGAGCCCGAGGGCATCGTCGAGCCCGGTGAGGAGTACGAGGCCCTGCGCGAGGAGATCCTGGCCAAGCTGCTCGAGGTCCGCGCCGAGGACGGCACCCGGATCGTCGCCAAGGCCTTCAAGCGCGAGGAGCTGTGGCGAGGGCCGCAGCTGCACGTGGCGCCCGACATCCAGTTCCTGAGCCACGAGACCTCGGTCAACGTGGCGCCCAGCCCGGTGCATCCGCGGGTCGTCGAGCCGGCGGTGGAGGGCCGGCCGGCCATGCACCGGATGCAGGGCGTCTATCTGTGGGAGGGTGCCGGCGTCTTCCGAGCCGGGCTGCGCCAGGGCGGTTATCAGATCGCCGACATGGGCGCGATGATGCTGCACCTGCTCGGCCTGCCGCTCGGCGACCACCTCGACGGCCGGGTCATGGAGCAGGTCCTCGAGCCCGACTACCGCCAGGCCAACCCGCCGGTGCAGGCGGCGGGCCAGGCCGAGCTTCGCCCGCGCCGCTACGAGGGCGGCGCCGGCGAGGACGACGAGAAGCTGGTCGAGACCATGCGCGCGCTCGGTTACATGGAGTAGCACCGCCGCGGTGGAAGGGCGCTCGGCGCCTTCCCAATCACCTTCCTCTGCCACCCCCCCTGCTATGGAAGCCCTCCTGATCACCTTGGCGATCGCCAGCCTGTTGGCGGCGTGGGCCGGGCTGTTCCTGGCCATCCTGGCGACCCGCAAGGCGGGCCGGGCCGAGGAGGAGGCGCGGGCCTCCCGCCGCGAACTGGACGCCGAGCTCTTCCGGCTGCGGCGGCTGGCGGACGCCGAGGTCGGGGCGGGGGTGGTCGAGCCCGAGCCCGCGCCCTTGCCCGAGGTGGGGCCGAGACCAGCGCCCGCCACGGATGCAGAGATCGAGCCCGCCCGGGATCGCGAGGTCGAGGAAGAGGCCATCCTCGCCAGCTCCCTCGCCGCGCCGCCGCCGGTCCCGCCCGCTGCGAGCGCGCCTGCCGAGCCGATCACTCCGATCCCGCCGTCCGCCCCGACCGCGCGGGAGACGCCGCCCCGCCCGGCGCTGGAGGAGCGCATCGGCGCCCGCTTGTTCGTCTGGATCGGCGCCGTCGCCCTGACCCTGGCCGGGGTCTTCATGGTGCGCTACTTCGCCGAGCAGGGGCTGCTCGGCCCCGAGGCCCGGGTGCTGTGCACGGCCGGCTTCGGCGTGGCGCTGATCGGCGCCGCCCAGTGGCTGCGCGGGCGGGCGGCGCAGGTGGCGCAAGGAGCGGCGGCCGCCGGGGTGGCGGTGCTCTACGCCGCGATCTTGGCGGCGTCCCAGCTCTACCAGCTGATCGGGGCGGCGCCGGCGATGGCCGGCATGGCGGTCGTGACGGCGGCGGCGGTGGTGCTGAGCCTGCGCCACGGCCCCTTCGTCGCCTTGCTCGGCCTGGTCGGCGGCTTCCTGACCCCGGCCCTGATCGGGGTCCGGGAATTCGGCAGCGGCCAGCTGTTCGGCTTCCTGCTGCTGCTCGAGATCGGCCTGGCGGCGCTGACCCGGAGCCGCCGCTGGTGGTGGCTGCTGGCGCTGACGGCCTTCGGCGGCCTCGGCTGGGCGGCCTACTGGCTCGCGGCCGTGCAGGGTCTGGTGGACGAAGGCAAGGTCAGCTTCTTCGTCTTCGCCTCGGTGCTGCTCTTCGTGGGCGCCAGCTTCCAAGCCGGGGAGGAGCGCCTCGGCCGGCTGCCGGTGCGGCGCGCGGTGCCCTGGTTCACGGTCGTCCTGGGCGCCGTCCTGATCGCCTGGCAGGTGGAGGCGGGCGGCTTCGCTCCGGCGGAGTGGGTCTACCTCGGCCTGCTCGGCGCCGGGACCATCGCGCTGGCGGAGCTGCGGGACGGCTTCCGCAGCCTGCCCGTGGTCGCGGCGGTGCTCAGCCTGGTCCTGTTGCTGGTCTGGGTCGACGCCTCGTCGTCGGCCGGCGCGGTCGGTCCCTGCCTGGGCCTGGTGCTGCCCTTCGGCCTGCTCTACGGCCTCGGCGGCTGGCTGGGCATGCGCCGGGAGGAGCAGCGCCTGAGTTCGGCCTGCCTGTGTGCTACCGCCCCCTTGGCGGCACTGCTGGTCGCCTGGCTGGAGCTGCGGGGGCAGGAGTGGATGCTGCCGTGGTGGGCGAGCGGGGTGCTGACCGCGGCCGCCTTGGGTGGCGCCATGGTCCCCATGCTGCGGCGTCGGGAGGCCCTGGCGCTTCCGACGACTGCCCTGGCGGCGCCCTTCCTCGGCGGCCTCGCCGCGCTGGCGGCGGCGGCGGCGATGGAGTGGGGCGGCGTCGACCTGAGCATCGCCTGGGCGCTGCTGCTGCCGCTCGCCATGCTGCTGCGGTGGAAGCTCGGGCTGCCCGAGCTGCGCTGGGCGGCGCTGGCCTTGGCGGCGCTGGTCGGCCTGCGCTTGTTCCTCAACCCGGCGATGCTCGAGCAGCCGCTGCCGGCGGAGGGCTGGTGGTGCTGGATCCAACCGGGCTTCGGGGTGCCGCTGGTCGCCGCCGGGCTGGCCGCCTGGTTCGCCGGCCGCGCCGGCGACGCCGGCCTCTGCCGCGGCTTCACCGGCGCGGCGCTGCTCTGCTACCTGGCGCTGACCGGCGTCCTGGTCCACGCCGGGCACTACCCGGGGCAGACGGTCGGCCAGACCGAGCCCCAGCTTCAGGAGGACGCGTGGATCGCCGTCGTCTGGCTGCTCTCCGGCCTCGCGGCCGCGTGGCTGCCGCGCCTGCCTGGCCTGGCGGCGCTCCGGCTGCCGGCGGTCGCGCCGAGCGTCTTGGGCTTCGCCGGCGCCGGCCTGGTCAGCTTCGCCGCCGTGCTGCCTTGGAACCCGCTCACCACCGACCCCGGCTGGTCGGCGACGCCGCTCTGGAACGGTCGGCTGGCCGCCCTGGCGCTGCCGGCGGCGCTGGCGGCAGCGGCGGCCTGGACCGAGCGGCGGCGCGGCCGCCCCGAGCCCGCGAACGCCTTCGCCCTGTTCGCGGCGGTGCTCGGGCTGCTCTGGGCCTCCTTCGAGATCCGCGGCCTGGCCCACCCGGAGGGCATGCTGGCGGCGACCGGAGTGGGGCTGCTCGAGAGTGGCCTGCTGGTGACCCTGTGGCTGGGCGCCGGCGCGGCGCTGCCCGGACTCGCCGGGCGCCTCCGGACCCCGGCCCTGCGGCCCCTCGGCGCCGGCGTGCTCGGACTCGGCCTGGTCGCGTCGCCGCTGCTGTTCGGCTTCGGCGCCAACCCGTTGGCGGCCCCGATCGCGGTGGGGGAGCTGCCGGTCCTGAACCTATTGCTGCCGTCGCTGGGACTGCCCTGCGCGGCCGCGGCGGTGGCGGCCTGGGCTTGCTCCCGTCTGCGCTGGCGGGCTTGGGCGGGCTGTTGCGGCCTGGTGTCGCTGCTCCTGGCTTTCGCGCTGTTGTCGCTGGAGGTGCGCCAGGCCTTCCAGGGGGCGCGGCTGGACCTGGGGCCCACCAGTGAGGGCGAGTGGTACGCCTACTCCGCCGCTTGGATCCTGTTCGGCGCCGGCCTGCTGGCCGGGGGCATGGCGGCGCGACTGCGGTTGCTCCGGCTGGCGTCGCTGGCGGTGGTGCTGCTGAGCGTCGCCAAGGTCTTCCTGTTCGATCTGCGGCATCTGGAGGACCTGTGGCGGGTGGGCTCCTTCCTCGGGCTCGGGGCGAGCCTGCTGGGGTTGGCTTGGATCTACCAGAAGTGGGTCTTCGGCCAGCCGGCCGAGCCTTCAGAATGAGCCCATGGGGCGCCTGCTTCCCTGTCCGCTCGGTCGACCCAAGGACCTGCTCGTCGAGCCGGTGGTGGCCAATTCTCTCCCTGGCTCCCGCCCGGGCTTCAGCGGCGGAGACCCGGCTCCTGACATCCCTGGGACCCTGGAGCTGCTGCGCGGCCGCGGTGCTGAGGCCATGCCTTGGACTTCCGAGTGCGACCTGCTCCTGGCGCCCTATCCGGAGCCTGGGGAGCAGGCCGACTGGCTGCTCGAGCACCTGCGCCGGTTGCCGGCCACCTATCCCGTCGCCCTCTACGAGCGGGATGCGCCCATCCTGGCCAACGTGATCGTCGACGGGGTCGAGGAGGACCCCGAGAGCTCGCCGCAGGCCGGCCTCCGCGCTTTCCGCGCCGCCTTCCGGCACGCCGGCGCAGGAGCCGCCGAGGGGCTGGTGCTGCTGCCGGCGCGGCGTCTGGGGTGGCTATTGCGCGGCAGCTTCTTCGCCCAGAGCGCGCCCGGCGCCGCCGGCTCGCTGCAGAATCGTCGCTACCTGGCGCACCTGCTCGACCACCAGCGCAGCCTCATGGTGCTCGCCAACCAGGCAGACGGCCCGCTCCCCACGGGCGGCCGCACCTTGGCGCTGGCTCCGCACTTTGACGACGAGAGCCTGCTCTACGGCGCCGCGCTCGCGGCGGGGGTGGAGGCGGGAGCGGAGGTGCGGCTGGTGTGGCTGACGGACGGCGCCGCCGACCCGGGCGTGGCGGCTGCTCGGCGCCGCGAGGAGGCGCAGGAGGCCGCCAGCGAACTGGGGATCACCGACCTTCACGACCTGGGCGCGCCGGAGACAAGGCTCCGGGCGCAGGGGCGGTGGTCCGGCGACCTGCGGCGGCTCATCGCCGACTTCCAGCCGGACCGCATCCATCTGCCGTGGTGGGGCGACGGCCACGTCGACCACTACGAGACCAACCGGCTGTTGCGCGCGGCGATGCCCCGGGACGGCCGCGAGGTCGAACTGGTCGCAGGCGCATTCTGGACCCCGCTCCCTGCCGGCGCGACGGTGCCCCACGGTCAGACGAAGGACAGGGCGCTGGCCCGCCACCGTTCGCAGCTCGCGACGGTCGACTACCTCCGCGCCGGCCGCGGCCTGGCCCGCTGGAACGCTCGCGACCGCCCCGGTCAGGAGCTGGCCGAACGCCACCTCGCGATGCCCGCCGAAGACTACTGGCGCCTGTTCCGCGCCAGCGGCGCCAATAAGCGCTGGTACCGATAGGGGTCAGACATCGATTGTTATTCGAGGTCGGACATCGACTTCCGCGGCCTAG
>CAYZXS010000060.1:0-18937 GCA_964482495.1 uncultured Planctomycetales bacterium
GGCGGATCGCCCCCCTTGACATGCCCCCCCCTGAACCGAATCCACCTATCTGGGAAGGGGAGGCCGCCGGGCTCTGGCTCAGGAATTCGAGGTGTACCTCCCTTGACCTGCGCCGGCTCGAAGAGAGCATCCCGGAGACCTTGGCGTTCCCTGATGTCCTAATCGGGCCTCCTACCGGCTTGAGGATCGAAGTACTCCAATGGGACAATAAGAGCCCGAGGGGCGCATGGCCCCGCCGGTGGGAGGCCCGTTTAGGACTTCACGTCAGGCGCTTAACATGCCAGCTTTGTCGCTGGACGCTTAGCCTGGCGCCGATGGGGCTCAACTGAATGGAGGGACTCTGCAACCGAATCGACATCTAACCCACCCGCCATTGCTAACATGGAATACGGTGCGGCTTTCAAATTGTGCTGGTCACTGGCTCCCAACTACTCTAGTCCATCCTCAACTCTCCACCTTCTAGGATCTCCCTGATGTTCAAGAAGCTACTGAAGTCTATTCTTGCTCTCCTCCTCGGACCGGTGTGTGTCTTGGTCACCTCCCTCATTTTCCCATGGTCGGTCTATGGCGGGATTGCCACGGCTTTCGCAGTCTCATTGGCTGCCCTCCTCTCCATCTGGAAGAAGGACGGCGAACCTGAGTGACCAGCTCGCCCACCCCTCCAAGGCCCACCCGCCAGTGGAGATTGGCGTAGGATCACAGCAGCCTGTGGGCTCATGCCTGCAGGGGAGGGAGGATGAAATCGTGGTGAATTCTGCACTACTGGAGCCACATCTTGTGGCCCGAGTTGCCGCTACCGAATCCGATTGAATCGCCTTCCTCAATCGGAATAGAGTCACACCATGGCTGCCGAGTCCAAATGGTGGATCATCTCTCTCCTCACGCTCTCCGGCGCTGCCCTTGCCCAAGACCCAAGCGCTGCGCAAACGACAGGGATGCGTCCGCCTGCCTACCTCAAAGAGTCCGATTGGAACGAGCTGACCCGTGAAATCTGGTCAAGGAGCCAAGATGGATCCTTCGAAATCCAGGATCTCGTTCATGGCATGCGCTCGAGCGACCCGGACATCCGTGCGAACGCGCTCCTCGCTTGGTATTCGCCGACCGTCCTCCGCCAGTATTGGTGGAGGACCGAGAAGAGCGAAGTGGACCCCTTCGCGCCGTTCGATCTGATCTTGGATCAAGATTCCGAAGTCTGGGACATCGTCCTCAGCCATTTCAAGGACGACTCCTGGAGGATGAACCTGGAGGCTGCAATACGAGCTTGTCGCAGGCGGCCTGCGGTTACGAGGCGCTTCATGGAGCACGCCCTCCACGAGTCCGACCCACAGCTGCTCCGCGAGGTTGTGAGCGCCTTCCTGATCGAGAACTACAACGAGTTCCGTCCGGAGTTGAACGGCCTCGTCCTCGGACAGCTCGCGGAGTTCTCAGGAAATCGCCCTGCTCTGCGGCTGTCAAACAACCATTACCGCGGCATGTACTCCACCAACCACCAGGAGTGGCTGGTCCACCACGGGGAAGCCCTGCACGATGAACTGCTGGAATGGCTCCTCGGTGAGGATCCCGAGCGCCGCGCGATCGCCGCCTATGTGTTCGCCCGACGGGGTTGGCATGGGCACGACACGATGGTCTGCGAAACGCTTATCCACCACCTCGCGAGCGACGACCGCGAGGGCAACGCCTTCCTCGCTGCGAACGCCCTCCTTCAATTCGGAAACCGAGCGCTGGACCCTCTCCACGCTGCCCGAGGTCTGCGCGACAAACAGGCCGAAACTTTCGTGGAGCTCTTGATCTTGGATATCACTGACCCTCCCACCAGTCCGCAAGAGCTCCGCCAACGCAAGATGGTCCTGCCTGGGCTGCGGGAGATCTGCCCCACGTGCTTTGATCCGTTGTTCGAGCATCGCGGACCGGACTTCTATCTCGCCCAGCGGCTCTTCTGTCTGGAGAGAGAGGCGACAGAGCGCCTCAACTTCGGATACCATGCTTGCAGCACCAGCGAGACGCCGTGGGTATTGGAGGCGTCCGAGTGCCCGTGCAAGAGTCACCTCTGTGGCACGAAGATCCGGGAACTGGCGGAGCCTCCTGCTGACCCTCCGGTCTTCTGCATGAACCAGGACCTTGAGCTGATGGCGCAGGTATTCCCGGAACTTGATCTCGATGCGTTGGCCGAGCAATGGCCCGAAGCCCTGGAAGCGCTGCTGGAAGGTGGATGAACCGACCAGCCAGGTCGTCTCATTGGATCGGACCCGACGGTATACCGAGATCCACTGAACCAACGTCCTAGAAAACGCAGATCACTCCGCCCCCATATTCAGCTGGCGGAAACCATGAGGATCCGGACCTACGGAATCCAGGACCCGACCGTCTGAGGCAACCAGCCAGTACCAGTCGTAGGAACCTTCCTGCCTATTACGGTGCTGCTGGATCAGGAGGTGGTCCTTGTACTTCCCGGTCAGGATCACCTCGAGGGCGTTCCCATGGGTCAAATAGCGCGTGGAGAGGTCCCGGAGATCAATCTCGTAGACCGCACTGGACGTTGCCCAACAGATGCATCGAAAGACGATCTTCTCGCTGCAGCTCTTGAAGAGGGGTGTTTCGAATCCGTAATAGGGTTCGCTTGCCCCACGTGGGCTCTCGCCTTGCTCCCGCCCCTCGGCAATGCATCGGGACCCTGATCCGTCCACCTCTGCGACCCAGATCTCTCCGGCCGACACCAGGACTGACTCGCCGTCGACAGGCCCGAGGTCGATCAGCCGTCCTGGGGTCTCGCGGATAAAAACAACTCGACGCCCGTCTGGGGAGAGAGAGGGGTCTCGGTCGAGGCCGTAGCTGGTCAATTGGATCCTCTTCTCTAATCCATCGACGGCGAAGATATTCCCCTCTTCAACCTCCACCTCGACGGCCAACTTGACCTTCGGCTCCTGTGTCGCGCCCTTGCCCGAGGATTCAGTGGCCATCGGGTCCTGCACCCCCAGCCAGGCCATGGAGAACCCCAAACCGGCTCCCAGAAAGAGGACCGCCAGGCCAAGAGGTTCCATCCCCGTGCTGAGCTGCATGGAACAGAATCTAGTGGCCAACGGAACTGGCCATCAAGGAGTCGGCAGCGAAGATCCCCCGAACCTGCATGTTGTGCCTAGGATGCCGAGTGGGGCCACAAGCGAGGACCGACCAAGGTCTCCTTCCAGCGCCTCCTGCGCAGGTCGGCGTTAGTTTCTGCATTTGTCCTGGACGAAGGCGAGACTGCAAATATCTTGGTACTGCCTCGACAAGTGCCTGATGGGAGTTCCTCTGGAACGAGCCGCTTGGACGGGCCGCCCATTCTCAGCCATGAATCCTGACCGACCTGCCTCCTCTCCAGTACCCGGCCCTGGGCAACTGGCCCTGAACTTCGCCAAGACACGCCTTGGCTTCGCCTCGTGGTCCTATCTCCGTTCCAAGGTCGGAGTGGTGGAACTGGACTCCTCCTTGCGGCGAGCCGACTCTCCTCAGTCTGCTGCACTCCGCGTCGCCTTCACTGGGGCTCGCTCCAACAAGGAAGTTCAGCGGGAGTTCCTCACCTACTTCCGACCGCAATTGATCGCGGCGCAGTTTATGGAGGCCCGCCTCCTCCACCCCTTCGACCCGAGCGACACGGTGGACCGAGCTCTGGAGGAAGCGGGCAAGCACTTCGCTCACCTCACTTTCCCCGATGAGGACTGCTTCCTCGCTCAGTTGAAGGGCTTCGTCCGCAGACAGGCCTGGGTCCTCTCCTCCAGATTGGCGCCTGACCATACCCGCCAGTCACCGGCCTCGGGCCGGACAACCTCCCCGGGCACCAGGGAGATCGGGATCTTCTCCCGAATCTTGACCTCTCTCGCCACCAAGGCTCTCAACGGGGTCGATGACTTCTTCTTCGAATCCGATCTGGTTGAACCCGAGAGTCCCTTCTGGGCGAATAGGCTTCGTCCATTGATCAAGGTCTTGCAGGACTGTGGCCGCTTCACTCCGTCCAGGGTCCTCCTGGTGTCCTCCTTGAATGAGGCCCTGTGCCTCGGCTGGCTGCAGAAAGTCCATAGTGACCGCATCATCATCGGTCCCACCCCGCTCTCCGAAGGCCCCGACACGCTCGGAGTCCCTGCTCGCATCCTAGATAACGGTCCCCTGGGGACTCTTGCCGTCGCCAAGGAGCTCCCCGACGAAGAGTTCGAATCCGAGGGCGGCTCCATGGTGGGCTAACAGCATTGGCGGCACGGAAGCCAGCGGTGAGAGCCATTACTGCGAGGCAGTCCAATCCTGGCTCTCCGACTGAGTTTCCTGCCAGCCCCAATCGGATGCCTGGCTCACCCGCCAGGACTCTCGTGGTCTGTGGCCCCGGCTTGAGGGGCGGGTCACATCGGTAACCAGGTGCTCACTTGAAGACCGCAGAAACCAGCCCGCTAAACCTCCCGGTGGCCCACTCCACGGCCTGGAACCGCATCGTCTTTCCCTGGAAACCTGCCGGAACAACCCCGCGGAGGGTGTGACCTTCCCCCGGTTTAGTGGACACCGGGGTCGGCGGCCAACTCGGCGGGCGCAACGCACCGACCGTCTTCCACGCTGCCGGCCACCTGGCACAGTTCTGGGACGGCCGGGCCGCCGACGTCGAGGAGCAGGCCAAGGGGCCGATCCTCAACCCGGTCGAGATGGGCATGCCCGACGGCGACGCCGTGGTCGCGAAGCTGTCCGGGATTCCCGAGTACGTCGAGGCCTTCGCCGCCGCCTTCCCGGGGGAGGCCGAGCCGCTGACCTACGACAACCTGGGCCGGGCCATCGGCGCCTTCGAGCGCGGTCTGCTCAAGCCGGGCCGGTGGGACGAGTTCCTCGCTGGCGATGATGATGCGCTGACCGGCGCCGAGCTCGCCGGCCTGGAAGCCTTCCTCGACAGCGGCTGCGTCGCCTGCCACAGCGGCCCCTACCTCGGCGGCAGCATGTACCAGAAGCTCGGCTTGGTGAAGCCCTGGCCCGGCCTGACCGACGAGGGCCGCTTCGAAGCCACCGGCAGGGAGGCGGACAAGTACTTCTTCAAGGTGCCGAGCCTGCGCCTCATCCAGCACACCGGGCCCTACCTCCACGACGGCTCGGTGACCGACCTGCGGGAGATGGTCCAGCTCATGGCCGCGCACCAGACCGGCGTGCAACTCGACGACTCCAAGCTCGACTCGATCGTGGCCTTCCTCGGCGCACTATAGGGGTCAGACCTCGATTATCAATCGATGTCTGACCCCAATATCGCGGCTTGCTCGGCCTGATGGCGGCCGTAGGAGCCGGTGGCGGGGCTGGCGGCGGCGGGGCGGCCGCGGTACTTCACGGGGCGGCCGAGCTCCAAGAGGAAGGAGCGGACGTGGGTCCAGGCGCCCATGTTCTTGGGCTCCTCCTGCAACCAGGTCAGCGCGGCGCCGGGGTATCGCTCCAGCTCGGCCAGCAGCGCCGCGCGTGGGAAGGGGTAGAGCTGCTCCAGCCGCAGCACGGCCACCTCGCGCCTGCGCTCCGCGGGCTGCGCGCTCAGGAAGTCGTGGAAGACCTTCCCCGTGCACAGCACGACGTGGCGAACCGCGGCCGGATCGGCCTCCGCCTCCCCGATCACCTCGCGGAATCCGCCGGCGGCGAACTCCGCCACCGGGCTCGCCGCCCGCGGATCGCGCAGCAGGCTCTTGGGCGTGAACAGGACCAGCGGCCGCCGCGCCGGGTCGCCTCCCTGGCGCCGCAGCAGGTGGAAGTACTGGGCCGCGGTCGAGCAGTTGGCGATCACCAGATTGCCCTCGGCGCACTGCTGCAGGAAGCGCTCCGGCCGCGCGCTCGAGTGCTCCGGCCCCTGCCCGTCGTAGCCGTGCGGCAGCAACAAGGTCGGCCCGACCCGCTGGCCCCACTTCGACTCCCCCGCCGCCAGGAACTGGTCGATCGGGATCTGGGCGCCGTTGACGAAGTCGCCGAACTGCGCCTCCCACAGGACCATCGCGGCCGGCTTGGCGGCGGCGTAGCCGTACTCGAAGCCGAGCGCCGCCTCCTCGGAGAGCAGCGAGTCCCAGGCCTCGAAGCCGGCGCCGTCGGCAAGGTGCGCCAGCGGCAGGTGATCAGCGCCAGTCACCTGGTCCCGGATCACGGCGTGGCGGTGGCTGAAGGTGCCGCGGCCGCTGTCCTGCCCGGCCAACCGGATCGGCACGCCGTCCTCGACCAGCGAGCCGAAGGCCAGCGCCTCAGCGCAGCCCCAGTCGAGATCGCGGCCGCCGCGCACCATGTCCTCGCGCCGGCGCAGCTGCCGCAGCAAGTTCGGGTGGACGACGTGGCCCTCGGGCATGCTGTTGCAGCGGTCGATCAGCTCGACCAGCCGCGGCTCCGCCACCCCGGTCGCCGGCGACGGCGCGTCGCACCAGTCGCCCTCGTGATCCACGCGCAGCTCGAACGCCTCGAGCTCATCCGCGGCCTGCGCCTCCGCCCCGCGCGACTTCTCGAGCGCCGCTCGAAGCTCCTCGTCGTACTGCTCCGATACCGCCTCGCACTCCTCGCGGGTCATCGCCCCGCGCCGCACCAGCAGCTCGATGTAGTTCTCGCGCACGGTCGGGTGCTGCGCGATCTTCTGATAGAGCAGCGGCTGGGTGTAGGCCGGCTCGTCGCCCTCGTTGTGGCCGCGCCGCCGGTAGCACACCATGTCGATCACCGCGTCGGCGCCGAACTCCGCGTGATAGTCCACCGCGACGTGCGCCGCCCGCAGCACCGACTCGGGGTAGTCGCCGTTGGCGTGCAGGACCGGCGCCTGGATCATCTTGGCGATGTCGGTGCACGAGTAGGTCGAGTGCAGGTCGCTCGGGCTGGCGGTGAAGCCGATCTGGTTGTTGACGACGACGTGGATGGTGCCGCCGGTGCCGTAGGCACGCAGCCCGCTCATCTGCAGGGTCTCGGCCACCACGCCCTGGCCGGTGAAGGCGGCGTCGCCGTGGATGAGCACGCCGACGGTCTTCTCGCGCTCGCGGTCACCGTCGCGGTCCTGGAAGCCGCGCACCATGCCGCAGACCACCGGGTCGACCGCCTCGAGGTGGCTCGGGTTGGCCGACAGCACCACCTCGACCGCCTTGCCGTCCGGCGTCTCGTAGCGGCCGCGCTGGCCCTGGTGGTACTTGACGTCGCCGGAGCCCTCGGTCGAGCTCGGCAGCACCACGGCCTCGAACTCGCCGAAGATGCGCTCGTAGCTCTTGTTCATGATGTTGGCGAGCACGTTCAGCCGGCCGCGGTGGGCCATGCCGATCACCACCCGCTCGACGCCGTTGTCGGCCAGCCGGTCGAGGATCTCGCCCAACATCGGCACCAGGGTGTCGGCGCCCTCGAGCGAGAAGCGCTTGTTGCCCGGGTAGCGCGTGTGCAGGAAGCGCTCGAAGTTCTCGGCCTTCACCAGCCGCTTCAGCAGCCGCTTGCGGTCCCGCTGCTCGAAGACCTGCTCATTGCGGCGCGGCTCGACCCGCTCGCGGATCCAGTGCTTGCGCTCGCGGTTGACCACGTGCATGTACTCGATGCCCCAGCGCCGGCAGTAGGTCTCGCGCAGCACCTCGAGGATCTCGCGCAGGGTCATCACGTTCTTGCCGCACATGCCGTCGGTCAAGAACTCGCGGTCCAGGTCCCAGATCGTGAAGCCGTACCACGACGGATCCAGCGACGGCAGCCGGTCGGGCCGGTACTCCAGCGGATCGAGGTCGGCGAGGCGGCAGCCACGGACCCGGTAGGCGTTGATCAGCAGCCAGACCTTGGCCTGCTTCTCGGCGTCCGACAGGCCCTCGTGGTCGATGTCGGTGTCGCGCGCGGCGGCGAAGGGCGACCACGGCACGCGCATGTCGCGGAAGATCGCCTCCCAGAAGCCGTCGGCGCCCTCGAGCAGCTCCTCGACCCGCTTGAGCAGCAGCCCGGACTCGGCGCCTTGCACGGTGCGGTGGTCGTAGGTGCTGGTCATGGTCATGACCGGCGAGATCGCCAGATCGGCGCGGTGCGCCGGGGCGATGGCCCGCACCTCGGGCGGCACTCCGATGCTGCCGGTGGCGACGATCAGGCCCTGCCCCTTCATCAGCCGCGGCACCGAGAGCTGGGTGCCGAAGCCGCCGGGGTTGGTCAGCGTCACGGTAGTGCCGGCGAAGTCGGCGGCGGCGAGCTTGCCAGCGCGGCCGCGCTCGACCAGGTCCTGGTAGCCGTCGTAGAACTCGCGGAAGTTCAGCACCTCGCTGCCCTTCAGCGACGGCACCACCAGGCTGCGCCCGCCGCCGGCGGCCGGGACGTCGATCGCCAAGCCGAGGTTGACGTGCTTCGGCGTCACCTTGAAGGCCTTGCCGTCGCGGAGCTCGCCGCGCGACTGCACGTTCGGCCGCTCGGCGATCGCCCGCACCAGCGCGTAGGCGACCAGGTGGGTGTAGCTGGCCTTGCCCAGCGCCCGCACGGCCATGTGCTGGTTGAGGACCCGGCGGTTCTCGTCGAGCACCTTCACCGGCAGCGTGCGGACCGTGGTCGCGGTCGGCACCTCCAGGCTGGCCTCCATGTTGGCGGCGATCTTCGCGGCGACGCCGCGCAGCGGCTCGGCCATCTCCTCGTCGGTCTCCATCGGCCCCTTCACCCCCGGCTCGACGGCCGGCGCGCTGCGCTCGAACCAGCGCGCCCACTCGGGGTCGACGGTCGCGGCGTCGGTGCGCCACTGGTCGAAGAGGGACTCGACGTAGCCGGCGTTGACGCCGAACTTCTCCTTGAAGTCGATGGACATGGCTGTGGTGGCAGGGCCGGGGTCCGATTAGGGCGGGTTCCGGCCGGTTTCGACCGCTTTCGGGGGCCGGATTGCCCGAGGCCGACCTCGTAGTCTCCCCTGCCCCCTCAGGGCGGTCAATCAGGGGCCGCCGGGACCAGCAGGCCGCCCCCTACCCCAGCGCCGCCTCGTCCGCGTCCGCCAGCAGCGCCAGCCAGTAGGCCATCACCACCGCGCCCAGCTCGAGCTCTCGTGGGCTGACCTTGTCGATGGTGTCGTTGTCGCTGTGGTGCAGGTCGAAGTAGCGGGCGTCGTCCACCCGCAGCGCGCCCATCTTGCAGCCGTGCTCGCGCAGCGGGCCGATGTCGGCGCCGCCGCCGCCGTCGAGCACGCGCTCGGCGCCGACCGCGCTCAGCGGCATGCCGTAGGGCCGCAGCCGCTCATTGGCCTGGGCCGGCAGGCTCAGGGCGATGCCGCGCGGGGCGAAGCTGCCGCCGTCGCTCTCGATGGCGAGCAGGTGCTTCTGCTTCGGCCCGTGCTCGGCGGCGTAGCCGCGGCCGCCGCGCAGGCCGTTCTCCTCGTTGGCGAAGAGCACGACGCGGATGGTGCGCTTGGGCTTGACGCCGGCCTCGATCAGCAGCCGCAGCGCCTCGACCGAGGCCGCGCAGCCGCCGCCGTCGTCGTGCGCGCCCTGGCCCTTGTCCCAGCCGTCGAGGTGGCCGCCGACGACCAGGACCTCGTCCGGCTTCTCGCTGCCGACGATCTCGCCGACCACGTTCCAGCTGCGCTTCTCCGGCAGGTTCTGGCAGTGGGCGACGATGGTCACCGACTCGACCGAGCCCGCCGCGAGGCCGGCGCTCAGGGCCTCGGCGCTGAGGATGCCCAGCGCCAGCCCCGGCACCGGCGGCACGCCGTCGATGTAGCGCATGGCGCCGGTGTGCGGCGCGTCGTCCCACTTGGTGCTCATCGACCGCACCAGCGCGGCGACCCCGCCGACCCGGGCCGCCTCGATGCCGCCGCGCGAGCGCTGCTGCACCGCCTTGCCGTAGGCCTGGAAGGTGGCGCGCGCGGTCGGGTTCATCGGCTCGTTGAAGAAGATGATCTTGCCCGTGAAGTCCTCGCCCTTGGCGGCGCGCGCGGTCAGGTCGGCGATGCCGTTCACCTCGACCACCGGCGCCGTGATGCCCTCGGGCGGCGTGCCGATCGAGCGGCCGAGCGCCGCGGCGGCCAGCGGCTGCGAGCCGAGCAGGCCAGAGTTCATGGTCACGACCTCGGGCGCGCCGCGCACCCAGTGCGGCGCCGTCACGCCCTCGCGGCGAATGTTGCTCAGCCCGGCCGCCTCCATGGTCTTCTCCGCCCACAGCACCGCCTTGGCGTAGCCCTGCGAGCCCGCCAGCCGGTGCGGAGCCTTCTCGCACAGCTCGCGCAGGGTGGCGTAGGCGCGGTGGTCGCGCAGGCCGATGTCGAGCAGCCGGTCGGCCAGGGCCTGGGCCTCGGCGAGCGGCGGCAGGCCGACCTCGAGGGCGCTCAGGGCCGGCGCGGCGTCGATGGCGCGGACCGGTGTCGCGGCCTCGGCGCTGGTACTGCCATCAGCGGTGAAGCCGGCCTCGGTCTCCACGCCGGGGTCCACCTGGGCGCAGGCCGTCAGGCCGATCAGGATCAGGGTCGCGGGAAGTCGCACGGCGTCGAGTTTAGCGGTCGGCGACGGGGGCGGCTTGAGGCCTGCCCGGAGCCCGCCGCCCCGGGGCCGCCTCAGCGCACCGTGGAGGTGGAGAGGTTGGACCGCACCGAATCCCGGCCGTCCAGGCCCCTCCGGGCCAGCGCCTGGAAGCTCACCGGCACCAGGGGGGCCGTGGCCGGCACCGGGATGCTCCAGGAGGCCACCCCGGCGGGGTCGGCCGTCTCCACCCCCGCCGCGGTCACCGGCGGCAGCAGGCCCAGGCACAGGCCGCCGAGCGCCGGGAGGCACCGGCCCGGCCCGGGACCGCGGGCGGACCAGGCCAGCAACACCGGCTCGCCCGGCTGGGCGCCGGTCGCCTGCGCCGTCGCCAGGCTCCCGCGGACCAGCGGCCCGACCGCGAGCGCCAGCGCCGGTCCGCCGCCCGGCGTCCAGGAGGTGGCGAGGCCTTCGTAGTGCCAGGTGCCGCTGACCAGCTCGGTCATGACGCCCGCGGCGAGGATCTCGCCGGTCGGGGCCACGGCCACGGCGTCGAAGCCGTCGTTGCGATCGCCGGGGCCGTCGTGCTCGACCGCCCAGTCGAGCGCGCCGCTCGCCAGGTCGACCGCCAACAGCAGCGCGTCGTCGTCGGGCGCGCCGGGCCGGCGCAGCGAACCCGAGGCGATCAGCTTGCCGTCCGGGTGGAGGGCGAGGTCATCGACCCACTCGGCGCCGCCGCCGCCGGCGTCCCACGGGAACCACCAGTCGATCGGGCCGGACGGCGCGGCGCGGGCGAAGAAGAGGTCCCACTCCTGTCCCGGCTGCTGCACCCAGCCGGCGAGGGCGGCACCGCCGAGGCCGTCGGCGCGCATCGCCGATAACGACAAGCGCGAGGCTCCGGGCGGCTGCCAGGCCTGCTGGCCGAGCACCGCCCCGGCGGGGTCGATCACGCTGAGCTGGAGCGAGGCCGGGCCGGCCATGCCGGCGTGCAGGAGCTGGCCTCCGGGCGCGGCGAGCAGGTCGACCGGCCAGGCGGCGCCGGTGTCCGCGGTCCAGAGCGGAGTGCCGTCACTCTGGAAGGCGGTGACGCGGCCGTCCTGCGCGGCGACGGAAGCGCGCTGGGCGCCGTCCACCGCCAACGCCGCGCTGCCGCCGGGCAGCCCGGTGTCGCGCTGCCACGCCTGGGAACCGAAGACGTCCCAGCGGTAGAGCCGGAGGTCGTCGGCGCCCGAGTACCAGTCGTAGCTGGAGCCGACGGCGTAGTAGTGCAGGTCGGTCGCCGGGACCAAGGCGACCATGGCGTCCTCGGTCTGACCGCCGGCGTCCCAGACCTGCTCCCAGGTGAGGCTCCCGTCGCTGAGGAAGCGGAGCAGGAAGAAGTCGCCGCCGTAGCCGTTGGTCGAGCCGCCGACGATCAGGCTGTCCTGGTGCATGACCAGGGCGCCGGCGACGCGCGGGCGCAGCGAGGGCCAGCGGCTCTGCCACGACAGGGCGCCCGCGGCGTCGAGTTGGGTGACGACCACCGCGTCGTCTTCGACGCCGACGAGCAGGGCGCGGCCGGCGGAGTCGTGGACCACCACGTCGACCCAGGCGTCGGCGCCGGGCGCGGCGGGGGGCAGGGTCCGGACCCAGTCGAGGCCGGCTTGGGCAGGGGTGGCGGAGGCGGCGGCGAGCGCCGGCACGACCACCAGGACCATTCGCACCAGCCGGGCCGCGCGCAGGCGCGGGCGCGGCTGCCGAGGGCCGGAGCGATGGGATTGGAGCATGTCCCCATTCTGGGGGCTGATCCAGGATCCCGCGAGCGGCGCCGCGAGCCCGCTCAGCCGTCGCCGCGCAGCTCGGCGGCGAGGCGCTCGGCCTGCTCGCGGGTGAAGCCCTCGTAACCCTTGGCCAGCACGCCGGCCCCGGGCAGCGCGGTCATCACCATCGGCGCGCACATCACCTCGCCGCGATGGACCCAAGCCATGCGGCGACGCTCCTGGGCGCCGGTCCAGGCCTCGAAGCGGTCCTTCTCCTCGGCGCCGGCGAGCTCGAAATGCAAGACGTACTGGTCGCCGGCGAACGGGCCCTCGGCCACCTGCACCGAGGCCAGCAGGAAGGCCTGCGCCGGCCCGAGGTGGAGCAGCTCGTGTCGGTGCTCGATCTTCTCCGCCTGGTCGAAGCCGGCGTCGATCGGAGTGAGCACGGCCCGGAAGACCACCGCGCTGCCGTCGACGGCGGCGCCGCTCGAAGCGCAGGCCGCGAGGGGCAGGAGCAGCGAGGCCAGCAGGGAGAGGCGGAGCAGGACGGCGGCGAGCGGAGGCATCGAGGCGGGTGGGATCGAGGGGCTCAGTCGGCGGGGGCGAGCCGGAGCCGCAAGGAGGCCATCGGGTTGCTGCCTTCCCGGGGCGGGTGAGCGGCGACGGAGTTCGGACGATAACCGTCGGCGATGACGCGGATCAGGCAGGCCTCGGGCGGCAGGCCGCCGCAAGTGAAGCGGCCGCTGGAGTCGCTGGCGCCCTGGGCCAGGAGCTCGGGTGGCGCTTCGTCGGTGAGGCCCTCGAGGGCGACCACCTGGACCGCGGCGCCGGTGATGGGCGCGTCGGTCTCGGCGTCGATGACCTCGACCATGGCGGCCCAGGCGCCTTCGTCCACGAGCGGCTCCACCGGTTGAACGGCGGACGGATCGGGAGTTCCTTGCCCGCAGGCAGCACAGAGGAGGGCGAGGGCGAGTACCGGGATTCGACGGTCCATTCCTGGCGATTCTAGCGAGGAGGAAGCGGGGTCGGAGGTGTCAACGGAGCCTGGTTGGCCCCGGCACACCCGCCCGGAGATGGACCTCTTGGTCCAGGAGGATGACGCCCTCGCTGTCGAGCGCCAAGACGCGATAATCCCCCTCAGCCGCGTTGAGCAACTCCCATTCGTTGGCGGAACCGCCCTCTCGGACTACCGGCGCGATGGTGGTCCCGGCGGGGAAGAGCGGGCGGACGGTGAGCCGACGCACCGGAATCCCTTCGGGGAGTTCGAGCGCGGTGGATGGAAGAAGGCGGCGGAGAGGGAGGTCGATCGCCTCGGCGGCGCGCACTCGCTCCGGAAGGAAGCCGGCCTTCTCCACTCGGAGGAGGTCGCCCGGGCCGCTGTGGAGGAGTTGGGCGCTGCCTCCTGCGTCGGTAACCGTCCTCGCGCCTGAGACGGGGTTCCACACGGTTGCCCCGGCAATGGGGATGCCGTCGAGGTCATGGCAGCTGATCCTGGACGGAAAGAGGCCGCCGCCGACCACGACTTCGCCTGAGGCCGGCGTCGAGGAGACCGGGACGACGCAGACGCCGCCGTCCGGGAGGTGGACCAGCATCTCGAGGGGGAGCGCGGGCGAGTATTGGATGAGGAGCCCCCCCTCTGCGTCCGTTGAAGCCCCGCCGGGCAGCATGGCGTCACCGGTGACCCGGAATTCGACGAAGGCGTGGGCGAGGGCTTCGCCAGCGCCGTCGACCAGGCTCAGCTCACGGGATTCCGGAAGGAGGGCGCTGAGGTCGTAGAGGGACTGCTCTGCGGTCAGGCGTGAACCAATGACCATGGCACGCCCGGGCATGAGGCGGAGGCCGCCAAGCCAGTCCCCGGCGCTCGAAGCGCCGACCAGGAAGGCGTTCCGACCATCGACGGGCGAGGTCTCCATCCAGCCGGGGCGACTGTGGAAACCCACGAGCGGATGCTCGAGAGCAGGGGGGAGCTGGCAAGTGGTGGCCTCGCCCGCCTTCACCACAAAGCGGAGGCCGGAATGCGCCTCGCCCGATCCGAGAGGGATGGTCGCGACCTGGTCCGGCTGGAAGAGCAGGTGGGAATCATTCGGCAAGACCAAGACCCGGTATTCCCCTGGCGCGAGGTCCACGAAGGTGAATGCGCCGTCGGCAGCCGTCTGGACCTGGCCGCCGTACCAATGATCGTCGCGGTAGAGCTCCACGTTCATCCCAGGCCAAGGCTCGCCCTCCTCGTCGAAGACGTTGCCGCTGATCGAGGCGGAGTCGATCTGGATCTCCCCGAGGTCGAGCCCCTGCTCGGTGAGGTCGAAGGGACCAACGCTGTACCCCCGCTCTGACCCCGTCTCGAGGACAAGGCTGTAGCGGCCGGTGGGGAGTTGGAGTGTGTTTGGGCCTACCGAGGCAGTTTCTCTTTTGGAGCGAATCCCGACATCAGTCGAAATCCGAACCGCCCCTCCTCCGCCGATCTCCGCTGGAACAACAAACCGCAGTTCTGCAAGGGCTCTAGTAAGGCGAACTTCAGAAATTCCACCCTCGGGAACATCGACGAGGACGGTGCGCCTCAGCCCTTCTGATTCCCTAACGAGCAAGCGCCCAGGACCTGCCGGCAGAACTGGGCTATTCCTCGAAGATAGGTCCCAGTCGATTCGGTGAGTTCTCCACGATCCAGATGGAAAGAAGGAGGCCGTGCTAGATAGGCCCATCTCTTCGTGAGAGCCGATGAAGGACAGTCTCCCGACAGCGGGAACCTGGAGAGTTAGGGACTCGTCGACATGGCCAGTCACCGTGAATGGGATTGGCGCACCTTCCCACCAACTTGACCACCACTCAAGTAGATATTTCTTTTCCGGAAGCAGGTTCGCGGCAGTGGTGAACTCCCCATTCAAATCTGTTTCATAACTACCTGGAACCCAGTCCATTCCATTGCTTGTCACCATCGCCTCGATTCCCTGGAGTGGGTTCCCCCGCGAATCCTCCAGTCGAATGGTCGCCGATGACGCCAGATGGAGTTGAAAATCAACCCTTCGGACTTCCCCTGGGGAAGGCCTCGAGATTTCCTTCATCTCAACGCCGTATCCATCCACAAACGCAACTGCCAACAAGTGCGGGGAGGTCGCCGACACCGAAGTGGCGGAATAGGTGCCATTCGATTGAACTGCTGATACACCGGCATCTTCAGTGCCGCCCTCTCCTTGAGAAAGGAAACTCACGTAGCCTCTTCCTAAGAGCTCGTTGTCCTGATCCCTCACCTCTCCAAAAACGGCGCAGCTTGGTGAAGAAATAAGTTGGACCGTATCGCCAGCCCGCGCCTCATGGACGGCCGGAACACTGTAACCAGCTATCGCATCCGCCGAAACACTCATTGGCTCTGGCAATGGCGTCGTAAGCACGGCGCGACCTTCAGTATTTGTACGCCCAGTCCATAAATAGAACTTTCTGGGCAACCGCTCTCTCCACGGCAGGCCCAAGAAGCTAGATCCGGAGGCCGAGGGAAAAACATTGACACCGATTGCCGACAACGGAAGCCCTGTACTTCCTACCACATCCACAGCTAGCCTTGGTGCAGGCTGGAGTCTCCATTCAATCCCCTCGGCTGGGGTTGGAGGACGGATGTACCCATGGTGAACAAAGTGGCCGTCCACCTCTGTCCATACAAAATATTCTGGCCCCAACTCGAGAGAAGATAGATCAACCTTGCCAGATTCAAAGGTGCCAGAGACAGTCTCGTCAAGTGCCTCGATACTATCCCGGTTCGCGCCAACATCACCCATCAGCAAAGACACAAGGGCTTCAGAGCATTTTGAGATGGAATAGAAGCCTCTTGCAGGGTCTCCGGCAGAAGTCAGGATTCTGAGCGTCCCTCCGATCCTCTCCCGAGTATCTGGGCCTTCCAGCAAGGTGGAGCCCGTGGGGGCATGCCCCGAACTCTCAAGGCCTTCCTTCCGAACACGATCCCCACCATCACCCACTATGACAGGGGAATCCACCGACTGGAGAGGGGCGAGTCCCTCGCTACTCGGAGGGCGAGGCTGACCGTTCCTATGGTCTAGTACATATGTGAGAACCCACGCCAGTAGTGCGATCCCTAGAGCCCACAGCAGCCTCGCTCTAGTCACTAAACGCTCCACCACCAACGGGATCCAAGGCCTCCCACCCGCTGCCCGAACCGCGCCGAATCCATAGGGACTATTCCAATTCGGGGGGCGGGGTCTTCTTCCGCCCAATGGGAACTTGCGTTACGGTTCCGGTCCCACCAGCAGATCCGTCAATGGTGGTTCCATTCCCGCCCCCCGCTTGCCCGAATGCCCTCTCTGAAGAAATCAGGAGGAGAGCCGCAACAAGCAAGAAGCAAGCGATTCCAGGAAGCCTCCCAAAGAAACTCCGTCGATCCATGAAACCTCTCCTGAGTTCCTGCAAATCCTCTTTGATCACGTGTCTACCAGCAGCTAGACCGCTACCGCCTGATTCGAGGTCACTTGGTCGTTGAGCTGAAAAAGCGAGTACGCCCAACAGCTCGTTGGGTCAATGGCAAGAACTTGCCCAGCAAAGAAAGAAGCTCGCTCCGCATCTCCGGCGCAATCAGCAACTCCAGCTCTATTCATCTGGATCCTGGCGAGCTCCAAGGTGGAAACTGTATCGCTCGCGGTCTTGGCCAGTCGTCGTTCAGCCCCTTCCAGTTGTCCACAACGAAGGAGGTTCGCCGCCAAAGTGACCTGTGCCAGCGGGTCCCAATGACGTAGCTCCGCGGACACTGCCGCCAAGGCTAGCGCGTCGTTCCACGAATCCGTCTGGCTCATCCTCTCGAGGTTGATCTCGATTTGCATGCTGTCTTCGAGATAGCAACTTAGCCCGTCCCCGAGGCTGGCGTACTCCAGCCATGCATCCCGCAGCGCGGCGTGGAGCCCTTCGGGGTCCTTCGGGATCAGGCGCTCATCAGGAGCGTACTTGTTGCCGTCCTGGATCCTAAGCCCTGCCAAGACCGATGCCTTGAGCGTGAGCAACCCCAGGCTCCTCGCGACCTCGTCGGCGTAGGCGCCTGCAGCGCGGAGGATCGCGCTTCTGCTCATTGCTCGGGAGCCTCACCTCCCCCCTCCGAACCGCTGGCGGCCTCCCGCGAACGATCCTCATCCAGGAAGAAGTCCGGCTCCTTCCAGCCTTGGGGAAGCCGTAGCTCCGGCAAGCCAGAGGTGAGGCGTCGCCAGGTCCGCCGGAGCGATGCGTCGACCTCGGCGCCTGCCATGCCCGTCGCCCGCGCCACCTGAGGACGGCTCCTCCCCTCCACCAAGTAGAGGAACAAGAGGGCGCGATCCGCGACGGGGAGATCGTTGAACCGCTGCTGAAGCTCCGCGCTGGGTTCACCCGCGGCGCCGTTCACTGCGCCGAGCTGGTCCACCGGGTCGGCGAGATCGCGAAGGATCTGGGATTCGATCCAGAGACCAAAGGACTGGTGGGAGTCGTGCAGGGCGTCGCGCTTGGCGGCTTTGGCGAAGACGCGCGCGAGCACCATCTCCTGCGGCAGGACGAGGAAGTGCCGGATGGTCGCCACACGGATTCCCCTCTCGATCCAAGGCGCGAGTCGTTCGAAAAGCTTTCCGAGGTGACGGAAGCGCTCATCCGCAGGCAGGGAATGAAAGGCCTGGAAGGCGCGCTTGGTGAGCAGCCATTCCCGAACCAGGGTCGGCGTGCTCGTCGGGGCGATCCGTATGTGGTGCTTACGGTCCATCAGGGGGGCTGGGCCAGGGGATAAGAGAACGCCGCCCGGCGAAGGGCGGCGACCACCCGTAACCGGGCGGCTCCCTTTCACTTTCCAATCGCCAGGGGCTCGCAGGGCCAAAAATCTCACTGAAATCGTGCCCATTCCTCGGCCTCGTCACCCCCCGATCTTCACCAGGAAAGCCGAAACCCGGCCTTGAGCAGGGCGTAAGTCTGGCTGATAACCCATGCAGTGTCTGCTCGCACCGACCGGGCAGATGCGGGTTGGCGTCCCGGGGAGGGGCGCTGACCTTCCCTTGCTGATCGGTAGGCCGACTGTGCGACTTTTTGGGGGGAGCGCAGTCGGCCGCTTTTTGTACCCGCGGGGAAGGATGTTGCTTTGTCTTCGCCGGGGCCGCCGGCGCGGTGGAAAAGCCTGTGGAGAAGCCGGGAGAACGGCCCCCGGGGGCGCCAGCGGGCCGACCTTTCTCAGCGTTCGCGGGGTCCCCCTCAAATTGTGGACAACTCTGTGGAATCGCCGAGTGGGGTGACCCAAGCCGCTTCCATGGCGCGGCTTCCGGCTCAGGGTATTTCCAGCGCGATTGTGGACAAGCTGTTGAAACCGCCGCCGAAGGCCTTTTCAAACTTCGTATTGGCGGGTCTCCACCCCGATTGTGGAGAAGCTCGTGGAAGACGGCGGCGGCGTGACCCCTCCGGGGGCCCCCCATCCCAGCTTCAGGCGGCCGGCCGGGCACACCCGCAGGCAGTCGCCGCAGCGGCTGCACTCGGGGTCGCCGAGGGCCGGGGCGCCGCTGTGGGACCAGCGCTCCATCACCGGGATGCCCAGGGAGCAGGCCTGAGAGCAGCGGCGGCAGCCCGGGCGGCCAGCGGCGGCGGCGAAGCGGACACGGAAGGGCGCCCAGCGACCGAGCAGGCTGTGGAGGGCCCCCAGCGGGCACAGGGAGGCGCAGAAGGAGCGCCTCCAGAGCCAGTCGACGGCCACGGCGCCGGCCACCAGCAGCCACTCCGACCCCGCGCCGACCGCCGCGCCCCAGACCAGCCAGTTGATCGGGGACACCGACTGGAACAGCGGCCAGGCGGCCAGAGCGCTGCCGAGCAGCGCGC
>CAYZXS010000061.1:0-17333 GCA_964482495.1 uncultured Planctomycetales bacterium
GCCGACACACGGATTTTCAATCCGTTGCTCTACCAACTGAGCTACCCGCCCAAGGCGGCGAAAAGGATACCCCGTCGGCCACGCGGGCGCCACCGGCATTCTGCCCCTGAGGGGCCTCCGGGGAATCTGGGAATTTCGTCCGCCGCCCCGCCCGCCGCGGGGTCATCTGAGGGCATGGCAGGATCGCGGCTGACCGGGGGAGGTCGCATTCCGCGACAAATGGCGGTCGTGATCCTCGCCTGTTGCTATCCGCGCGCGGCGCCGGGAGCTGGATGTTCGATGGGCAGGTAGGCCCCGGGGATCGACCATCTTCCTGGCGCTGCAGCGGCGGCGGCCCGGGCCGCCTCGACGTCGCGCCCGATCTGGGCGACGAGCTCGGCGGCCCCGGCGAAGGTCCCTTCAGGCCGCAGGGCCTCCAGGAAGAAGACCTCGAGCTCCTGGTCGTAGAGGTCTCCCTCGAAGTCCAGCAGGTGGACCTCGACCGAGTGACCCGGGCTGCCGAAGGTCGGCCGCTCGCCGATGTTGGCCACCGCCGGACGCAGCGCGCCGTCGAGCAGCACCAGCACCGCATAGACCCCGTCCGGGGGCCGCAGCACGTGGTGGGGGTCGAGGTTGGCGGTGGGGAAGCCGAGCTCCCGGCCGCGGCCGTCGCCGCGGCGGACGGTGCCGAGCAGGCTCACCGGCCGGCCGAGCATGGCCGCCGCCCGGTCGAGCTCGCCGAGCTGGACCGCCTCGCGGACCGCGGTGGAGCTGACCGCCCGCTCGCCCAGGCGGAGCGGCGGGACCTCGGTCAAGCCCAGGCCGAGCTCGGCCGCCAGCGGCTGCAGCGACTCGACCGTGCCGCCGCGGTCCTTGCCGAATTTGCTGTCGAAGCCGAGGACCAGCTCGCGCGCGCCGAGGCCCTGGACCAGCACCTGGCGGGCGAAGTCCTCCGCGCTCAGCTCGCGCAGCTCCGGCGTGAATTCGAGCACCAGGGCGGCCTCGACGCCGGCGCGCTCGAACAGCAGCAGCCGGTGGGCGAGGCTGGTCACGGTGGCCGGCGCGCGGCCGACGAGCACGTTCTTGGGGTGGCCGGCGAAGGTCACCACGGTCGGCGTCGCGCCCAGGGTCCGCGCCCGCTCGACCACGCGGCGCATGACCCCGAAGTGCCCGAGGTGGACGCCGTCGAAGACGCCCACGGTCGCCACCGCGCCGCCCCGCAGGCCGGCCGGCAGCGCGCCGAGGCCCTCAAGCCTGCGCACGTTCCCGGTAGGCCGCCTCGAGGTCGTCCAGCTTGCCCTTGACCAGGGTCTTGTTGGCCGGGGTCAGGCGGTCGGTGAACAGGATGCCGTCGAGGTGGTCGAACTCGTGCTGGAAGATGCGGGCCTCCCAGGCGTCGAGCTCGAGGGTGAATTTCTCGCCCTTCAGGTCCTGGGCCTCGACCACCACCGAGACCGGCCGCTGCACCTGGGCGTAGACCCCGGGGAAGCTGAGGCAGCCCTCCTCCTCGAAGTCCTTGTCCTTGGCGCGGCGGACGATGTGCGGGTTGCACAGCACGGTCTCGCCGTCGGGCTTCTCGGCGTCGCCCTCGGGGTTGTAGACCATCAGCTGCAGGCTCAGCCCGACCTGGGGCGCGGCCAGGCCGACCCCCTTGGTCTCGTACATGAGCTGGAACATCTCGCGCGCGGTGGCGGCGAGCGCCTCGTCGAAGACTTCGACGGGGGCGTTGCGTTTCCGCAGGCGCGGATCGGGGTAGAGCACGATGTCCATGAACGACCTTCTCTAGGCCATAGAATAGCCTCGTCCCGGACAAGCCCATGGATCTGAACAAACACCTCGACCGGGCGGAAGACGCCCTCAACCGCGGCCAGGCCGACTTCGCCGCCGAACTCTGCGACCAGGTCCTGGACTTCGCGCCGGGCGAGGCGCGGGCGGCCGAACTGCTGACCAAGGCCCTGATCAAGCTCGGCGAGGGCAAGAAGGGGCTGTTCGGCAAGCTGGGCGCGGGCCCGGCCGGCCTGGCCGCCGGGATCAGCAAGCTGGCCCGGAACGCCGAGGGGGAGGCCCGGTCGCGCCGCCGTGCCTTCATCAAGAACCCCCAGAACCTGGAGAAGGGCTTCGACTGGGCGGATTCGCTGGAGCGGGCCGGCTACGCCGGGGCGGCCCTGGGGGCCTTCGGGGCGCTGGCCGAGCGCCACGGCGAGGCGGCCAAGCGCGCGGGCGGCCTGGCGGCGGCCCAGGGCGAGGTCGACGCGGCCCTGGACTACTACCAAAAGGCCCTGGACGCCAATCCCCGGGACACCGAGGCCATGCGGGCCCGGAAGAACCTGGCGGCCGAGCAGGCCCTCCGGACCAAGCGCTATGAGGAGGCCGACAGCGGCTTCGACCTGGCGGTGGACCCGGAATCCTTCATGCGGGCCGCCCGGGGCGAGGAGGAGCCGGAGGGCGAGGACTGAGGCAGGGCGAGCTTGCGGCCCCGCCGCTAGGCGCTAGAATGTTCGGCCCGGAATTTGGATTCCGGCCTCGATCATGCCGAACACCCAGTCTGCCAAGGGCGCTCTGAAGCGCAGCAATGTCCGTCGCGAGCTCAACCGCGGCCGGAAGTCCTCCATGCGTACCTGGATCAAGCGGACCCTGTCCGCGGTCGAGGAGGGCAACAAGGAAGAGGCTCAGAACTGCCTGCTCCAGGCCCAGAAGATGATCGACAAGAACGTCAAGTGGCACCAGATGCACGCCAACACCGGTTCCCGGCGCAAGTCGCGCTTGGCCCGGACCGTGAACGCCATGTAGTCGGTGTCAGGCTCCTTCGTCAAGTCGCGAGCGGTGGCGGAGGAACCCCGGAAGCCAGCGAGGATCTGAGGATCCTCGCTGGCTTCTTCGTTGGATGACAGGCCCGGGTGAGGGCGGGGTCATCGGCCGGCGATCGGCTGCCGCTCCGAGGCGGCAAGAACGAAGGAGGGCAGCGCTCTGAGCGCTGCCCTCCTTCGTGTGGCCAGGACTGCATGAAGGAGCCTGGCACCGCGCTGTGCTGGAGCGCTTAACGGGCGCCGAGGACCTTGCCGTAGCGGTAGTAGACCTCGAGGATCAGGGCGCCGGTCGCGGTGGTGTAGACGCGGCCGCCGTCCTCGCCCCAGGGGCCGACGGGGTCCCAGGAGCCGTAGAAGTTGTCCTCGGGATCCTCCATGCGCTGGTTCTCGAGCAAGGCGGTCTCGATGGCCTTCTTCCACTTCTTCCACTGGTCGCCGCCCCACTGGTTCATGGCGAAGGTGCCGTAGTACCAGTAGTAGAAGTCACAGGAGCCGCCCTCCTCATCCCAGATCGGCAGGCAGTCGACCAGCAGGTCGGCGTGCTTCTTCATGACCTCGTACTTCGGGTGGTCCTTCCACTTCTTGACCTTGCTGGTGTCGGTCATGAAGATCCGGCACAGCAGCGACACCGCGGTCAGGGCTTCGGACTTCTCCGGCGGGAAGCGCTCGAGGTAGGCGCGCGGCCGCGACGGGCGCGAACCGGCCTGGGCCTCTATGTTGTAGCCGGTGCGACCGAGCGAGTCGGTCATGGTGTCGAACCAGTCCTCCGAGTCGCGGAAGATCGCAGAGTCGATGTCGATGCCGGCGTCGTGGGCGGTCTCGAGCGCGAACACCATCCAGCCGGTGATCGAGGTGTCGTTGTCACCGTTCGGGGTCAGGCTGTAGCGCCACACCGTGTACTCGTTGCGGGCGCGGGTGATGGTGCCGATCGCCTTCTTGAGCGGGATCAGCAGGATCGGGGACTTGCCGAAGTAGTAGGCCTCGCCCATCGCCATGGTGGCGATCGAGTGGTTGTAGAGGGTCGGGTTGCCGACCTCGTCGCCGAACAGGCCGTTGTCGAGCTGGTTGCTCTTCAGCCAGTTGACCCCGCGCACCACGTCCTGCTTGTACTTGCCCTCGGACATGGTGTTGCCGTGGCCGAGGAAGGCCAGCAGCGCCAGGCCGGTGTCGCCGACGTCGTTCACCGGGCTGCCCTCGCCGTCGGAGGCGGGCTTCTCCGGGTACTTGTCGTAGTACATGAACTCGTCGCAGTCCCAGAAGCCCTCGGGGGCCTGGTGGTCGTGCAGCCACTTGAGCGCCGCGGCCACCGCCTTCTCGGTCGGGTTGCCGCCCTTGCGGCCGCCGCGGCCACCCCGGCCGCCGCGCAGACCGCCGGCGCCGCCGCCGAGGCCGACGTCGTTGTTCCAGGCGTCGGAGTCGAAGGGAGCGTCGCTCAGGAAGTCGGGGTCGCCCATCTCCTCGACGGTCTCCTGCTCGACCTCCTCCATCTCGGTCTCTTGAAGCACCGGCTCCTCGATGACCTCCTCGATGACCTCCTCGGGCTCCTCTTCGGGCTCCTCGATCTCGGGCGGCGGCGGCGCCGCCTGCATCTCGATGGTCGGGGCCTCCTGGGCCTGGCTGCGCAGGAAGGCGAAGCCGGCGAGCACCAGGGCGCCGAGGCCGTGGATGGCCAGCGAGACCAGCAGGTAGGGGGCCTTGCTCAACGTGTCGGCGAGGACATCGTTGAAGCTCTTCTCCTGTTCCCAGGAGCGGTGGTAATCGATGTCGAGAGGCTGGATCGGTTGTTCGGACATGGCTTTACGCGGCCGGGGGGTGGGCGGACGGCACGCTCACAACGCGCCAGGGCCTGGCCGGTTCAGGGGGGACGGGGATTTTACAGCTCTTCTTCGACTTCGCCGGTGAGCTGGGCGAAGCGCTGGGCCAGGGCCTGGTCGATCTCCTCCGCAGGCCAGACGTAGCACCGCTCTCGGGTGCGCACGAGGGCCTGCATCAGGGTCTCCTGATAGCGCTCGTCGAGGAGGGCGGTACGGATCTCTTCCTGGACCTCTTCGAAGGGCGTAACTCCACCCTCTTCAATGGTTTCCAGCAGGCAGACGGCCCAATCGCGGCCCAGGTCCAGGGGCTCGCTGAGGGTGCCCTCGGGGTGGCCGAGGAAGAACTCCTTCAGGGGCGGGGCGAAGCGGCTCGAGGCGGCCGTGATCCAGCCGCTGGCGCCGCCGAGGGGGCGCTTGAAGTCGGAGTAGGCCTCCACCCCTTCCAGGAAGGTCTTGGCGCCGCTGGCGAGCTCGTCCCGGATCTCGTGGATCCGGGCCCGGCTGGCCGCTTCGTCCTGGCCCTTGGGGATCATCAGGATCCGCCCCTTGGCCCGCTTCACGGTGGAGTAAAAGTCCTGGTTGTCGTCGTAGTAGGCCCGGATCTCCCGGGGCGGCACGAACATCACCACCTTGACGGCCTTGCCCTTCTCGGGCTGCTGGCCCGTCTCGATGCTCTGGAACAGCCACCCGACCACCATGCGCCGGTAGAAGCGCTTGAAGTCGTCGATGGTTCCGCCGCCAGCGGCCATCTCGGCGCTCAGCGCGGCCAGCGAGCCCGCTTGCTCGATGCGGGCGTCCAGCTCCTTCTGCACGATCCGGTCGAGCATGACCTCGTCCCGGCCGCTGAGCCGCCAGCCCTCCCGCAGCAGCATGTCAGCGACGGCGACCGGGTAGACGGCGTCGAGCTGATCCGGGGTCGGCGCCACGCCGGGAGGGAGGCGGAAGCTCTGCCGGGCCAGCCAGTAGACGTCCTCGTCGGTCAGGATCTGGTCGTTGACGATCGCGCGCAGGCGCAGCCGGACCTGCAGCTCGCCCTCGCCGCCGGGGGCTTGGACCTGCGGGAGGGGGGCGGCGGCCGGAGCGGCCAAGGAGAGCAGCAGGGTGGAGAGGATCATCAGCGGCGACGGGAAGCCCGGGATTCTCGGCGTTTCGGCGCTGGCCGGCAAGCGCCAGCCACCGAGTACAGGTGGTCCAGGACCTGTGTTGGGGTCAAATCGGGCCGGGGGAGCATCCAGTGGGCCTGGCGGGGCGTGATCACCCGGAAATCGACCCGGTGGGGCGCCAGCGCTTTTTCGATCCGGCGCATGTCGCGCACGGCGCAGATCAGCCGGTCGTCGACCCGTTGCAAGGCGTCCAGGCCGAGGCTGCCGAGGCGGTGCTTGAGGAAGAACAGCCGGGCCAAGGCCTCGACTTGCTCGGGAGCGGGGCCGAAGCGGTCGCGCAGGGCCTCCAGGGCGGCGCCGACCTGCTCCGCCTCGCGGACCTGGTCCAGCTCCCGGAGGATCTGGAGCCGGGACTCCTCGTCCGGCACGTACTCCGGCGGCAGCGCCGCGGCGACGCCGATCGAGACGTCGGCGGCGGGTTCGACCGCGGCGTCCGGCTTGGCGCCCTCCGCGCCGGGCGCCGGCTGGCCGTGGCCGCGGCGCTTGAGCCGGGACACCGCCTGGCCCAGCAGCCGCCGGTAGGTCTCGAAGCCGACCGCGGCGATGTGGCCGGACTGCTCGGCGCCGAGCAGGTTGCCCGCGCCGCGGATCTCCAGGTCGCGCATCGCGATCTGGAAGCCGGCGCCGAGGTAGCGCAGCTCCTCGACCGCCTTCAGCCGCCGCCGCGAGTCCTGCGACAGCGGCTGGCCGCGCGGGATCAGCAGGTAGCAGAAGCCGCGCGTGGCCGAGCGGCCGACCCGGCCGCGCAGCTGGTGCATGTCGGCCAGGCCGTAGTTCTGGGCGTCGTCGAGGAAGATGGTGTTGGCGTTCGGGATGTCCAGCCCGCTCTCGACGATGGTGGTGCAGCAGAGCACGTCGGCCTCGCCGCGGACGAAGGCCAGCATCGCCTTCTCGAGCTCCCGCGGCTCCATCTGGCCGTGGCCGGTGACCACCGTGATCCCGGGGCACAGCCGATGCAGCCGGGCGGCGAGGTGTTCGAGGTCCGCGACCCGGTTGTGGACGAAGAAGGCCTGACCGCCGCGCTCGAGCTCCCGCCGCAAGGCGTCGGCGATCAGCTCGTCCTCGTCGCCGTAGCGGATCTCGGTGTGGACCTCGAGCCGGCCGACCGGTGCCGTGCTGAGCGCTGTGATGTCGCGGATTCCGGCCATCGCCATGTGCAGCGTCCGCGGGATCGGCGTCGCCGACAGCGTCAGCACGTCGACCGTGGCGCGCTTCTTCTGCAGCGCCGTCTTGGCCTTGACCCCGAATCGCTGCTCCTCGTCGATGATCACCAGGCCGAGGCGCTCGAAGCGGACGTCGCGCGACAGCAGCCGGTGGGTGCCGATGACGATGTCGACCGCGCCCGAGGCCAGCCCCTCGATCACCTCCTTGCGCTGGCGCGGCGGCACGATCCGCGAGAGCTGGGCGACGGTGACCGGCCAGTCGGCGAAGCGCTGGCGGAAGGTCCGGGCGTGCTGCTCGGCGAGCACGGTGGTCGGTACCAGGATCGCCACTTGCAAGCCGGCGGCGACGGCGCGGAAGGTGGCGCGGGCGGCCAATTCGGTCTTGCCATAGCCGACGTCGCCGCAGACCAGCCGGTCCATCGGCGCCGGCATGCCGAGGTCCTCCATGATCTCGCGCGTGCCCTGGGCCTGGTCGGGGGTGTCCTCCCAGGGGAAGCTGGCGTCGAATTCTTCCTGCTCCTTGGACCAGGGCATGGGCAGGCCGTGGCTGCTCTGGCGCTGGGCCTGGATGTCCAGCAGGTCGGCCGCCAGGTCCTCGACCGCGGCCTCGACCTTGCCGCGGCGGCGCAGGAAGCTGCCCGATCCCAGCCGGTCGAGCGGCGGCGCCCCGGCCCCGCCGCCGGCGCCGATGTAGCGCTCGATCAGGTCGACGCGGGAGACCGGCACCTGCAGCAGCGCGCCCTCGGCGAACTCCAGCACGATCACGTCCTGGGCCGTGGCCTCGGCGCCGGCCTCGGCCTGGGGCGGCGCCTCGCCGGAGTCGATGCCCCGGAAGCGGCCCAGGCCGTGGACCGCGTGCACCACCAGGTCGCCGGCCTTGAGCGAGAGCAGGCTGTCGACCGCGGCGGTCTCGTGGCGCTTGTGACGCGGTTTGGGCCGGTGGGCGCTGTGGCCGGGCACCAGCTCGCGGTGGTGCAGGACCGTCAGCCGGGCTTCGGGGACCCGGAAGCCCTTCTCCAGGCCGCCGAGCCGCAGCGCCAGCGCGGCCGGGTCGTGGCCGCGGTCCTCCATCAGGTGGCGCAGGCGCTCGGCCTCGGCATCGGTGGCGCAGCAGACGTGGACCCGCTCGCCGTCGGCCGCGCGCTCGGCCAGCAGCGCCGCGCCCTCGGCCACGCCTTGGCAGTACTCCTCGACCGAGAGCACGTCGAGGGTGCCGTCGTGCCCGGGCAGGGTGGACAGCTCGAGCGCCGCGCCGCCCTTGGCCCGGCCCTTCTTCGCGAAGTCGCTGTAGCGAGCCTGGCAGCGCTTGAACTCGCCGCCGCGGAGCGCCAGCCGCTGGCCGGTCTCCTGGATCAGCGACGGCTCCCAGTGGACGACCCGCAGGTGGGCCGGCATCCGGTCGTGGGGGAGGAGCTCCTCCTCGCCGGCGGTCTCGGCCAGGTCCTGGCTGAGCGGGACCTTGACCTGGTGCAGGACGTGGCGGGTGCGCTGGGTGGCCAGGTCGAAGACCCGGACGCTCTCGAGTTCGTCGTCGAAGAACTCCAGACGCAGGGGTTCGCCCATGGCCGGCGCGTAGAGGTCGAGGATGTCGCCGCGCAGGGCTAGCTCGCCGGGGTTGGAGATCGCCGGAACGCGCTCGAAGCCGGCCCGGACCAGGCGCTTGAGCAGCGCCGCCGGGTCCAGGCGCATGCCCTGCTCCAGCTCGAGCACCGCCTCGGCGTCGCCGGCGGCGGGAACCGGTTGGAGCATCGCCGCGAGCGGCGCCACCAGGACGCCGGCGAAGCCCTCGCGACGGACCAGCTCGAGGGCGTGAAAGCGCTCGCGCAGGACCTCGGCCTCGGCGCCCAGACGGGCCTCGCGGGCCGGGAAGGGCACCGCGCCAGCGCCGAAGCTGACCAAGTCGTCGAGGGCCAGTTCCATGGCGGCGTGGTCGGCGACCACCACCAGCATCGGCGCTTGCAGCTCCCGGGCCAGCGTGGCGGTGGCCAGGGCCTTCGAGGAGCCCCAGAAGCCGCCCCAATGGAGCGGAGCCTTGGACTTCTTCCAAGCCGCGACCAGCTCGCGCCAGGTCGGCGCCTCGGCCAGCAGGCCGGACTCGCCCGGCAGCGGCGCCGCCGCGCGACGTCGGCTGGCGCTCACGCCGCCGACTCTCCCTGGATCACCAGCAGCGCCTCCCAGGCGGCCAGGCGCTCGGCGTCCTTCTTTGTGCTGGCCCAGGCCGCAGGGAAGCGGCGGCCGGCGACCACGGCGGCGACCTGGAAGGCGTGGGCTTCCGGGTGGTCGAAGGTCTCGACCAGGTGGTACTCGGGAAGGCAGCCGTGGGCGCGCTGGGACCAGGACTGGAGCCTGGACTTGGAGCGGGCCCGGGCGTGCTCGGTCTCGAGCCGGGCCATCTCCGGCTGCAGCCAGGCCAGCGAGGCCTTGGCGGCGGTCTCCAGGCCCTCCGCCTCGCCGGCGTCGAGGTAGAGGGCGCCGAGCAGCGCCTCCAGGGCGTTCCCGAGCACCGAGCGCGGGATGCTGCCGCGCTCGGCGAGGCTGCCGCCGGTGCGCACGAATTCGGCCAGACCCAGGCGCATCGCGACCCGCTCCAGGGTGTCGCGGGAGACCAGCAGCGCCTTGAGTTCGGTCAGGCGGCCCTCGCGCAGATCGGGCAGGGTGCGGAACAGGGCCTCCGCCACGACGAGGTTGAGGACCGCGTCGCCCAGGAACTCGAGCCGTTCGTTGTGGCCGTCCCGGGCGGAGGCGTGGGTCAGCGCCCGCGCCAGCAGCTCCCGGTCGCGGAAGCGGTACCCCAGACGGTCTTCGAGGCGCCGGTGGTCGGCCTGCTCTTCCGTCACGCGGGCTTATTCTACGGGGATGACCGCCCCGACCGACCTGGAGATCGCCCGAGGGGCCGAACTGCGCCCGATCCAAGAGATTGCCGGCAAGCTCGGCATCGACGAGGACCACCTGGAGCTCTACGGCCGCCACAAGGCCAAGGTGCTGCCGGGGGCGACCGCCGGCCGGAAGCCGGACGGCAAGCTGGTCCTGGTTTCGGCGATCACCCCGACTCCGGCGGGGGAGGGCAAGACCACGGTCACGGTCGGCCTGGGGCAGGCGCTGGGCAAGCTGGGGCTGAACGGCGCCATCTCGATCCGCGAGCCCTCGCTGGGGCCCTGCCTGGGCATGAAGGGCGGCGCCGCCGGCGGCGGCTGGTCGCAGGTGGTGCCGATGGAGGACATCAACCTCCACTTCACCGGCGACCTGCACGCGATCACGGCGGCCAACAACCTGCTGGCGGCGATGGCGGACAACCACATCCACTTCCGGCTGGATCCGCGGCTGGACCCGACGCGCAAGCTGTGGCGGCGGGTGCTGGACATGAACGACCGCGTGCTGCGCGACATCGTGGTGGGCTTGGGCGGCCCTGTGCACGGCGTGCCGCGCGAGACCGGCTTCGACATCACGGCGGCCTCGGAGGTGATGGCGGCGCTGTGCCTGTCCGAGGACCTGGAGGATCTGGAGGCGCGGCTGTCGCGGATCCTGGTCGGCTTCGGCTACGACGAGTCTCCGGTGACCGCCGGCGAGATCGGCGCGGTGGGCGCGATGTGCGCCATCCTGCGCGACGCCATGAAGCCGAACCTGGTGCAGACGTTGGAGGGCACGCCGGCCTTCGTGCACGGCGGCCCCTTCGCCAACATCGCCCACGGCACCAGCAGCGTGATCGCGGCCAAGACGGCGCTGTCGGTAGCCGACTACGTGCTGACCGAGGCCGGCTTCGGCTTCGACCTGGGCGCCGAGAAGTTCTTCGACATCTTCTGCCGTCAGTCGGGCCTGTCGCCGAGCTGCGTAGTGCTGGTGGCGACGGTGCGGGCGCTGAAGCTGCACGGCGGGGTAGCCCTGACCGATCTGGATCAGCCTGATCCGGCGGCCGTTCGCGCCGGCATGCCGAACCTGGAGAAGCACCTCGAGACTATCGACCACTTCGGCGTGCCCGAGCTGGTGGTCGTGAACCGCTTCTCCGGAGACACCGACGAGGAGGTGGCGGCGGTGGTGGACCGCTGCCGGGAGCTGGGGGTCTCGGTCGAGGTCGCCGACATCTGGTCCCGCGGCGGCGAGGGCGGGGTGGACGCGGCGCGGCGCCTGGTCGAGCTGGCCGACAGCTGCGAGCGGCGCTTCCAGCCGCTCTACCCGCTGGCCGACTCGGTGGAGGACAAGATCCGCACCGTCGCCACCACCGTCTACGGCGCCCACGCGGTCGACTTCATGCCGCGGGCGAAGAAGGACATCGCCAAGATCAAGCGGCTCGGCATGGAGAAGCTGCCGGTCTGCATCGCCAAGACCCAGTCCAGCCTCAGCGACAACCCCAAGCTGCTCGGCCGCCCGAAGGACTTCGTGGTCACCGTGCGCGAGATCCTGATCAGCGCCGGCGCCGGCTTCCTGGTGCCGATCACCGGCAACATCATGCGCATGCCCGGCCTGCCGCGGCGCCCCGCGGCGCTGAACATCAGGCTGGACGCGCAGGGCCGGATCGACGGCTTGGACTAAGGGCTCGGTGTCAGGCTCCTTCGTCAAGGAACTCCGGTTCCGGGGCGGCGGCGCCGGAAATTTACCGAAGGAGCCTGACACCTGAGGGCTAGCATCCCCTCATGACCTCCATCCCTCTCCTGGAAGTCGATGAGCTGCGTTTCCGGTATGGCGACCGGGCCGCCGTCGACGGCGCCAGCTTCGCGGTGCACGAGGCGGAGATCTTCGGCTTCCTCGGGCCGAACGGCGCCGGCAAGACGACGACGATCTCCTGCGTCTGCGGCCTGCTCGACGGCTGGCAGGGCGCGATGCGCTTCGGCGGCGCGGCATTCACGCCGGCGCGGGTCGCGGCCGACCGCGCCCGCGTCGGCCTGGTCCCGCAGGAGCTCGCCATCTACGAGGAGCTCACCGGGCGCGAGAACCTGGAGTTCTTCGGCAGCCTCGGCGGCCTCGCCGGGGCGTCCCTCACCGCCGCCGTCGACCGCGGCCTCGAGATCACCGGCCTCGCCGACCGCGCCGGCGACCGCGCTGACACCTACTCCGGCGGCATGAAGCGGCGCCTGAACATCGCCGCCGGCGACCTGCACCAGCCCGAGCTGCTGATCCTCGACGAGCCCACCGCCGGCGTCGACCCGCAGTCGCGCAACCACATCTTCGAGGCCCTGCAGGCGCTGCGCGCCGACGGCCGCACCCTGCTCTACACCACCCACTACATGGAGGAGGCCGAGCGCCTCTGCGACCGCATCGCGATCCTCGACCAGGGGCGCCTGGTCGACCTCGGCAGCGCCGAGGAGCTGGCCGCGCGGGCCGGCACGCCGGGCGCGAACCTCGAGGAGGTCTTCCTCGGCCTCACCGGCCACAGCCTGAGGGACCACGCATGAGCCTCGTCCGCGACGCCTGGACCATCGCGCGCAAGGACCTGCGCAGCTACTTTCGCGACCGCACCGGCATGCTGCTCGGCTTCCTGCTGCCGATCGCGTTGGTGACCGCCTTCGGCTTCATCGCCCAGGTGCTCTACGGCGGCCAGAGCGCGATGGGCCGCACTACGCTGTGGTTCGCAGACGAGGACCAGAGCTCCGGCAGCGGTGCCTTCGTCGAGCTGCTGCGCGACTCCTCGACCATCGCCCTGCGCCCGCGGGCCGGCGACGAGCCCGTCGACGCCGCCGAGGCTCGGCTCAAGGTCGAGGACGGCGACGCCCACCACGCCTTGATCATCCCCGCCGGCTTCGGCGCCGCGATCGAGTCCGGCGGCTTGCCCGAGCTGCAGATGGTGCGCGACCCCGCCCGCTCGATGGAGGGCCAGATGATCTCCATCGGGCTGATGCAGGCCTACATGGGCGCTACCGAGGGCAAGAGCTTCCCGGCCATGATGGGCCGGCAGATGGAGCAGCTCGGCATGGAGGCCGAGCAGGCCCAGGGCGTGGTCGCCGCCGCCGAGATGATCCGCGGCCTGATCGAAGTCTTTGTGGACGAGGAGGAGGCCGAGGAGCAGGCCGCGCCGCCGGCGACGGCCGCCGCCGACATCGAGCAGGCCTTCTCGATGGACACCTTCATGACCTCGATGGTGCCGGTCGCCAACGAGGACATCCCGCCGCCGGCACGGCCCCGCCAGATGGGCTACATGCAGGCCCAATCCGTCGCCGGCATGGTCGTGATGATGCTGATGTTCGGCCTCGTCGCCTGCGGCAGCTCGCTGATCGTCGAGCGCGAGGGCGGCACCCTGCCGCGCCTGCTCGCGGCGCCGATCTCGCGCGACGCCATCCTGCTCGGCAAGCTGATCTTCACCGTCATCATCGGCTACGTGCAGCTGATCGTGCTGTTCAGCTACGGCGAGCTGCTGTTCGGCTTCGGCGCCTTCCAGGACCCGGTCACGCTGGCGATCCTCATGATCAGCATCACCGCCGCCGTCACCGGCTTCGGCCTGCTGGTCGCCACCTGGGCGCGCACCCAGAAGCAGGCCGAGGGCGTCTCCACCCTGATCATCCTGGTGATGAGCTGCCTCGGCGGCGCCTGGTTCCCGCTGCAGCTCTTCGACGTGCCGCAGGTGGTCGAGGTCATCATGCGCTGCACCCTGGTCCACTGGGCCATGAGCGGGCTGCAGAACATGTTCTTCCACCAGCAGGACTGGACCCACCCGAACATCCTCACCTCCCTGGCGGTGCTGTGGGGCTTCGCGGTGGTCGCGGTCCTCGCCTCCCGCTGGCTCTACTACCGCCGCCTCGCGGTCTCGAAGTGATGAACCGACTCCTGCTCACCCTCTCCGCACTGCTCCTGCTCTGCTCGCCCGCGGCCGCCGCCGCCCAGGACCCCGCGCCGCCCCCCGCCGAGGAGCTGGTGCGCGAGGTCTGGCAGATCCTCGAGATCGGCGGCCAGCCCATGGGCTACAGCTTCAACGCCATCTTCCGCTCCGAGGAGGACGGCGAGGAGCGCTACCGGGTGCACCAGAGCGCCGAGTTCCGCTTCGGCCGCCTCGGCGGCGAGGTCGAGATCTCCATGAGCATGGACGTGGTCGAGGACCGGATCGGGCGCATCCTGCGGGCCTCGTCCGAGATGGTGATGGCCAAGAACCCGACCGTCTTCCGAGGGGTGGTCGAGGACGGCTTCCTGCGCGGCACCACCACCCTGATGGGGCGCGAGACGCCGGTCGAGCTGGAGTGGGAGGAAGGCGCGGTCTCCCCGCGCGGGCTGGAGGAGCTGACCTTGCTGCTGATCGAGGAGGGGGAGGGCGCGATCGGCGCGGTCCCGGCCTTCGACCCGACCACGCAGGGCATCTACTCGGTGGAAATCGAGGTGGGGCCGGTCGAGGAGATCGAATTCCGCGGCGAGACCGTGCCCTGCACGCTGGTCTGGACCGAGTCCGAGCTGCTCCCGGGCGCCCGCTCCCGGAGCTGGATCGACGGCCAGGGCCGGACCCTGCGCAGCATCTCGAGGATCGCCGGCGGCTTGGAGATGACGGTGGTGATGGCCGACCGCGAGGAGGCCCTGGCCTCCCTGCAGCACGGCGAGCCGCTGCGGGACCTGTTCAACGACACCGTGGTGCGCAGCGACCGGCGCATCGCCCGGCCGCGCCAGGTGGAGGAAGGGTTGTTCCGGCTCAAGCTGCGCGACCCGGCGTTGGGTCTTCCCGAACTCGGCGAGGACCGCCGCCAGGAGGTGCTCGAGCAGAGCGAGGGCGAGCTGCTGCTCCGCGTGACCCGGATCGAGCCGCCGGCGCCGCTGGCGCTGCCGCTCGACCCCAGCGGCATGCCCGACGACGCCCTCGCCGCGCTGGAGCCGGGCGAGATGGTCCAGTGCGACGACCCCGGCATCGTCGCCGCGGCGGAGCAGGCCATCGCCGGCGAGACCGACGCTTGGACCGCCGCCCAGAAGCTCGAGACCTGGGTCTACGAGCACATCGACGAGAAGAACATGGACGTGGCCCTGGCCTCCGCCGCCGAGGTCTTCGCCGAGCGCACCGGCGACTGCTCCGAGCACGCCGTGCTGCTGGCGGCGATGTGCCGCGCGGTGGGCATCCCGGCCCGGGTGTCGATGGGCTTCGAGTACTTCGGCGGCATCTTCGGCGGCCACGCCTGGACCGAGGTCTGGGTCGGCGACTGGTGCGCCCTGGACGCCACCCTCGGCTTCGGCTGGGCCGACTCGACCCACATCGCCTTCACCGTCGGCGCCTTCGGCGACGACGAGGACAACGGCTTCCTGGAGCTGGCGCGGGTCTTCGGCAACCTCGACATCGAGGTCCTGGAGCTGCGCTACGGCGACCGGGTGTTCGACCTGCGCCAGGGCGGGGTGGCGCCGGCGATGGTCGACGGCCGCTACACCGACCCGCTGCTCGGCTTGTCCTTCGCGGTGCCCGAGGGCTGGGAGGCGGAGCTCAGCGAGCCGGGCCGGCTCGGGGACGAGGTGGCGGAGTTCGAGGCCCCCGACGGCCCCGACCAGGTCGAGCTGCACGTGCAATCCGTGCCCTTCTCCTTCACCCTGGCGGAGCTGGTCGAGCAGATCCAGGACGAGGGCGATCCGGCCCCGGTCGACACCGAGGTCGCCGGCTGCCAGGCGATCCGGATCCACGACGTGCGCGGCGAGGGCCGCGGCAAGACGGTGGTGTTCTTCCTCTCCGGGGAGACCCTGATCGGCTTCGAGCTGCGCTGGTCGCGGCCGGAGTCGCTGACGGCGCTGGAGGCGATGCTGGCTTCGGTGGAGCTGGAGGGCGGCGCGGAGGGAGGCTGACCGAGGGGAGGCAGTTTGGCCCTACTCGGCCGAGGCTGCGTGTTATGTAACGAGAACTAGCCTCCGTTCCGGCCAACGGTGACCGGTCACGGGCTACCCTGCGGCTATGGCCAGCCGGACGAACACCCTTGCCCAGTACCTGCTGAACCAGTGGCGGACCAGCCAGGACATCGCGCTCGAGCTCTACGGCGAGCCGGTGGACGACAAGAAGCTGCGCGCCGCCCGCCAGGCCCTGTCTCGGCTGCGCGAGGCCATCGAAGCCGCGCGCTGGCCGGTCGACGTGCCGGCCGGCAAGAGCCTTGTGCTGGACGAGCGCTGGCAGCGCAAGCCGGACGGGCGCGGCTCCGAGAAGTACTTCCGGCTCCGGCTCCAGGAGGCGCGGCCGGTGCCGTCGGCCGGAGGGGGGGCGTCCTACCTGCAGCTGTGGTTCCCGCCGTCGTCGTGGTCGGGCTGGATCGTCCCCGGCTTCCAGATCCTGGAGCGGGACCGCTCGATCAACCACAAGCACCTCTACACCGATTCGCGCGGACCGGACAACTGGCTGACGGTCGCCAGCAACTCGACCTACCGCGAGGCCGAGCGCACCGCCGGCGAGGCCATGTACGACGAGCTCCACGGCGCCGAGCAGCCCTGGGCCACCGGCAGCGTGATCTACATCGGCCTCGGCACCGGCTCCGGGCTGGCCGACGTCCAGGTCCTGCGCGAGCTGCTCGAGGGCGACCGCTCGCGCAACGTCGTCGCGGTGCCGCTGGACTTCTCGCCGGTGCTGCTGTCGGAGACGGTCGCCAACATCTACCAGGAGTTCGGCGCGGAGATCGAGGGCGGCCGGCTGACGGTGCTGCCGATTCTGGGCGACCTGGAGCAGCCGGAGGAGTGGGCGCAGCTGCTGCCGCCGCTGCAGCAGGAGGCGTCGCTCGTCGTCGGCATGTTCGGCAACACCATCGGCCACCTGCAGCACCGTGAGCGCAGCACCATCCAGCGCATCTTCCAGGAGCTCGACGCTTGGGCTGAGCGGTACTCGGCTTCGCGCTGGAGCAGCGACAACGCCCGCATGCTGCTCGGGATCTCGCTGCAGCGCAAGGACGGCTGGCCGCACGGGCGCACCGTGGATAGCTGCCGGCGGTGGCTGAACCTGGTGGGGGACCCGCTGCGGACCCTGCTGGAGACCGTCGAGGGCGAGTACGAGACGGTCTTCTTCGAGCCCGGCAGCCAGGAGGCGGTGGACGGCCACACGCCGATCGCCGAGCTGCGGGCGCGGCCCGGGCGGGACCGCGAGCCGGGGCTGCTCGGCCACTTCTTCCACGAGGAGCTCCCCTACCGCCCCAGCGACGGCCTGACCGGCCTGGTCCAGCGCTACTACTTCGCCTTCGACCGCGACCTGCAGCTGCAGGGCGACAAGGTCTTCCACCGCCACCACCTGCCCGAGTCGCGCTGGCAGACCCTCGGCGAGCTCAAGGCCAGCTTCAGCGCCGGCGAGGACCAGATCGTGTTGTGCGAGGTGACCCAGTTCAACCTCAAGAGCTTCCGTCCGGCGCTGCGCCGCCTGTCGATGGCCCACGGCGACCGCCAGGTCCACGAAGCCAAGATCGCCAACACCCGCCCCTACGCCGTCCTCGCCTTCGCCCCGAAATAGGGGTCAGACATTGATTGTTAATCGAGGTCGTACCTCCATTTCCGCCG
>CAYZXS010000062.1:0-17275 GCA_964482495.1 uncultured Planctomycetales bacterium
GCATCCCGGGTGAGGAGCAGGCCGACGTCGACGGCATCGTCGCCATGGCCGAGCGTTGCGCCGCGATCCGCAAGCAGGCATGCCGCGGCGGCCCGGGCAAGGTCACGGCCTCGGTCTCGACCTTCGTGCCCAAGCCGCTCACCCCCTTCCAGTGGGCGGCCCAGGAGCGGCCGCCGGCGGTGGCCGAGAAGCAGGCCGGCTTGCGCAGCCTGGTGCGCATGCGCAGCGTCACGATCAAGTGCCACCACCAGGAGAACACCTTGATCGAGGGCTTCCTGAGCCGGGCCGACCGCCGCGCCGGCGCCGTGATCGAGCGGGCCTGGCGCCGCGGCGCCCGCTTCGACGCCTGGACCGAGCAGGAGACCTTGGAGCACTGGGAGCTGGCCTGGGAGGAGCGCGGCTACGGGCCGGAGCAGACCGCCTTCCGCGAGCGGCCGCTGGACGAGGTGCTGCCTTGGGACCACCTGGACCTCGGGGTGACCCGGGAATACCTGGCGGAGGACTACCGCAAGTCACAGCGGGATGAGTTCACTGAGCACTGCCAGACCGAGGCCTGCGGCGACTGCGGCGTCGGCGCCAAGACCTGCGTCGACATCAAGGCCCTCACGGGGATGTTCGAGCGCTTCGACCAGCCCAAGCTCGCGGCCCGCGCGGCGGCCAACCCGCTGCTCCAGGGGGAGAGGGGCGCAGCGACCGTCGAGCCAGAACGTGAAGCGCGGTCTAAGCGCCGACTTCCCGCAGCAGGAGGTCGATCTCCTGCCAGTCCCTGAAGCTGCCGGCGTTGCCTTCGAAGGCGGACTGGCCGTCCAGGCGGGCCTGGAAGAAGGGCAGCTCGGCCGCGATCGCGGCGCGCAGGTCCGAGGGGTGGTCGCCGAGGGCGACCCCATTCCCGAGCCGGAGCCGGAGCTCCAAGAAGGCCGGCGCCTTGTCGTGGACGCCGAAGACGGCGTCGGCCTCCAACCCGGTGCGGGCGACGTCGGCCTCGATCGTGAGCTGGTTGGCGTGGCTGACCACCGCCACCATCACACCGGCCTGCCGCCAGCGCTGGAGCACCTCGATGGCCCCCGGATAAGGCGGCTCGTGGAAGAAGGGCACCACGGTGCCGTTCCAGTCGACGGCGACGAAGCTCGGCAAGCCGGACATGCGCCCAGGGTAGCCGCGCGGCGCCCGGGCCCGGGGTGCGTCCCAGGTTGCCGCTATCCTGGCGACGCACCATGTCATTCCTGATCGCCGCCACCACCCTTTTCCTGGCCCAGGCGCCAGACCCCGCCGAGACCTCGCCCGACCGGCTCCGGGAGACCCTGGAGCAGCTCTGCAAGCTGCCGCGGCTCGCGGGCAGCCCCGGGGGCCAGGCCGGGGCCGACTTCGCCGCCGAGGCCTTCGCCGCCGCTGGCCTCCGGGTCGAGCGCGCACGCTACCCGGTCTATGCCCCGAGGCAGACCGGCCAGCGGCTGGTCCTGCTGGGCCCGAACGGGCAGCGAGAGGAGCTCGACCTGCTCGAGCACGGCTACCCCGAGGATCCCCGCTCGCAGATGGAGCAAGTGCCGCCGATGCACGGCCTCACCGCCGCCGGCGAGGCCCAGGGCAGGGTGGTCTACGCCGGCTTCGGCCGGGAGCAGGACTTCCAGCGGCTCCGGGAGCTCGGCGTCGACCTGGGCGGCGCGATCGCCTTGGTCCGCTACGGCCGCCTCTACCGCGGCCTCAAGGTGGCCAACGCCGAGGCCGCCGGCTGCGCCGGGGCGCTGCTCTACACCGACCGCCGCGATGACGGCGCCGGCCGCGGGGTGACCCTGCCCGAGGGCCGCTGGCGCCCCGCCGACGGCATCCAGCGCGGCAGCGTTTACAACGCCGACGGCGACCCGGCCACCCCCGGTTGGGCTTCCCTGCCCGGCGCGAAGCGGAGGCCGCTGGAGGACGCCCCGGGGCTGGTCGGCATCCCCAGCCTGCCGATCTCTCACGCCAACGCCGCGCGGCTGTGGACCGGCGAGGAGCCGCCGGAGGAGCCGCAGGCGCTGGCGTCGACGGTCGAGATGGCGGTAGAGCAGGACCCGCGGCTGGTCGAGATCGAGAACGTCATCGGCTGGATCGACGGCGCCAGCCGGCCCGACGAGTGGGTGATCGCCGGCGCCCACCGGGACGCCTGGGGCTACGGCGCGGTCGACAACGGCAGCGGCACCTCCGTCCTGCTCGAGACCGCCCGGGTGCTCGGCGCCGCCCTCGAGCGCGGCTGGCGGCCCGAGCGCAGCATCGCCCTGGCCACCTGGGACGCCGAGGAGTGGGGCCTGGTCGGCTCCACCGAGTGGGTGGAGCAGCACCAAGAGCAGCTCCGCTCCGGTGGCGTGGCCTACTTGAACATGGACGTCGTCGCCAGCGGCCCGAGCTTCGGCGCCTCCTGCTCTCCCGGCATGGCCGAGCTGCTGCGGCAGTGCTGCGCCGACTCCGAGGTCGAGCCGCCGAAGTCGCTGGGCGTGCCCGGCGGCGGCTCCGACCACGTGCCCTTCCTCGAGATCGCCGGGATGGAGGTGGCGGCCTTCGGCTTTCACGGCGGCCACGGAAGCTACCACTCGGCCTACGACACTCCCTACCTGGTCGAGCACTTCCTGGACCCGAACTTCGCCCACCACGCCAGCGCCGCCCGGCTGCTCGTGCGGCTGCTGACCCGCCTGACCGACCCCGCCGTGCGCCTGGATGGCCTCTCGGGTTGGGCGCGCCAGGCCCTGGCCTCGGCGGAGAAAATGGAGCTGCCGGAGGCGCAGCGCGGGCGCCTGGTGTCCGCAGCCCGGGAGCTGCTCGAGGTCGCGGAAGAGCACGGCGCCGCCCTCCCCCACCCGCAGCGTTTCCTCCGCTTCTTCCTGCCCGCGGAGCGGGGTCGGCGCCTCCTGCTGTGGCGGACCGAGGGTTACGGCGCGTCCTGGTTCCCGGAGGTCCGGGCCCTCGCCCCGGGCGCCGATCCGGCCACCGATCCGGGCACCGAAGCGGCAGTCTCGGCCTTGCGGGGCGCCGCGCGCTCCCTCCGGTACGCAACGACTCCCGCCGGTCGGTGACCGACGGGAGTCGCGAGAGACGAATTCCGACTAGAAGTCGAAGACGACCTGGAAGAAGGCCCAGAGCTGATCGTCGCCGGTGGCGATGGCATCGCCAGCGGTGAAGGAGCTCACGCCAGTCCAGACCGACACGTTCTTCGCCATCTTGCCCTTGAGATACAGGTCGATCTCAGTGCCGATGTCGGAGTCGGTGCCAGCGGCGGTGGTGGCGCCACCAGCGCCTCCGCCGAACTGAACCGCGTCAGTGTCTTCCGCCTTGCTGAGAAGGTGGATGTCACCGTGGAGGTTCCAGTCCTGGTTGATCGGGAACTTACTGCGGAAGACCAGATCGTTGAGGTTGGACCAGGTGACGATGTCCTGGTGGCCGTTGTAGGCGTGGCCGAAGTGGTAGAGCGGGACGAAGCGGTCATCATTCCCGTCCGCACCCGAAGCGTGCTCCAAGCCAACGCCGATGGTGATGTCGCCGCCGAGGTCGTAGTCGACGCCGACCGCGAGGGCCTTGCCAGCGGCGTCCATGGCGCCGTGGTCACCCGTTTGGGTCGCGAACTCGATCTCCCAGCCGAGCTCGTCGTAGTCACCCTCGAGCAGGAAGCCGAAGGTATCGTCAGCCCACATCGCGCCCCGACGGCGGTGGAAGCCGTAGAGGTCGAGCTGGAACTGCTCCATGTCGTACTCGAAGTACAGGCCGTGGAACTCCTGGTTGGTGGCGCCAGCGGGCGCGCCCTGGTCAGCCACCGGTTGGGTGGTGAACAGGTCAACCGAGTAGTTCTCGCCGGTGCGGGAGAGGCGCAGACCGTCCCAGGCGCGACCGGTGTTGGACCAGTCGAGCGGCGAGACCATCCGTTGGTTGCCGTACTTCATCTCGAAACGGCCGATCTGAGCGTCGACCATCTCGAAGAGGTTGGTCATCTTGCCGTAGGCTTGATGAACCGAACCGGCCGAAGCGACGCCTTGGCCATCGCCGTCGGCCATGATGGACCCCTGCAGCTGCAGGAAGACCTGAGTGTTGGAATTGAGCTTGGCATCGACACCGAGACGAAGCCGCGCGCTTTGGCTGCTGTCCGCCTCCATGCCGGTCACCGGGGTGATCGGATCGCGCTGATCGGCGCGGAACCGCAGCTGGCCACCGATCGTGAGCGATTCGATGCCGCTGGCTTGCACGGTCACGTTCCCGTCGCCCTGCTGGGCGGTGAGAGGAGCGAGACCAACCAAAGCCGCCGAGGCGGCCAGGAAGGGAAGGGTTTTGGTCATCTTGTGTTCTAGGGAAGGCTGGTCCGTTCTCCGGATCGACCCGGGCGAAGTAAGCCATCGGGCGGGACTGCGCCAGGCGGCGATCCGAAGAAAAGCACCAAAACAGACCGGCCATGGGGACGGTCCATCGCGCACATTGTGAGAGTGCGGCCCGACAGAAAAAAGGCCCGTTCTTGAGTTCGAAACCTGCAACTCCAGTGCCAATCTCCCGATTGCTGCCGTCAGCCGGTCAGCCGGCCAAACTGGCGTGGGCCTCGACGCAGCGCTGGACGTACTTGCCGAGCAGGTCCCCTTCCATGTGGACCCGGGCTCCTTCCTGCAGGCCGCCGAGGGTGGTCCGGTCGAGGGTCTCCGGGATCAGTGCGACGGTGAACTCCCCGTCCTGGCGCAACTCGGCGACGGTCAGGCTGACCCCCTCGATGGTCACGGAGCCCTTCGGGACCAGGTACGGCAGGATCGCCGCCGGCGCCCGATAGGTGTGAACCGAGAACTCCTCCTGGTCCTCCACCGCCAGGACCTCCCCCAGGCCGTCCACGTGGCCGGAGACGAAGTGGCCGCCGAGCCGGTCCCCGACCCGCAGGGACCGCTCGATGTTCAAGGCCACGCCTTCGACAGCCTCCCTAAACCTAGTCTTGTCAAGGGTTTCCATCGAGAGGTCGAATCCGGCTCGGGTCCCGTCGAGCTGGATCGCGGTCAAGCAGGCGCCAGCGACACAGACCGAATCGCCGTGCTGAAGGCCCTCGGCGCAGGGGCCGAGGTCGAGGGTGAGGCGGAGGCCGCCGGGGATCTCCTCGACGGCGGTCACGGGGGCGGCTCTTTCGACGATTCCGGTGAACATCGGCGGCTTTTCTAAGCCCTCGGGGGCTCCACGTCCAGGTAAGCCTAAACCTTGTTGGATAAGGGGGACTACGGTATCCTGTCCGGCCATTTTCCCGGAGGCCCGGGAATGCTCGAGATTCATCTCCTGACCCTGTTCCCGGAAGCCGTCGAAGGCTACCTCCGGGCCAGCATCCTCGGTCGGGCCCAGAAAGCCAACAAGCTGCGGGTCCATCTGGTGGATTTCCGGGAATTCGCCCGGGATCGCCACCGGACCGTGGATGACCGTCCCTTCGGGGGCGGGCCGGGAATGGTGTTGAAGCCCGAGCCGATCTTCGAAGCCGTCGAGTGGGTCGAACGCGAGTTCGGCCCGTGTCAAAAGGTCCTGCTGACCCCGGTCGGCGAACCCTTCGTCCAGCGCCACGCCCAGGAGCTGGCCGCCGCCGAGCGGCTGCTGTTCCTGTGCGGCCGCTACGAGGGATTCGACGAGCGGATCCGCCTTGGGCTGGACTGGACCGAGCTGTCCCTCGGCGACTTTGTTCTTTCAGGAGGTGAGATTCCCGCGCTTGCGGTCATCGACGCCGCAGCCCGGTTGATCCCGGGCGTGCTCGGCGACGACCAGTCCGCGGTGGAAGAATCCTTCACCGATCCGCGCCTGCTCGACCACCCCCACTACACGCGACCGATCGCGTTCCGGGAGATGGAAGTGCCGCAGGTGCTCCGCAGCGGCGACCACAAGGCCGTGGCGGAGTGGCGGCGCGAGCAGGCCATCCGTCGCACCCGTGAACGGCGGCCGGACCTACGGGACCGGTCGTCATGAGAACAAGAGAAAGAGAGCACGTCCCGTCATGGACATCATCCGAGAAGTCGAACAGCAGCACATGAAGGCCGAACCGCCGGCCTTCAAGGTCGGTGACTTCGTTCGCGTCGAGTACCTGATCCGTGAGGGCAAGAACGAGCGCGTTCAGCCCTACATCGGCCAGGTCATCCGCTTCGGCGGCACCGGCGTGCGCAAGACCTTCACCGTCCGGCGCATCGTCCAGAACGAAGGCGTCGAGCGGACCTTCCCGCTGCACAGCCCGAAGGTGGTGAACGTCGCCATCCAGCGCGGCCCCAACCGCAAGCCCCGCCGCGCCAGGCTCTACTTCCTGCGCGGACGCGCCGGCAAGTCGGCCTACCTGTAGGCCCGAAACCGCCTCCCCGCGGCGCTCCGGCGCCGCGGCTCCGCCTTCCACCGTCACGCCGCCGCAAGGCACCCCATGGTCGACTTCCTTTCGCGCAAGATCATCTTCATCGTCCTCGCGACGGTGGGTTCCATCTGGAGCCTGTTCGCGTTCTCCGTGAACCTCGGGCTCGACCTGCAGGGCGGCGCCCGCATCGTCTACAACCTCCCGGAACCGGAGGGCGGCCTCCAGGCCGGCGAGACGATGGCCCAGATCGTCAGCGAGACGATCCAGGTGTTCCAGAAGCGCCTGGACTCGAGCGGCCTCAAGGACGTCTCGATCGTGCCCCAGGGCGACAGCGGCATCGCCATCGAGATGCCCGGCCGCGACCAGGCCGAGCTGCGCCGGATCACCGACACGATCATCAACCAGGGGCGCCTGGAGTTCCGGATCGTCGCCGAGCAGACCGACGCCGAGTACGACCTGAACGCCGAGGCCGAGAAGTTCCGGACCTGGCGCGCGGCCAACCCGGACACTCCGGTGGTCGACTTCAGTCGTCTCGACGAAACCAAGGGCGGCCCGCACCAGGCGCTGATCTTCAAGGCGCTGAACGAGGACGCCATGGGCCAGCCGGGCATGGGCCCGGTCGCCGACCTCGGGGTCGTGGCCCTGCGCAATCAGCAGGTCATCAACGAGGGCGGCGCCGCCGGCACCGACGACTCCTGGCACTTCACCGGCGACCAGCTCAGCGCCGCCCAGCTCTACAACCACCCGCAGACCGGGGAGCTGGTGGTCCTGTTCGAGTTCCAGCAGCAGAAGAAGCTGGCCTTCGAGTACTTCACCGGCGCCTACGAGGGCCGCGGCATGGCGATCGTGCTCAACGACATCGTCGACACCGCCCCGCGCATCAACCAGCCCCTCAAGGGCGGCGGCTTCATCGAAGGCGGCGGCCTCGCCGGCTTCAGCCACGAGGAGGCCTCCGAGCTGGTCCTGGTCCTGAAGAGCGGCTCGCTGCGGGTCGAGCCCGAGCTGGACTACCAGGACTACACCGGCCCGAACCTGGGCGAGGCCTCGATCCGGATCGGCGGCTGGTCCGCCGCCCTCGGCGGCCTGCTGGTGCTGGTCTTCATGCTCGGCTACTACCGCCTGAACGGCGTCGTCGCCTGCTGCTCGCTGCTGTTCAACGGCTTCCTGCTGCTCGGCTTCCTGTCCTTCACCCAGGCCACCCTGACCCTGCCGGGCCTGGCGGGCCTGGTGCTCACGATCGGCATGGCGGTGGACGCCAACATCCTGATCTTCGAGCGCGTCCGAGAGGAACGAAAGCGCGGACGCGAGGTGCCACAGGCTTACAAGAACGGCTTCGAGCGCGCCTTCACCACCATCGTCGACGCCAACCTGACCACCCTGATCACCACCCTGATCCTGTGGAAGGTCGGCACCGGCCCGGTGCGCGGCTTCGCGGCCACCCTGTCGCTGGGCGTGATCACCTCGATGTTCTCGGCCCTGGTGTTCTCGAAGGTCATCTTCCACGGCATGATCTTCGGGAAGGGCAAGTCCAAGATCACCGAGGTCAAGATGACCAAGGCCTTGGCCGGGGACGCCCACTTCGCCTTCCTCGCCAAGCGCAAGGCCGCCGCCGTCCTGTCGGTGGTCCTGATCCTGGTCGGCATGGGGATGGTCGCGGTCGAGGGCAAGAACATGCTCGGCATCGACTTCACCGGGGGCAGCGTGGTCAAGGTCCAGTTGAAGGAGCCGACCGCGAGCACCGACCTGGTCGCTGCCCTGCCGAGCAACTACACGGTCACGACCGTGGAGCGGGAAGGCGAGGAGGGTCTGCCGGTCGGGACCTCCAGCCACTACCAGATCAAGATCAAGGCCAGCGCCGCGGCCGAGGCCGAGGCCGCGATCGCCGACCAGATCGCCGCGGGCGAGTCCTGGGTCGAGCGCGACCTGCAGTCGAAGATCGGCGGCATGCTCGACGCCGAGAAGCCATTCTTGGAGATCGACTCCATCGGCCTCCGGGTCAGCGGCCAGATCCAGCAGTCGGCGATCCAGGCGATCTTGCTGTCGATGATCGCGATCGTGATCTACATGAACTTCCGCTTCAAGGAGTTCCGCTACGGCCTTGCCGCCGTGGTGGCGCTGGTCCACGACGTGCTGTTCGTGATGGGCGCGATGGCCTTGTTCCACTACCTGGGCATCGTCAACGTCGACGTCAACCTCGAGATCATCGCCGCCTTCCTGACCATCATCGGCTACTCCCTGAACGACACCATCGTCGTCTTCGACCGCATCCGGGAGAACCTGCCGCGCCGGTCGGGCAGCTTCATGGAGGTGATCGACCTGTCGATCAACCAGTCGCTGAGCCGGACCATCCTGACCTCCGTCACGACCTTCGTGGTCTTGCTGGTGCTGTTCCTGGCCAACCGGCCGCAGCACAACGTGCTCGAGGGCTTCAGCTTCGCGATGCTGGTCGGCGTCGTCGTCGGCACCTACTCGTCGATGTTCGTGGCGAGCCCGATGCTGGTGTTCCTGGACCGCTGGGCCAAGAAGAAGCGGGTCGCGGTCGAGTCGGCCTGAGCCGCACCGCCGCGCCGCTCCCTCCCCGGGCGGAGGCCGAAGGGCCTCCGCCCGGGGTCTTTTTGGCCCGATTTCAAGCCAGGGGCCTTTCTCGCTATGCTGCGGCCATGCGCGGGCTCCTCCTCCTGATCTCGATCGTCGGCTTCATGGGCCTGATCCTGGTCTGGAAGTTCCAGACCGACCCGTCCGTGGAGGCGTCGTCGCCGCCTCCGGACCCGAGCACCGGCCGGGTGGTCGTCGGGCTGCCCTCGCCGGGGCCTGAACCGGCGCTGCCGTCCGTAGACAGCCCGGTCGTCGAGCCGCCTTACCAGCCGACCACGCCAGAGGATCCTGTCGCCCCGACCCCTGGCCCCGGCGGCGAAGAGGCGAGCCCCGAGCGCCTGGCTGACGACCGGCAGCCGGCCGAGCCCGTCGCGCCGCAACGCGAGCCCCTCGACACCCGGGTCCACTACACCGTGAGCCAGGGCGACACCCTCTACGGGATCCTCCGCCGGACCTACGGCGTCGCCAAGCCCGAGCTCGTGGAAGCGGTCGCCGCCGCCAATCAGCTGGATGACGCCGGGGCGCTCGAGATCGGCCAGCGCCTGGCCCTACCGGTGGTGCCCGGTTTCCCCGCGCCTGAGCTTCCCTGAGGGGCGGCTCCCCCTCCTCGCCGCTCGCCCCTACCGGTTCCCGCCGGCGCCGCCGGATCAGTCGGCGTCGTCGGCAGCCATCGGCGCCGCGCCCGGCCGGGCGGAGAAGCTGCCCCCGACGCGCTCCACCTCGATGCGGAGCGGGGTCCAGGTCCGCGGCAAGAGGCGCACGGTCGCCCTCCAGGTCTCTCCCTCGAAGGCCTCGGCCTCGATGCGGCAGTGCTTCCGGAATTCGGCCATCAGCCGGCCGGCGGCGGCGGGGATCTCGACCTCCAGGCACAGTGACCAGCGATCGAGCACCCCGGCGACAGCGGCCTCGAGCTGGTCCAAGCCATTGCCGCTCAGCGCCGAGACCGGGATCGCCTCCGGGTAGCGGCGGCAGACCAGCTCGCGCTCCATCTCCGGCAGGAGGTCGATCTTGTTGAGGATCTGCAGGCTGGCGATCTGCTCGCCGCCTAGGACGCTCAGCACCTCCTCCACCGCCCGGAGGTGGACCTCGAGGTCGGGGTCGGTCGCGTCGCAGACGTGCAGGAGCAGGTCGGCGTTCAGGGTCTCCTCGAGGGTGGCATGGAAGGAGGCCACCAGGTGGTGCGGCAGGTCGCGGACGAAGCCGACCGTGTCGGCGAGCAGGACGGCGCGGCCGTCCTCCAGGTCCCAGCGGCGGACCCGCGTGTCCAAGGTCGCGAACAGCTGGTCGGCGATGTAGACGTCGGCGCCGGTCAGCGCCTTCATCAGCGAAGACTTGCCGGCGTTGGTGTAGCCGACCAGGGAGACGGTGCTGATCTCGTTGCGGGACTGGGCCTGGCGCCGGCTACGGTCCTCGATCTCCCCGAGCCGCCGCTTCAGATCGGAGATCTTCCGATTCACCAGGCGGCGGTCGGTCTCGAGCTGGGTCTCCCCCGGCCCGCGGGTGCCGATGGCGCCCTCGGTCCGCTCCAGGTGGGTCCACATGCGGGTCAGCCGCGGCCGCATGTACTCCGCCTGGGCCAGCTCCACCTGGAGCTTGGCCTGACGGGTCCGGGCCCTGCTGACGAAGATGTCGAGGATCAGCTCGGTCCGGTCCACCAGGCGCAGGTCGAGGTCCTTCTCCAGGTTCCGGCCCTGCCCGGGGGACAGGTCGAAGTCCACCACCACGAGGCCCGCACCGGTCTCCCTGGCCAGCTCCCCGATCTCCTCGACCTTGCCCTTGCCGAAGGCGGTGCGCGGGTGCGGCCGCGGGAGCCGCTGGGTGACCGTCGCGACCACCTCAGCGCCAGCGGCCTCGACCAGGCCGATGATCTCGGCGAGCGGCTCGGTCGCCTTGCTGGCCTCGCTGCCGGGCAGGATGAGGGCGGCGACGACGACCCGCTCGCGGGGCGCCTCGGTCGGTTCGGTGCGGTTCTTCAATGCGGTGGCAGGGGCGTGCGGAGCCGGCCTCAAGCGGATTCCAGCCCGTCGTCGACGGCGGCGGGAGAGGCGACCGGGGAGGTCCCGAGCTGCAGCCCTCCCTCCCTCCAAGAGACCTGGGAGTGGGCCTGCCAGGCGGGGTCGGGCGCAGGGTAATCACTCCGGTAATGGGCGCCGCGGGATTCGCGCCGGAACAAGGCGCTCAAGGCGATCAACTGGGCGACCTGCACCATGTTGACGACCTCGACCCCGTCCCGGGTGAAGGGACCGAGGCGGGCGAGGTAGCCCTCCCACTTCTCCAGCCGCTCGAGGGCGTCCTCCAGGCCGGGAGCGTCCCGCTCGATTCCTGCCTGGCGCCACATCAGGGACTTGAGGGAGTAGGTCATGTCCGCCAGGCTCAGTTCGGCGCCCTGAGCAGGGCTGGGCGGGCCGTGGATCGGGAGCAGGAACCGCCGAACGGGCCGGTGGCCGGCGCCGGCAGCGGCTTCGCCGACCAAGCGTCCCTGGACGACGCCCTCGAGCAGGCTATTGGAGCCCATCCGGTTGGCGCCGTGGAAGCCGGTGGAGGCGCACTCCCCGGCGGCCCACAGGCCGTCGACGTTGGTCCGCCCGTGCAGGTCGGCGGCGATGCCGCCAATGAAGTAGTGCACCGCGGGACGGACCGGGATGGGCTGACTGCTGATGTCGATGCCGAACTCCCGGCCGATCTTCGCCAGGGAAGAGAAGCGGCGCTCCGCGTCATGAACGCTGGAGAGGTCGAGGTAGACGTTGGTGTCCCCGGTCTCGACGATGCGACGGAAGATCGCGCGGCTGACGACGTCACGCGGCGCGAGCTCGGCGTCCGGGTGCACCGCGGCCATGAACGCGCGGCCCTCCCGGTCGAGGAGCTGGCCGCCGGCGCCGCGGGTGACCTCGCTGATCAGGAAGCGAGCAGCCCCAGCGAGGTAGAGAATGGTCGGGTGGAACTGGACGAACTCGAGGTCCTGGAGCAGCGCCCCGGCGCGCAAGGCCATCGCCAGACCGTCGGCAGTGGCGAGGTCGGGGTTGGTGGTCTCGCGGAAGATCTGGCCGCCGCCGCCAGTGGCGAGGACCACCTCGCTGGCCTCGAAGAAGACCGGAACCGCTTGGTCCCGCGAGGTCCGGCTCATCAGAGCGGCGACTCCGCCGACCCGCCCTTCGGCGTCCTTGAGGAGGTCCACGACCGTGGTGTGCTCATAGACATCGATCCGCTCGTGAGCCCGAGCAGAGAGTCCGAGCACCCGCTGGATCTCCAAGCCGGTCGCGGTGCCGTCGCTGTGCAGGATCCGCGGGATGTTGTGCCCGCCCTCCCGGGAGAGAGCGATGCCCCCAGAGGGGTTGCGGTCCATCCGCATTCCGTGCCGGAGCAACCAGTCGACGGCGTCAGGGCCGCAGCCGGTGATCGCCTCGACGACGTCGGTCTCGGAGAGCCCGCCGCCGACGTTGATGGTGTCGCCAGCGTGGAACTCAGGGCGGTCACCCTCGCCGACAGCAGCGGCCATCCCGCCCTGGGCATAACGGGTGTTGGTCTCCTCGAGCCTCCCCTTGCAGAGGACCATGACATGAGCGCCGAGATCCGCCGCGCTGAGGGCTGCCGCGAGCCCAGCGACTCCCGTTCCAACCACGAGCAGATCGCATCGGAAAACGGGCAGGCTCCGCGCTAGTCCGTCGAGGCGCTCGAGCGGGGAGGCGGGCCGGATCGGGTGGAATTGGGAGAGCGGATCCATGCCGGGGGCGGAATTCTAGCGGTGATTTGGGGCGAACCCGGGATCCCGGAGCAAAAGAAACTGGCATTTCGGAGGATTGTTAGGGTTTTGTCTGCCGAAGAGATTTAAGGTAGCTGTTAGGGCCTCTCCTAGAGCCTCCAAAGAAGAAAGCCACCACATCTGGACCCATCATGAAAACCCGCATCCTGAATCAGAGCCGAGAAGGCCTGGAGGCCACCCTCCTGATCACCAGCCTGGTCTTCGCCCTCGTCCTCCTCTGAGCATGACCCGCCCCCTCACCCGACGGCAGCACCAAGTCCTCCAAGCCATTCGGCGGAACCAGGAAGAGATGGGGCTGTCCCCCACCCTGGAAGAGCTGGGAAAGGAGCTCGGCGTCAACCGAATCACGGCCTACGGCCACGTCCAAGCCCTGATCCAGAAGGGCTTCCTGGAGAACCTGGAACCCGGAGCCTCCCGCGGCCTGGACCTGACCGACCTCGGGAGGTCAGCATTGGAAACCGGGAAAGAGAAGCAAAGCAGGGAGAACGAGATCCCGTCGCTGACGACCTTCTCCGTCCCCCTCCTCGGTCGCATCGCGGCCGGTTGCCCTATCGAAGCCGTGGAAACCCCAGAGAAGAAGGAAGTCGCCGATTTCTTCCCAGGCGGATCAGACCTTTACCTCCTTGAGGTCAAAGGCGAGTCGATGATCGAGGACCACATTCAGGACGGGGATTGGGTCCTGGTGCAACGGGACAAGCAACCGACCGACGGAGACACGGTCGTCGCCATCCTCGAGAACGAAGAGGCCACGCTGAAGCGCTTCTACCAAGAAGGGAACGGGCGCTACCGCCTGCAGCCGGCGAATCCGACGATGTCCCCAAGGATCGTAGACCAACTCGAAGTGCGCGGCGTGGTCGTCAGCATCTTCCGGAAATTGGGCTGATCGAAACCGACTTCGCCGCCGAAAGACGGAAGCCAAAGGGCAAAAAAAAATGCCGCGAGCTCGAAGCTCGCGGCATTTCGTTTGAAACCCGGCACTAACCTACTTTCGCGGACGAACCACTATCATCGGCGAGGGCTGCTTAACGACCGTGTTCGGAATGGGAACGGGTGTGGCCAGCTCTCTATGGGCACCGGGAGTGTTTAAGAGGCAGGAGGTTTCGTGGATCGAGGTTCTACAGTCCCCTCGGACCACCGCCGAAGCGGTGAGCGGAGGGGGGATCAAGCCGATCGGGCTATTAGTACGGCTCGCCTGAACATGTTGCCATGCTTACAGCTACCGCCTATCAACCTGGTGGTCTCCCAGGACCCTGATGGGGACGCCTTGTTTTGGAGAAGGCTTCGCGCTTAGATGCTTTCAGCGCTTATCCGTTCCGAAGTTAGCTACCCAGCTGTGCCTCTAGCGAGACAACTGGTGCACCAGAGCTTCGTCCTTCCCAATCCTCTCGTACTAGGGAAAGACCTCCTCAAGCGTCCAACAGCCACACCGGATAGGGACCGACCTGTCTCACGACGGTCTGAACCCAGCTCACGTACCGCTTTAATTGGCGAACAGCCAAACCCTTGGGACCTTCTCCAGCCCCAGGATGCGATGAGCCGACATCGAGGTGCCAAACCTCCCCGTCGATGTGGACTCTTGGGGGAGATCAGCCTGTTATCCCCGGAGTACCTTTTATCTGATGAGCGACGGCCCTTCCACTCGGAGTCCGCCGGATCACTAGGCCCTGCTTTCACACCTGCTCGACCGATGAGTCTCACAGTCAAGCACCCTTGTACCCTTACGCTCTACGAACGATTGCCAACCGTTCTGAGGGTGCCATGGGGCTCCTCCGTTACCTTTTAGGAGGAGACCGCCCCAGCCAAACTGCCCACCTGAAACTGTTCTCGGCCCTGATTCAAGGCACCGAGTTAGAACACTAGTACACCAAGGGTGGTATTTCACCAATGGCTCCACGAACACTGGCGTGCCCGCTTCAAAGCCTCCCACCTATCCTACACATGGTGCACCAGAGCCCAATATCAGGCTGCAGTAAAGGTTCACGGGGTCTTTCCGTCCTGGTGCGGCTACGAGGCATCTTCACCTCGACTACAATTTCGCCGAGCCCTCTGTTGAGACAATGGAGCAGTCGTTACGCTATTCGTGCGCGTCGGAACTTACCCGACAAGGAACTTCGCTACCTTAGGACCGTCATAGTTACGGCCGCCATTCACCGGGGCTTCAATTCAGAGCTTCGCCGAAGCTAACCCCTCCTCTTAACCTTCCGGCATTGGGCAAGCGTCAGACCCTATACTTCGCCTTTAGGGCTTAGCAGAGTCCTGTGTTTTAGGTAAACAGTCGCCGCTCCCGATTTTCTGTGACCCCGAAAAGCTCAGGCAGCAAGTGCCATCACCAATCAGGGCGCTCCTTATCGCGAACTTACGGAGCCAATCTGTCGAGTTCCTTAACAGAGGTTATCTCGAGCGCCTTAGGTTTCTCACCTCACCTACCTGTGTCAGTTTTGGTACGGGTACCTTTGAACTCCCTAGAGGTTTTTCCAGGAACCCACTCCGATGGCTTCGGCTCAAGGCCTCGGCATCACCCCTGGGCACTGATGCTGCGGATTTTCCTACAGCGGCCCTCAGGCTTACACGCGGATGACTAACACCGCGACCATCCTTGCGAATCCGTCACCCCATTGGTCAAATGTTCTCCGGTAGTACGGGAATGTTGACCCGTTGTCCATCGACTACGCCTTTCGGCCTCGCCTTAGGATCCGACTAACCCTGGGCGGATTTACCTTCCCCAGGAAACCTTAGGTTTTCGGCGAGGAGGATTCTCACCTCCTTTATCGCTACTCATCCCGACATAAGCACTTGATCACGCTCCACCGCTCGTTTCCGTACGGCTTCAAGGCGAGATCAACGCTCCCCTACCGCGCCATGCTCACATGAACATGACACTCGCAGCTTCGGTGTAAGACTTAAGTCCCGTTCATTATCGGCCCAGGACTGCTCGACCAGTGAGCTATTACGCACTCTTTAAATGATGGCTGCTTCTAAGCCAACATCCTGGCTGTCTTCGCAATCTCAGCTCCTTTATGACACTTAATCCTACTTAGGGACCTTAGCTGGCGATCTGGGCTGTTTCCCTCTCGACAATGAACCTTATCGCCCACTGTCTGACTGCCCGGGTACCACACACGGTATTCGGAGTTTGGTTGCGGTGGGTAGGCGGGTAGCCCCCCAGTCGCATTCAGTATCTCTACCCCCGTGTGCTAATTTACCGGACGCTAGCCCGAAAGCTATTTCGGGGAGAACCAGCTATCTGCAGGTTCGATTAGCTTTTTACTCCTAGCCACAAGTCATCCGAGTTGTTTTCAACCAACACCGGTTCGGGCCTCCACGGACTGTTACATCCGCTTCACCCTGCCCATGGCTAGATCACCTGCTTTCGGGTCTACCGCACCAGACTTGACGCGCTATTCGCACTCGCTTTCGCTTCGGCTTCGGACCGGAAGTCCTTAACCTCGCCTTGTACGGTAAGTCGTCGGGTCATTATGCAAAAGGCACGCCGTCAGACATTCCCACGAGGGGCATAGTCCTCCGACCGCTTGTACGTGCATGGTTTCAGGTACTTTTCACTCCCCTAAAAGGGGAACTTTTCACTTTTCGCTCACGCTACTAACCACTATCGGTCGTCGAGTAGTACTTAGCCTTACGGGGTGGTCCCCGCGGATTCACACCGGGTTTCCCGTGTCCAGTGCTACTTGGGATCCCTTCGGGAGTCCAACACCTTTCGCCTACGAGGCTGTCACTCTCTGCGGCGGTCCTTTCCAGAACCTTTGGCTAGATGATGGATTTGTAACTCCCTGGTGGTCTTGTGGTCCCACCAGAAGGTCCCACTACCCCGACGGCGCAACGGCCACAACCTTGGCACGCCGACGGTTTGGGCTCTTCCCCTTTCGCTCGCCGCTACTGAGGGAGTCGATTTTTCTTTCCTTTCCCGAGGGTACTAAGATGTTTCAATTCCCCTCGTTCCCCGCTCCTGACTATGGATTCACCAGGAGCTGCGTGAGTATTAACCCACGCGCGTTACCGCATCTAAGAGATCCCCGGATCAATGCCTGCTTAACGGCTTCCCGGGGCTTATCGCAGCTATGCCACGTCTTTCATCGGCTCTCGACGCCTAAGCATCCACCTTGCACGCTATCTTGCTTGAACGTTTCTGCGCTCGAACGCTCGATCCACGATTCCTGCCTTGTTTTCAATGAGCGAGCATCGCCAACGAAAGGTCTCGTCCCTCCAGCTCCGTTTAAGGAGTGGTGGAGGCGACGGGGCTCGAACCCGTGACCTTTGCGTTGCAAACGCAATGCTCTTCCAGCTGAGCTACGCCCCCATTCCGGGGTCCCACTTCTGGGGTTGCCAGAGGCGGGATCAGTTGGTGGGCCAAAGAGGATTTGAACCTCTGACCTCCCGCTTATCAGGCGGACGCTCTAACCAACTGAGCTACTGGCCCTAGTCCCCGGTGTAGACCGGGGGCGAAGGGTAAGGATGTCCTTGTCCGCTAAAGTGTTGAGCCGATTTGCCGCCTTTCACAACCGAAGTTGCTCCGGCGGATGTTCCATCCCGAAGGATGGTCCAGATGATCCTCTGGAAAGGAGGTGATCCAGCCGCAGGTTCCCCTACGGCTACCTTGTTAC
>CAYZXS010000063.1:0-16147 GCA_964482495.1 uncultured Planctomycetales bacterium
GGTCGGGGTCCGGCGACGGGTCGCTGCCGTCGTGGAAGTCCCCGAGCAGGATCGGCGTCGCGACCTTCACCATCAAGGTGAAGATCAGGGCGCCGACGGCGAGCACGCCCATGGCCAGGGTGAGCTCATTGGCGGAGGGCACGTACTCGTAGATCTCGCCCAGGGTGTCTGGGGTCATCCCGGGGATCACCAGGCCCATGCCCTTCTCGAGGTAGACGCCGAGGAAGATCAGCACGCAGCCGACGTTCAGGGTCACCACGTGGGTGCGCGTCTTCGGCACCAGGAAGAGCAGGAAGGCGACGATCGAGCAGCCGACGGCGGTCCACATCCAGGGCACGATCGCCGTGTGCATGTGCCCTTCATGTCCCATGACCCCGGAGAACATGTACTCCATGTGGACCAGGTGGTGGGTGCCGGAGTAGTACTCCTTGAAGACCTCAGCGCCGAGCAGGAACAGGTTGAAGGCCATGAAGTAGGCCATCAGCTCGGCGATCTTCCACAGCGCCTCCTGGCGGATGTGGAACTTCGTGAAGCGCCGCAGCAGCTGCATCAGGATCAGCAGCACCGCGGGACCGGAGCAGAAGGCGGAGGCGATGAAGCGCGGCGCCAGGATCGCCGAGTTCCAGTAGGGGCGGGCGATCAGGCCGTTGTAGAGGAAGGCGGTGACGGTGTGGATCCCGACCGCCGCCGGGATCGACAGCCACACCAGCGGCATGAAGATCTTCTTGTTGGGCTCGCGGCGCCGGAACATCGTGAACAGCACGTAGGTGACGATCACGAAGTTCAGGACCAGGTAGCTGTTGAGCGCGATCACGTCCCAGCCGAGCAGGCTGGAGGGCACGTTCAAGTGGCCGATCCCCGGGATCAGGTGCCAGAAGTTCAGCGGCCGGCCGATGTCGACCATCACGAACAGCGAGCACACCACGATCGCGGAGACCGCCAGCAGCTCGCCGAAGACGACGATCTCCTTGATCGGCTTCCAGTGGTAGAGGTAGGCCGGGATCACCAGCATCACCGCCGCCGCGGCGACCCCCACCAGGAAGGTGAAGTTGCCGATGTAGAAGCCCCAGGAGACCTGGTCCCGCAGGCTGGTGGTGATCAGGCCCTCGGTCAGCTGGCGGTAGTACGCGAAGCCGCCGAAGCCGATCACGGTCAGCAGCAGGGCCATCCAGGCCCAGTACCAGGCGTTGCCGCGGCTCACGCGGCGCAGGCTGCCGGAGAAGAAGCGAGTGAAGGTGCGGACGGTCGACATGGTTCCCGCCTCCTAGGTACCGTAGAAGTAGTAGAAGCGCGGCATCGTGTTGAGCTCTGCCTTCAGGATGTAGACCCGCTTGTGCTCGATCACCCAGCGGACCTCGCTGTTGGGATCGAGCAGGTTGCCGAACTTGCGCGCGCCGACCGGGCAGACCTCGACGCAGGCCGGGTACTCGCCCTCGCGCGTCTTCTGGATGCAGAAGGTGCACTTCTCGACCACGCCCTTGGGCCGGGTCCGGTTGCCGAGGTAGTGCAGGGTCGGGTTCAGGTCCTCCGCCGGCACCTCCGGCTCGGCCCAGTTGAAGTGGCGGGCGCCGTAAGGGCAGGCCGCCATGCAGCAGCGGCAGCCGATGCACCAGTCGTAGTCGACCACCACGATGCCGTCCTTCTCGGCCCAGGTGGCGCCGACCGGGCAGCTCTTGACGCAGGGCGCGTTCCGGCACTGCTGGCAGGCGACCGGCAGGTAGAAGTGGTCCTCCCGCGGCACCTGCTCGGCGTCGTAGTAGGCGTTGGCGTGGCCGAAGTCGATGCCGCGCTCCTTGTCCATCTCCAGCACCCGGATCCACTGGACCTCGGGGTCGCGGCTCTGGTTGTTCTCGTCGACGCAGGCGTGCACGCACTTGCGGCAGCCGACGCAGCGGGAGATGTCGAGGGCGTAGCCGAACTCCACCCCGGGCAGGGCGTCCTTGCCGCTCAGGGTGACCTCAGGCTGCACCTCGGCAGGGAACTTGGCCCTGTTCTCCTCGAGCAGGCGGTCGAGCACCTCCTGCTTGCGGTCGCCCTCCAGTTCGATGAATCGGCTGGTGAACCAGGAGGAGTGGGTGAGGTCGCCGCAGCCGGCGCTGGTGGCGGCCGCCGCGCAGCCCGCGGCGACGCAGAGGAAGTCGCGGCGAGAGGGAACGGAGCCGGCGATGGTGGGGGCGCAGCTCATCGGGTGACCTCCGGAGCCGCGGGCATCGGCATCGGCGCGATCGGCTGGAAGCGGGGGGCGTGGGAGTTGTGGCAGTGGACACAGAGCTGGTAGTCCTGCTGCTCGGGGTCCTGCCAGCGGCCTTCGCGGCGGCCGTGCACGCCGGCCTTCCAGTCCCGGTACTTGTCGCCGTGGCACTGGCCGCAGAGGCGGTAGGACTGCTCGAAGGGCACCTGCTCGCCGCTGGCCAGGCGCAGCACGTCGCGGTTGTCCGGGTCGTGGCAGTCGAGGCACCAGCGGTGCTCCTCGTCGTGCTCGAGCACGATGTCGTCGTGGGCCATCTCGAGCTCGCGCCGCTCCGGATCGGTCTCGTAGAACTCCGGATCGTGGCACTCCGAGCAGGGGAAGTACTCCAACTCGGGCTGCTCGATCATGCTGGTGTCCGGCTCCGGCATGGAGTGGGGCACCTCGCCAGGGAAGTGGATCGAGGTGTGCCCGTGGGCGTCGCCGCAGCTCGGGAGCGCCAGCGCGGCGGTCAGCGGCAGGCAGAGGATGAGGACCTTCATGGCGGTGGTGGGCAGATCTCTCCCGGTCTTCCGCTCCCGGGAGCCCCGGGAGCGGATCAGGAACGAGGGTGGACCAGGCCGGCGGCCTTACTTGGCCTCGACCTTCTTCTTCGGCGGGACGACCCGCGGCTTCTCACGCAGCGGGTGCATGTGGGCGATGGCTTCCAGGCGCTCGCCGAACTTGAACTCCTTGTAGGTCGGCGACTCTTCGTTGTGGCAGCTGACGCAGAGGCCGAGGTCAGGCATGGCCATCTCGCCGTCCAGACCGGCGGGCAGCTCGTCGGCCTTGATCTTGGACTTGGCCTTCATGCGGGCCTTCTGGTGGTCACCGCCGGGGCCGTGGCAGGCTTCGCACTGCACGCCCATCTCCATCGGGAACTTCTTGTCGACCTTCTTGGTGTCCTTCAGGTGGGCCAGGGCGGTGACGTGGCACTTCAGGCACTCGGGAGCCTTGGTCGCGTCCTCGATGCCCTTCTCCTTGGCGATCTCCTTCGCCTTGTCGCTCTTCAGGGTCTCGAAGGCTTTGGCGTGGGGGCCCTTGGACCACTTGTCGAAGGTCTCACCGACCTTGTTGTGGCACATCTTGCACTTCTTGGAGCCGACGTACTTGCCTGCTGAAGCGTCGATGGCCTTCAGGGCCGCGGACTCCTTGTTGGCGCCGGCGTCCTTCGGATCCTGGCTCACCAGCGGGCCGGCGATGCCGAGCACCAGCGCGGCGAAGCCGGCGAAGAGGAGGTGCTTACGGGAGATTCCCATTTGATTTGGCTTTGCGCTGGGTTGCTTTGGAGGGCCGCCCCAGTGGGCGGATGACGACCGCACTATGCCAGGCCGCCGGACATATACATCCCTAATCCATGCCCTGAGGGCAACAAGGTTTCCCTCCAGATGGTGGTTGAGATTCGTGGAGCCGGAATGGGCCAACGGTTGGCATGATCGCGAGGCTCGCCCGGGTGATGGGGATTGCCACAGGTCGAGGCCCGATCGACGGCTCTAAGCCTATGGGAGGAAAGGACCTCTAGGCGGTGTGGAAAAATAAATCACCAATCGGATCTTGTGTGCTTAGGTCCTGGGTTTAACTCCGCGTTGAGCCCGGGTGCCCTTGCGGCGTTGGCTCCTCGCTCTTCCCATGAAATCAGCGCGTCAAGGCCAGCCTCCTGACACCCCGCTCCGGGCCCTCATCCCGCCCGCTGCGATCCTGGCGACCCTGCTCGCCGCTCCCGCAGCGGCGCAGGCACCGGGGGGGGATTCCTCGGGCGATCTCGCCGATCCTGCCGTCCAGGCCTCGGGCAGCAGCTGGGACCTGCGCGGCCGCCTCGACGCCAACTTCCGCTACCGGAAGCAGGAGCGCCGCGGCCAGAGTGACAGCGACGGGGTGCTCACTGGCTTCTTCGACGGATCTCTGCGCAACGCAGATGGAAGTGAGGATTTCCGTTTCCTCTTCGACGGCGTCCTGACCGCCGATCTGGACGGTCTGGAGAACCCCAACGAGTCCTTCTACGGCCTTGGGGACGCCCGCAACTCCGATACCCACGGCTTCGTCTACGCGGCCTGGGCCGAGAGCAGCGCCCTCGCCGATGGCTTGAAGCTCCGCGTCGGTCGCCAGGAGATCCACCGGGAGGACGCGCTCTACTTCGACGGCGCCCGGATCGACGCCGCTTCGAACGGGCCGTTCACCGGGGTGGTCTACGCCGGCTCGCCGGTGCGCTTCTACGAGTCCGACCGGACCGGGGACTTCCTGGGTGGTTTCGGTGTGCGATGGGCTGCCCAGCCGGGCCTCCGGATCGGCTTCGACGAGATCTTCTTCCGGGACCGGGCGCCGGCAGGGGACCGGGAACAGGTCATTAACAATAACTTGACCTTGTTGACGGCCCACTGGGCCAAGGACGCCAACACCATCGTCCGCGGCTCGTCCTCCTGGATCGGCGAGGAGCCCCGGCGCCAGCAGCTGTCGGTGATGTGGAGCTTCCCCGATCCCGGCTGGTGGACCCGGGTCCACCTCCAGCACCAGAGCGACTACGGCGACGTCGTGGTCACGGAGCTGTCGCCCTTCGCGGCCGTGATCGGCGACGTCTCGCCCTTCTGGAGCGCCACCGCCGAGATCCACCGCCGCCTCGGCGCCAAGGCCGACCTCGGAGTGGGCTACAGCGGCCGGTGGCTGGACAACGCTGAAGACGAGGGCCTCTACGACCGTGAGTACGGACGCTGGTTCGCCCTGCTGAGCCTCGAGGACTTCCCCTCCGAACAGCTCCGCACTGGGCTGCGGGGCGACGTCTGGGACGCCGGCACCACCGGCCTGGTCGCCGCCGGGGCCTTCCTGGCCTGGCTGCCCAACGAGCAGAGCCGCTACGAGGTCGGCACCGACTTCAGCAAGTACCGCTTCGACGCCTACACCGGCCGCGAGTACCTCGACGACCGGCAGTACTACTTCCGCCTCCGCCACCGGATCTCCGAGAGCTTGAGCTTGCGCTTCCGGGTGGCGAGGGACCGTTCCCAGTTCGGATCCGACACCCTGCTCGAAGCCGCCGTGGCGCTGGAGTTCTGAGATGGACACGCGAGCCCACAAAGCCTTCTTCGCCGCCAGCGCGGCCGCCTTCGTCGCCGCCTGCTCCCTCGTCGTCCCCGACCTGGGGCCGCCGGTTCCGGGCCGGGCGGGCATCTTCCCGCACGACGTCCACGCCGGAGAGGACGCGGGCATGGCCTGCGCCGACTGCCACGCCGGCGCCGAGACCGCCGTCCGGGCGGGCATGCCGGCCCTCGAGGACTGCTTCGCCTGCCACGACAGCGAGGTCGATGATTCGATGCCGCTGGCCCAGCAGCCGGTCGGCTTCATCCTGCCCGGCGACCAGGACGCGACCTGGTCCTCGGTGACCGGTTACCCCTTCGAGAGCGGCTTCTCCCACGTCGTCCACGCCGACGCCGGCGCCGACTGCGAGCTCTGCCACGCCGGCGTCGCGGACAGCGACGCCACCGACTGGGACTGGAAGGTCACCATGACCGAGTGCCAGTCCTGCCACGACGCGGACGGCTCCGACATCGGCGGCTGCGTCGCTTGCCACGAGAGCCTGGACCGGGACTCGCGGCCGTCGAACCACGAGGACCTGAATTGGGACCGGCAGCACGGCGTGCTCGGGGCGATGGGCGCGGCCTGCGAGGCCGCCACCGCCCAGGACTGCGCCCTGTGCCACACCGAGTCCTCCTGCGACAACTGCCACGCCCAGACCCTGCCGATGGACCACAGCGAGGCCTGGCGCCAGCGCGGTCACGGCTTCTCCGCCGCGCTGGAGCGGGACCGCTGCGACACCTGTCACCGCGAGGACTCCTGCGTGCGCTGCCACCAGACCGTCACTCCGATCACCCACAGCGGGATCTGGGGCGGCGGCACCAGCGCCCACTGCGGCAGCTGCCACATCCCGCTCGGCGCCGACAACGGTTGCACCACCTGCCACCGCGGCACGCCGAGCCACCGCCTCGCGACCTCGATCCCGGGGGGAACCCACCCCGGCTCGAGCTCCGACTGTCGTTCCTGCCACACTCCGCTCGACCACTTTGACAACGGCCAGGCGTGCACCCTGTGCCATCGCTGAGCCGACCCGCTCCAGCCGCAATCACCATGAGGCCTTCCCGAATCCTGACTGTCCTTCTCCTTCTGGCCGTCGTGCTGCCGGCTGGTTGCTTCAACTCCTCCGGTTCCACGACCGCCGCCGTGAAAGCCTGGTTCAAGGGCCAGGTGGTCGGCACGGCCGGTGAGGGGGTGGCGGGAGCCACCGTCTACCTGGTGCCGGCCTTCTCGATCCCGACCACGGCCATCACCTCGGCCTCGATCCGGACCGGGACCTCGGAGGGCTTCGACGAGCCGCTCGAGGACCTCGTGGCGGCCTCGGGCACGACCTTCACCCGGGCCACGACCAACGCCAACGGCCGCTTCACGGTCAACACCGTGCCGGACGGCCTGTTCTACGTCTACGTCGAGCCCACGGGGACCGAGTACCTGCCGGGCGGCAGCTGGTGCCGCGACTCGGTGAACGCCACCGGGCTGCGCGGCAAGAACGTCACCCTGACGCTCTCCTCCTCCCCGAGCGGCGCCGCGACCTTCGTCGGCATGAGCTCCTGCCTGGGCTGCCACGCCGAGTACGCCACCGAGAAGGGGATGGCCCACCGGCTCGGCTTCACGGTCCCGAACCAGCTCAGCGGCCTGCAGACCCTCGACGAGCACCCGGAGCTCTTCGACGGCCTGGATTACTTCCTCGACGCCGCCGCATACACCGGCGGCACCCCGGTCTACTTCTACGATTACGACAGCGGCCGGGGCTTCGACAAATTCGAGACCAGCCTGACCGACCCCAGCGGCAGCGGCGGCACCGTCTACGCCATCCTGTGGATCTGGAAGGACACCGCGACCGACGAGTACAAGATCACCTTCGAGAACGTGATCACGCCCACGGATCCGCTGAACTTGATGGAGCGGGTGGTCAAGCTGCTCTACGGCGGCGCCGTCTTCAAGCAGCGCTACATGATCGAGTGGCCGGGGCGGAACGCCCAGTACCCGGTCCTCCAGTACCAGAGCACGGGGGACGACGACCGCTACGACCGGACGCGGAAGCAGTTCCGTGACTACCACCTCGACTTCTACTGGGACTCCGCCACGGACACCTTCAAGGCCCCGGACGTCTCCAAGAACATCGAGCGCAACTGCCTCGGCTGCCACGCCACCGGCTTCACCCAGTCCCTGGATGGATCCACCGGCGAGGTGGTCTGCGACTCGGTCGAGGACGTCAACGGTGAGTTCGACATCGACGGTGACGGCCTGCTCAACGACCTCAACATCAGCTGCGAGACCTGCCACGGCGCCGGCTCGGAGCACGTCGCTGCCCAAGAGGGTCGCTACATCATCACGCCGGAGAACCTGTCTCCGACCCGCGCGGTGATGACCTGTCAACGCTGCCACGACCGCCTGGTCGGGGCGGGCGCGCTGGCGTCGAACGACCACCCGATGAACGCCTCGAACGAGTTCGCTCCCGCCGGCATCAGCCGCGCGGAGTACCTGTCGACCTACACCTCGACCAAGGGTCCGGCTGCCTCGAAGAACTGGGCGGACGACATCCACGCCAAGAGCCACCACCAGCAGGGGCCGGACTTCATGAAGTCGGCGCACTACCGCAACCCCTACGAGCTGGTGACCTGCGACGACTGCCACGACATGCACGGCGGCACCGGCTACCGCTTCGGCCTCATCGCCGACCCCGACTCCCCGGACCAGCCGCTCTGCCAGACCTGCCACGAGCCCTACCTCGGCGATTCGGTGGCCCACACCGAGGAGATGACCGGACAGGCCCACGGCAAGGCCACGACCTCCTGCATCTCCTGCCACATGGTCAAGGCCGCCAAGACCGGGGCCGGCGGCTACGGCCTGCTGCTGGGCGCGCCCACCGGCACCAGCACCGACCCGGACATCACCTACTTCGAGAACGACATCACTTCCCACGTCTTCGACGTGCCGCACAAGACCAACGTCGGTGTGGCGGGCGTGACGCCTGGAAGCGCGATGCCGATCCCGTACACCAACAACTGCGGAACCTGCCACGACGCGGGCAACCTGCAGTACGGGGAATAGCGGCCGATCGGAGGGCGGGGGAGTCCCCGCCCCCCGGGAATCCACCCGGCACCGGGCGGCTTCACAGCCGCCCGGTGCTCATTTCCGGTCCCCGTGGGCCGCCAGGAGCAGCGCCGGCAGAATGGGGGGATGCTGAGTTCGGTGATCGCGGTGTGGCTGGCAGGGGCGTGGGCGCAGGGGGCCGAGGTCGCGGGGGAGCCCTGGGAGGTGGTCGAGCTGAGCTCGCCGGCGTCGGGCGCTGGCTTCTGGCCCGCCTTCGGGGACCCGGGCGACGGCGTGCCGCGGCTGGCTTGGACCGAACCGGGGGAGGAGGGGCATCGGTTGATGGTCTCCGCGTGGTCGGCCGCTGGCTGGCGCCGGGGCCAGGAGGTGGCCCGCGGCGCGGACTGGTTCGTGAACTGGGCGGACTTCCCGCAGCTCGCGGCCGGGCCCGACGGCGCTGTTCTCGCCGCGTGGCTACAGAAGTGCGGGGAGGACACTTTCGCCTATGAGGTCGGCCTGGGCTTGTCCGACGCGACCGGCGAGGCCCGGGTTCTGGGCGTGCTGCATGAGGATCGGCAAGAAGTGGAGCACGGCTTCGTGTCCTTGCGGTCCTTGCCCGCCGGCGGCTACTTCGCGGCTTGGCTGGACGGTCGCGCGAAGGGGCAGATGGGGCTGTGGGCGGCCGAGTTGTCCTCGGAGGGCGTCCGGGAGCGCGAGTTCCCGCTCGACTCCAAGACCTGCGACTGCTGCCAGACAGCCGCCGTGGTCCTGGACGACGGGTCCGTGGTCGTGGCCTACCGGGACCGCTCCGACGCCGAGATCCGCGACATCGCGGTGGTGCACGGCCGCCCGGAGGAGCCCGGGAGCTGGAGCGCGCCGGCCGCGGTCAACGACGACGGCTGGCTCATGCCCGGCTGTCCGGTGAACGGCCCTGCCCTGGCGAGTAACGGCAGCTGGGTGGCGGCGGCCTGGTTCACGATGGGATCGGACGGGCGCCCGCGGGTCTCCTGCGCCCTCTCCAGCGACGGCGGCGCTCGCTTCGGGGTCCCGGTGGGGGCCGACCTTGGCAAGCCCTTGGGGCGGGTCGACGCCCTCTCCCTGCCGTCGGGCGAGCTGCTGGTGAGCTGGCTGGAGCTGGAGGACGGCGGCGCGGCATGGATGGCGCGGCGCTACGCGGTCGCAGGCGACCGGCTCCTGCCGGCCGGCCCGCCGCTCCGGGTGGCGGCGGCCAGCGGAGAGCGCAGCGCCGGCTTCCTTCGGCTCGGCGCCTTGGGCGAGCCTGGGGCGGAGGGGGCCTTCGCCGCTTGGACCGACCCCGCCGACGCGAGCCTGCGGCTGGCGCTCTTGAGGCCGCAGTCGGGCCCTTGAGCGGGGCTGAGCCTCAGTCCTCGCGGCGCTTCTGGCGGCGCTTGACCGCCTCCCGCAGCAGGAACTCCATGTGAGCGTTCAAGCTCCGCAGGTCCTGCGCCGCCCAGGACCGCAAGTCCTCCATCAGCTCGGGCGGGAGCCGAAGGAGGAAGGGCTTGCGGGCGGCTCTGGCGGGGGGCTTGCCGTCGCCGGGCTTCGAGCCGGCGGGAGGCATGGCTAGTTGTAGAGGCTGCCGGTATTGACGACCGGCTGCGGGTTGGACTGGCCGCAGAGCACCACCAGCAGGTTGCCGACCAGAGTGGCGCGGCGCTCGTCGTCGAGCTCGACCACGCCGCGGCTGCCGAGGTCTTGCAGCGCGTGCTCGACCATGCCGACGGCGCCTTCGACGATCTTCTGGCGGGCGGCGATGATCGCCTGGGCCTGCTGGCGCTGGAGCATCGCCGAGGCGATCTCCTGGGCGTAGGCAAGGTGGCTCAGGCGGGCCTCCAGGACCCGGATGCCGGCCCGGTCGAGGCGCTCGGCCAGGGTCTCCTGCAACTCGTGGGCGACCTCCTCGCTGTCGCCGCGCAGCGAGACGACGTGGTCGGGCGTGTCCTGGCCCTCGTCGTAGGGGTGGGTGCTGGCGACCTGGCGGATCGCCGCCTCGATCTGGATGTCGACGAATTCCTCGTAGTGCTCGACGTCGAACAGCGCTTGGGCGGTGTCAGCTACCTGCCAGACGACGATGGCCCCGATCTCGATCGGGTTGCCGGCGAGGTCGTTGACCTTGATCACCTCGCTGCCGACGTTGTGGGCCTTCAGCGAGACCTTGTGCTTCATGGTGAAAGGGTTGGTCCAGAAGAAGCCCTGCTTGCGCACCGTGCCCTTGTACTTGCCGAACAGCACCAGCAGCCGGCTCATGTTCGGGCCGACGATGAACAGACCCGGCAGGATGAACGGGATCAGCAGGGCCCCGGCGACGATCATGATCCCCATGACTTCGTCGTCCTGGCCGCGGTTGATGAGGAAGGCGAGGTTGGCCACCTCGACCAACAGCAAGCCGATCAGGACCGGCCAGCCGGAGATGCAGTTGCGGGTGAGTTCCTGGGAGCGAGGGCGTTCGGACATGGGGGTGCCTCCTGGCGAGATGGTTTCATAGTGATATCACCCTGCTATTGAGAGTCTTCGCGGAATTCCGCGGGTTTCTGCCGCTCAAGGGCCTGATATGCTGGGAAGCGCTTCTCAAAGGACGGATTGGTCCCCTTTCTCACGATGTCCCTTTTCCTCCTCGTCGCCGCAACCCTTCTCCCAGTCCACCTGCCCCATGACGACGTCCACGACGTCGCCTGCGGCGTCGGCCCGAACGGCGCCCCTGAGATCGTCATCGCGGCCAACTCCTATTCGAAGATGCTGCGGTCCGTGGACCACGGCCTGAGCTGGCAGATCCTGGCGGGCGACGGCCTGGAGTTTCGCGACTTCCACTGCGTCGAGTACTGGAACCACTCGCAGGACCGGCGCTACTGGATCGGCACCGACGACGGCGTCTGGAGCTACCACCCGGGGACCGGGGTCGTGCAGCGGCGCGCCGACGGCCTGCTCCCGGGCGACGGTTTCATCACCGACCTGGCGGCGCCGCGCCGCGGCGACGGCCCGCCGGCGCTGATGACCAGCACCGGCTCCCTCTACCTCTGGCAAGAGGGCAGCGGCCACTGGCAGCGGACCCTCGCCACCGGGATCCCCGACGACTTCGCGCAGGTGGCGCTGCCGCCCGACTTCGACCCGAACGGCGCGGCGCCGCACCGCAGCCTGTTCGTCGCCACCGGCCGGACCTTGCACCGCTCCTTCGACGGCGGCCACCTGTGGTCGACGACGACCCTGGCGGGCCCGCTCTCCGACCCGCGGGGGGAGAAGATCACCGAACTGCTCTGCGCGGACGACTTCGCCACCAGCGGCGTCGTGCTCGCGGGCAGCGCCAGCAAGGCGGTCGTCGGCAGCCATGACGGCGGCGGCACGCTCTGGCGCAGCGATGACTTCGGCGCCAGCTTCGTCGAACAGCTGGCGCTCGGCAGCCCGCCGCGGGCGATGGCGGCCGCCCCTCCGGACGCCGCCGGCGCGCGCTACCTGTACCTGGCGGCCCAGGGCTACCCCGACCCCGCCGACCCGCAGCAGCACCCCGGCGTGCTGCGCAGCGAGGACGGCGGCCAGAGCTGGAGCGACTTCGGCAACGGCCAGGACTTCATGCTCGAGGACGAGGACTACATCGGCGGCAAGGGCAAGCTGCGCTTCCGGGTCGGCCTGGCGGTGTCGCCGGACTTCGCCCAGGACGGCCTGGTGGTGCTCGGCCGCGCCGCCGGCTTCTACCGCAGCCGCGACGCCGGCCACCGCTGGCGGGCGGTCTCGGTGCGGCCGCCGGCCAACTCCCGCGAGCTCGGGGTAGGCCTCAACGCCGCCGGCGAACTGATCGCCTACGCCTCGACCAACGGCAGCGGGGTGATGCGGGCCAACCTCGAGCGCCCCGAGGTGGACGTGCTCGACAGCAGCCCGATCCACTTCGCCCGCGCCGTGGCGGTGTCGTCGAACCACGCCCAGGACGGCGGGGTCGCGGTCACTGGCCGCGGCGGCCTGGTGGCCTGGTTCGACCCGGCGCTGCCTCCGGCCAACCCCTTCCAGCGCAGCGGCTTCGTCTTCCAGGAGGGCCTCTTCGACGTCCGCTACCTGGTCGCGCACCCGGACTTCGACTGGAGCGCGCCGGCCTCCGGCGGCAGCCGCACCCTGTTCTGGACCTCGCTGTTCCCGATCTGGACCGAGTACAGCGACGACGCCGGCTTCACCCGCGAGCGGGTCGAGACCCTCAGCGACGGCAGCCCGGCGCCCTACATGCGCCGGCTGCGGATCGCGCCGACCTACGACCCCGACGCGCCCGGCGGCCGCACCGACGTCTACTCGATCAGCCAGCGCTGGGTCTTCCGCTTCGACAACGGCGCCTGGGAGCCGCTCGGCAAACTGCCGACCAATCTCTTCGGCATGGTCATCGACCCCTCCTACTCGCGGCCGAACAACCCGCGGCTGTTCGTGGCCGAGCTCTTCCGGCCGGTGATCCACGAGCTGATCGATGACCCGACCGGCCCGATCGCCAACGAGCTGGACTACCCCGGCCTCGACTCCCAGGTCAGGAGCCTGGCGCTCCCGCCCGACTTCGCCACCAACCCGGTGGTCTACGCCGCCGCCTGGAGCCGCGGCGCCATGAAGCTCGACCTGTCGGCGCCGTCGCCCGCGTGGGAGCCGGTCGGCAGCGGCCTGCCGGCGGTCTGGACCGACGTGGTCCAAATCTCGCCCGACTTCGCCCAGGACCAGACCGTGGTCATCGGCACCCAGGACGGGGTCTGGTTCTGCAAGGACCAGCCCGGCGCGGTGTGGCAGAAGGCCGAGTCTGCCTACAACATGGACGACTTCCGCTCGGTGCTGCGCTATTACGAGCCCAATCACCCGCTCAACCCGCAGCCCGACCGCCCGCACCACTGGGAGACCGTCGAGCGCTGGGACCTCCAGGAACGCTACGGCGCCGAGGTCATCGGCCTGGTCGCCTCCTACGCAGACACCGACGGCGCCGCGGCCGAGTGGGAGGGCTACGCCTCCAAGCTGGAGCTGCGCAGCTTCCGCGGCCCCAACCAGGCGTCGGTCACGCTCACCGCCCACGACTACTGGACCGGCCAGCTCCTCGCCACGGCCACCGAAGACCTGGCCGCGGCCGGACCGCTGCACGCCCACCGCGTGGTCCTCGACCTGCCCGCCAGCGCCGCCGTCCGCTTCCGCGCCGAAGCCACCGTGCAGCCTGGCGAGGCGGTGATCATCGACGGCCTGACGGTCCACCCCTGACCCTGGCCCTCGGGGATCGGAGTCCACCCCCGCCCCTCGACATCGGGAACCCATCTGGCTCCCTGAGACCGGAAGCGCGGCGAGCCGCGCTTCCGGTCAGGGAGCCAGATGGGTTCCCGATGTCGAGGGGCGGGGGTGGACTCCGATTTCCGGGCTCAGTGGGCGGTGACGGCGCCGACCGGGTGGATCTGCACCACCAGGAAGAGCGGCTCGGCCCCGGCCACACCCAGCACCGCCTGCTCGCCGCGGTAGACCGTGGTCGAGGTGGCGAAGAGGTTGCGGCGACCGGTCTGCGGCCCCTGCATCGAGAACTGGCAGGTCTCGAGTCCCAGGGCGCCGCTCTCCTCGTCGAAGCTGCCCACCAGCATCTTGAGCTGGAACTGGGTGGCGGCCGCGCTGAAGGACTCCATCTCGAGCTCCATGCCGTTGCCCGAGACGGCGCTGCCGCGCAGCATTCCGGTGGCCTCGACCTCGTAGGCCTCGTGCGGAAGGAGCTGGCTCAGCTGACGCTGCAGCTCGGCGCTGGCCGGCCGCTCGGCGGCGTGGTCGATGCCGCGCAGCACCTGGCAGGTCACCATCACCTGGGGCGCCGGCCGGTCCAGCCGCGCCAGGGCCGCCAGGATCTGGCTGGCGCGCTCGGCGTAGTCACGCACCAGGATGGTGCCGCGCTCCTGCATCAGCGTGAGGTTGGTGGTCTGGGAGTACTGGCCGTTCTGATAATCGTTGACGGCGGCGCGGAAGGGCTGGAGGCCCTGCATCAAGCCGTCCGAACTCAGGTGCCGGGGCTGGTACTCATGGACCTCGAGCTGCGCGTCCGGTTCCGGCGCCTGGCTGCGGTCGAGGTCGGCAAGCTTCTCGAGCAGCTCCTGCGCGGCTTGGGCCCGGTCGTAGACCAGGATCGAGCGCTGCAGCAGCCGCAGGTTGTCCTGGTAGGCGTCGCCCACCAGGTGCTGATCGCCGTAGAGGTCGTCCGCGAGCTGGTAGAGCTCCGAGGCCTGCATGTAGCGCGGCATGTAGCTCTGCAGCGACATCTCCTCCAGGGTGTAGGCGCCAGCGCTCTCATCGGGGGCGCTGTATTCGTCCTCGGCGATCAGGTCCAGCTGTTCGATGGCGCGCAGGATCCGCTCCATCCTGCCCGCGGTCTCGTAGATCACCAGGCTGTCGTCGATAGTGAAGAGGTTGTCGACGCGGCGGTCACGGAACACCAGGTCACGGCCGTACATCGCCTGCAGGGTCTCGTAGAGCGCCCCGGTGTTGACGTAGTCGGGGGAGTAGCGGCGCAGCTCCAGCTCGGCGTCGTCCATGTAGTCCACCTCCTGGAGCGACTGCGCGCGAAGGTCGGCCGCGGGCGTGAGCAGCAGGAAGCAGACGAGCAAGGTGGGAATCGGTCTCATGGTTCTCTGTCGTTATTGCGTGGTTTCTCGGCTCACGGGCGCGCTCTGGAGCAGGGTCAGCCGGACGCTGCCAGAGCGGACTTCGATGCGGTCTTCGGCGGTCGCCAGCAGCACCGGTCGGTTGGCGGCCTGGGCTGGCGGCTGGGCGACGGTGGGGGGCGGCGGCCCGGCGGCGGTGGGCGGGCCCTCCACCAGCGGGTCCGGGGCGTCCCCGTGCGGGAACAGGAGGGCGAAGGCGCCGACCAGCAGCGCCGCCGCCACCGCCCGGGCGGCGGAGCGGAGGATCCGCAGCCGCCTCCGCGGGCGTCCTTCGGCGGTCGCGACGGCCGCCGGAGCCTCGAGTTGGCTCCAGGCCTCGGCCATCCAGCGGACGGCTTCCTGGGTGAGCGGGTCCTCGTCCTCCAACTCTCGGTTGGCGGCCGGCGCTTCCAGTTCCTGCCAGGCCTGGCTCAGCTGGGCCAGCGGGTCCGCGGGTTCGGCGGGGTGGCCTGCTTCGGGGGTCCGGCGAGGGTCGAGTTCAGACACCGGCCCCTCCCGCGCGGCGCTCCGCGCTCATGGCCAGCGCCGGTCCGAGGATGCCGCGCAGGCGGCGCCGGGCCAGGGTCAGCAGCGACCGCACGGTGGCCTGGGCGACCCCCATGGCCTCGGCCGCGGCGGCGGTCGGCTGCTGCTCCAAGTCCCGGAGTACGAAGGCCTCGCGCTCCCGCGGCGGGAGCTGGGACAAGGCCGCAGTGACGGCCTCTCGGAGCTCCCGCCCGGCGGCGGCTTCCTGCGGATCGGGGAGCCGCGCCGGCAGCGGCCGCTGCTCCATCGCCGTCTCGGCTCGCCGCCGCGCCCCCAGCCGTCGCAGCCGGTCGCGGCACAGGTTCAGGACCACGGTGCTGCGCCAGCCCGGGTAGGGCTTGGTCGGCTCCCAGCGGTCCAGGCGGTCGAGCAGGTGGATCATGGCGTCTTGGGCGAGATCCTCGGCCGCGGCGGCGTCGGCCAGGAAGCCCAAGCAGAGCCGGTAGACCCGCGGGAAGTCCGCGCGGAACCAGGCGTTCTGGGCCTCCGGGTCGCCGCGGGCGGCCTCGAGCACCAACTCGGGGGCCACCGCCGCGTCAGGAGGAACTTCTCTCACCACCCCCTTCTACGCGCGCCCACCCGAAAGCGCTGAAACGGGGTCAGACATCGATTGTTATTCGAGGTCGGACATCGACTTCCGGCC
>CAYZXS010000064.1:0-16123 GCA_964482495.1 uncultured Planctomycetales bacterium
CGCCACCTTGGCCGCCACCTTGGCCGCCACCTTGGCCGCCACCGCCGCCCCGGCGCCGCGAGCGCGGGGGGCGCTTGGTCCGGGCGGCCTCCTGGCCCTCGGGCGGGGACGCAGGCGGCGCCTCGGCAGCCCCCGGATCGGCCGGAGACTGGGTGGACGGCGGCGGACCGCCGGCCGTGCGACGACGCCGTCTGCGCCGGCGCCGACGGGCTTGTGCGCCCGGATCCGGGCTCTTCTCGTCGGTCAAGCGAGCCTCCTCGTTGGAGGGGATGGAAAGCACCCGGGAGCGGCCCTGGATGGAGCCAGACCCTCCCGAATGGGTCGTCTCCCTGGGATGCCGGGGTCCGCGAGGACACTCTTCGGCGGGAGACGGGTGGTGGTCGGGGCGAGAGGATTCGAACCTCCGGCCTCTGCGTCCCGAACGCAGCGCTCTAGCCAAGCTGAGCCACGCCCCGATTCAAGGGCGACCATTGTCCAGCGCCGCCCGCGGCAGGTCAAGATCCAGCGCGGGATCCGCCCCGGATTTCTAGAGAATGCCTGCTCCCCTATCGGCCGAGATCGACGAAGACTCCGCCGTTCTTTCCCGCCAGGTCGAACATGAAGTCCTTCTGGAACTCGCCGATGGCGATGGTGTGGATGGTCACCCGCCGGAACTGGTTCAGCTGGAGCACCGCCACCAGGATGTCGTCCGGGTCCACGAGCTCGCCGACGCTGGGCCGGCCGTCGGACAGGAAGAAGATCGTGTCGACGTCCGACTTGACCCCCCGGGCGGACTCGGTGGCCGTGCCCAGGGCCTCGGCCTCGGATACCCCCAGGGCGGCGCAGAGGGCGGCGTAGGTGTTGGTCCGGCCCTTCTCCAGGCCGGAGCTGCCCACCAGGCCGGCGCTGGCCAGCTCGCCGGAGGCGGTGCCGCCGATCGGGTCCAGCTTCTTGACGAAGTCGATGGCGCTGCGCCGGTTCAAGGCGTTGGCCGGCGCCAGGGACTTGCGCCAGGGGTCGACCTCGCTGGCGAAGGCGAGGATGTTGAAGCGCACGTGGCCCTCCAGGCCATCGATGGTCCGCAGCAGCTCCTCCCGGACGATGTCGAGCTTGCCGAACTGGACGAAGCCGCGCTCTCGGAACAGCTCGCGGTCCACCACCTCCTCCTCCATCGAGCCGCTGACGTCGATGACGAAGATCACCCGCTGGCTGGGCGTGTCCACCCCGAGGAAGCTGGCCTCCTTGCGCTCCGACCGGTACTCCAGGTTGGTCACGTTGCGATCGGCGCGGCGCTTGGCGATCTCCTCGTCGCTGAGCAGCACGTAGCGGTCCTTGGCCCGCTCCCACCAGCTGCGCCACTGGGCCGGGTCGTCGCGGAAGGGCAGGTCGGTGAGCTCGATCAGGGTCGGGTAGAGGACCTCGTGGATGCGCCCCTCCGCCTCTTCCATGAGCTGGATCACGACCGGGATGGCCTCGCGGACGCGAATGCGCTGGATCGCCAAGCAGGCGGCGGTCTGGACCGCCAGGTCCTCGTCGTTCAGGGCCGCCACCAGGGGAGGACCGGCGACGTCCTCGTGGCCCTCTCCCAGCTTCGCCAGGGCGTCGACCACCGCTACCCGGACCAGGGGCAGCTTGTCGCTGTTGGCGATCGCCGCCAGCATCGGCAGCGCCTCCTCGTCGCCGAGCTGGCCGGCCGCGACCACCGACCAGAGCCGCGTCTCCTCGTCCTTGCTGCCGATCAGCTCTCGGATCGGGACCGTGAACTCGCGCCACTGGCCCTCGCCGGCGGCGCGGACCACGATCGGCAGCAGGTCCTTGGGCTTACCCTTCTCGAACACCGGCAGGAAGGGCAAGCGGGCGCGCTCGGAGGGCAGCTTCGAGACCACGTCCAAGGCGGCCGCGGCGACGCCGGGCTCGTCGTCGGTGAGCACCGGGATCAGCACCTTGGCCACCGAGGGGTCGTCGATGCCGTCCAGGGCGTAGACGTGCTCCGCCCGCTCCGCAGGGTCCTTGGCCTTGCGGAAGAACTTCTTGAAGTCCCGCACGGTCTCGTCCTGCTGCGGAGGGGCGAGGAACAGCGCGGTGAGGAGCAAGAAGACGGAGCCGCCCATGGGACACTAGGATAGCGGCGGAGATGGAGCTGACCCTGTCGACCCACCTGCTGGTCTACGGCGAACTCGAGGACGCCTCGCTTCAGGCGGTCGCGGCGGCCGGCTACCGGCGCCTGGAGGCCTGGCTGGCGGAGCCGCACCTGCCCTGGCGGCGGGAGCAGGGGCCGGAGGGGCTACGGCGGCGCTTCGGCGACCACGGCCTCGAGGCCGGCACGGTCCACCTCCCCTTCTACCCCTCGGTTCCGGAGCTGGTCGACCAGGGCCGCCGCTGGTCGGTGATCGACCCTGACCCGGAGCTGCGGCGCCAGTCCCTGGAGGGGGCCGAGCGGGGCCTGCAGGCCGCCGCGGCCCTCGGCGCCCGCGGCGCCGTGCTCCACCTCGGCTGGCAGGGCGACCGCTGGGACGGCGACGCCGGCGCCTACGCCCGCGAAGCCGTAGCGCGGCTACTCGAAGCCGCCCGCGGCTACGGCGTCCAGCTCCTGCTCGAGAACATCATGTCCGCGGGCACTCGCTGCGGCCGCCTGGTCGAGCTGCTCGACGAGCTCGACCCGGAGGGCGAGGCCGGGCTGTGCCTGGACCTCGGCCACGCCCACGTCGAGGGCGGCGGCGCCGACGGCATGCTGGAGGAGCTGGAGGCGGCGCTGCCGCGGCTGCGCCACGTGCACCTGCACGACAACGACGGCTGCTGCGACCAGCACCTGCCGCCCGGCAGCGGCGCCGTGCCCTGGGACCGGGTCCTCGGCCGGCTACAGCAGGCCGGGTACGGCGGCGAGGCGGCGCTCGAGATCCGCGACCCCGCCCGCGGCGCCGGCGGCGCCGCCGAGGCCCTGGGCCGGGCGCTGCCCGCGGTCTCCGCCTTCGTCGACCGGTGGCGGCGCGAGGGGCTGCTGCCGTGAGCCGGCTGGCCCTGCAGGAGGCGCTGCGCGACGGCGCCGGGCTCGCGCCGCTGACCCCGGAGGCCGGCGAGCGGCGCTACTTCCGGCCCGATGCCGCCGCCGCCCGCGGCTGGCTGCTGGTGCGATCGCCGGACCCGCCGCCTCGCGCCAGCGCGGAGTGGCTCGAGGCTTGCGGCGTCCGGGTGCCGCGGCTGGGCGCGGCGCTCGACGACGCCTACCTGGTCGAGGACCTCGGCGACCGCCACCTGTGCCACGAGCCCACCGCCGAACGCTATCGACAATTGCTCGAGGCCTGGCGACGGCTTGCCGCCCGCCCGCTGCCCGCAGACCACCCCTGCGCCGGCCGCGCCCTCGACGCGGCGCTGTTCCGCAAGGAGCTGGAGCTCTTTCGGGAGCTGTGGCTCGGCAAACTTCGCCGCCGCGCTTCCTCCCCCGCCCAGGCGGCCGCGGTCGCTGCCGCCTGCGACCGGCTGGCCGAGCAGGCCGCCGCCGCGCCTTGGTGCCCGCAACACCGCGACTTCCACTCCCGCAACGTGCTGCTGCCGCCCTCGGGCGGCGTCGCCCTGATCGACCACCAAGACCTCCGGCCCGGGCCGCTGTTCTACGACCTGGCCTCGCTCGCCACCGACGCCTACGTCGACCCGCCGGGCGCGGTCGCGGCGCTGCTCCGCGCCGAGGTGCTCCACCTCGGCCGCGAGCGCGGCCTGTCCCCCGAGGAGAGCCGGCTGCGCTTCCACCGCAGCGCCCTCCAGCGGGTGCTGAAGGCCCTCGGCACCTTCGCCCGGATGCTGCTCGCCGACCGCCCGGACTACGCCGACGCCGAGGCCAGGGCCTCGGTCCACGCCCGCGCCCTGCTCGCCCAGACCGACGCCTTCGTGGCCTTGCGCGAGGCCCTGGATTGAGCCGGGTCGCGCTGCTCCTGGCGGCGGGCAAGGCCACCCGGCTCGGGCCGCTGCGCCAGCAATGGGCGAAGGCCTGCGTGCCGGTGGCCGGGGTCTCGCCGCTGGAGTTCCTGCTGCCGCGGCTGGCCGCCGCCGGCGTCGACCGGGCATGGATCAACCTGCATTACCGGCCCGACCAGGTCCGGGAGCGCGCCCGCGCCGCGGCCCCGGCCGGCCTGGAGCTGCGCTTCCTGGAGGAGCCGGCGCTGCTCGGCACCGGCGGCAGCCTGGCGGCGGTGGCCGACGCTGAGGGCCGGCCGCCCGACCTGGTGGCCAACGCCAAGGTCTACACCGACTTCGACTTCGCAAGCCTGCTGGGGTCGCCGGAGCCGGCGCTGGTGCTGCACCCGGCCAGCCCGCTGGCGGCCTTCGGCGGCCTGGAGCACGCCGCCGGCCGCGTCACCGGCCTGCGGCCGCGCGGCCCGGCCCGGCCCGGCGCCGCCGTCTTCACCGGCATCGCCCGGCCCGACGCGGCCTGGCTCCCCGCCCTCGCCGCCGCCCGCCCAGAGGACGGCTTGCGCTGCCTGATCCGCCACGGCCTGCTGCCGGCGCTCGCCGCTGGCCACCGGCCCCGGGCGCTGCTGCACGACGGCTGGTGGCAGGAGATCAGCAGTCCCGAGCGGGTCGAGCGAGCGGCCGCGGAGCTGCGCCAGCGAGGCCTCGGCGCCCTCAGCTGAGCGGCGCGTCGGCGTCGACCAGGATCCGGTTCGGCCCGCGGCGCGCGGTCACGCCGCGGTCGTCGAAGAACTCCAGCAGCGGCATCAGGTACTTGCGGGAGGTGCCGAAGCGGTCCCGCAACGCCGGGATGTCGGGGCCGCCGGAGGCGAACTGCGCCACCAGGGCCGCGCGCAGCTCCTCCACCGCGGCGCTGGGGTAGTAGAGGCCGTTGGCCATGCGCAGCACCCGCCCGCGGTCGTTCAGGTACTCGAGGACCCGGCGCAGGCCTTGCTCGTCGGTGCCGAGCTCCTGCTCCAAGGCGTCGTTGGCGAGGGTGGACAGGCCCGCCGCCTCGAGGCGACTCAGCGCCTGGTCGGCCAAGGCCACGACCTCCTCGGGGGCGTCGGCCTCGAGCAGCTCCCAGGCGGTCCCCGGCCGGCGGCGCAGGCCGACGACCTCGAGCTCCTCGTCGGTGAGCTCCGCCAGCATCTTCGACTTCTGCTTGCCGAGTCGCTCCCGCAGCTCGGTGACCGGGATGCGGACCCGGTGAGGCTGGCGCTTGCGGTAGCCGCCGACGGCCGCGAAGACGTCGCGGGCCAATTCGCCGGCGCGGCCGGCCGCCAGGAAGCGGCCGCCGGAGACCGCGCGCGCCTCGCCGCGCTCGGCGGCGGCTTCGAGCTCGGCGAGGGCGGCGGGGCGGGTCCAGCCCAGGAAGGCCGCCAGCGCTTGCGGCGGCTGCGGGCCGCCGAGCTGCTCCAGCGCCCGCACCGCCAGCTCGGCCGGCTGATCGATGGCGGCGGCCAGCAGCCGCAGGGCTTCGCGCTCGGCCTCGTCTCTACGCCGCAGCCGCCGGCGCGCGAAGCCGAGGAAGCGGCCGGAGGCGTGGTTGGCGGCCGGAGAGGGCCGGCGCAGGATCAGGCGCGCGCCCAGCGCCAGGGCCAGCGGCTCCTCCAGCTCGAGGTCGACGAGGGCGCCCGGGCCGGCGCCCTCCGGCGGCAGGAAGACCCGGCCGCTGACCGCGGCGGTGCCCGCCAGGAGCTGGACCTCGGCGCCGTGCTCGAGCGGCGGCGACCCCGGGAGCGGCCGCAGCACCGCGCGCAGGAGGCGGCCGCACTGCAAGCTGCCGGGCGCGGCGACGACGCTGCCCCGGCCGCCCTGGCTGGCCTCGAGGTCGGGCAGGTTGAGGGCCGTCCGCAGGCCGGGCTGGGCCTCGCCGGCGTTGCGGCCGTGCACCTGCACCCGCCGCACCCGGCTCCGCACTCCGGCCGGCAGCACCTCGACCTGCTCGCCCTCCTTCAGGCTGCCGGCCGAGCAGACGCCGGTGACCACGGTGCCGGCGCCGTGGAGGGCGAAGGCCCGCTGCACCGGCAAGCGGAAGGCGCGGTGGCGGTCGCCCGCGCGCCGCGCCGCCAGCGCCACGGTCCGCAGGGCCGCCCGCAGCTCCTCCAGCCCCTCGCCCTGGAGGGCGCTGACCTCGATCGCCGGGTGCTCCTCCCAGGGCGTGCCCGCGACCAGCTCCTCGACGTCGGCGCGGATCAGCTCCCGGGTCTCCTCGTCGGCCAGGTCGCACTTGCTCAGCGCCACCAGGCCGTGGTCGACGCCGAGCATGCGCAGCACCTCGAAGTGCTCGCGGGTCTGCGGCATGACGCCGTCGTCGCAGGCCACCACCAGCAGCGCCGCGCCCATGCCGGTGGCGCCGGCGACCATCTTGCGCACCAGCTTCTCGTGGCCGGGCACGTCGACGAAGCCGACCTCGAGGCCGTCGGGGTAGGCCATCTGGGCGTAGCCGAGGTCGAGGGTGATGCCGCGCTTCTTCTCCTCGTCCCAGCGGTCGGGATGGGTGCCGGTGAGCGCCATGATCAGGGCGCTCTTGCCATGGTCGATGTGGCCGGCGGTGCCGACCACGACCGGAACGGGCTGGAACGAGGTCATGAGTAGAATCGAGCGGACATGCTAGCGGCGGACGCACCGGTGAACACCCTCGGCCGCGCCTTGAAGGCGCGATACGGCCGCCGCTTGCGCCGCGTTTCGCTGGACCTCGGGCTCAGCTGTCCTAACCGCGACGGCGTGAGCGGTTACGGCGGTTGCATCTACTGCGACCTGAGCGGCAGCGGCACCGGCGCCGCCCCCACCCAGAGCCTGGAGCAGCAGTGGCAGGCGGAGCTGGCGCGGGTCCGGCGCTCCCAGCCCGAGGGGCCGGCGGCGATCGCCTACCTGCAGTCCTACTCCAACACCTACCCTGATCTCCTGCCGCTGGCCGCCGCCTTGGAGTTCCTGCGCGGCCAGGCCGCGGTGGCGCCGATCGTGACCGTCGGCACCCGCCCGGACTGCTTCGGGCCCGCGGCGGCGGCGCTGCTGGCCGAGCAGCGGGCTCACTTCCGCGAGGTCTGGGTCGAGCTCGGCCTCGAGACCGCCGACGACCGGGTCCAGGAGCTCATCGGCCGCAACGACCGCCTGGAGAATTTCCGCCGCGCCTGCGCCCTGGCCGCCGAGAACGGAATCCAGGTCGTGGCCCACACCATCGCCGGGCTGCCAGGCGAGCGTCCCGACGGCCTGCTGCGCCAGGTCGAGGAAGGGGTCCGGGCCGGCGTCGCCGGGATCAAATTCCACCAGCTGATGGTGCTGCGCCGGACCAAGCTGGAGCACCTCTGGCGCAACGGGGAGGTCGAGTTGCTGACGCCGGCGCAGTACATCGGCATGGTCGCCGACGCCCTCGAGCGGCTGCCGGCCGAGGTGGTGGTGCACCGCCTGGTGGCCGAGAACCCGCCCGAGCACTACCTGGCGCCGGAGGGCTGGCCCAGCCGCGCCAAGGTCCACGGCCTGATCGAGCAGGAGCTGCGCGACCGCGGCGCGGTGCAAGGCGCCCGGGCGGCGGCGCCCCGCTCCCCGGCGCCGGAATAGGAGCGACCCGCGGCCGGGGCCGCGGGTCGATTGGTGAGGGCACCAGGGCTCGAACCTGGGACTTATTGGTTAAAAGCCAACTACTCTGCCAACTGAGTTATGCCCCCGTGTGGAGCGCGGCGCGCTCCCGCGGCCTCAGACCTCGAGGATCTCCTTGGTCTTCGCCGCCATGGCCTCATCGATCTTCTTCTCGTGGTCCTTGAGCAGGTCCTGGATCGAGTCCTTGGCTTCGCGCACGTCGTCCTCGGTGACCACGACGTCGCGGCCCTTGTCGCGCGAGGCGCTCTCGACCTCCTTGAGCACGTCGCGGCGGACGTTGCGCATGCTGACGCGGGCCTCCTCCGCCAGGTTCTTGACCCGGCCGGCGAGCTTCTCGCGCTGCTCCTGAGAGAGCGGCGGGATCGAGATCCGGACCATCTTGCCCTCGAGCGACGGGTTGAAGCCGAGGTCGGAGGCCAGGATGGCGCGCTCGATGTCCTTCAGCGAGCTGGCGTCGAAGGGCTTCACCACCAGCGAACGGGCGTCGGGCACCGACACCGTCGCCAGCTGGCTGAGCGGCGTCTTGGAGCCGTAGTAGTCGACGCGGATGTTGTCGACCAGGCCGCTGTTGGCCCGGCCGGTTCTCAGGCCGCGGGTCTCCCCTTGGAAGTGCTCGACCGACTTGAGCATGCGGCTGCGGGCGTCGTCGAGGAAAGGCTGGATGGGTCTGGCCATGGTCAGTTGTGGATCAGGGTGCCGACGTTCTCTCCCTGGGCGGCGCGGACCACCCCGTCGGAGGTTTGCATGTTGAACACGACCAGCGGCAGATCGTTCTCTTGGCAGAGCGCGAAGGCCGTCTGGTCCATGACGCGGAGCTGGCGCTGGAGCACCTCGGCGAAGCTGAGGTCGGGCAGCAGCTGGGCTCCCGGGTTGGTCTTCGGGTCGGCGTCGAAGACCCCGTCGACCATGGTCGCCTTCATCAGCACGTCGCAGTCGAGCTCGACCGCGCGCTGGGCGGCGGCGGTGTCCGTGGTGAAGTAGGGACTGCCGAGGCCGCCGGCGAGCACCACCACCCGCCCCTTCTCGAGGTGCCGCAGGGCGCGGCGGCGGATGAAGGGCTCGCAGACCTTGTGGACCTCGACCGCCGACAGCACCCGGGTGGGGACGCCGTGGGCCTCGAGGGAGTCGCACAGGGCGAGGCCGTTGATGACGGTCGCGAGCATGCCCATGTAGTCGGCGGTGGCCCGGTCGATGCCGAGCTCGGCCGACTGGGCGCCGCGCAGGATGTTGCCGCCGCCGATGACGCAGGCCACCTGCACTCCGGCCGCGGTCAGGACCTTGAGCTGCTCCGCCAGGGCGCCGACGCGCTCGACGTCGAGGCCGGTCTCGCCCTCCTTGGCGAAGCCCTCGCCGCTGACCTTGAGCAGGAGGCGCCGGTACCGGGTTTCCATGTCCGCGAGCCTAGCGCCGCGCCGGGCCTCAGGAGCCCAGTTCGAAGCGGCTGAAGCGGTTGACCTTGATGTTCTCGCCCAAGGTGGCGATGACCTTCTTGACCATGTCCTCGACCTTGAGCGACGGGTCCTTGACGAACTCCTGGGAGTACAGGGCCCGCTCGGCGACGAACTTCTTGATCCGGCCGCCGACGATCTTCTCCTTGATCTCGTCCGGCTTGCCCTCGAGGTCCTCGCCTTGGAGCAGCTGGCGCTTCTCCTCGTCGATCAGATCCGCGGGCACGTCGCTCTCGAGCACCGCGACCGGGGTCGGCCGGGAGGCGGCGATGTGCATGCAGAGGTCGTTGAGCAGCTGGGTGAAGACCTCGCCGCGGGCGACGAAGTCGGTCTCGCAGGCGACCTCGACCAGCACGCCCACCTTCTGGTTGTGGTGGATGTAAGCGTGGACGCGGCCGTCCCCGGTGCTCCGGTCGGCCTTCTTGTCGGCGGTCTTCAAGCCCTTGGCCCGGAGCAGCTCCATGGCCTTGGTCTCATCCCCCTCGGTCTCGACGAGAGCCTTCTTGCAGTCCATCATTCCGGCGCCGGACTTGGCGCGGAGGTTGGCGACGGCTTTGGCGCTGATCGTGGTCATCGGTTCGTGCGGATTTCGGGCGCGGCTTGCGCGGTTAACGGAAGGGAAGGGGGAAGCGTGGAGCTCAGCTCTGCTCGCCGTCACCGGCGGGGGCATCGCTGGAGGGGGCCGGAGCCTCGGGCTTGACCGGCTCGGCGGGCTCGGACGGAGCGGGAGCCGGGGCCGGGGCGTCGGCGGGAGCCGACGGGGCGGCGTCCTCGGTCTTCGCGGCGGCGGCCTTCTTCTCCTCGTCGACCGCCTTCAGGATCTCGACCTGGCGGTTGAGGCCGCCGGGGAACTGGCGCTGCGGGCGGCGACGGCCGCCACCGCGCGGGCGCGGCACCGGGGCGCCGGCCGCTTGCATGTCCTCGCGCTCGGGGGTCTTGACGCCGCGCTCCTCGCGCAGGCGCTTGCCCTCGACCACCGCCTCGCTCAGCTTGCCGAGCACCAGGGCCACCGAGCGGATGGCGTCGTCGTTCGCCGGGATGACGATGTCGCAGACGTCCGGGTCGCCGTCGGTGTCGACGATGCCGACCACCGGGATGCCCATGCGCTGGGCCTCGCGGACGGCGTTGGCCTCGGTCTTCGGGTCGACCACGACCAGCGCGCCGGGCAGGCGGAACATGTCGCGGATGCCGTGCAGGTTGCGCCAGATCTTCCGCTTCTCGCGGTTGAAGCGGGCCTCTTCCTTGCTGGTGAGCTGGTCGAGGTAACCCTCGGACTCCTTCTTCTCCAGCTCGTCGAGGTAGCCGATGCGGCTGCCGATGACCTCGTAGTTGGTCAGCGTGCCGCCGATCCAGCGGTCATCCACGTAGTGCATGCCGGTGGTCTCGTGGGCCTTGCGGGTCTCCGGGCGGATCTGCGGCTTGGTGCCCACGAAGAGCACGTCCTGACCGCTGGCGACGACCTCGCGGAGGAAGTGCCGAGCGCGCAGGATGCCGCGGATGGTCAGCCGCAAGTCAATGATGTGGATGCGGTTGCGGGACCCGTAGATGAACGGATCCATCTTCGGGTTCCAACGGCTGACGCGGCACCCGATGTGGGCGCCGGCATCCACGAACTCCTGGACGGAGAGGTCGGACAAGGCTCTGGAGCGGGTTCTGGAAGAGTATTCCGGATGGGATGCCCGACAATCTGTCGGTCGGGATCCGGTATTCGGGCCGAATATCTTAGCCGCTGGGATCTTCGCGTCAACGAGAGGACCGCCAGAACCGCGAGCGCCGGCCCCCCGCCGGGAGGCCCGGGAGGGCCTCGAGCCGCCGGTCAAAAAGGGAATTCCTACTCCCTGAGGTGCTAATCTTAAGCTTGGAGAGATGTTCCTGCCCCCTCGCGGGCCGTCAGGTGGCCCTCGGACCCTCGCCGTCCTGAATCATCGCGGCGAAGCCCTCGCGGGCATCCGGACCGGATTCCAGGACCGGGGGTGGCAAGTCTATACCTCGAGGGAGCTGGAGCGCAGCCTGGAGCTGCTCCGGGACCAGGAGCTGACGGCGGCCGTGATCGCGCCCCTGACCCTGCGCTCCGAGACCCTCGAGTGGGAGTGCCTGCTGGAGTACCTCTCCCCCCGCCGGGACGTGCCCTGGCTGGTGGTGCCGTGGCGCGAAGCCCCGACCCACGCCGTCACCGCCCTGCTGCGGGGCAAGGACGCGCTCGCGGACTGGGTCCAGCCGCCGGCCGAGCTGTCCGAGACCGACGCCCGACTCCAGAACCTGCTGCGGCTGGAGAGCCTGCTGGCCGAGAGCCGCACCCGCGCCGCCGCCCTCGAGGGCCAGCTGGTCACCGACCACAAGACCGGCCTCTACAACGACCGCCACTTCCGCACCCGCCTGCGGGAGGAGTTCGAGCGCACGGTGCGTCACGGGAGCCCGCTGACGCTGCTGCTGCTCGACCTCGACGACTTCAAGAACATCAACGACACCACCAGCTACGAGTTCGGCGACCTGGTGCTCCGGACGGTCGGTGAGATCCTGCGCCGCAGCGTGCGCTCGATCGACATCCCGGCCCGGATCGGCGGCGACGAATTCGCGGTGCTGATGCCGAACACCACCCTCGAGGAGGGCCTGGCCGTTGCCCACCGGATCCGGGAGGCCTCGCACCGCTCGCGGGTCGAGGCCGACGACGGCGTGGTCACGATCCACCACTCCCAAGGGGTCGCCTGCTTCAACGGCCAGGCCTTCGAGGAGCCGCGCGAGCTGTTCCTCAAGGCGAACGAGGCGATCAAGGCCGCCAAGCAGGCCGGCAAGGACCAGGTCAGCTTCTTCGACCCGCGCAAGAAGGGGGCGACCCGGCCCGGGGGCCGCGCCGCCGCCAAGAGCAAGGCTGGCGCCAAGGGCGGGCGCAAGCAGTCCGACAGCCGCTGAGCCCGGCCAGGCTCAGGCGCCGCCGTCCGGCTCCGACGGCAGCAAGCGCGGCATCAGCCAGTCGCCGTGCCCGCCGAAAGGCAGGCGGCCCTCGGGCTCGACCACCAAGCGCAGCCGGCCGGCGGCGGGCAGCTCCGCCCGCAGCAGCCGGGCCGGCTCCCCCACCTGGACCGGGGGCGAGGCCGCCAGCTCGACGCCGTCGAGCAGCACCCGGAAGCGCAGCGGCTGGGGCGAGCGGAAGCCCGCCACCTCGTCGTCGACCCCGACCCAGGCGACGAAGCGGCCAGGGCCCGCGGCGCGCAATTCGATGGCGGTGGTGGCGCGGACGCCGATGCCGTCGGGGTACTCCAGGCCGCCGACCCTCAGGGCGCGGCCCTCGACGCTGCGGCCGCGCTTCGGGGTCCAGTCCACGACCTTGGCCGGCGGCAGCGCCGGGGTCGCCCATTCCCGCGCCAGCACCCCGGCTTCGTCCGCTGGGTAGATCGCCTGCAGGCTCGACCAGGGCAGCTCGAGGCGGCTCTCCCACGGGGTCGAGGCGGCCAGCGGCCGGTCGGCGGGGCCGTCTTCGGGCCGGGCCAGCAGGAAGCCGCCGCCGCGGAAGCAGAGCCAGGCCCAGCCGCCGCCTGGCCGCGCGGGCGGGGCTTCGGCCAGCACCTCGACGCCCTGGATCCGGTCCCAGGAGTACTCGACCTCGCCAGCCGGCCCCTCGAACAGGAGGCCGCCAGGGTTCCAGGCCAGCAGCCAGCCGCGCAGGCGGTCGGCCTCGGCGCCCGGGGTGCGGAGCCAGAGCAGGTCCTTGTCCTCGGCCTGGCGAGGGGCCAGGCCGCGGCCCGCCCGGGCCAGCCACAGGGTGTCGAATTCGACCGCCTGGCCGGCGGGGAGGCGCCAGGAGCCCAGCTCGCCGGCCCGGGTGCCCGGCGCCCCGGGCAGGAGCGAGCCGTCCACCAGCTCCAGGGTCCAGGGCGCCTCGGGCCGGGGCTCCGGCGCCGGGGCGCCGGGGAAGCGCAGGGCCAGCCAGTCGGCCGGGGCCGGGGCGCCGTCGATCACCGGGCGGCCCTTCCTCCAGCCGCCGAAGGACCCTTCCTGCGCCCCATCCGGAAGCCAGAGCTGCTCCTGGGCCGCCGCCGGGGCGCCCGCTAGGGCCAGAGCCAGGACCGCTCCCCGGACCGGGCCGGAGGCGACAGCTTGGCAGGCCCGCCACAGGGCACCCCCGAGCAGGGATGCCAATTCGGCAGGTCGAGGCCCGAAACGGGGGAAATGGCTCGTCATCAGGGTTGGCACCAGTTTTGCCAGACAGGGGTCTGCCGCGTCTCCGGCCCCACCTAGTGTGCGCCTTCCCGCCGGTTGCGTCACGCGGCTCACCCCCCACCTTGTCGTAGCGCTGCGATAACGAAATGACGAAGCAACTCACCTTCGAGGTCGACGCCCGGGACGCACTGTCCAAGGGTGTCGAGAAGCTGGCACGTGCGGTGGTCTCCACCCTCGGACCCAAGGGCCGCTGCGCGGTCCTCGACAAGTCCTGGGGAGGCCCCAACGTGACCAAGGACGGCCACTCGGTGGCCAAGGAAATCGAGCTCGCGGACAAGACCGAGAACCTCGGCGCCCTGCTGGTGCGCGAGGCGGCGGTCAAGACCTCGGAGCGGGCCGGCGATGGCACCACCACCGCCACCCTGCTCGCCTGGTCGATCTACCGCGAGGCGCTGCGCCACCTGACGGTGGGCGCGAGCCCGGCCGGCATGATCCGCGGCCTGCGCGAGGCCTCTGCAGGCACCTGCAGCTACCTGGCCTCGAAGTCCAAGAAGGTCGGCGGCAACGCCGACATCAAGGCCATCGCCACGGTGGCCTCCAACAACGACGCCGCCATCGGCAAGCTGCTCGCTGAGGCCTTCAAGAAGGTCGGCGAGGACGGCGTCATCAGCGTCGACGAGGGCAAGGGCCTCGACACCGAGGTCAAGGTGGTCGAGGGCATGCAGTTCGACCGCGGCTTCCTCAGCCCGCACTTCGCGACCAACGTCGACACCCTCGAGGCGGTGCTGGAGAGCCCCTTCATCCTCATCCACGAGGACAAGATCGGCTCGGCGCAGAAGCTGCTGCCGCTGCTGGAGCAGGCCAAGGAGGCCGGCGCCCCGCTGCTGATCGTCGCCGAGGACATCGAGGGCGAGGCCCTCGCCACCCTGGTGCTGAACAAGATGCGCGGCATCGTCGACGTCTGCGCCGTCAAGGCCCCGGGCTACGGCGACCGCCGCAAGGAGATGCTGCGCGACCTCGCCACCCTGACCGCCGCCGTGCCCTTCATGAAGGACAGCGGGCAGGACCTGGAGAAGGCCCGCCTCGAGGACCTCGGCCGCGCGCGCAAGATCGTGGTCAACAACTCCGACACCACCCTGGTGGAGGGCGCCGGCCGCCCCGAGGACGTGCAGTCCCGGGCCGGCATGATCAAGCGCCAGATGGAGGAGACCACCTCCGACTACGACCGCGAGAAGCTCGAGGAGCGCCTCGCCAAGCTGGTGGGCGGCATCGCCCAGATCCAGGTCGGCGGCGCCACCGAGACCGAGGTCAAGGAGAAGAAGGCCCGCTTCGAGGACGCCAAGAACGCCACCCGCGCCGCGATCGAGGAGGGCGTCCTGCCCGGCGGCGGCGCCGCGCTGCTGCGCGCCGCGAAGCAGATCGAAGACGACGGCGACGGCGACGAGGCCCTCGGCCGCCGGATCCTGGCCAAGGCCCTGGAGCAGCCGGTGCGCGTGATCGCCGAGAACGCCGGCCTCGACGGCTCGGTCGTGGCCCGCGCCATCCTGCGGGAGAAGAAGTTCTCCCACGGCTACAACGCCCTGACGGACGCCTACGGCGACCTGCTCGACATGGGCGTGATCGACCCGGTCAAGGTCACCCGCACCGCGCTCGAGAACGCGGTCAGCGTGGCCTGCACCCTGATCTCCACCGACTGCCTGGTCACCGAGCTGCCCAAGGACGACGAGGGCGCCGACGCAGGCGACTACGACGCCGACTTCTAGACCCCCAGCGAAGCAACAGAAAGATGGCCAAGACCGCCAAGAAGAAGAGCGCCAAGATCGCCTTCACCCCCATCGAGGACCGCCTGCTGATCGAGCCCGCCGCCGGCGAGACCGTCAGCCCGGGCGGCATCTTCCTGCCCGACTCCGCCAAGGACGTCCCGACCCGCGGCACGATCGTCGCCGCCGGCCCGGGCCGCCTGGGCGCCGACGGCAAGCGCCTGGAGATGCCCGTCGCCGCCGGCGACGAGGTGATCTACGGCCAGTACGCCGGCAGCAACGTCGAGATCGGCGGCACCGAATTCAAGGTGCTGCGCGCCGGCGAGGTCCTCGCCAAGATCGAGCGCTGAGGAGAGAACCATGGCTAAGCAGATCCTGTTCGAAGACAAGGCCCGCGAGAAGCTCCACGCCGGGGTCGAGAACCTGGCCAAGACCGTCGCCGTGACCCTCGGCCCGGCCGGCCGCAACGTCATCCTCGAGCGCAGCTTCGGCGGCCCGACCGTGACCAAGGACGGCGTCACCGTCGCCAAGGAGATCGAGTTCGAGGACCCCTTCGAGAACCTGGGCGCCAAGCTGGTGCGCGAGGTGGCCTCGAAGACCAACGACGAGGCCGGCGACGGCACCACCACCGCCACCGTGCTGGCGGCGGAGATGGTCCACCGCGGCCTCCGCTTCATGGCCAGCGGGGTGGCGCCGACGGCGCTGCGCAGCGGCATCGAGAAGGGCGTGGCCGCCGCGGTGGCCAAGATCGAGGAGATCTCGAAGCCGGTCCGCGGCCGCGAGGACATCGCCAAGGTCGGCACCATCTCGGCCAACCAGGACGCCCAGATCGGCGAGCTCTTCGCCGAGGCCTTCGAGAAGGCCGGGCCCAAGGGCGTGATCACCGTGGAGGAGGCTCAGGGCGTCGAGACCGGCCTGGACTTCGTCGACGGCATGTCCTTCGACAAGGGCTACCTGTCGCCCTACTTCATCACCGACCTCGGCAGCATGACCGCCGAGTACGAGGACGCCCTGGTGCTGATCCACGAGAAGAAGATCTCGAACCTGCAGGAGTTCCTGCCGGTGCTCGAGCTCGTGGCGCAGAGCGGCAAGCCGCTGCTGATCATCGCCGAGGACATCGAGGGCGAGGCCCTCGCCGCCCTGGTGGTCAACAAGCTGCGCGGCATCATGAAGGTCGTCGCCGTCAAGGCGCCGGGCTTCGGCGACCGCCGCAAGGCCATGCTCGGCGACATC
>CAYZXS010000065.1:0-15930 GCA_964482495.1 uncultured Planctomycetales bacterium
GCCCAGCCGGGGCAGGTACGCCTCGAGGGCCTCTACGAGGGACCTACCAGCGCCTGGAGCCCGGCCGCCGACGCCCTCGCCGACGCCCTGCGGCGCAGCGGCGCTCCCGACGACTGCCTGCAGGCGCTGGTCGACGGCGGCCGCGCCAGCCTGGAGGCTTCGCCGGCTCTGTTCCCGCGCGGCCAATTCGCCTCCGATCCGGGCGACGCCATCGGCATGGCGCTGAAGCTGATGATCGCCGAGAGCCACGGCGGCCGCCCCGAGCAGTGGTTCTCCACCTTGCGCGTCATCGAATACCGGGACGACCAGCTGCGCGAATCGCTGGTCCAGGTGGCCGCCGACGGCGTCCGCGTCGTGGCCCGGGAATCGGATTGGACCCCGGCGCCGCCCGAGCCCTGGTCCAACCGGCTGCGGCGTCAGTGGCCGGTCGGACTTTTGCTGCTGGTGGCCCTCGGGGCCTTCGCCGTCAAGGAGCGGGAGGCCATCGGCCGCTACCTGCGCAGCATCCAGGGCCTGGTCAGCGGCCATGTGGTGGAGGTGCCCGCGGACTTCCAGGCCGACGCCGGCCCCTTCGGCGACTGGATCCGCTTCACCCGCGTCGAGGTGGAGGGGGAGGAGCTGGTCGTGGTCCTGGCGCCGACCGACGCCTATCCGGCCACCGCCGCGGCGCTCGACGCCCTGCGCGCCGGCGCTGGCCTGGACCAGCGCGCCGCCCTCGGCGCCCTCGAGAGCGGCCGAGCCCGGCTGCGCGCGGCGCTGGCCGAGGGCATGGAATTGCCTGACCAGGAGATCGACCTGCGGCCGCTGCGCAGCGGCGACCCGGCCGAGGTCCGGATCGACGTCGCGGTGGTCGCCGGCACCCGGCTGGCCTCGCTCGAGCTGTTGCCTTGAGCCCCGGCCGGCGCCCGGCTCAGTCCTTCGGCGCCAGCTCCTCGACGTAGGCCTCCCACTCCTCCTCGAGCGGGTCGAGCTTGCGCAGCCCGGCCGCCTTCTTGAAGTGGGACATCGAGCCCTGGCCGTGGTAGGCCAGCGCCAGGAACCGGGACAGGATCTCGGCCTTCTTGCCGTCGTCGGCGTGCAGCAGGAAGTGGGTCAGGGTGTAGGACTCGGCGTAGCGCCGGACCTGGCCGGTCGAGGCGCCGAAGTCGCTGGCCTGGTAGTTGAGCACCCGGGTCAGATCGTCCTTCTTCTTGGCCTGGACGTGGTCGCGGAAGCTCTGCTCGTCGAGCATGCCGGGCTCGAGCGTCAGCGAGCCGGGCGGGCCGTCGAGGCTGGCGTCGATGTAGGTCGCCAGACCCTCCTCGAGCCACCCGGGCAGGTTGGGCTCCTTCTTCTCCCACTCCCGCGCGGTGTAGTACATGACCGCGTGCACGGTCTCGTGCTGGAGCCGGCTGGCGACGCCCTCCGAGAAGTAGCTGCGCAGGCTGCGCGCGGAGCGGTCGAAGTAGGCGTCGAGGAAGTTCGACTGCGAGGGGAAGCCGTCGCGCCCGGGGTAGAGGAACACCGGGATCGCGGCCTGGACCTCGTGGAAGCCGACTTCGCCTTGGAACAGCTCGAAGTAGGCGGCGTAGACCTGCTCCATCTCGGCCATCGACTCTAGGATCTCGGGCAGGGCCCCGGCCGCCTGGACCTCGAAGTGGAAGCTGGTCAGCTCCCAGGCGTCCTTCATGTCGGTCCGCCGCTTCAGCAGCTTCTCCCAGGTGGTCTTGCCGCCGTTGCCGATCTTGACCACCCAGCCGTCGCCGCGGCGGCTGTGGCCGAGGGCCTCGCGCGCCGGCTCGTGGTCCGCCTCCAGGCAAAGCGCCCGCAGGTAGAGGAAGTCGGTGTCGCGGGCCAGGCCGTTCTCCTGGCACCACTCGGCCAGGGCGACGGCGTCGTCGGCGCTGGCTTCCGGGTCCCCGAAGTGCTCGCGCAGCTTCTGCACGTAATCGGGATAGATCACGCGCGGGCCTTCCATGGCCTGGATCTTGGACACCGGATAGGTCTTGGTCCGCGAGCCCTGAGCGATCGTGACCTCGTCGGCGTCCACCCGGAGGATGACCCCGGTGACCTTCTTGCCGCGGGCCAGGTGCAGGGTGTCGGGCGGAGGATCGCCGCCGAAGGCGGCCGTCAGCAGGAGCAGGGCTGCGAGCATGGCGAGCGGCCCGGGCGTCGGGACACCCCCATGGTCGTCGCGCGCCAGGCCGAAGCGGATCCTACCAGTTGTAGCCGCCGGGCGAGCTCACCTGCCAGTTGGTGAGCGGCGCCGAGGGATCGCGGAAGGGGTTGCTCGGGCCGTAGCTCTCGGGCGTGCCGCGAGCGATGCACTTGAAGTCGACGCCGTCCGAGCGGTAGGCATAGCCCATGGTGGCGTTCGGGTAGCGCGGGTCGGGGTCCTTCGGCAGCGCCGGCAGGTAGTCCGGGACCAGGGCGGGGATGTAGCCGTTGGCGTCGTAGCCCATGCCGCCGTCGCCGGTGCTGTCGCCTTGCCACTGGCCGTTGGTGGTGGGATAGGAGCCGAAGTCCTCCTTGTAGTCCGCCAGGGCCGCCTGGATGGCGCGGAGGTCGTGGGCGCGGCGGGAGTCGCGGGCGGCGGAGGCGCCCTCCGCCAGGACCGGGACCAGGATCCCGGCGAGCATCGCGATCACGAGGACCACGATCATGAGCTCGATGATGCTAAAGCCTGCGTTCCTTCTTTTCATGGCGGGATCCCCTCCGCGGCCGTCGCCGCCGGTCCATCCCTATATCGACGGGAACCGGCCCCGCTCAAGCTCGGATCCAGGCGGAAAAAGGAGCGAGCGCCGCACCGGGGTGCGACGCTCGCGGCTGCGATTCGGGTTCAATCAGCGGGTGGACTACCAGTTGTAGCCGCCCGGAGAGCTGACCTGCCAGTTGGCGGTGGCCCCTTGCGGATCGTAGAAGGGGTTGCCGGCCGGGAAGGTCTCCGGGGTGCCCTTGATGACGAACTTGAAGTCGACACCATCAGAGCGGTATGCGTAGCCGTTGGTCGCATCGGGGTAGCGGCTGTCCGGGTCCTTCGGCAGCGTAGGCGCGTAGGTCGGGACGAGGCCCGGGATGTAACCATTGGCGTCGTAACCCATGCCGCCGTCGGCGGTGGAGTCACCTTGCCAGGCACCATTGGTCGTCGGATAGACGCCGTTGGCGCGCTTGTAGGCTTCGAGGGAAGCCTGGACCGACTTCAGGTCGGTGGCGCGACGGGAGTCGCGGGAGGACTTGGCCGCATCGCCGAGGACCGGAATCAGGATTCCAGCCAACATGGCCAGAATGGTCACGACGATCAGCATCTCGATGATCGTAAAGCCTGCTTGGCGCTTCATCTTTCTGTTGCTCTCTTGGTCGGTATTGTGAATGGGAAGCAGGCCCGTTCGCTGGGTCCTGTCATGGCTTTTATCGAGCCTGTGGTGGCATTCCTTAAGGATTTTTGTTCCTTCTTTGGCGGGGACTTAGGCTGTTTCGCATGGAGCGGACCGGCGCCCTGCTCGCCACCCTGGTGGCCTACAAACTGCTCCTCCTGGGAGTGGGCGCCTGGGCGACCCGCCGCAACCGCGACCAGGCCGACTTCTTCCTCGGCGGGCGCAAATTGGGCCCCTGGGTCGCTTCGCTGAGCTCAGCGGCTTCCTCTTCATCGGCTTGGACCCTGCTCGGCGTGAGCGGCGCCGCCTTCACTTTTGGCCTGAGCGCGGTCTGGATCTTCCCCGCCTGCCTGGGCGGCTTCGCCCTCAATTGGTTCCTGGTCGCCGACCGGCTGCGCCTGCGCAGCCTCGGCAGCGGCGCCGTCACCCTCACCGAGTTCCTGGCAGAGGGCAGCGCCGGCCGCCTCCGGACCGGCCTGGTGGTGAGCGCCTCGGCGATCGTGCTGCTCTCGCTCGGCGTCTACGTCGCCTCGCAATTCAAGGCCGCCGGCGTCACCTTCGGCGAGACCCTGGGCATGGGGGAGGGCGCCGCGATCCTGGTCGGCGCCGGCATCGTCCTGATCTACACCATGACCGGCGGCTTCTGGGCGGTGTCGGTCACGGACTTGATCCAGGGCCTGGTGATGGGGCTGGCGGCGCTGGTGGTGCCGGTGATGGCCCTGGTCGAGGTCGGCGGCTTCGGCCCCATGCTCGACGGCCTGCGCGAGGCCGACCCGGGCCTGACCGACTGGTGGCGAGGCAAGAGCGGACCAGCGGCGCTGGGGCTGGTCATCGGCACCCTCGGCATCGGCCTGGGCTACCCCGGCCAGCCGCACGTGGTCACCCGGTTCATGGCCTTGCGGGGCGCCCAGGAGGTCCGTCAGGGCACCTGGATCTCCCTCGGCTGGGCCGCGGTGATCTACTCCGGCATGCTGGTCGCCGGCTGGTGCGGCCGCGGCCTCGTCAGCCAGCTGGCCGACCACGAGGCCGTGCTGCTGCGGCTGACCGCCGACCTGTTCCCGCCGGCGCTGGCCGGGGTGATCGTGGCCGCGGTGCTGTCCGCGATCATGTCCACCGCCGACAGCCAGCTGCTGGTCTGCGGCTCGGCGGCCGCCTACGACCTCCCCGGCTCCCGCCCGGGGGCCCGGCTGCGGCGCAGCCGCCTGACGGTGCTCCTGATCGGGGCGCTGGCGGTGGCGGCGGCGCTGACCATCGAGCAGACCATCTTCGACTCGGTGCTGTTCGCCTGGAGCGCGCTCGGGGCGGCCTTCGGGCCGCTGCTCCTGGTCCGGCTCTGGCGCGGACCGGTGCGGCCCGCCTTCGCCCTGGCCGCGGTCTGGACCGGCTTCCTGGTGACCATCGTCTGGTTCTTCAGCCCGTCGCTGAAGGGAGCCCTCTACGAGCTGGTGCCGGCCTTCGCCGCCGCCGGCCTGGTCGCCCTGGCCGGCTCGCGATCCGAGCGGGCGATCACGGGTCGCTGAGCTCCTCGGCGGTCTCGAGGGGTTCGTCCAGGCACTGCCGGACCCGCCGCAGCAGGCCGTCGGCGGTGAAGGGCTTCTCCAGGATGGCCCGACCTTCGAGCCGCACGGCCCGGGTGCCGCGGTGCTCCGGCGCGTAGCCGGACATGAACAGCAGCCGGGTCTGAGGCTGGTCCTGGCGCAGCCTGGCCGCGGCCTCGGGGCCGCTCATCCCGGCGAGCACGACGTCGGAGAGCAGCAGGTCGAAGGGGCCGCGCCGCCGCGCGATCTCCAAGGCGTCGGCGCCGCGCGCCGCGACCTCCACCTGGTAGCCCGCGTTGCGCAGGATCTTGTCGGCCAGGCGGCGGACGCGCTCGTCGTCCTCCAAGACCAGCACCCGCTCCGACCCGCCCTGCGGCACGTCGATCACGGGGCGCGCCGGCCGCGCGGCGCGGGCGGCGATCTGCGGCAGGTAGATCCGGAAGGTGGTCCCCAAGCCGGGCTCGGAGTAGGCCTCGATCATGCCCTGGCTCTGCCGGATGATGCCGTAGGCCGTCGACAAGCCCAGGCCGGTCCCCTTGCCCGGCGCCTTGGTGGTGAAGAAGGGCTCGAAGACCCGGGCCCGGGTCGCCTCGTCCATGCCGACGCCGTCGTCCTCCACCGCGATCCTCACGAAGGTGCCCGGGCTGACGTCTTGGTAGCGGTCGGTCACCGCCGCGTCGAGCTCGACCTGGGCGGTGCGGATCCGCAGCTCGCCGCCCTCCGGCATCGCGTCCCGGGCGTTGACGATCAGGTTCAGGAGCACCTGCTCGAATTGACCGGCGTCGACCGAGACCGAGCCCGCGTCGGGGTCGAGGTCGGTGACCAGCTCGATGTGCTCGCCGATCAGCCTGTCCGCCATCTTGAGCACCTGCGTCAAGAGGGCGTTGACCTCGGCCGGCGCCGGGTTGAGCACCTGCTTACGGCTGAAGGCGAGCAGCTGGCGGGTGAGGCTGGCCGCGCTCGTGCCGGCGTTCTGGATCTCCGCGAGCGACTGGTGGGCGCCGGCGGGCAGGTCGTCGCGGCCGTCGAGGATCTCGGTGTAGCCGAGGATGGCGGTCAGGAGGTTGTTGAAGTCGTGAGCGATGCCCCCGGCGAGGACGCCGATGGTCTCCATCTTCTGGGCCTGGCGCAGCTGCCCCTCCGCCTTCTTCCGCTGCCGCTGCTCCGCCTTCAGGCTGCTGATGTCGCGCCAGCTCGACCGGCTGTGGTGGATCTTGCCGTGCTCGTCGCGCACGGCGCTGACGTTCAGGATGACCTCGACCTTGGCGCCGTCCTTGCACTTGAGCTGGAGCTCGGCGTTGTCGACCCGGCCGGTCTGGACGAAGGACTCGAAGGCGCGGTGGACTGCCGGCATGCAGTCCTCGTGGTAGACCTTGAAGATCGGGGCGCCGACCAGCTCCTCCTTGGTGTAGCCGAGCCGGTCGACCAGGGTCTGGTTGCACTCGAGGATGGCGGCGGTCTCGGCGTCGACCGAGACGAACATGTCCGGCGCGTGCTCGTAGAGGTCCTCGTACTTCTTCTGGGTGTCGTACAGCTCGGCGGTCCGGTCGGCGACCCGCCGTTCGAGCTCCTCCTTCGAGGCCAGGAGCAGCTCCTCCGCCCGCCGCCGCTCGGTGACGTCGCGGATCACCAGGGTCCAGGCGCCGTCTTCGCCCTCGGCCTCCCAGGCGAGGCTGGCCTCCACTGGCCGCGTGCACCCGTCCCGGCGCAGGCAGTCGAGGGACAGGAACCGGCCGGCCTCGGTTGCGCCCCCTGAGGCGCGGGGGCCGTCGTCGGCCGCGCGGGGGGCGCCCTGGCCGAGGGCCAGCTCCAGGCTGTCTCGGCCCCCCTCCTCGAACAGCGAGCACACGGGCCGGCCCTCGAGCTCGGCGGCCGGCAGGCCGAACAGGCGCTCCGCCGCTGGGTTGACCGACCGGACCTCGTGTTCGTCGTCGACGCCGAGGATGGCGTCCAGCGAGTTCTCGAGGAGCCTGGCCTGCCGCCGCTCCGCCGCTCCGCCGCCCGCAGCTCCTGGAAGCGCTGGGCGTTGCTCAGGGCCAGGCTGATCACGGGCGCGGCGAGCAGGGCGAGGTTGAGGTATTGCCGCCGCTTCTCGGGCAGCGCCAGGCCGTCGACCCGCAGCACCGCCTGGAGCTCGCCCGTCGCCGGGATGCGGACCAGGAAGCCGTCGCCGGCGGGGCCCAAGCCGTGACTGCCTTCCAGGGCCTCCATCTCGCGGAGCGCGGCCTCCCCGAGCTTCCCCGCCGGGCGGGTGCGGAGCTGGCCCTTCAGCTCGCCGGACCCGCCGAGCAGGGAGACCCGGCGCGGCGCGCACAAGGAGCAGAACAGGTCGAGGCTCAGCTCGACCACCGCTTCCGGATCGAAGGTGGTGGTCAGGGCAGTGCTCAGGTCGGCGACCATCGCGAAGTCGGCGAGCTGCCTCGCCGGTCCTTCGGAGTCCGCCGCCGCCGAGGTCGGCGCCGCTGAGGTCGGCGCCGCCTCCGCGGCGCGCCGGTCCTCGATCAGGGCCCTGAGCCGCCGCCGCAGGTGCTCGAGGCCGACCACTTCGCGCGCGGCCGGAAGATCGAGGTAGGCGGCGTATTCGGCGAGGTATCGTTCGGCCTCGGGGCAGGTGCCTGTGTCGAGGAGGAGCAGCCGCCGGATCGAGCCGCGGTAGAAGTCGCGCGCGGCCTCCTGGTCGAAGCCGTCCTCGTCCAAGGTCTGGCGCCACCGCCGCAGCATGGCGGGCACCAGGAGGTGGTCGCCCGCGGCGGTGGCGCCGTGGTAGCGCTCAGGGCCGATCAGCAGCTCGACGCAGCAGCCGGTCTGGGGCACCGCCGAGGCCGCCCCGTGACAACCGGCCGGGGCGCACGGACCCGCGAGCACCACGACCTCGCCCCTCTCCGCGAGCCCGGCCGGGAACCCGGCGTCGGGCCGCGGCCTGCCGCAGCGGCTCGGGAAGGGGCACAGGCGGACCTCCGTCGCGTCGAGGGTGCGGAGGACCTCCCTGTACTCTGCCTCCAGCAGGTCACACACCACCAGGTTCAGCAGCTCAGGCATCCGCCGGCAGCGGCGCGAGCGGATAGCGGCCGAGCTCCTTGGCCGCGCTGACCACCGCGTGCAGGACCTCCTCAGGGACCTGGACAGGGATCTCGCCGTGGTTGTCGGAGAGGATCAGGCCGCCGCCCTCGCCGGCCGCGTTGATGACCCGGGCGACCTCCTCCTCCGCCTGCCCGCTGTTCCAGGTCCGCATCGCGACGCCGTTCAGGTTGCCGACCAGGCAGAGCTTGCCGGCGCAGCGCTCCTTCAAGGCGCCCAGGTCGTCGTCGACGCTGACCCCGATCCCCGCGGTCCCGGTCCGGGCCACCTCGTCGGCGATGGCGAGGGTGCGGCCGCTCGCGAAGTGGGTGACGGTAGGCCCCGCGATCCGCGGCAGCGTGCGCAAGGCCACACGGAAACCGGTCTCCCGGTACTGCGCCGGCGGGATCACGGTGGGGGAGGACACCGGGTCGAAGTAGACGATCGCGGTGGCCCCAGCGGCGAGCTGGGCGTTGGCCCAGGAGACGCAGTACTCCTCGTTCTTCTCCATCAAGCGGCGGAACAGGGGCGGGGAGTCGGCCAGCAGGTCGAGGTAGGGGCCGAAGCCCATCTGCATCACCGGGAGCGAGAAGGGCGAGACCACCGCCGCGAGGATCGGGACCTCGTCACCGGCCGCCGCCTTGAGCAGCTGCAACAGCTCGAGGGTGTCGCAGAGGCTGCGCGAGTCCTGGTAGCGGCCCGGCTCGAGGTTCAGGATCTCGAGCGGATCCTGGATGATCGGCTGCCCGGCGTTGGGCGGGCCGTCCTCGAAGTAGCGCACCTGGCCGCCCCAGACCTCGACCTCTGCTGCGGCGTGCAGGAAGCCCATGAGGTTGTCGTGCCCGTAGCGGTCGCGCATCCGCAGCTGGCAGTCGGCCACCAGCTTCGGGTCGGCGTAATAGCGCTCGATGCTCTCGCCGCTGAGGACCGCTCCGTGCATGGTCAGGCCGAGGAAGACCGGGACTCGGTCCGCCTCCTCGTGGCTGAGCGCGGCCAGGGTCCGCCCGAGCGGAGTGATGGGGGTCATCGACATGCCAGCCTCCCGGAGCCTTCGAGCAGCCAGCGGAGGGCGTCCGGCCCGTTCCTCCCGACGGCGTCGGCCCCGACCTGCCGCCAGAGGCTGGGGTCGAAGCGGAAGGGGGCGCCGCCGACCTGGATCCGGACCTGGACCTTCCGTTCGCGCAGGGTCCGGGTCAGGTCCTGGACCCGCAGGGCGGAGCGGAGCATCAAGGTCGAGAGCAGCAGGACCTGGACCTCGTCCTCGCGGACGCGGCCGACGACCTCGTCCAGGTCGGCGCGGCCGTAGTCGAGGACCTGGAAGCCCGCCGACCGCAGCACCGCGTGCAGGATCTTCTTGCCCAGCAGGTGGTAGTCCTCGAAGACCACCAGGGCCACCGGCGGATGATCGAGGTCCCGGTCCTGCGTGGGCCAGCGGACGGCGTCGATCAGCTCCTCGCAGATCCGGCTGGCCATATAGACCTCGGAGAGGGCGGCGTCCCCGCGCTCCCACGCGAGACCGATCTCCTCGAGAGCAGGAACCAGGACCAGGTCCGCGACTTGGAGCGGGGAAGCGGACTTCCGGCAAGCTCGGTAGACCTCCTCCGCGCCGACGCGGTCTACGGCGAGGAGAGCAGCTTGGAAATCCCTGCGTTGGACGGTGAAGTCCTGCATGACAGATTCCACCCCTCAAGGGCGTGCGGTCCGGCGGAAGGAGAGAGCGGCGGCCTCAGCGAGGTCCGCTCTTCAGTCTAATCGGAAGCGCTGCGCAGGCCCGTTGCGGTCCGGCTTTTTCCGCCCCAAAGGGCACTGGTCTCGTGCTCTTTCTCCATCGCCTTCCCGCCTCGGCAGGCGGGGGATCAGTCCGCGAGGGTGGCCATCACCGGCGCGTGGTCCGAGGGCTTGCCCTCGCCGCTGCTCTCCTTGCGCTCCTCCCGGTCGACCTCGACGGCGCGGCAGCGCTCCGCCACCGCGGCCGTGCCGAGCATCAGGTCGATGCGCAGGCCCCAGCCGCGGGCGAAGGCGCCCGCGCGGTAATCCCACCAGGTGAAGGGCCCCGGCTCGTCCGCGGCCGGGCAGTGCCTCCGGTGCAGGTCCTGCAGGCCCCAGTCGAGCAGCGCCTGCAGCCGCTCGCGCTCCGGAACCGAGCAGAGCACCCCGTCCTTCCATCGCTCCGGGTCGTGGACGTCGTGGTCCTCGGGCGCGATGTTGAAGTCGCCGACGACCAGCAGCGGCTGCGCCGGGTCGTGCGAGCCGCGGATCCAGGCGCCGAAGGCGTCCAGCCAGCGCAGCTTGATGTCGTACTTCTGGTCGCCCACGGCCTTGCCGTTGACGACGTAGGCGTTGACCACTCGCAGGCCGCCGACGTCGGCCGAGATCACCCGCGCCTGTTCCGACACCGGGTCGTCCGGGAAGCCGCGCTCGACCGCCTCCGGCTCCTGCTTCGAGAGGATGGCGACGCCGTTGTAGGTCTTCTGGCCGAAGTCGGCGATCTGCCAGCCGGCGGCCTCGATCGGCTCGAAGGGGAAGGCCTCGTCGGTGACCTTGGTCTCCTGCAGACAGACGACGTCCGGGTCGTGGCGCTCGAGCAGGCCCATCAGCCGGGGCAGCCGGGTGCGGATCGAGTTGACGTTCCAGGTGACGACCTTCATGGCGCCGACAGCCTAGCGGGGCGGCGGCGCCGCCGGCGCCGCGCTCATTCCCCGACCGGCGTCAGCGTGAAGCGCGGCGTCACCAGGACCCCGGGCGCCGGCGCGCCGGCGTCGTCCCAGCGGAAGCGCAGGCTTCCCGGCGGCGCCCCGGCCTCGGCTTCGGCGTAGGCCCAGACGCCGAGGTGGTGGCGCAGGAACTGCTTGGCGCGGTCGTCGTGGGCCGAGAAGGGGCCGTAGACGGCGGGCGGTCCGCCGTCGCCCCAGCCATAGCCGGCGCGCTCGCGGAGCTGGCCGGCGGCGGTCCACCAGTCGTCCCGTTCGGTGAGCAAGGTCTTGCCGATGGTCAGCGCCGGCACCAGCAGCAGCACGCCGACGCCGATGCGGCGCTGGCCGTCCTCGGTCAGCCGCTGCCACCAGCCGGCGCCGGCGGCGCCGAACATCAGGGCCACGCCCGGCCAGGCGGCGAACAGGTAGCGCGAGGCCTGGCGCTGGGCGATCACGGCGCCGGCGAAGACGATCAGCACCCAGGCGAGCCCGAGCAGGTAGTCGGGCCGCAGCCGCTTCCAGCGCCGCAGGCCGGCGACCACCACCACGATCAGCCAGGGCTGGGAGTAGAGCAGCAGCCGGCTGCCGTAGTAGCTCCAGGTCGGTTCGCGGTTGGCGTGCGGGGCGGTCCCGGCCAGCGACGGGCCGAGCTGCTCCGACCAGAAGGCGGCCCAGAAGCCGTGGCCGGTGGCCTGGCGGTGGAAGAGGTCGAAGAGGACCGCCAGGCTGAGGCCGAGCACCAGGGCGCCGGCCGGGCGGCGCAGCGGCCGGCCGAGGCCGACCCGGGCGTCGACCAGCCACAGCGCCGGCACCAGCAGGGCGAAGACGCCGCGGCTGAGGATGGCGCCGCCGAAGCACAGGCCGGCGAGGAGGAAGGCGCTCGGCCGGGCGCTGCGCATCGCCGCCACCGCCGCCACGGCGCAGGCGGCGAAGGGCAGCTCCAGCGACGCCCGAACCACGTACTTGGCGACGGGGTAGTGGAGCAGCAGCGCGCCGAGGGCCAGCGCGCCGGCGCCGCGCCAGCCGCCGGCCAGCTTCCACATCGCCGCCGCCAGCAGGCACAGCCACAGGCCGTTGGCGACCACCGGGGCGTTGCCGGTGCCGAGGCCGGCGCGCTCGAGCACGGCCGGCAGCCAGGCCACCAGCGGCGGGTTCTCGTGGAAGTCGGCGCGGTCGCCGCCGTGGGCCCAGGTCGGGGCCGCCCAGTTGCCCTCGACGGCGATCTCGTGGCCCATCGCCGCGTAGAGGCAGGAGTCGCCGTCGGTCAGCCGGTAGGGCACCACGAGCAGCCAGGCGATGGTCAGCAGCGCGGCGAGCAGGGCGGCGAGGCGGGGGGAGCCCACGCGGCCATCCTGCGCCGGCGGGGGGGCGCGCTGCAAGCCCGGCCGGCTGCTAGCATCCGGCGCGATGCTGCTGCCGCTCCTCCTGTGCTCCCCCTTGCTCCAGGAACCGGCTCCGGCCGCCGGCGCCGCTGCCGCGGACCCGCCTCAGCCGCAGGGCTGGTTGACGCTCGAGGCCGTCGACGCCCGCGGCCGGCGACCCTTCCGCCCCGACGCCGTCTTCCGCCGCCACCTGCACGACCCGGCCTCGCCGGCGCCCGCCGCTGGAGACGAGGTCACCGGTTCGACGGGCAGCGCCGCCTGGCGCCCCGCCGAACCCGGTGAGGACGGCTTCCTGAACGGCGTCGGCTGGGGCTACGCCACCGTGCGCTGCCAGCGGGACCGGGTGGTCATGGCCGAGCTGACCGGCGCCACCACCTTGTTCGTCAACGGTGAGGCCTTCGTCGGCGACCACTACCGCTTCGGTCACCGTGGCGTGCCGGTGGCGCTGCGCGAGGGGGAGAACCGCCTCTACGTCACCGGGGTGCGCGGCGGCTTCCGCTTGCGCTTGTGGCAGCCGGACGGGCCGGTGCAATTCGCCGGCTGGACGCCGCGTCGGCCGGACCTGGTCGCCGGCCGCCCGGTGGCGGGGGAGATCGGCCTGGCGGTGATGAACGCCACCGCCGCGCCGCTGGCCCGGGTCGAGCTCGAGGCCGGCGGCGAGGGGCCCTTCGCCCGCCGCCGCGCCGAGCTGCCGCACGGCCTGCCGCCGCTGGCCGTAGCGCGGCTGGCGGTGGAGCTGGCGCCGGACCTGGAGCGGGGCCTGCCGGAGGAGCCGGCTCCACAACAGCTGCGGGTGGCGGTCTCGAGCGGCTTCGGCCCGCAGCGGGTGGACTCCCTGGGCCTGGACATGCGCGGCCCCGGGCAGGCCTACCGCCGCACCTACCGCTCGTCGGTCGACGGCGCCGTGTGCGAGTTCACGGTGCTGCCGCCGGCCGGCGACCCGGCCGCCGCCACCGGCCTGGTGCTGAGCCTGCACGGCGCCAGCGTGCCCTCCTACAACCAGGCCTCGAGCTACGCGCTGAAGCCGGACCGCTGGCTGGTGGCGCCGACCAACCGCGCCCCCTACGGCTTCGATTGGCAGGACTGGGGCCGGATCGACGCCCTGGCGGTGATGGAGCTGATGCTGGAGGAGAAGGGCCTGGACCCGGCGCGCACCGTGGTCACCGGCCACTCGATGGGCGGCCACGGCACCTGGAGCCTGGCGGTCAACGACCCCGACCGCTTCGCCGCGGTTGCCCCGAGCGCCGGCTGGTGCAGCTTCGACACCTACGTGCCGCGGCCCGATGGCGCCCTGCGCGAGCTCTGGCACGCCGCCGACGGCAGCTCCGACACCCTCGACATGCTGTCGAACCTGAAGGGCAAGCCGATCTACGTGCTGCACGGCGACGCCGACGACAACGTGCCGCCGAGCGAGGCCGCGATCATGGCCGCGGCCATGGACGAGCGCGGCATCGCCTACCAGATGCACCTCGAGCCGGGCGCCGGCCACTGGTGGACCGACGACCGCTACCCGGGAGCGGAGTGCATGGACTGGCCGCCGATCTTCGCCATGTTCGAGGACGCGCGGCTGCCCGAGCGGCCGCTGGAGCTCGACTGGAGCAGCGTCGGCCCGTGGGTCGACGCCGAGCACTTCTGGCTGCGGGTGGAGCAGCCCGAGCGCTACGGCGAGAAGCTGCGAGTCAAGGCCCGCTACCAGCCCGACCCGGGCGCGGTGACGGTCGAGACCGAGAACGTGCGCGCGCTCTGGATCGGCGTGCCGCACACCCTGGCGCGGATCGACCGCCAGGACTTCCTGGCCGACCCGGAGGCCGGCGGCGCCTGGTACCGGCGCGTCGACGGCCATTGGCAGCAGGCCTCGGGCGGCGCCCCGGCGGAGGAACAGCGCCCCGACCGCAGCGGCCCCTTCCGCCGCGCCTTCGACCGCCGCTTCGCCCTGGTCTACGCCACCGGCGGCAGCGCCGAGGAGCAGCGCGAATCGCTGGCCCGCGCCCGCTTCGACTCCCAGCGCTGGTTCTACCGCGCCTTCGGCGACGCGCCGCTGGTGCCCGACACGGCGCTGCTCGATCCGGAACGGCAGGCGGAGTTCGCCGGCCGCAACCTGATCCTCTACGGCAACGCCGACACCAACCGCGCCTGGGGCGCCGTGGTCCCCGAAGACTGCCCGCTCCAGGCCCGCCGCGGCGCGATCCATCTCGGCGAGCGCGAATGGACCGGCGAGGACAAGGCGGCCCTGTTCGTCTTCCCGCGCGCTGGAGAAGCCGAGACCCTGGTCGGCGCCTTCGCCGACACCGGCGCCGCCGGCGCCCGGCTCGGCTACACCCTGTCTCCCTTCCTGGCCGGCGTCGGCGTGCCCGACTACGCCATCTACGACGCCGAGGTGCTGGCCAGCGGTGACGGCGGCGTGCTCGCGGCGGGCTGGTGGGACCACGGCTGGCGGCCGCAGGAGGCGGGCGCCTATCGGCCCGCCGCCCCGCTACAATCCCCGGTCCGATGAGCACCACGACCCCCTCGATCGACCTTTCCTTCCTCAAGGAGCTCGGGCTCGAAGGCACCCAGTCCGGCGCCTACTGCGGCGAATGGCTGGAGTGCAGTGGCCCCGAACTCGCGGTCTACAGCCCCGCCAACGGCGAGCAGATCGGCACCGTCAAGCAGGCCTCTGCCGAGGACTACGAGAAGGTCGCCGTCGCCGCCCACGAGGCCTTCCTGCGCTGGCGCGAGCTGCCGGCCCCGGTGCGCGGCGAGTACGTGCGCCGCGTCGGCGAAGCCCTGCGCGCCAAGAAGGAGGCGCTCGGCAAGCTGGTCGCTTGGGAGATGGGCAAGATCTACCAGGAGGGCCTGGGCGAGGTCCAAGAGGCCATCGACATCGCCGACTTCGCGGTCGGCCAGTCGCGCATGCTCTACGGCCTGTCGATGCACTCGGAGCGGCCCTCGCACGCCATGCGCGAGCAGTACCACCCGCTCGGCGTGGTCGGCGTCGTCAGCGCCTTCAACTTCCCGGCCGCGGTCTGGGCTTGGAACTGCGCCTTGGCGATGATCTGCGGCGACTCCACCCTGTGGAAGCCCAGCTCGAAGACGCCGCTGACCGCGATCGCCATGACCAAGGTGGCGGTCGAGGTGCTCGAGGAGGACGGCTTCGGCGCCGTGCTGTCGCTGGTGGTCGGCAAGGGCCGCGAGGTCGGCGAGATCCTGCTGCACGACAAGCGCGTGCCGCTGGTGTCGGCGACCGGCTCCTGCTCGATGGGCAAGCACGTCGCCGAGGTGCTGGCCAGCCGCTACGGCCGCACCATCCTCGAGCTCGGCGGCAACAACGCCGTGGTCGTGATGGAGGACGCCGACCTCGAGATGGCGGTGCGCGCCATCCTCTTCGGCGCCGTCGGCACCGCGGGCCAGCGCTGCACCTCGACCCGCCGCGTGCTGGTGCACAAGGACGTGCGCGCCAAGCTGGTCAAGCGCCTGGTCGAGCTCTACGGCAAGGTCGCGATCGGCAACCCGCTCGACGACGGCACCCTGATGGGGCCGATGATCGACGACGGCGCGGTCCAGGACACCCTGGACGCCATCGAGCGCGTCAAGGAGCTCGGCGGCGAGATCCTGTGCGGCGGCGAGCGCTACCAGCCCGAGGGCTTCGAGGGCGGCAGCTACCTGACCCCGGCCATCGCCACCGCCGACAACTCCTGGGACATCGTCCAGGAGGAGACCTTCGGTCCGCTGCTCTACATCATCGAGGTCGCCGACCTGGACGACGCCATCGCCAAGCACAACGACGTGCCGCAGGGACTGAGCTCGTCGATCTTCACCATGAACATGCGCTACGCCGAGCGCTTCCTGAGCGCGACCGGCAGCGACTGCGGCATCGCCAACGTCAACATCGGCACCTCGGGCGCCGAGATCGGCGGGGCCTTCGGCG
>CAYZXS010000066.1:0-15607 GCA_964482495.1 uncultured Planctomycetales bacterium
CCCTTCCGCGCCAGGGAGCCAAATTGGTTCCTGATGTCGAGTTCCCCGATTCGGGTCCGCGGAGAGGGCCGCAGCCTCAGGGATACTCAGGGACGACTCCAAGCCGCGGCGATGGCGGCGGCGCCGGCGGGGTCGTGCTCGAGCAGCTCGGCGCGGACGAAGGGGTAGATGTCGTTGACGCCGAACCAGGCCTCGGTGAGCTCGGCGAAGTACTCACGCTCGTTGTTCATGGCGTAGTGGCGGGCCCGGCGGCCGTCCCAGATCAGGGTGTCGTCGTAGCTGCCGGAGTCGCGGGCGGCCTGGTAGGCCTCGCGGATGGCTGCGGAGGCTTCGGGGCGCTCGGCGTCGAGGACGCGGAAGTGGTAGGCGTGGGCCAGCTCGTGCAGCACCATCCACTGCTGGTGGCTGACCCAGGACAAGAAATTGGCCGGGGTGGTGAGCTCGACGGTTGCGGTCTTGTCGGGGTTGTAGCCGTTGTCGCGGAGCCAGGCCTCGGAAGGGTGGAAGCACATGCCGGCCTCGAGGGAACCGTCCTCGACCCAGATCTCGACCTCGCGCAGGCGGTCCAGCGCCGGCTCGGGCACGGCCCGCGCGACGAGGTGGAGCTGCTGCTCGAGCTCCTCGAGAGTGCGGCCGAGCAGGGCCGGGTCGGCGTCGATCAAGCCCTTGTGGACGCGCACCGGCCAGTCGCGCAGGCGGCGCAGCTGGTAGCCTTCGGTGGGCGTGAAGCTGGCGCCGCGCTCGGGCAGCAGGGGCGCCAGCTCGCGGGCGATCCCGACCAGGTGCTGGCGCAGGCGGCCGAGGCGGCGGAAGTCGTCGGTGTTGACCTGCACCGCCAAGGTCAGGCCCAGCTCGGGGAAGTGCGCGAGCTCGGAGAGGTAGCCGGGGAACCAGCCGCCGTGGCCCTCGACCGAGCCGAGGCCCTCGCCGGCGTCCCAGAGCTGGATCCCGAGACCGTAGCGGTCGCCGGGGGCGGTGTTGGCCGGCACGCCGGCGCGCATCTCGGCCAGGGTGGCGGGTCGCAGCACGTCGCCGGCGAGCAGGGCATGGCCCCAGCGCGCCAGGTCGCGGGCGGTGGAGCAGAAGCCCCCACCGGCCCACTCCATCTGCGGGTTGCAGAAGAAGCGGCCGTCCTCGAGCAGGGTGCGCTCGGGGGCGCCGATCTGCTCGCGCATCAGCCACGGGTGCCCCTGCACCAGGCCCGGCAGCTGGCGACGGTCGCTGGGCAGGGTGTCCGCGAGCCCGAGCCCGCTCAGCAGTTCCTCGCGGATGCTGGCGTAGCCGTCCTCGCCGGTGGCGGCCTCGGCGACGATGGCGGCGACGATGAAATTGGTGTCGGCGTAGGACCAGCCCTCGCCGGGCGCGAACAGCGGCTCCTGGTCGAAGATCCAGGCGATGCGCTCGCCGGGCTTCCAGACCTTGTCCGGCTCGCTGGAGACGGTCGGCAGGAAGCCGGGCGCCTGGACGTGCTCGGGGATGCCGCTCTCATGGCGCAGCAGGTGCCGCAGCGTCAGCGCGCGAGCGTTCGGCAGGCGATCGAACCACGGCAGCTCGCCGATGTGCTCGGCGATCGGCGCGTCAAGATCCAGCTGGCCCTGTTCCACGCGGCGCAGGATCCACGCCGCGAAGTAGGTCTTGCCGATGCTGCCGGACAGCATGCGCGAGGCGGCGGTCATCGGCTGCTCCCGCTCGCGGTCCGCCATGCCGGCGGCGACGCCGAAGGAGCGACCGTCGGGCAGCACCACGCCGAGGGTGATGCCCGGCACTCCAGCTTCCTCTTGGATCGCCGCCAGGCGTCCGGCGCAGTGGGCTTCGAGCTCGGGCAGCGCCGCCGGGGCTGCCGGGGCGGCGGGCTCGGGATCCTGGGCGAGCAGGAGCAGGGCGGGGAGGAGGGCGGAGAGCATCGTGGTGTGGCTACGGACGGCCGGGCCTCATGCTAGGCGGCCGGCCAGCGGCGCCTAGAATCCGAGCGTGGAGCGCACCGAGATCGCTGGCAGCCGCGGCGCGACCGCCCTGCGGCTGGAGCTGCCCGACCCGGGCGGCGGGCGCATGGTGCTGGAGCTGCCGGCCGTCGCTGGGCGCTGCCGGGTGCGCCTGGACGGCGACGAGGTCGCGGCGCTGGGTCCGTCCTGGACCACGCTGCGGCTGCCCTTGGACGGCGCCCGCGCCGGCGCGCGCCTGGAGCTGGCGGTCGAGCCCGCGGACGACGCCTTCGCCGGCTTCCTTCCCGAGGTCGACGCCGCTCCGCGCGGCCTGTGGCAGGGCGCCTTCCTGCGCCGGACCGGGCCGGCCTGCTTCTTGGAGCGGCCGCACATCGAGTGGCACGGCGACGAAGCGCGGCTCGAGACCGCCTGGAACGGCCCCGACGGGACGGAGGTCGAGATCGAGCTCGACGAGCTGCCGCGGTGGTCGCCGGCGGAACCCGCCGTCGGCCGCATGAAGATCGCCCTGCGCGCCGCCGGCGCCCGCTCCGACGAAGAGACGCTGCCGGCGGCCGCCCGCGCCCTGGACGCCGACGGCGAGCGGCTGCTGCTCGACGGCGCGCCCTTCCGCGCCCGCGGCTTGCTGCACTGGGGCCTCTACCCCGGCCTGGCTGGCCCCGACCCCGAGCCGGACGACCTGCGCGAGGAGCTGCGCCAGCTCCGCGCCCGCGGCTTCAACCTGCTCAAGTGCTGCCTGTGGCTGCCGCCGCAGCGCTTCCTCGACGTCTGCGACGAGCTGGGCATGCCGGTGTGGCTGGAGTACCCGCTCTGGAAGCAGCCGCTGACCCGCGAACGCGTCGACGCCTACGGCGACTTCCTGGCCCACGACGCCGCGCACCCCTGCGTCGTCTTGCGCAGCTTCAGCTGCGAGAACGACGACCGCGACGCCGAGGCCGCCTGCGCCGTCGCGGCGCTCGTCCGGCGGCTGGCGCCGGGCACCCTCTGCGCCGACAACAGCGGCTGGCTGGGCCACGCGCACGTCGCCGACTTCCACGACGAACACCCCTATCTGCACAACGCCCAGTGGCCGCACTACCTCGACCGGCTGCGCACGGCGCTCGACGACCGCCCGGCCAAGCCGCTGCTGCTCGGGGAGACCATGGTCGCCGACGCCCTGGCCGACGGCTCGCCGCTGGCCGCCGACGCGGACCAGCCGGGCGACTCCCGGCGGCTGGCGATGGCGGCGCGGCGCTTCCAGGCGGAGAGCTTCGTGCGCGCCTTCCCCGACGCCGGCTACGTCATCTGCGGCGCCAGCGACGCGCCGGCCGCACCGCTCGGCTTGCGCGGCGCCGGCGGCGCCTGGAAGGACCCGCCCGAGGCCTGGGCCTGGCAGGCGGCGCTGGCCGAGGGAGACCGGCCGGCGATCTGGCGGCCGGCCGAGCCCGGGCCAGCGCCCGCCCTGCCCGAGGGCGTGCGCGTGGCCGAGACCTTGGACGCCGCGCTGCTCGAGGAGCTGCGCTCCGGGGCACGGGTGCTGCACCTCGCCGGCCCGCGGGCGGGATCCTGGCGCACGCCGGAGGCCCTGTACTGGAGCTGGGTGCCGGTGCTCGGCGGCCCGGCGGCGACCCCGCCGCTGCGGCCGCTGATGCTCGAGCACCTGCCCTTCGGACTGCTCAGCGGCCGGCGCCTGGCGCGCCACCCCGGCGCGGCGGTCATCGTCGGCCTCGAGGACCTGCACGACGCCGCTCCCGGCGCGCGCCGGCCGCCGCTGCCGCTGGTGCTCGCCGCGCGGGTCGGGCGGGGCCGGCTGGTGGTGAGCGGCCTGCGCGCCGACAGTGACGCCGGGCGCGCGGTCCACGCGCAGCTCGCCCGGGCGCTGCTCGCGCCCGGCGACGGAGGCAGCGGCGGCGCGACCCCGCCGCTGCCCGAGATCGAGCTGGCCCCGCCCCCGCCGAGCCACTTCCTCGACGGTCCCTGGGAGATGAACGGCCGGCGCTTCGCCACCGGCACGCTGCTCGCCAACGGCGGCGCCAACAGCGCCTGCGGCGCGGTCACCGCCCGCGGCCGGCTCGGCCCCACGGGCCTGCCGCCCGGGCCGGCGACCCTGCACGCCACCGCGGTCGCCGACGGCTGGGAGCTCTACGCCGACGGCCAGCTGCTGCACCGCCACGGCAACCCTGGCCGCACCTGGGACGCCGGGCGCGACCTCCCCGCGGCGGTGGCGGTGCCGGCCGAGCTGATGGCGCGGGCGCAGCGGGCCGGCGTCGAGCTCGAGTGGCGCTTGCACGACCACCGCGGCGCCGGAGTGCTGATCGGCCCGGTCTGGCTGGTCGCCGGGGCGCCCGAGGCGGCAGGCGGCGCGGGCCTGGGCCCGCTGGCCTGAGGGTCTTGCCGGCCTCCGAGGTGGTAATTATCATCCCGGTTCCATTTCGGGGCGCGGGGAACTTTTCTCCCCCTCGGCCGCCCCACCCTTCGTGAACGAAGTGGAGGAACCGACCATGGATCCCTACATCGAAGCGCACGGCCTCAGGAAGGAGTTCGGCAGCATCCTCGCGGTCGACGGCGTGGACCTCGTGGTCCATCCCGGCGAGGTGCTCGGCTTCCTCGGGCCCAACGGCGCCGGCAAGTCGACGACCATGAAGATGGTCACCGGATTCCTCGAGCCGACCGCGGGCACGATCCGCGTCTGCGGCGTCGACATGCTCCGCCAGCCCCGCGCGGCCAAGCGCAGCGTCGGCTACCTGCCGGAGGGCGCTCCCGCCTACCCCGACATGACGGTGGCCGAGTTCCTGCGCTTCATCGCCGAGATCCGCGGCTACGACCGCGCCGGCGCCCGCGCCCGCACCGATCAGCTGGTCGACCAGGTCCACCTCGGCGGCGTCTACCACCAGACCATCGAGACCCTGTCGAAGGGCTTCAAGCGCCGCGTCGGCCTGGCCCAGGCGATCTTCCACGACCCGCCGGTGCTGGTGCTCGACGAGCCGACCGACGGCCTGGACCCGAACCAGAAGCACGAGGTCCGCGACCTGATCCGCGAGATGGGCAAGCAGAAGACGATCCTGCTGTCGACCCACATCCTGGAGGAGGTCGAGGCGGTCTGCACCCGGGCCATGATCATCAACCGCGGCCGCGCGGTCTTCGACGGCACGCCCGCCGAGCTGGACGCCAAGGCCCCCGACGACATGACCAGCAACCGGCTCGACTGGGTCTTCCGCGACCTGACCACCAGCGACACCGCGGTCGCGGGAGGCGCCGCGTGAGCGCCACCCGCACCATCTTCAAGCGCGAGTTCGCCGGCTACTTCGCCACCCCGCTCGCGGCCGTCTACCTGGTGATCTTCCTGGCGCTGACCGGGATCTTCACCTTCAACATGGGCGGCCTCTACGAGAGCGGCCAGGCCAGCCTGCGGCCCTTCTTCGGCTTCCTGCCGCAGCTGTTCCTGTTCCTGGTGCCGGCGATCGCCATGCGCATCTGGGCAGAGGAGCGGCGGCTGGGCACGGTCGAGCTGCTGATGACCTTGCCGGTCTCGGTCGGCGAATTGGTCACCGGCAAGTTCTTGGCGGCCTGGGCCTTCGCCTGCGTCGCGCTGGGGCTGACGGTGCCGCTGTGGATCACGGTCAGCTACCTCGGCGACCCCGACCACGGCGTCATCCTGACCAGCTACTTCGGCGGCGCGCTCATGGCCGGGGCCTTCCTGGCGGTCGGCGCCTGCCTGTCGGCCCTGACCAAGAACCAGGTCATCGCCTTCGTGCTGTGCCTGATCGCCTTCTTCGCGCTGCTCTTGAGCGGCTACCCCGGCTTCGCCGAGCTGGTGCCGGGCTGGATGCCGGAGGTGGTCGTCGACGCGCTCGCCTACCTGAGCTTCCTCAGCCACTACGAATCCCTGCAGAAGGGCGTCGTCGACCTTCGCGACGTGCTCTTCTTCCTCACCGTGATCGGCGCGGCGCTGTTCGTGAACGCGCTGGTGCTGGACTGGAAGAAGGCGGACTAGGAGGCCCGTGATGAAGAAGAAGAGAACCGCGCTCGCCGGCGTCCTCGCCGTCGTCATCATCTTCCTGGCCGTCAACCTGATCGCCGGGATGAGCCTGCGGCACGCCCGCATCGACATGACCGCCGAGGGACTCTACAGCCTGTCGGACGGCGCCAAGCAGATCCTCGAGGGCATCGACGAGCCGGTCCGGCTCGACCTCTACGAGTACCTGGACGAGGTCCAGGAGGACCGCCCCGACCTGGTCAGCCACGCCCAGCGGGTGCGGGAGTTCCTCGAGGAGATGGTGCTGGCCGCCGACGGCGGCCTGACGCTGCGGATCCGCAAGCCCGAGCCCTACTCCGAGGCCGAGGACGACGCCCGCGCCGCCGGGGTCGCCGCGGTGCCGCTCGGCGACCGCATCCTGACCCTGGGCCTGACCGCGACCAATTCGGTCGACGAGCAGGAGGTCGTGCCCTTCTTCCGGCCCGGCCCGGACAAGGAGGCCTTCCTCGAGTACGACCTGGCGAAGATCGTGCACACCCTGGCGCAGGCCTCGAAGCCGACCATCGGCGTGCTCAGCTCGCTGCAGGTCGACTCGCGGATGGACCCGGCCAACCCGCGCGGCGGCATGACGCCGGCCTGGGCGATCCTGACCCAGCTGCGCGGCTTCTACCAGGTCGAGACCGTGGCGCCCGACGCCGCAGCGCTGCCCGAGGGCCTGGACGTGCTGCTGTTGATCCACCCCAAGGGGCTGGGCGAGGAGCTGCTCGACGCCGTCGACCAGTTCGCGCTCGCCGGCGGCCGCGTCCTGGCCTTCCTCGACCCCTACTGCCAGGAGGAGCGGATGCAGCAGCCGGCCAACCAGTACGGCCAGCCGCCCCCGCCGCCGACGCCCTCCGAGCTGGGGCCGCTGCTGGCCTCCTGGGGCATCGACTGGGACCCGATGCAGGTGGTCGCCGACCGCGAGCTGGCGCTCGAGGTGCCGGTGCAGTCGCAGCGCGGCTACGAGTACAAGGACCACGTCGCCTTCCTCGGCCTGGGCGCCGAGCAGATGACCGCCGGCGACCCGGTGGTCGGCGGCCTCAAGACCGTGCGCTTCGCCATGGGCGGCGCGCTGAAGGGCATCGACGGCGCGGCCACGAGCTTCGAGCCGCTGATCACGACCACCGCGAGCTCGATGCTGCTGCCGGCCTCGCGCTTCGCCTACCTCTACGACCACGGCGAGCTGCTCGGCGACTTCGTCGCCGACCCCGACCAGCACGTGGTGGCGGCGCGGGTCAGCGGCCCGCTGGTCTCCGCCTACCCCGAGCGCGAGGGCGAGGGGCGGCTGACCGAATCCAGCGCCGACGCCCGCATCATCGTCGTCGCCGACGCCGACCTGCTGGCCGACTACCTGTGGGTGCAGGAGGAGCGGCTCGGGCCGATCTCGCTCGGCATGCGGGTGCTGGCCGACAACGGCAACCTGGCGCTCAACGCCGTCGAGCTGCTCGGCGGCAGCCCGGCGCTGGCCTCGATCCGCGGCAACCGCAGCTACCAGCGCCCCTTCGACGTCGTCGAGCAGCTCGAGCGGGAGGCCAACGACCGCTACCAGGCCCGCGAGTCGGAGCTGGAGCAGGAGATCCGCGACGCCGAGCAGCGCATCAACGAGATGCAGCGCGGCAAGAGCGCCGAGGAGGCGATGATCCTGTCGCCGGAGCAGGTCGAGGAGATCGACAAGCTCGAGAAGCAGATGCTGGCGGCGCGCAAGGAGCTGCGGCAGGTGCGGCACGAGCTCAACAAGGAGATCGAGGCGCTCGGCTCACGGCTGATGCTCGCCAACACCGTCGGCTCGCCGCTGGTCGTGGCGGCGCTGGCCTTCCTGTGGCACCTCCGGCGCGCCAAGCGCAAGCGCGCCGCCTGAACGGAGGAATGAGATGAACGCCAAGACTCTGGGAATCCTGGGAGCGGCCGCCGCGGCGCTGGCGCTGGTGGCGACGACCATGCACCAGTCCGACCAGCCGGGCGGCGACGAGGCCGAGCTGGGCCTGCTGAACCCCGGCCTGCAAGAGAGCGTCAACGACGCCCGCGGCCTGCGCGTGGCGCTGGGCGGCGAGGTAATGGAATTCCACCGCGGCGAGAGCGGCTGGACCTCCCCCGCGCACGACGGCTTCCCGGTCCTGGACGACCGGGTCCGGGAGGCCCTGATCCAGCTGGCGCGGCTGGAGAAGAAGGACGCGCTGACGAGCCGGCCGGAGCGCTGGGCGGCGCTGCAGCTGGACGAGCCCGGACCGGGCTCCGAGGCCCGCGGCGTCCAGATCCTGGGCGACGGCGCGCCGCTGCTCGACCTGGTGCTGGGCAAGGACAAGTGGGGCGCCAGCCCCGGCGTCTACGCGCGGCTGGCGGGCGAGGACCAGACCTGGCTCTGCGACGGCCGCGTCAGCATGCCGCGGACGGCCACCGACTGGATGGAGAAGCGGGTCGGCCAGGTGCCGATGACCGACATCGCCTCGGTGGTGCTGGAGCGCGGCGGCGAGACCCTGACCGTGACCCGGCCGGAGCAGGGTGACGGCTCCGCCCCCACCGGCGCGGTCGACTGGCAGCTGGCCGAGCTGCCCGAGGGCCGCGCCCTGGCCACCCCCAACCCGCTGGGGCGGATCGCCGGCGCGCTCGGCTGGCTCAGCTTCGAGGACGTGCAGGCCGCGGGCAGCTTCCCGCACGACGGCCCGCCGAACTTCGTCGCCCGGTATTCGACGACCGCAGGGCAGGAGATCGTCATCCGCGGCTTCGAGGCCGACGGGCGGCTCTGGTGCCAGCTGGAGGCGAGCGTCGTGCCGGAGGAGGGCGGTGACGAGGAACCCGCCGAGCTTGAGGAGGCCGCCGAGGGCGAGGGCGGAGACGAGCCGCCGGTCATCGAGGTACCCGAAGAGGATCCTCAGGAGAAGGTGGACGAGTGGAACGGAAGTTGGAGCGGCTGGCTCTACGCCTTCCCGGCGACGACCACCGACCTGTGGACGTCCGAGATCGAGGGGTTGCTCGAGCCACTGCCGGAGCCGAAGGCCGCGCCAGAGTCCAGCACCGCGCCGACGGACCCGGGTGACCAAGGCTGAAACGCCCGCCTCCGCCCCACCACCGAGCCCGGCCCTTGCCGGGCTCGCGCCGTTCTGGGACAACCTGAGGGTGGCGACCCTCGAACTCCGCGGCCTGACCAAGTCCTTCGGCGGCGACCCCGTCGTCGACCAGGTCAGCCTGTGCGCCGAGGACGGGGAATTCCTGGTCCTGGTCGGCCCCTCGGGCTGCGGCAAGTCAACCCTGCTGCGCCTGATCGCCGGGCTCGAGACCGTCGACGCCGGCGAGGTGCTCATCGACGGCCGGCCGGTCAACGCCCTCGAGCCGGGCGAGCGCGACGTCGCCATGGTGTTCCAGAACTACGCGCTCTACCCGCACATGACGGTGGAGCGCAACGTCGCCTTCCCGCTGAAGATGGCCAAGATGCCGCGGGCCGAGCGCGAGCGCCGCGCCGCCGAGGCGCTGGCCCTGCTCGGCATCGGGGAGCTGGCGCGGCGCAAGCCCTCCCAGCTCTCCGGCGGCCAGCAGCAGCGGGTGGCCCTCGCCCGGGCTCTGGTCCGCCGCCCCAAGCTGTTCCTGTTCGACGAGCCGCTCTCCAACGTCGACGCCCAGCTGCGCGCCGAGATGCGCGCCGAGCTGGCGCGGCTGCACCGCGAGCTGGGCGCGACCATGGTCTACGTCACCCACGACCAGGTCGAGGCCATGACCCTGGGCAGCCGCATCGCCGTGCTCGACCGCGGCGCGCTGCAGCAGCTCGGGCCGCCGCTCGAGGTCTACCAGCGGCCCGTCAACCGCTTCGTCGCCGGCTTCCTCGGTGCGCCGCCGATGAACCTGCTCGAAGGCGAGGACGCCGCCGCGCTCGGCGCCGGCGGGGAGGTCGCCGGCTTCCGGCCGCAGGAGGCGGAGCTGGACGGCCCCCTCCGCGCCCGCGTCACCCTGGTCGAGGAGCTCGGCAGCGAGGCCCTGGTCCACGCCGAGACCCTGGCCGGCGCCGCGCCGATCGTGCTCTGCCTGGCGCCCGGCGCGGCCCCGGCGGCCGGCGCCGAGGTCGGCGTCGGCGTGGCGGCGGCGGCCCTGCACCGCTTCGACCCGGCCAGCGGCCTGCGGCAGCCCTCGCCGCCGGCCTAGCTGGGGCGGAGCACCCGCCGCACCGCCTCCACTAGCTCGCGCGACCGGTAGGGCTTCTGGATGAAGCCGGCCGGCGCCTGCTCGGCGAAGCGCTCCTGCGCGTCCACCTCGGTGAAGCCGCTGCTCAACAGCACCCGGATTCCCGGACGCTGCTCGACCAGCCGCTGGAAAACCTCCTCGCCGCCGAGCTTGGGCATGGTCAGGTCGAGCAGCACGCAGTCGATCTCCTCCCCGCGCTGCGCGAAGACCCGCAGCGCGTCCTCGCCGTCGACCGCGGTCACCACCTCGTAGCCGGCCTGCTCCAGCATCTCCTGCCCCAGCTCCCGGACCGACGGCTCGTCGTCGGCGATCAGGACCAGGCCGGCAGCCGCCTCAGGAGCCGGCTGCTCGGCGGCGACCGTGAGCGGCTCCGCCGACCGCGGCCCGGCCCCGGCGCTGCCGGCCGCGCCCGCCGGGAACATCACCTGGACCACGGTGCCCTCGCCCGGCTCGGTGTAGAGGTGGACGGCCCCGCGGTGGCCCCGGACGATGCCGAGCACCGCCGCCATGCCGAGACCGCGGCCGGTGAATTTGGTCGAGTAGAAGGGGTCGAAGAGCCGGTCGCGGGTGACCTGGTTCATGCCGCAGCCGGTGTCGGCGACCTTGACGAAGACGAAGCGGCCCGGCTCCGGCCGCAGCGTCTGGGTCTCGAGCTGGCCCGAGCTGGTCCGCGCCAGGTACTCGGCGTCGAAGTCGCCCCAACCGGTGCTGACCGTGATCGAGCCCTCCTCGTCGCCGAGCGCCTCCGAGGCATTGGTGATCAGGTTCATGACCACCTGCTGGACCTGCGCGACGTCGCCTTGGAAAGGCGGGATCTCGTCCGCGAGCTCCAGCCGGACCTCGGCCTTCTTCGAGATCGTGACCGCCAGGATCTGCCCCAGCTCGCGGACCACGTCGCCCAGGTCGATCGGTTCGATCAGGAAGCTGCCCTTGCCGGAGTAGGCCAGCATCTGCGCCGCCAGGCCCGCGGCGCGCTGCGAGGCGGCCTCGATCTCCTTCAGCCGCGCCAGGGTCTCGGGCGGGGTGACCGGGTCGGCGATCGCCAGGTCGGCGTTGCCGAGGATCGCCATCAGCAGGTTGTTGAAGTCGTGGGCGATGCCGCCGGCCAGCACCCCCAGGCTCTCGAGCTTCTGCCCGTGCAGCATCTGCCGCTCGAGGTGGAGGCGCTCCTCCTCCGCCTCCACGCGGGCGGTGATGTCACGGCAGGCTTCGACGATGCCGTCGATCTCGCCCTCGTCATCGTGCAGCGGCGCCGCCTTGACCTCGAGGGTCCGCTCCCGGCCCTCTCGGTCATGCTGGACGTGGACCGTGGTCACCCCGCCGCCGGTCTCCAGCACCGCCGCGAGCGGGCACTCGACGTGGACGCAGGGCGCCTCCTTGCCGTGGGCGACCTGGTAGCAGCTCAAGCCGCCGCTGCACGGGTCGGCGCCGTAGAAGTCGTGCACCGCCTGGTTGGCGAGCCGCACGCGGTAGTCCCGGCCGATCACCATGACCATCTCGGGCACCTCGTCGAGCACCGTCTGCTGGAAGGCGCGGGCGCGCTCGAGCTCCTCGACCGCCTGCAGGGTCTGGCGGTCGCGGCGCCGGAGCCGCACCGCGCCGAAGCCGATGCCGGCGCAGCCGAACAGCCAGATCAGGCTGAGCGGGAGCAGACGCGCCAGGCTCCGCTCGGTGGCGCGGGCGTAGAGCGGGGCCATCTCCACCGCCACCCCCACCCCGCCGCGCACTTGGCCGACCTCATAGCCTTGGAAGCCGTGGCACTTCAGGCAGCCCTCGGTGGTCACCAGCGGCTGCATGAAGCGCAAGTACCGCTGGCCGTCGACCTCGGTGTATTCCCGCGCCTCGCTGGCGCCGGCATCGAAGGACAGCAGGGCCCGGCGTTCCCAATCGTCCGGGGCGTTCTCGGCGCGCAGCGGCTTCAGGCTGGTGATGCGGCCGCGGACGCCGTACAAGTCGCCGTACTCCTCCATCAGCTGGCGCACCAGGTAGGCCGGGTTCATCAGCGTCAGCTGCTTGCCGGACGGCGTCTGGATGTCGCGTTCGGGGATGTGCGCCAGCGCCGGATTGGGCGGCGTGCGCTCGTCACTCGGCACGTAGACCCCGCCGTGGGTGGTGGCCCAGAGGCGGATCGCCATGTCCTTGTTGAAGTTCGAGAGCGCGGTGTTCCAGGCCAGGTCCTCGGCCTCGCGACGGTCGTGGCCGTAGCTGATCCCGAGGAAACCGGCGATCAGGATCGTCCAGACCACGCCGAGCAGGACCGGACCGCTGGCAGACTTCCGGCCGAAGCGAGCGGAGAGGTCAGGTGTTCGGTTCATCGCCAGGTCCGGGTGGGCGCGGGGGAGCGCGGCGTCGCGGTGGCGGTGACTCAGACAGCCCTATGATGCTAGCGCCATGTTCCGGGCCGCGCTTCCGTTGGTGCTCTGGGCCGCGGCCGGCGCGGCGCCGGCCGCCCAGGAGCCCGAGCCGGTCGAGCTGCAGGTCCTGGTCCACGAGCGGTGGTTCGCCGGCTGGGAGCACCTGCAGCAGACCGCGCGCGATTTCGAGGCGGCGCACCCTGGGGTGACCGTGAACGTGCTCTCGAGCGCCGGCGCCACCGGCGGCGCCGAGAAGGTGAAGCTGGTGCTGGCCGGCGGGCTGCCGCTGGACGTCACCTGGATCGACGTCACCGAATTCGCGGCCTATCTGCAGGAGGACGTGCTGCTCGATTTGCAGCCGTTTTTTGGTGCGGATTCCGAGTGGCGCCGCGAGGACTACTTCGAGCCGATCCTGGCCGGGATGACCGGACCGGAGGGGCACCTCTACGGGCTGCCGAGCACCTTCAACCCCTACGTGATCTACGTCAACCACAGCCTGCTGCGGCGCGAAGGGGTGGCGCCGCCCACCGCCGGCTGGGACTGGCAGGAGCTGTTGGAGAAGTGCCGCGCGACCACCCGCGACACCGACGGCGACGGCGAGGTGGACCAGTACGGCATCTCGGTCACCCAGTGGATGCAGGCGTTGGCGCCGTGGATCTGGCAGAACGGCGGTCGCTTCCTGGATGAGGACGGCGGCTGCGCGCTCGACGAGCCGGCGGCGGTCGAGGCGGTCGAATTCCTGGTGCAGCTCTTGCACGAGGAGAAGGTCGCCAGCGACGACGCCACCTTCCAGAACCAGTTCTCGATGGGTCGCTTCCAAGCCGGCAAGACCGCCTTCTACGGCCCGGTCGGCTACTGGGAGACCTACCGCTTCCAGGACATCCCGACCGAGGCCGAGGGCGGCTTCGACTGGGACGTGGTGCCGCTGCCGGTCGGGCGCCAAGCCGCGACCTCGGTGGCTCTGCGCTTCTACGTCGTGCCGAAGGTGTCGAAGCACCCGCAGCTGGCCTACAAGTTCGTGCGCGCGCTGGCCGGCGACACCATGCAGCACGGGCTGGCGGCGATCGGCAACGGCGTGCCGGGGCTGAAGCGGGCGGCGTACTCGGAGTCCTTCCTCGACCCCGAGCGCTTGCCGGAGAGCGAACAGGTCTTCCTCGACGTGCTGGAGGACGCGCGCTTCCTGCCGGTCGAGGTCAACTGGGCCGAGATCGAGAAGCAGACCAAGGCGGTGCTCGAGGAGGCCATCCTGCTCGGCCGCATGCCGGCCAAGGAGGCCTGCGAGCGCGCGGCGGCGATCGCCGACCAGACCCTGGCGCGCGAGCGCGATCTGACGCAGCGGCCCTTCGTCGGCGCGGCCTGGTTCGGGGCGGCGCAGCTGTCGGGCGGGCTGCTGGTCCTGGCCTTCCTCGCCACCATGCTCGCCCGCCGCCGCCCGCGGCTGGAGCGCCGCGAGGAGCGCGCCGCCTGGCTGTTCTTGGCGCCGTGGGCGATCGGCCTGGCCGCCTTCCTGCTCGGGCCGGCGCTGGTGTCGGCGCTGCTCAGCTTCTCGGAGTGGTCGCCGATCCAGGAGCTCGGCCGCGCGCGCTGGATGGGTGCGGATCAATACGCACGGCTCGCCGCCGACGAGACCTTCCACGACAGCGTGCGCGTGACCCTGCTCTACGCCGCGCTGGCGGTGCCGCTGCAGCTCGCCACCGCGCTCGGCCTAGCGCTGCTCGCCAACGGCAGCTTCCGCGGCGCCGGCGTCGCCCGCACCGTCTTCTACCTGCCGACGATCATCAGCCCGGTGATCCTCGGCTCGCTGTGGCGGCTGCTGCTCGAGCCGATGCTGAAGGAGCCGGGCACGGTCATCCCCGCCTTCGTCCTGATGAGCCTGTGGACCGTCGGCGCGCAGATGCTGGTCTTCCTCGCCGGTCTGCAGGCCGTCGACCCGCGGCTGCACGAAGCCGCCCGCGTCGACGGCGCCAGCCCGCTGCGGCGGCTGTGGCACGTCACGCTTCCCGCGCTCGGCCCGATCCTGCTCTTCAACCTGATCGTCGGCCTGATCAACGCCTTCCAGCTCTTCGCCCAGCCCTACGTCATGACCCAGGGCGGGCCCGGCAACGCCTCGCGCTTCCTGGCGCTCTACCTCTACGAGCAAGGCTTCCGCTTCATGAGGATGGGCTACGCCAGCACCCTGGCGTGGGTGCTGTTCGCCGGCGTGTTCCTGCTGACCCTGATCGTCCTGCGCGGTTCGAAACGCTGGGTCCACTACGCGGGGGCGAGGCGATGAGGGGCGCCTCCCCCGCCCCGCCCCGCGCGAACCGCTGGCTCCACCGGCTCCTCCTGATCGCTCTGGCGCTGGCCTTCCTGTGGCCGTTGGCCTGGATGCTTAGCGCGAGCCTGCAGCCGCAGGGAAGGGCCCTGGGGCACACGATCTTCGACTTCTCGCAGGGGATGCACGGGAAGAACTTCGAGGAAGCCGCCAGCACCATGGGCGACATCGGCCGGCTGGTCTGGAACACCAGCCTGCTGACCGTCGCCTGCATCCTCGGCCAGCTCTTCTGCTGCAGCCTGGCCGGCTACGCCTTCGCCCGCCTGCGCTTCCGCGGCCGCGACGGCCTGTTCCTGCTCGTGCTGGCGACGATGATGCTGCCGCCGCAGGTGCTGGCGATCCCGCAGTTCTTGCTCTTCCGCCAGCTCGGCCTGGTCGACACCTTCTGGCCGCTGATCCTGCCGACGGTGCTCGGCGGCGCCCCCTTCTTCATCTTCCTGTTCCGCCAGTTCTTCCTCTCGATCCCCCACGAGCTGGTCGAGGCCGCCCGCATCGACGGCTGCCGCTTCTGGGGCGTCTACTGGCGCGTCATGCTGCCGCTCGCCCGCCCGGTGGTCGGCGCCGTCGCCATCTTCACCTTCCTCGCCACCTGGAACGACTTCTGGGCGCCGCTGATCTACCTCAACTCCGAGGAGAACCAGACCCTCACCCTGGCGCTGGCGGCCTTCAACCAGAGCTACCGCGTCGCCGTCGAGTGGCTGATGGCCGGCACCTCGATGGTGCTCGCCCCCTGCGTCATCGTCTACTTCGTGTTCCAGAAGGTCTTCGTCCGCGGCGTGCGGCTGTCCGGAGCCAAGGGCTGAAGCCCGAGTTCCGCAGTCCCGGTCCGCGACCC
>CAYZXS010000067.1:0-15370 GCA_964482495.1 uncultured Planctomycetales bacterium
TCCTGTTTCAGACCCTGGGCGCCGAGGGTTCAGGAAGCAAGACACCCGTGGGCGGCACGACCTCACTTCATGGACCGATGACCCAAGAAAGCGAAGAGAGCGGGGAGCATGAGCAGGGTCAGCAAGGTGTCGGAGAGCACACCGCCGACGACCACGGTCGCGAGCGGGCGTTGGACTTCGGCGCCGACGCCGGTGTTGAGGGCCATGGGGAGGAAGCCGAGGGAGGCGACCAGGGCGGTCATGAGGACCGGGCGCAGCCGCATGCGGGCGGCCTGTTCGATGGCTTCGTGGAGGGCGTTGCCGTCTGCCAGGCGGGTGCGGATGGTGGAGACCAGGACCAGGCCGTTGAGCATGGCGACGCCGGAGAGGGCGACGAAGCCGACGCCGGCGGAGATCGTGAAGGGCATGTCGCGCAGGGTCAGGGCGGCGACGCCGCCCAGGGCCGCGAAGGGGGCGCCGGTGAAGACGATCAGGGTGTCGAACCAGGAGCGGGTGCTGGCGTAGAGCAGCAACAGGATTAGGGTGAGGGCTAGGGGCACGACCAGGCCGAGCCGGGCGCGGGCCCTCAGCAGGTGCTCGAACTGACCTCCGAATTCGAGGTGGTAGCCGGTCGGCAGGTCGAGCTCTCGGTCCAGGCGTCGCTGGGCCTCGGCGACGAAGCCGCCGAGGTCGCGGCCGACGACGTTGCACTGGACCACGACGCGACGCTTCTGCCACTCCCGAGTGATGGTCGCGGGGCCGACCTCGTCGTGGATGGTGGCCAGCGCCGAGAGCGGCAGGCGGCGACCGTCCAGGGTCGGGATCTGGATCTCGCCGAGGGCTTGGGGATCGGCCCGGAAGGCGTCGTCGAGGCGGATCACGAGGTCGAAGCGGCGCTCGCCCTCGAGCACCTCGCCGACCTTCCAACCGCCCAGGGCTTCCACCATCTCGAGCACGTGGCGGGCGCTGACGCCGTGGCGGGCGATCGCCGCCTGGTCGACCTGCACCCGCAGGATCGGCTGGCCGGTGACCTGCTCGCTGTAGGGGTCGGCGCAGCCGGGGATGCCGGACAGGACCGCCTCGACCTCGGCCGCGAGCTCGACCAGGCGGTCGAGGTCGTCGCCGAAGACCTTGACCCCGAGGTCGGATCGGATCCCGGCCACCATCTCGTTGATGCGCATCTCGATCGGCTGGGTGAAGATCATGCGCATGCCCGGCAGGCCGGCGAGATCCTCGCGCAGACGCTCGACCAGCTCGGCCTGGCTGGAGGCGCGGGTCCAGTCCTCGCGCGGCCGGAGCCGCAGGAAGACGTCGCTGAGCTCGACGCCCATCGGATCGGTCGCGACCTCCGCGGTGCCGGTGCGGACCCAGGCCTCCTCGACCTCGTCGGGGAAGGCCTCGAGGATGGTCTGCTCGAGCCGGCCGCCGTAGCGCACCGACTCCTCCAGCGAGACGCCGGTGAGGCGCACGGTGTTGATGACGACGCTGCCCTCCGACAGCCGCGGGATGAACTCCGAGCCGAGCCGGGAGCCGAGCAGGACGCCCACCACCATGAGCACCACGGCGGCGCCGAGGAAGGCGTGGCGGCCGCGGATCGCCAGCCGCAGCAGCGGCCGGTAGAACCGGGAGGCGGCGCGGACAAGCAGCGGCTCGCGCTTCGGCAGCCGCCGCGGCAGCAGGTAGCTCGCCAGCACCGGCATCAGCGTCACCGACAGCACCAGCGAGCCGAGCAGGGCGAAGACCACGGTCAGCGCCATCGGCCGGAAGAGCTGGCCCTCGGTGCCCTCGAGGGTCAGGATCGGCAGGTAGACGATCATGATGATCAGCTCGCCGAACAGCGTCGGCCGCCGCACCTCGATGGTGGCCTCGGCCACGGCCTCGCGGCGGCTGGCGCCCGGCCCGGCCGCGGCCAGCTTGCGCACGGCGTTCTCGACCACGATCACCGAGCTGTCGACGATCAGGCCGAAGTCGATCGCGCCCAGGCTCATCAGGCTGGCGGCGATGCCGAACTTCAGCATGCCGGAGAAGGCGAACATCATCGACAGCGGGATCGCCGCCGCCACGATCAGGCCGGCGCGCAGGCTGCCGAGGAAGGCGAACAGCACCGCCACAACCAGCAGGGCGCCCTCGTAGAGGTTGAGCTTGACGGTGCTGAGCACGTCGTCGACCAGCGTGGTGCGGTCGTAGACCGTGCGCAGCTCCACGCCCTCCGGCAGGGTCGGCGCGATCTGCTCCAGGCGCTCGCGCAGGCGGCCGGACATCTCGCGGCTGTTCTCGCCCTGGAGCATGAAGGCCAGCCCCAGGACCACCTCTCCCCGGCCGGCGGCTGTGACCGCGCCGCGGCGGATCTCGTGGCCGATCTTCACCTCGGCCAGGTCGCCGACCCGCACCGGCGCGCCGTCGTGGGCGGCAACGACGATGGCCTCGATCTCGGACCGGCTTCGGGTCAGGCCGACCCCGCGCACCAGCCGCAGCTCGCCGCCGCTCGACATCACGCCGCCGCCGACGTTCAGGTTGTTGTCGCGCAGGGCGCCGGCCAGGTCGTCCAGGCTCAGGCCGAATTTGATCAGCCGCGCGGGGTCGACGATGACCTGGTACTGCCGCTTCTCCCCGCCCCAGGTGTTGACCTCGGCGACACCGGGGACCGAGCGCAGCCGCGGCTTCACCTCCCAGTCATGCAGCGTCGTCAGCTCCTCGAGGCTCAGGCTCTCGCTGCGCAGGATGTAGTGGAAGATCTCCCCGAGGCCGGTCGCGACCGGGCCCATCTCGGGCTGCGGCAGGCCGAATGGGAGCTCCAGCGTCGCGAGCCGCTCGCCGATGCGCTGGCGCGCGAAGTAGACGTCGGTGCCGTCCTCGAACTGGGCGGTGACCTGGGACAGCCCGAACTTCGAGATCGAGCGGACCTCCGACAGGCCGGAGATGCCGGCGATCAGCTGCTCCACCGGGAAGGTGATCTGCTGCTCGAGCTCGCGCGGCGACAACGCCGGCGCCACGGTGTTGATCTGGACCTGGACGGGCGTGGTGTCGGGGAAGGCGTCGACGCGCAGCTTCGACAGCGACAAGAGGCCGAAGCCGACGCAGCCCAGCGCCAGCAGCAGGACCAGGGCCCGGTGTTCGAGGCACCAGCGGATGAGGCGGTTGAGCATGAGCGATTCGCGCGGGCCGTCCGGCTAGCGCTTCGGAGCCTCGGTTTCGCAGCAGCCGGCGCCGATGCTGCCCTTCAGGATCTCGGTCTTGAGCAGGAAGGCGCCGGTGGTGACCACCTGCTCGCCAGCCCGCAGCCCGTCGTGGACCACGTAGCGGTCGCCGTGGGCGTAGGCGATCGACACCGGCCGCGGCCGGAAGCTCGCCGGTCCCTCGGGCAGGAAGACGATGTTGCAGCAGCCCTCCCACTGCACCGCCTCCTTGGCCACCAGCACCGACGGCTCGCGGTCTCGGAGCCGGATCGTGGCGCGGCCGTACATGCCCGCGCGCAGCCGTCCGTCCGGATTGGGGATCACCGCCCGCGCCGGCAGGGTGCGGCTGCGCGGGTCCAAGCCGGCGCCGACCCAGTCGAGCTCCCCGCTCCACCGCTGCCCCGGCAGGGCGTCGACCTCCAGCGAGAGGCCGCGGCCGAGCGCGGCCGCGCCGGCGTCCTGCTCCAGCAGGTCGACGCGCAGCCACATCCGGCTCAGGTCGGCGATCTCCAGCAGCGCTTCTCCTGCCGCCACCGACTGGCCCAGCGCCACCCGCCGCTCCACCACCGTCCCGGCGAAGGGCGCCCGCAGCGGCAGCAGCGACGAGCTGTCTCGATCTGCGGCGACCCGCTCGATCGCCAGCTCGTCGAGCCCGAGGCTCCTGAGCCTCTGACGCGCCCCGACCAGGGCGATCTCCGCTTCGGCCAAGCGAGTCTCGGCCTCCAACGCCTGGCGCTCGGTCCCGGCTCCCTGCTCGAGCAGCCGGGCTTCCCGATCCCGGTCCCGCTGACCGATCTCGACCATCGCCAGCTCCCGCAGCAGGGCGGACTTCGCCTCCCCCACGAGCGCGGAGTCGACCAGCAGCAGCTCTTGGCCCGCCTCGACCCGCTGGCCGAGGTCGACCAGGACTCGGGCCACAACCCCGGGAGTCCGAGAGCCGAGCTGAGCGTGCCGGTCTCCGTCGAAGGCGAGCGCGGCGTTGCGCTCGATCTCCAGCGACACCTCCTCCTGGACCACGATCCCGAGCTCGATCCCCGTCGCCCGGACGTCCACGGCGGAGGCCAGCTGGACCAGCTGGCCGGCGTTCACGCAGTCCGGTTCAGGAGCGCGCAAGGCCCGCGGCGCGCCTGCTTCGTTGGAGGCGTCGCCAGCCAGGGCGGAGCCGCCGGGGGCGGCCGGCGGGCCGGGCAGGACCGCGCCGCAGGCCAGGCACTGCGACTCCGGAAGGGAGTGACCGGCGCACCAGTCCTTCTCGGCGCGGAAGCCCGCCTCGAGCCGCGGGTCGCAGCGCACGCATAGCGCCTCGGGCACGCCGTGGCCGCGGCAGAAACCCTTGCTCACCAGCAGGCTGGGATCGCACCACGGACAGTCCGCCTCCGGGATTCGGTGCGTCTCGCAGGACTCCTCCTCGCAGCACTCGCAGTCACTCTGCGCGGCGGCTTCAGCCGGAGGATCGGGTAGCACCGCGCCGCACGCCAAGCACTGAGACTCCGGCAGGGAGTGACCGGCGCACCAGTCGTTCTCGGCGCGGAAGCCCGCCTCGAGCCGCGGATCGCAGCGCACGCACAGCGCTTCGGGCACGCCGTGGCCGCGGCAGAAGCCCTTGCTCACCAGCAGGCTGGGGTCGCACCACGGGCAGTCCGCCTCGGGGATCTGATGGAATCCGCAGAACTCACCCGCTGGCGCTGCCCCGCCAGCGGTTCCCGAGACCGGGTCTCCGCCGAAGGGGATCTTCCAGATGGCGAGGGCGGAGGCGCCGATCACGAGGATCAAGGTCAGGACCAAGAAGAAGGGGCGAGTTCTCATGCTTCGACTCCCGGGAGTGCCACCGCGGGGGCGGCGAGGATCCAAAGTCGGACGAGGGCGAGGTCGGCGCGACGTCGGGCAGCGGCTAGGCCAAGGCGCGCCCGCGTGCGGGATCGCTGCGCATCGAGCAAGTCGAGCAGCGAAGCGGCGCCCGCGCGGTAGCGGGCGGCGGTCTGTTCGGCCGCCTTGTGGGCGGCCGGCACCAAGGCCAACTGGTAGCGGCCCACGGCGTAGCGAGCCTGCTCGTAGGCGGCCCACTGCTCCTCCAGTCCAGCGAGCAGCTCGCCGCGGAGCGCCTCCGTCTGGTACCGGGTAGCCGCGGCCATGGCGCGCCCCTCGGCCAACCGGCCCCTGCTCCGGTTCCAGAGCGGCAGCGCGAAGCCGAGGCCGAGCTCCCAAATCGACTCGCCGCTGGAGCCGACCCGCCCCCAGGCCAGGTGGACGCCGAGCTCTGGCCAGCGTTCGGCGTCGGCCAACTCGAGGCGGCGGTCCGCCGCCCGCTGTCGCTCCACCGCCGCCACCAGGTCCGGATGGGCCTCGAGCGCCGCCACGCGCAGGGCGGCCAGGTCCAGCTCGGGGAGGGAGGAGGACCGGCCGACGCCGATCCGAGCCTCGTCCAGCTCAAGGCCGCCGAGCCGCGCCGAGAGGCGGCCGATCAGGGGCGCCATCCCCCCCCGTCGGTCCGCGCGCTCGAGGCGCAGCTCCTCCAACTCGACGCCAGCGCGCAACAGCTCGGACTCCGGCACGGCCTTGGCCTCGAAGCGAAGCCGCGCCAAGGTCTCGTTGCTCTCGGCGGAGAGCACGGCCTCGTCCAGCTCGAGCAGCTCCCCGCGCAGGTGCTGGATCTCGAGCCAGTCCGAGCAGATCTCGCCGCGCAGCCGGCGGCGTATCGCTTCCAGCAGGGAGGTCTGCAGGCGAAGCTCGGCGTCTCCGACCGCGACCGCGGCGCGGCGCCGGCCAGCCAGGTCGAAGCCTTGCTCGATCCCGATCGTGGTCTTGGCCTCGCCGAGGGAAGACCCGCGGGTGGGGATCTCCTCGGCCTCGAATTCCAAGCGCGGGTTCTGCCAGGCACCTGCCTGCTGCCGCCTGCCCAGAGCCGCCGCCCCCCGGCTGCGCGCCGCGGCCAAGGCCGGGCTGCGCTGCTCCGCGATCTCGAGCAGCTCGGCCAGGGAGTAGGCCCGGCCGTCGGCGGGCGCGGGCGGAGCCTCAGATCCGGCTGATCGGCTCACCACCTCCGCTGCGGTGTCGTGGAAGTTCGACGCACGTGGGGCGGTCGCGCCTGGTCCGGCGCAGGCCCCTACCAGGGCCAGCCAGACGGCGGCGGGGAAACGGCGCCATCTACGGCGCGGAAGAACGGAACGGAACGGGGTCGGTGCTGTGGCTCCTCGAATCATGATGGACTTCCCTCGATCGCGAGCGGCCGCGAGAGACCGGCGCCGCTCGACGTGAGCGGGCCAGGCGGCCGGCGTCAGCCGGGGGAAGGCTCAACAGAGGAAAACGACGGTGCGCAAGCTCGCGAGCAGAGGAGGTGGCCGTGGCACCGGGCCAGTCCTTCGGAGCCCCTCCCTCCAACCCGCTGGCGCCCAGCAGAGCTCGTCGACGAGCGCAGGCGAGTGGGCAGCGAAATCGCCGCCGTCCGCGCCCTCTTGCTGGCGCTCGGTCACGAAGTGGAACAGCAGCTCGAGGCTCTCGCAGCAGTCCGCCAGCCCGACGTCGAGGCTCTCGGTGGAGGGGCCCAGGCCATCGGCGCGGTCGGGGGCGGCGACCGCGGAGCAACCGCCGTTGGAGGCGTCACAGCAGCCGTCGGCCCGCTCGACCGCCCGGCCCTCGCAGCAATCGCCGTGGACCAGCTCGAGCCGCAGCTGACCGTCCCTAGCGTGGCAGACGGTGAGCAAGCCGCCGACGGCCTGGGTCAGCAGGACCATCAGAGCGACGGCGAGGAGAGGAGCGGCCTTCCGCATGGACACCGCGAGCATAGCACGGGGACCCGAAGCCGGCTCCCGGCTGCGGGCGCGGCTCAGGCGCGCTCGGTGGTCACGAACCAGCTCTTGCTGCGCAGGCAGATGCGGACCAGGAGGAGCATGAGGGGCACCTCGATCAGCACGCCGACGACGGTGGCGAGGGCGGCGCCGGACTGGAGGCCGAAGAGCATGGTGGCGGTGGCGATGGCGACCTCGAAGTGGTTGCTGGCGCCGATCAGGGCGGTGGGCGCGGCGTCCGAGTAGCTCAGCTTGAGCGCCTTGGCGAGGGCGTAGCCGAGGGCGAAGATCAGGATGGTCTGGAGGGTGAGCGGGACCGCGATCCAGAGGATGGTGAGCGGGTTGCTCCAGATCACCTCGCCCTTGAAGGAGAAGAGCAGGACCAGGGTGGCGAGGAGGGCGGTGATCGTGACCGGGGTCAGGCGGTGCAGGAACTGCTCGCGGAACCACTGCTCGCCCTTGGCCCTGAGGATCGCCTTGCGGGTCAGGAAGCCGGCGGCGAGCGGCAGGGCGACGTAGACCGAGATCGAGAGCAGCAGCGCCTGCCACGGCACCGGCAGGCGGCCGACGCCGAGCAGGTAGCCGCCGAGCAGACCGTAGAGCAGAAGCATGGTGAGCGAGTTGATCGCCACCATCACGAGGGTGTGACCGGCGCTGCCCTTCGCGAGATGGCCCCAGACCAGCACCATCGCGGTGCAGGGGGCGATGCCGAGCAGAATGCAGCCGGCGAGGTAGCTGCGCCACAGCGGCACCTCGAGCATCTTGACGCCGTCCTGCAGCACCACGGTGCCGGCGCCGTAGGTGGCGCCCGGTTCGAGGTCGAGGCCGAAGGGCAGCTTGACCAGGTCGGTGGCCTCGGGGCCGATGAAGGCCAGGAACAGCCCGCCGAGAAAGAGGCTGGCGATGCCGTACATCGTGAAGGGCTTGACCACCCAGTTGATGAACAGCGTCAGGCCCACCGGCTTGACGCTCTTGCCGGCGCGCACGACCTCGGCGAAGTCGATCTTCACCATGATCGGGAACATCATGAAGAACAGGCACAGCGCGATCGGGATCGACACCACGGGCGCGCCGCCGACGTCGATGCTCATGCCGTCGAGGGACTCGGCGATCCCCGGCGCCAGCTTGCCGAGGGCGACCCCGGCGACCATGCACAGGAAGACCCAGAGGGTCAGGTAGCGTTCGAACAGGCTCATTCCTTCAGCAAGCGATCGATCTCGATGGGCAGGGTCTCGATCCAGGCGCGGATCTCATCGCGCACCCGGCGGTAGGGTCCGAGGGCCTCGTCCTCGGTGGCGGCGCCGGCGGCCAGGGCCGGCGGGTCGTCGAAGCCGCGGTTGACGACGCGGGCGCCGCCGCCCGGCCACGCCGGGCAGGACTCGTGGGCGTGGCCGCAGACCGTGTAGACGACGTCGATGGCGACGCCGGCCTGGTCCTCGACCGACTCCGAGCGCTGGCCGGAGATGTCGACCCCGGCCTCGGCCATGACCTGGACCGCGCACGGGTTGAGGCCCTGCGGGTCGATGCCGGCCGACAGGGCGGTCAGGCGCTCGCCGTGGAGGTGGCGGGCCCAGCCCTCGGCCATCTGGCTGCGGCAGCTGTTCCCGGTGCAGAGGAAGAGGACGGTGGTCATGCGCACTGCTGCCGGCAGAGTTCGGCGGGGTCTTGGCGGAGGATCGCGCGCAGGCGCTTGGCGTCCTCGCGGATCAGCGGGTCGCGGACGAGGGCCTCCTGCGCCCACTCCTGGGCGACGCGGATGGTGCCGTCCGCGGACGGGGCGAGCCGGTAATGCACCCAGCGGCCCTGCTTGCGGCTGGCGACGAGGCCGGCCTGCTTGAGCTGGCTCATGTGCTTGCTGACGGTGGAGGGCGCCAGCCCGAGTAGCGCGATCAGCTGGCACAAGCACAGCTCGCTCTGGCGCAGCGCCAGCAGCGCGCGGGCGCGGCTCTCGTCGGCCAGGGCCTTGGACAGGGCGAGGAAGGCATCCATGTCGTTTTCTCGTTTCGCCAAACAACGAAATATTACGGAAGCGGAGCGGGGCGGACAAGGCCGCCCGGCCGCGCCCGGATAAATTGCCGCCATGGTGCTCCCCCGCCGCGCCGACGCCCGCCCGGCGCCCGCACGCCTCGCGCCCGCCCGCCTGGCCCACGCCCTCCTGCTGGCGATGATCCCGCTCGCCTCCTGCGGCGACGGCGCCGGCGACGGCCCCCGGGGCGCGGTCCTGATCACCCTCGACACCACCCGCGCCGACGTCCTGTCCTGCTACGGCGGGCCGGAGGGGCTCACTCCCCACCTCGACCAGCTGGCGGCCGAGGGCGTGCGCTTCGACCGCGCCTACACCGTGGCGCCGATGACCCTGCCGTCGCACGCCTCGATGCTGACGGGCCTGATCCCGCCGCGGCACACGGTGCGCGACAACGGCCACCGGGCGCTGCCGGCCGCCGCCGACACCCTGCCCGAGCGCGCCGCCGCGGCCGGCCTGCAGACCGCCGCCTTCGTCTCGGCCTCGGTGCTGCACCAGGGCTTCGGCCTGGACCAGGGCTTCGACCACTACCAGGCCCCCGCCGAGACCCAGGCCAGCCGCGGCACCCAGTACCGCTCCAGACGCGCCCACGAGGTCGTCGCCGACGCCGTCGCCTGGCTGGAGCAGCGCGACCGCGCGCGCGGCTACCTGCTCTGGGTCCACCTCTGGGACCCGCACGCCCCCTACCAGCCGCCGCCGGCCTTCCGCCGCGCCAACCCCTATCACGGCGAGGTCGCCAGCGTCGACGACGCCACCGGCCAGCTGCTCGACGCCCTGCGCGCCGACCCGGACTGGCCGCGCACCACGGTGGCGGTGGTCGCCGACCACGGCGAGGCCTTCGGCGAGCACGGGGAGTGGACCCACGGACCGTTCCTCTACGAGACCACGGTCCGGGTGCCGCTGCTCCTGCGCGCGCCCGGGCTCGGCGCCGGCGTCAGCGACAGCGTGGTCTCGGTGACCGACCTCGCCCCCACCCTGGCCGAGGCGCTCGGTCTCGAGCTGCCGGCGGACATCGACGGCCGCAGCCTGCTCCGGCCCGGCGCGCTGGAGCCGCGCGGCGCCTGGCTGGAGTCGCTCGAGGGCAGCTTCGCCTACGGCTGGGCGCCGCTCTGGGGCTGGGTCGACGAGAACGGCAAGTACCTCGACGGCGGGGCGCCCCGGCTCTACGACCCGGCAGCCGACCCGGCCGAGACTCGCGACCTGGCCGCCGCCCGCGGCCCGGAGCTGGAGTCCTTCCGCCAGGCCATCCGCGAGGCCGCCGCCCGCCCGGCGCTGCCGCGCGGCGAGGGCGACGCCGCCAGCGAGGAGCTGCTCAGCGCCGTGCAGGAGCTGGGCTACGCCGCCGTCGGCGAGGACGAGCGCGGCGAAGGCGACCCGGCGCCCTTCGAGGACAGCGGCAAGCCCGATCCGCTCGCCCGAGCCGAGGAGCTGCGCCAGCTCAACCGCGCCGGCAACCTGGCCAACAACCAGAAGATGGCCGAAGCCGCCGCCATCTACGCCGAGATCGTCGCCGGCAACCCAGGCAACCTCTGGGCCCAGGAGATGCTCGGCTCGATCCGGCTGATCCTCGGCGAGCACGAGCAGGCGATCCCGCCGCTGATGGTGGTGGTGCGCGCCGGCCGCGGCACCGCGACCACCTTCGGCAACCTGGCCGGCTGCTACCGCGCCCTGGGCCAGGACGAGCGCGCCGTGCCCTGGCTCGAGCGGGCCTTGGAGCGCAACCCCGCGCACAAGGGCGTGCGCCAGCACCTAGTCGAGGCGCTCGAGGGCCTGGGGCGGGAAGCCGAGGCCGCCGCCTACCGCGCCGGCGGTTGAGCAGGCGCAGGCTCCTCCGGGAGCCAATCCTCCGCGAGCAGCGCCAACGCGCCCATCCTACTCCGCGGAGCGGGCCCGGCTCTCTGGAGCAGGGGTAGCCTCCTCCGTCCCCCGCCACGGCAGGTAGACCCGGATCGTCGTGCCGACACCCGGCTCGCTCTCGGCGTCGACCAGGCCGCCGTGCTTGGCGACGATGCCGTGGACTACGGCGAGGCCGAGGCCGGCGCCGTGGCTCGGGTCCTTGGTCGAATAGAAGGGCTGGAAGACGTCCCGGAGCACCTCCGGGCTCATGCCGCGGCCCGTGTCCCGGACCGTCAGCACCACCCACTGGCGGGCGCGGGGCGCCGTGGTCGCCTCATCGGCCCCGCCGTTGAACAGCTCGGCGCGGTCGCTCAAGCGGTCGACCTCGGCCTTGGCGTCGACGGTGGAGGTCCGGATCTGGATCCGGCCGCCCCCGGGCATGGCCTCGCGCGAATTCAGGCACAGGTTCAGGATCACCTGCCCGATCTGGCCGGGGTCGCCGCTCAGCAGCGGCAGGCGGCCGGTGGAGGCGACCTCGAGCTTGACGGAGGTTCCGAGCAGGGGCCGGATCAGCCGCACCACCTCGTCCAGCTCGACGTGCAGGTCGAAGTCGCAGGCCTCGACCGCTTGCCTCCGGCTCACCTGCAGCAGCTGGCGGGCGACGGCGCTGGACCGCTCGGCGGCCTTGTCGACCTCCTCGAGGAAGGCGCGGGCCGGGTGCCCGGATTCGATCTGGTTCAAGGCCAGGCCCAGGTTGCCGAGGATCACGGTCAGGGCGTTGTTGAAGTCGTGGGCGATGCCGCCCGCGAGCTGACCGACGGCCTTCATCTTCTGGGCGGCGTAGAGCTCCAGCTCCCTGGCGTCGAGCTCGGCCTCGACCAGGCCGTGCTCGAGGGCGGCGCTGATGATCTCGGCGGCGTTGCGGAGCACGCTGACCTCGGCTGCGGAGAAGACGTTGCCGGGTTCGCAGGCGTCGAAGCCGAGGAAGCCCCACGGCGCGCCGCCGACGGCGATCGGCACCACCATGACGCTGAGGATGCCCTGAGGATCGAGGATCCCCCGCTCCTTGGGGGTGAACTCGGTGACCGGGCCGGCGATGACGCCGCCGTTGGCCAGCACCTCGATCCAGCGGCCGAAGCCGGCCTCGACCACCGGCACGTCCTGCAGCGCGGGGTTGTCGATCTGGGGCGAGACCCCCTCGGCCACCCACTCGTACTCCTGGCTGGAGTAGAGCACCCCGTCCGCCCCCTCGTAGAGCCGGAAGACGTAGGCCCGGCTGGCCTGGGCCGCCTCCCCTAGCCAAGCCAGGCTGTCGGCCATCGCCTGGTCCCAGTCCATGCCCTTCGACAGGAAGGCCGGGCCGAGGCGGTTCAGGGCCGCGAGCATGCGCTCCGCCTTCTTGCGGGCGGTGATGTCCTCGACCATGGCGATGTGGGTGGTCGGCTCCTCCCCGGGCGACCACATCGGGGTCACGGTCAGCTCCACCCAGACCAGGGCGCCGTCCGGCCGGTGGTAGCGCTTCTCCATGGCGAAGCCGTCGATCTCCCCGGCCCGCAGCCGCGCCATCTGGCCGAGGTCCTCCTCCAGGTCCTCCTGGTGGGTGATGGCCATGAAGTCGGTGGCGCACATCTGCTCGGCGCTCAGGCCGACGATCTCGGCGTAGCGCCGGTTCACCCTCAGGAAGCGGCCAGTGTGGCTGTCGAGGATGCCGACGCCGACGGCCTGCTGGAGGAACAAGGCTCGGTAGGCTCCCCGGAGTTCGGGGACCTCGACCGGAGCTTCGGACGGAAAGGGCTGGAAAGGAGTCACAAAATGGGCGGGGGCGCCCGAGACCGTGAGGGAGGACCCCGGGACCCGAATTATATCCAGAATTGTGAGAATCCCGGCCCCTTCCCGAGCGCGTCGACTAAATCCGACATCCAAGGGTAGGCTTGAGCGAAGCCATGCCGTCCGTCCCCCTGCTCCTCCTCGCCCTGCTCCCCCAAGGCCAGCCGGAAGTCCCGCTGAGCCTGTACACCGATCCTCAATACCCGAGCGGCCTGGACTTCGGCCCCGCGACCGGGATCAGCTTCGGGGATTTCGACGCCGACGGCTGGCCCGACATCTTCGCCTTCTCGAGCGGCAGCCTGTGGCGCAACGAGGCCGGCCAGACCTGGAGCTTCGCCTACGACATGAACCAGGTGCTGACCAGCCCTGGCGTGCGCTACGGCAGCTCCTTCGGCGACTACAACAACGACGGCTGGCCGGACATCGGCACCGAGCCGCGCGAGGGCTTCGCCGACGACTGCTTCCACCTGCTGCGCAGCGTCAACGGCGGGGCGAGCTGGGTCGACGTCGCCGGCTACTCGGCGATCCTGGACGCCCAGCCCTGCGCGGCGGACTCGGAGACCATCTCCTGGGCCGACGTCGACGGCGACGGCGACCTGGACATGTTCCTGCCGATCTACCCGCCGGGCGTCGGCAGCATCGACAACAAATTCCTGCACAACCTCGGGCCGACCGGGCCGCAGGGCGAGTACCGCTTCAGCGAGAAGGCGGCCAGCGTCGGCCTGCTGGTGCCGGCCGGCAACGCCCGGCCCGAGGGCTCCTGGTTCTTCGACGCCGACCGCGACGGCGACCTCGAGCTCTACTCCAACGGCGGCCTCTACCGCAACATCTCCGGCCTGGACGCGCCGCTGTTCGAGTCGCTGCCGCCCACCCACAGCGGCATCCGCAAGCGCACCATCGTCGACGAGGGCACCTTCTTCGCCGACTTCGACATGGACGGCGACGACGACCTGCTGATCAGCTACACCGGGGTGCAGGGCCTGCGCATCTGGGAGGCCCGCGGCGACGGCAGCTACACCGATACGCCGACCGCCCTGATCGAGAACTACCAGTCGGGCGCCGGCTTCGGCATCTCCGCCGCCGACTGGGACATGGACGGCGACATCGACCTGCAGGCGCAGGAGACCTATCGCCGCAACATGCTGGTCGAGACCGGCGTGGCCGAATACCAGCTCCTGGCGACCTCCGGCATCGACCCGCTGCACACCAACTCGGCGACCATCGCCTGGGGCGACTGGGACCGCGACGGCGACCCCGACGCCGTGCTCGGCAACGGCGCCCGCGGCGGCTGGCTGTACCGCAATGACAGCTACGACGCCGCGACGCCGGTCGACCAGCGCCGCGACCTGCGCGTCCGCGTCGTGCGGGACTCCAACGCCGTGGCCCGCGGCCTGGAGACCGAATACGGCGCCTCGGTCGAGCTGCTCGTGCGCGGCGAGGAGGACGGCCCGCGGCGCCGCCAGCTGCTCTCGAGCGCCTCCGGCTACCTGACCCAGAACGAGTACGCGCTGACCTTCGCCCTGCCGCCCGACCCCAAGCCGGCCGACCCGCGCAACGACGTCCGCTTCGACGTCCACGCCGACCTGCCCAGCCTGCCCGACCAGGGCTACCTGCGGATCGACAAGCACGCCAACCCGGCGCTCGGCGGCCTGGACCTGGCGGCGTTGGGCGCCGACCGCGAGCTGCACATCACCCGCAGCGGCGCGGTCTCGCTGCACGGCTGCACCCTCGCCCCGGCCGGCTTCCCGGCCCTGCCGCTGCTCACCACCGCCGGCGGCCTGGCCCAGCCGACCGCCGCGGCGGCTCTGCCCGACCCGACCACCGCCGCCGACGACTGGTGGTTCGCCGGAGTGGAGATCGACACCGCCAACGCCGCCGGCCCGCTGGCCCTGCGCGAACTGATCGTCGACGGCACGCTCGGCGCCCCGGTCGCCACCGCCGCCGGCAACGCCAACCTGCTGGTCTGGGAGGTCGGCGGCTTCCTCGGCCCGCAGCTGGTCGCCCACGGGGCCCTGGCACGCACCACCGGCGCCAACAACCGCCGCGAGCACTACCCGGTCGACATCCCGCTCGAAGCCGGCAAGCGCTACCGCGTCGTCGCCCGGCTCTCCGCCTACCGCGCCACCCCGATCGCCGGCCCGGTCGCCCAGGGCGCCTTCACCACCACCGGCGGCCTGCTCTACCACGACCTCTCCCCCGCCACCGGCGCCGGCGCCGGCGCCGCCGCCCTCGACCCGGCCGCGATCTACCTCGCCGCCCGCGTCGCCCCCGCGCCCCGCCGAGGCTGGACCTCGCTCGGCAACGGCGTCGCCGGCGCCGCTGGCCCGCCCGTCCTGGCCCTCTCCGGCGGCTCCGCCCCCGGCGACCCGGTCCACCTCCAGCTCGCCAACGCCGCCCCGAACGCGCCAGTCCACATCGTCATCGGCGACAGCATCCGCTGCGCCGCCATCGCCGGCGGCTTCCTGGTCCCCGACCGCCAGGTCGTGATCCGTACCTACCACACCGGCCCCTCCGGCCAACTCCAGCTCCAAGGCACCTGGCCCGCCGGCCACCCCCGCGGCGCCCCGCTCTTCATCCAAGTCCTGGTCGACGACGCGACCGCACCTGGCGGGATCGCCTCGAGTCAGGCTTTCGGCCGTCTCGGCGGTTGAGCCGATCCCGCTGGTGCGGAGCGCACGACATCGGGTGCCACTTGGGCACCGGGGTCGCGCGGCGCGCGGCCCGGAGCCGGGGGCCAAGTGGGC
>CAYZXS010000068.1:0-15357 GCA_964482495.1 uncultured Planctomycetales bacterium
GTACCTCTCATTCCATCGGAAGAAGGGGCGCAGCGCGAAGCGCTGCGCCCCTTCTTCCGATGGAATGAGAGGTACGACCTCGATTAACAATCGATGTCTGACCCCCAATTGGTCATTTCGCTCCGGATCCGGTGGGCGAGGGCGACGGCCTTGGCGCCGTCCTCGCCGGTGACCGGGGCGGGGCCGCCCTCGCGGACGGCGGCGGCGAAAGCCAGCAGCTCGGCCCGCAGCGGCTCGTCTTCGTCGAGGGTCAGCTCCTCGGTGTGGAGCAGGCTCTTGAAGCCCTCCACCGGCTGCGGCGAGGCCGCCGCGGCGCGCACCGCCTCGGGGCTGAAGGCCTCGTCCTTCTGGACCAGCAGGGCGTAGCGCTCGCCGCTGTCGGCGCTGACGTAGCAGTCCGGCCCGAAGACCCGGAAGCGGCGCATCGGCTTCAGGCTCAGCCGGCTGGCGGTCAGGTTGGCGACCGCGCCGCCGGAGAAGCGCAGCCGCGCCGAGCAGATGTCCTCGGCCTCGGACAGCACCGTCCCCCCCACCGCGTCGACGCTCACCACCTCCTCGCCGGTCCAGGCCAGCACCAGGTCGAGGTCGTGGATCATCAAGTCGAGGATCACGCCGACGTCGGTGGAGCGGAAGGTGTAGGGCGCCAGCCGGTGGGCCTCGACGAAGCGCGGCCGGATCCCCAACTCCATCGCCCGCCGCACCGCCGGGTTGAAGCGCTCGACGTGGCCGGTGCCGAGCACCGCCCCGCCGGCCCGGGCGTCCTCGAGGATCGCTGCGCAGGTCTCCGGGTCGGGCGCCAGCGGCTTCTCCACCAGGCAGGCGACGCCGGCGCGGAGGAAGTCGGCGGCGCACTCGCGGTGCTTCACGGTCGGCACGGCGATGACGGCGAAGTCCACCTCCTCGGGCAGGCCGCTGCGGTCGGGCTGCCAGCGGCAGCCGTACTTGGCCGCCAGCTCGCGGCCGCGTGCCTCGTCGGGCTCGGCGATCGCGGTCAGCTCGATGCCGTCGAGCTCGGCGAGGATCCTGGCGTGGTGCCGACCCAGGTGGCCGGTGCCGACCACGGCTGCGCGCAGGGGAGCCACCTCAGGCCTCGGCTTCGGCCGGGGGGCGGCGCAGCGACTCGCGGTAGCGGCCCTGGTAGCCCCGCTCCATGTCGCGCAAGAAGGAGATCAGGCGGCTGACCTCGGGGCACCAGCCGCCGCGGGCCTCCATCTCCTGGATCGCCAGGGTCGCCGGCGTGTCCTCGGCGAACAGCCGCCGGTAGGCGTCGCGCAGCTGGCTGATGGTCTCGTCGCTCATGCCCCGCCGGCGCAGGCCGACGGTGTTCACCCCGCGCACCCGCGCCGGGCTGCCCTCCAGCACCATGTAGGGCGGCACGTCCTTCACCACCCGGGTCATGCCGCCGACCATAGCGTTGCAGCCGACCGTGACGAAGTGGTTGACCGCAGTGCCGCCGGAGACGATCACCTGGCTCTCGATGCGCACGTGGCCGGCCAGGAGCACGTTGTTGCCGACGATGACCTCGTCCTCGAGCACGCAGTCGTGGGCGACGTGCGAGCAGGCCATCAGCAGGTTGTTGTCGCCGATGGAGGTGATCCACGAGCCGGCGGCGGTGCCGATGTTGATGGTCACGAACTCGCGGATGACGTTGTGGTCGCCGATCGCCAACCCTGACTCCTCGCCGGCGTACTTCAGGTCCTGGGGCTGGCCGCCGATGGCCGCCTGGCCCATGAAGCGGTTGCCCTCGCCGATGGTGGTCTTGCCCTGGACCGTGACGTGCGGCCCGAGGGTGGTGCCGGCGCCGATGCGGACCTTGGAGCCGACGTAGCAGAAGGGCCCGACGACGACGCTGGAGTCCAGCTCGGCGCCGGGGGCGATGAAGGCGGAGGGGTGGATCTGGCTCATCAGACGTCGACCAGGGCGAAGGAGAAGGTCGCCTCGGCGACCACCCGCAGGCCCACCTTGGCGGTGCCGCGCACCTGGCCGCGGTGGCGGTTCAGGCGCAGGGTCTCGACCTCCAGCCGCAGCTGGTCGCCGGGGACCACGGCGCCGCGGAAGCGGACCTTGTCGATCGAGGCCAGCACCGCCACCTTGCCGGTGTGCTCCAGCCGCCGCAGCAGCAGCACCCCGGCGACCTGCGCCAGGGCCTCGAGCTGCAGCACGCCGGGCATGACCGGGTGGTCGGGCCAGTGGCCTTGGAAGAAGTGCTCGTTGATCGAGACGTTCTTGATCCCGACCGCGTAGCGCGTGCCCTCGATCTCGACGATGCGGTCGATGAGCAGGAAGGGATAGCGGTGCGGGATGATCCGGCTCAGCTCCCGGATGTCGTAGCCGGTCTCGCGCGGCTCGGTCGCCAGCTCCTCGGCCTCGAGCTGGGCGCGCAGCAGCCGCACCAGCTCCTGGTTGAGGGTGTGGCCGCTGCGGGTGGCGATCAGGTCGGCGTTGAGGTCGGCGCCGAGCAGCATCAGGTCGCCCAGGATGTCGGCGATCTTGTGCCGGGTCGGCTCCCGGTCGAGGCGCAGCTCGGGGGCCTCCTCGCCGCCGAGCACCAGGGTGTTCTCGGCGGTCGCGCCCTTGCCGAAGCCGGCCTCGAGCAGGGCCTCGACCTCCTCGGCCCGGACGAAGGTCCGCGCGGGCGCCACCTGCTCCTCGAAGGCGCCGCCGGCGGTGTCGTAGAGCACCGGGGTGGCGTCCAGGCCCTCGGGCAGGTCGGGGATGTAGCGCACCTTCATGCCCTCGCCGGTGGGCGGCAGGGCCACCAGCTCGTTGCCGCCGTCCCGGACCAGGACCGGCTCGGAGACCGTCAGGACCTTGCGCTCGGCCTTCTGCTCGGCCACGCCGCCCTTCTTCAGCGCCTCGGCGTAGGGCTGGACCGAGCCGTCGAAGCCGGGCAGCTCGTCGCCGTCGACCGACACCAGCAGGTTGTCGATCTGCATGCCCTGGCAGGCGGCCAAGACGTGCTCGATCATGCCGATGTCCTGGCCGTCCGCGCGCAGCACGGTGCGCCGGGCCGAATTGATCAGGTTGCCCGGCAGGGCCGAGATCTCGACCGGGTCCTCCAGGTCGCTGCGGCGGAAGACGATCCCCGTGCCGGCGGCGGCCGGCTCCAGGCGGAGCTTCGCCGTCGCCCCCGAATGCAGGGCGACGCCCTCGAGCTCGACGGCGCTCTTCAGGCTGCGCTGTTGACGGGGCATGGCACCATTGGACCTCAATCGACGGCCGGCATCAACCGCGGCTCAGGGGCGGTTGAGGACCTCGATGACCAGGTCGGAGACGTCGTAGGTGGGGTTGGCCCACAGCAGGTTGCGGTTCTGGAGGGCCTCCAGGGCGTTGTTGGGCTGCTGCAGCAACTCCGGGTCCATGTCCTTCGGGACCACCACGACGGCGCCGAAGCCCTCGCGGGCGCCGACCTCGGCGGCGGCGGCCTGCACCGCCATCCAGGTCCGCACCAGCAGGTCGCTCTCGCGCAGCTGCAGCCGCTGCTGGGCGAATTGAACGTCGTTCTGGAGCTGGGTCTCGGCGCTCTGGATCCGGTAGCCCTCGTTGACGAAGGCCTCGGAGTTCGGGTCCATCATGCGCAGCTCCTCCCTGCTGGTCTGTAGGGCGGCTTGGCGCTGCTCGAACTCGACCTTGCGGGCGTCGGCGTACTGCCCCATCGCCACCAGCTCCTGTTGGGCGACGGCGTAGCTGTCGAGGCAGAGCTGGAGGTCGACGTAGCGGACGCCGGGCTCGGGGTCTTGGGCCTGGCGGTCGGCGAGCAGGCTGCCGCCTGCGCCGAGGGCCGCGGCCAGGAACAGGATCAGGGGGTGGAGAGCTTTCATCAGAAGTTGCCGAAGGTGAAGCTGAACACGCGCTCGTCGTCGTAGCGCTCGCTCTGGAGCGGCCAGCCGAAGTCGAGGGCGAGGGGCATGGTGGGCATGAACGGGATGCGGATGCGGATGCCGAAGCCGGCGCCCACCCGCGGCGGACCGAGGTTGGTGTAGTGCGGGCCGGTGGCGCCGGCGTCGACCCAGAAGGCGCCCCGGACGTACTCGACCTCGGCCACGGACTCGCGGACTCGGGTCGAGACCAGGGGGAAGCGCAGCTCGAGGCTGCTGTTCCAGGCCGCCTCGCCGCCCAGCGGGTAGAGGCCGCGCCGCGGGCCGACGCCGCGGAAGTCGAAGCCGCGCAGGGTGGAGTGGCCGCCGAGGAACAGGCGCTCCGAGTAGGGAACGCCGCGCAGCGAGCCGAGCTCGCGCTGGTGGCGCACCCGGCCGCTGAAGGCCAGCACCGACTTGCGGTCGAGGGAGTCCGTCCACACCGGCACGAACTTCTCGAAGCTCAGGTCGGTGGTGTGGAAGTCCCAGTCGCCGCCGAAGGGGCCGCCGGCGCGGGCGTAGCTGACGCGGAAGCCGCCGCCGTCCACCGGCGAGAAGCGGTCCTCGACGGTGTTGTAGCTGAAGCCGACCGTGAAGGCGTTGTAGTCGTTGCTGCCCTTGATCTGGCGCACGATGCCGGGCGCGCCGTTGGCGAGGTCGGTGACCTCCACCGTCTGGACGCTGGGCGACACGTAGAGGTGGGCGAAGCGCCCGAAGTTGCGGCCGATGCTCACCGAGCCGCCGCCGCGCCGCTCGTCGTGGGTGTCCAGGAAGTAGAAGCTCTTGAACAGACCGACGTTCAAGGGCCAGCGGTTGATGTGGTGGCCGAACAGGTCGGGCTCGCTGAAGTCCAGCCGGTACTGGCTGAACTGGGTGCCGGGCGCGAGGAAGAGGCGCAGCATCTGGCCGCCGCCGGTGAAGGCGCGGCCGTCGAGGATCTCGCTCCAGGCCTCGCCCAGCGAGCTGGGCGTGTCGAAGAGGTCGAAGTTGTCCTTCTGCAGGCTGATCGAGACGAAGGGACCGGAGCTCGAGTTGAGGCCGCCGCCGAAGAGCATGCGGCCGGTCTGGCCCTCGGCGACCTCGAATTGGAGGTCGGCCAGGTTCGGGTCGTCGGTCTCCAGGAAGCGCCAGTCGACGAAGGGCGCGCGGGTCTCCGGGTCCTGGAACCAGCCCTTGCCCATCAGCCGCCGCCACGAGCGCATGGCCTCCTCGCCGTCGGCCAGGTCGCCCGGCTCGAGGCTGATCTCGCGCCGCACCACCCGGTCCTGGGTCTGGGTGTTGCCGAGCACCAGCACGTCCCGGATGCGCATCTGGCGCCCCTCGTGGATGCGGTAGACGACGTCGACCTGGTGTCCCTCGGTGTCCACGACCAGGCCCGGCTTGCCGCCAGTGTCTGGGTTGAAGGCGAAGAAGCCCTCGCTGGACCGGTAGCCCTGCGCCGAGGCCGGGTGGCCGCGGCGGCCGTAGAACTTGCGCAGCGCGGCCTCGTCGGCGGCGACGCGGGCGCTCTCGTAGGGCTGCCCGGGCTCCAGGCCGAGCTCAGCCAGGAGCTGCTCCTCGGGGTAGCTGAGCTGGCCCTCGTCGGCCTCCAGGCCGACGCTGCGAACGGTGTAGAGCGGCCCCTCCTCCACCGCGAAGCTGAGGATCACGCGCTTGTCGTCGCGGTAGAACTCCTCGTCGGCCAGGCGCACGCTGGCGTCCAGGTAGCCGTACTCGCGGTAGAGCTCCTCCAGGGCGACGATGTCGCGCTGCACCATGCCCTCGACGTACTTGGAGCCGGGGAAGATGAACCAGCCGTCGCCGGCCTCGATGGCGCTGTTGAGGTTGGTGCCGACCCCGAACAGGGTCGAGGACGGGATCGCCTCGTTGCCCTCGAAGACCACCTCGCCGACCCGCACCAGCGGCCCCTCTTGGACCAGCATCCGGACCTCGCCCAGCTCCGGCGCCTGGCTGGGCCGGACCTGCGCGAAGCGGTAGCCCTCGCGGCGGTAGAAGGCTTCGATGTCGCCGACGATGGCCGGCAGCCGCGCCGGGTCGATGGACTGGGCGCCGGTCAGGCCCGCCGCCAGCAGCAGGTCCTCGCGCTCGAACTCCTCGTTGCCCTCGAAGACGATGCGCGGCAGGGAGGTCACCTCCTCGACCTTGAGCACCAGCCGGACGTCGCCGCCCTCGAGCTGGTAGACCTCGAACTCGAGCAGCCGGATGCGCATCGGGTTCCACAGGAACTCCCAGTCGCGGTTGACGGCGGCCCCGTCGTAGGGCTCGCCGACCTTGGTGCGCATCGCCGAGAGGATCTCGGCCTCGCGGCCGGGGGCGCCGACGATCTCGATCTCCTTGACGATCGAGACCCTGGCGGGGTCGGTCTGGTCCTGGGGCGCGGCGGCGGCGGCGGGCGCGGCGCTTGCACCGAGGGCCAGGAGGAGGGCGGTGAGACGCGAGAGCATGCGGGGAGGGCTTAGAGTCCGGAGTCCCGGACGAGGTTCTCGAAGCGCATCAGCTCCTTGGTGAAGCGGAGCTGGATGTCGCCCGTGGAACCGTTCCGGTTCTTGGCGACGATGACGTCCGCCAGACCTGCCCGCTCGGAGTCCTTGGAGTAGTACTCCTCGCGGTAGAGCATCATGACCAGGTCGGCGTCCTGCTCGATGGCCCCGGACTCGCGCAGGTCGGAGAGCATGGGGCGGTGGTCGGAGCGGTCCTCGGCCTTGCGGTTCAGCTGGGCCAGGGCGAGCACCGGGAGCTTGAGGTCCCGCGCCAGCGCCTTGAGGCTGCGCGAGATGATGGAGATCTCCTGCTGGCGGCTCTCGGCGCGCGGCACCGTCAACAGCTGCAGGTAGTCGACCACGATCAGGGCCAGGCCGGCCTCGCGCTTGAGGCGCCGCGCCTTGGCCCGGATCTCGGCCAGGGTCGGCTGCGAGCTGTGGTCGATATAGATCGGCGCCCGCCCCAGCTGGTCGGCCGAGTAGATCAGCCGCTTCTGGTCGGTCGGGTCGAGGCGGCCGGTGCGCAGGTGGTCGTGCCGGACCTTGGCGTGCGAGGACATCATGCGCAGCACGATCTGGTCGGCCGGCATCTCGAGGGAGAACAGCAGCACCGGCTGCTCGAACTCCAGCGCCACGCGCTCGATGATGTTGAGGGCGAAGGCGGTCTTGCCCATCGACGGCCGCGCCGCCAGCACCACCAGGTCGCCGGGGCGGAAGCCCTGGCGCTCGTCGAGGTCCATGAAGCCGGTCTGCAACCCGGACGGCGGGCCGTCGGCGGCCAGGATGCGCTCGAGGTTGGCCTTGACCAAGTCCTTGGTCGAGAGGAGCTGGCCTTCGACCAGCCGGTCGCCGACCGAGAACACCTCCTGCTCGGCCTTGTCGATCAGGACGCGCACGTCGTCGGCGCCCTCCTGGACCTCGACCTCGATGCGCTCGGCCGCCTCCAGCAGCTTGCGGCGAATCGCCAGGTCGCGGACGATCTCGAGGTGGTTCTCGAGGAAGGCCAGCGACGGCACCGAGAACATCAGGTCCTCGAGGTAGGCGCGGCCGCCCAGCTCCTCGGTCTGGCCGGTGCGGTCGATCTCGTGCCCGACCGTGATCGGGTCGCAGGAGCCCGGCCGGGCGGCGTCGAGCCGCTCGAACATGCCGAACAGGGCCCGGTGCCGGGGCAGGTAGAAGTCCTCCTGCTCGAGCTTGGCGGCCACCTCGGTGGCGCACTGCGGGTCACGCAAGACGCTCCCCAGCACGCACTTCTCGGCCTCGAGATCGAAGGGCCGCTGCTGTTGCTGGAGGATTTCCATGGGCTTGCCAACGGTCCAGGATAGCGGCGCGTGAGGCAAATCCGGGCGCCGCCAGGAAGATGACCGGGAGCGCCCCTCTGGACGAAAGGGACGCTCCCGGAGCTCCGAAGGATGCTGGAATCAGTCTTCGGCGGGCGTCTCCGCGGCCGTGGGGGCCGCGGCGGCGGCGGCGACCACCCAGACCTTGATCGGGGCCTCGACCTCACCGTGGATGTGGATCGTGACCTCGAACTCCCCGACCTCGCGCAGCGGCTCGGCCAGGCGAACCTGGCGGTCCTCGATCGGCAGGCCCTGCCCCTGCAGCGCCTCGGCGATGCGGTGGGAGCTGACGGAGCCGTAGAGGTGGCCCTCGTCCGAGACCTTCTCCTCGAAGGTGAGCTGGACGTCGGCCAGGCGCGCGGCCACGGCCTCGTGCTCCTTGCGCTCGGCCAGGCGGCGCTCTTCGGCGACCTTGCGGTCCTTTTCGACCCGCTGCAGGGCGTCGGCGCTGTAGGGATAGGCCTTGCCCAGCGGGAACAGGTGGTTACGGGCGAACCCGGCGTTGACCTCGACGGCCTCACCGACGTGCCCCAAAGAGGCGATGTCCTCTCTCAGGATGACGCGCGTCTTCATCGGTTGTCGTAGGGCATGAGGGCCAGGAAGCGGGCGGTCTTGATCGCGAGCTTCAGTTCCCGCTGCTTGCGGGCGTTGAGCCCGGTGCGCTTGCGGCTGTGGATGCGGCCCTGCGGCGACAGGAAGCGTTGCAGAGTCTCGATGTCCTTGTAGTCGAAGGCGTCGACCTGGGGCATCGGCTTGCGCTTTTCGTAGCGGTTCATCATCACTCGTCCTCCTTCGCGGCGGCCTCGGGGGCGGCCTCAGCGGCCGGGGCGTCGGCGGCAGGGGCGGCCGCTTCCTTCGGCTCTTCCTTGGCCTCCTCCTTGGGCTCGGCCTTGGCCTCCTCGGGGGCCTCCTCCTCGTCGGCGACCTCCTCCTCGACCACCTCGGCGGTCTCGTCCGGGATCACCACGGCGGAGTCCTCGATCTCCTCGATGCCGAAGGCCAGCTCCTCTTCGGGGATGCTCTCCTCGCGCAGGAACATGCAGCGGAACACGGGGCCGACGAGGTAGAAGTCCTTCTTGGCCTCGTTGACGGCCTGGCCGGAGCCCTCGAGCCAGCCCAGCATGTAGGTCGCCCGCTTGCGGGTCCCCACCGGGTAGGCCATCAGGCGCTCGCCCCAGAGGCGCAGCACCTTCGAGCTGAGTCCGTGCTTCTCGAGGGTCGTCTTGACCTGCTCGCGCACGGCATTGAATCCGTTCTGGCGGATCTCCTGGTTGTCCAGGAGGAACATCGCCTGGTAAGTGTGAGTTTCTTGAGTCATGTCGTGCCTTTCCGGTCGAACCAGTTTCAGCCCCGGAGGGCTCCGCCTAGGGCGAACGGCGGTTGTAACGGGCGGCGATCTCGTCGATCGGGACGCCCCGGATCCAGTCCTCCGCGGCGAAGGAAGCGGTCTCGAGGGTCTCCTCTACCGTCTTCTGCTCGCCGCGCTTGAACCGGCTGAGGACGAAGTCCACCGAGTCGTGCCCTGGGTCGCCGACGCCGATGCGGAGCCGCGGGTAGTCGCGGGTGCCCAGCACCTTCTCGATCGACTTGAGGCCGTTGTGGCCCCCAGGGCTGCCCCCGGGCCGCGCACGCAGCGCGCCCAGGTCCAGGTTGAAGTCGTCCGTGAGTACAAAGAGCGTGGCCGGCTCGCCGTCGATCCGCTCCAGCGCCCGGGCCACCGCGCCGCCGCTCAGGTTCATGTAGGTGAGCGGCCAGAGCAGGCCGAAGCTGCCGTCCGGAGAACGGTAGAGCCTCCCGACTCGCTGGCCGGCGACCTTCATCACGGAAGGCTCCGCCCCCAGCCGGGACGCCAAAAGATCGAGGGCGAGGAAGCCGACGTTGTGCCGGGTCTGGTCGTATTCCGGCCCGGGGTTCCCCAGGCCGACCACCAGCCGCGGCGCCGGTTCGGCCGTCTCCTCGACGGGCTTCTCGCCCGGTTCGGAGCCCGGAATCATAGCCAAGCGGCGAAAATGCCGCTATTCGTCCTCGCCGGACTCCTCGTCCGGGCCCTTGCCCTTGCCAATGACCTCGGGCTCGGCGGACTCGCCCTCGGCGCCTTCGCCCTCCTCGGGCTCCTCGACCTCTTCGGCACGGGCGTGGACGCCGCAGACCAGGGTCTCGGGGTCGGTCAAGCACTCGACGCCCTCGGGCATCTCCAGGTCGCTGACGTGCAGCGAGTCGCCGATGTCCAGGTCGGTGGTCTGGACCACGACGTGCTCGGGGATCGACCGGGGAGTGGCGGCGATCTGCAGCTCCTGCAGGTTCTTGACGAACTCGCCGCGGGGGGTGCCCTTCGGGTGGCCGACGAATTCGAGCACCACCTCGACCTCGACCTTCTTGCCGCGGGAGGCGCGGATGAAGTCGACGTGCATCAGGTGGTCGCCCATGTGGTCCCACTGGATCTCGTGGACGAGGACCTGCTGGCTCTCTCCGTTCAACTCCAGGTCGACCACGCGCTCGTGGTGGCGCAGCATGGTCTCGAAGGCGTGGGTCTCGATCGAGACCGCGACGGTCTCGCCGCCTTCCCCGTAGACCACCGCCGGGAGGCGGCCGCTACGGCGCAGGCTGAAGGCGTCTCGGGTCCCCTGGGAGGTGCGGGCTTCGGCTTGAAGGGTGGTCATCTTGCAGCATCCGGGCGTCCGGCCCGGGTCGGGAATCAGTCGACGAAGAGGGCGCTGACCGACTCTTCCCGGTGGATCCGGGTGATGGCGCGGGCCAGCAGCGGGGCGACCGAAACGACTCTGAGGCGTTCGGGCCGCTCACCGCGAAGGGGTATTGTATTGGAAACGTAGATCGCTTCCACCGGGGAATTATCCAGCCTTTCCCGTGCGGGACCGCACAGCACCGCGTGGGTGGCGGCGATGAAGACCCGCTCGGCCCCCTTGTCCTTCAGGATCCGGGCCGCCTCGGTGATGGTCCCGGCGGTCGAGATCATGTCGTCGGTGACCAGGACGTCCATGCCGGAGACCTCGCCGATGACGTTCTCCATCTTCACCGAGTCGCCCGAGGTCCGGCGCTTGTCGACGATCGCCAGGCTGACGCCGAGGGCCTTGGCCCAGGCCCGGGCCAGCTTGACCCCGCCCACGTCCGGGCTGCAGACCACCAGCCGGGAGGGGTCGAGGTCGCCCAGGATGGCGTCCTGCAGGGTCACCCGGGCCCACAGGTGGTCCACCGGGATGTCGAAGAAGCCCTGGATCTGCTGGGCGTGCAGGTCGATGGTCAGCACCCGGCTGGCCCCCACCGCGGTCAGCATGTTGGCCACCACCTTGGCCGAGATCGGCACCCGGCCCTCGTCCTTGCGGTCCTTGCGGGCGTAGCCGAAGTACGGGATCACGGCCGTGATGCGGTTGGCGGAGGCCCGCTTGAGGCAGTCCATCAGCAGCATCAGCTCCATGATCGACTCGTTCACCGGCGGGCAGGTCGACTGGACCAGGAAGACGTCCGCGCCGCGGATGTCCTCGTTGATCTTGATGTCGATCTCGCCGTCGGGGAAGCGGCCGACGTGGGCGGAGGTCAGCGGCAGGTCGAGGCAGGCGCAGATCTCGCGCGCGAGCTCGGGGTTGGCGCTGCCGGAGAGGATCTTGAAGCGGCCGTTGTCGACGGACTCAGGCATCGGAGGGCTGCTGCTGGGGCAGAGGACGGGCGGGGACGCCGGCCACCACGCCCCCCTCGGGGACGTCGCGGCCGCGCAGGACGACGGCGCCGGCGGCGGTCAGGGCGCCGGCCCCGACCTTGACCGGGGCCACCAGCACGGTGCCGGAGCCGATGAAGGCCTTCTCGCCGATCTCGGTCCGGTGCTTATGCTTGCCGTCGTAGTTGGCCGTGATCGTGCCGCAGCCGATGTTGGCGCGGGCGCCGATGACGGCGTCGCCGAGGTAGGTCAGGTGCTTGGCCTTGGCCTTCTCCCCCAGCGCGGCGTTCTTGGTCTCGACGAAGTTGCCGACCTCGGCGCCGTCGGCGAGCACGGTGCCGACGCGCAGGTGGGCGAAGGGGCCGACGGCGCAGCCGGCGCCGATCCGGACGCCCCGGCGGATCACGCAGAAGGGCATGATCTTGGTGCCGGGGCCGATCTCGACCCCGTCCTCGACGTAGGCGCTGCCCGGGTCGTCGAAGATCACCCCGCGCGACAGGTGGTGCTCCAGGATCGTGGTCCGGAGCACGGCGTTGGCCTCGGCCAGGTCGGCGAGGGTGTTGACGCCCAGCATCTCCTCGGGTTCGGCCAGGGTCGCGATCACGCCCTCGGTCCCCTGCAGCACCTCGACCGCGGCGTCGGTGAGGTAGAACTCGCCCTGGGCGTTGTCGCTGCCGAGGCCGGAGGCGGCCTGCCGCAGCGCCGCCAGGTCGAGGGCGTAGACGCCCGCGTTGACCTCGACGATGCCCTCCTGCTCCTCGTCGCAGTCGGCCTGCTCGACGATGCCGGCCAGGCCGCCCTCCTCGTCGCGCAGGATCCGGCCGTAGCCGGTCGGGTCCTGCATCTCGGCGGTCAGCAGGGCGCCGCCGGGCTGCTCGACCAGGAACTGGAGCGTCTCCGGGGTCAGCAGCGGCGTGTCGCCGCACAGGATCAGCAGCTTGCCGGTCTCGGGCAGCAGCGGGAAGGCCGCCATGACGGCGTCGGCGGTGCCGCGGGCCTGCTCCTGGATGGCCACCTGCCAGCCCTCGCGGCCGGAGCCCGCCAGCCAGGACTCGACCGGCTCGCGGTGGGTGGTGCCGAGCACCAGGGTGCGCGATGCGGCGGGGACCTGCTCGGCGGCGGCGAGGACGTGGTCGAGCAGCGGCCGGCCGCACAGGTCGAGCAGGGCCTTGGGAGACCCGGTCCGGATGCGCGTCGACTCGCCGCCGGCCAGGACCAGAACGTGGACTTCCGGGGCGCTCATGGGGGGAACCGCCGGCAGTATAGCCGCGCAATCGGCCGGCCCTCTGCGCTCGTATGCTGTGCCCTTCCCGGTGCCCGACCCCCGAATCCTGCTGACCCTCCCCGGCGCCCCGCGCCGCCTGATCAGCCGCTGCGCCGGCGCCGCCGCCCGGGCGCCGCTGCCCCGCGGCCTGCGCCGGCGGCTGTGGCCGTGGCTGTCGCAGCGGCTGGGCATCGACGCCGCCGAGGTGCCCGGGGACTGGGGCGACTTCCGCAGCTTCCTCGACCTCTTCACTCGGCCGCTGCCCGAGGGCGCCCGGCCCCTGCCGGAGGCCGACTGCTGGCTGTCCCCCGCCGACGGCATGCTGGTCTCGAGCTCGGCGCTGTGCCCCGAGGGCACCTGGCTGATCAAGGGCTGCCCCTACTCCACCGAGAACCTGCTGCCGGGCACCCACCCGCTGCGCCTGGCCGGATACCAGGCGCACCAGATCTACCTCGCGCCGCGCGACTACCACCGCTACCACGCGCCCTGCGACCTGAGGGTGGAGGCGGCCTGGACCGGCCCCGGCGACCTGCAGCCGGTGGACCCGGCGCTGGTGCGGCGGTCGATGCGGGTGCTGGTGACCAACCGGCGGATCCTGCTCCACTGCCGCGACGCCGGCGGCGCCTGGTTCGGGCTGCTGTTCGTCGGCGCCTTGAACGTCGGCGGCATGCGCTTCGGCTTCGACCGCTCCCTGGGGGTGGCGCCGCTCTCCCGCGGCGAGCGCCGCTACGACCCGCCGGTCGAGCTGGCCGCCGGCGACGAGCTCGGCCGCTTCGAGTTCGGCTCGACGGTGGTCCTGTTCGCCCCGCCCGGCCTGCGTCCGCTGGTCGAGGCCGGCGGCCGGACCCGGGCGCGCACGCCGTTGCTGCTGCCGGAGGGGGCCACCGAGCACTGATGGAGGACCGCTTCGCCCGCATCGTCGCCCTGGCCGCCGCGGTGGACCGGCGCCAGGACGAGCGCATCCTCGCCGCCGGGGCCGCCGTGCTGGCCGCCGACGGCGCCGAGGCGGTGCGCGAGCTGCTGCGCCAGGTGCACCTCTTCCGGGGCTTCCCGAGGGTCGTCCACGCCCTCAACGTGGTGGCGCCCCTGCTCCAGGACCAGCCGGCCGCGGCCGAGCCCCCGCCCGGCCCCGGCGAGGCCTGCGGCGTGCGCGGCGAGGAGCTGTTCCGGGACCTCTACGGCGACGACGCCGACAAGGTCCTGCCGCACCTGCGCCGGCTCGACCCGGTGTTCTCGTCCTGGGTGCTCGACCACGCCTACGGCCGGGTGATGCAGCGCCAGCTGCTGCCGCTCGCCGAGCGCGAGCGGCTGGCGGTGCTGCTGCTGGCCGCCGACGGCTGCTGGAAGCAGTGGCAGTCCCACGCCCGCATCTGCCTCCGGCTCGGCATCGAGGCCGACGCCCTCGCCGAGGACGCCGGCCGCGCCGGCTGGCTCGATGACCAGCAGCGGAGCCGCGCCCGCGCCGAGCTGCGGCAGCTCGAGGGCGGCGCCGGCTCCGGCCCAGACAAGGGACGCGGTGCCTGAGCCCGCCCGCCTGCCGCCCTCCTTCCTGCGGCTGGTCGGCGCCCAGTTCCTGACCGTCTTCAACGACAACGCCTTCAAGCAGATCGTGCTGCTGCTGGCGGTCGCCCAGGGCACCGAGCTGCTCGGCAGCGACGGCCAGGCCAGCGCCGGGCTGGTCTTCGCCCTGCCCTTCCTGCTGTTCGCGGTCTTCGCCGGCGACCTCGCCGACCGCTACTCCAAGCGCCACGTCGTCATCCTCACCAAGTGGGCGGAGGCCGGGGTGATGCTGCTGGCGGCGGCGGCCTTGGCCGTCGGTTCGATGCCGCTGGGCCTCGCGGCGCTGTTCCTGATGGGCGCCCAGAGCGCCTTCCTCGGCCCGGCCAAGTACGGCATGATCCCGGAGCTGGTCGATGACGCCGAGCTGTCGCGCGCCAACGGCGTCTTCAACGCCTGGGTGGTCGGCGGAATCCTGCTCGGCATGGGCCTGAGCGGCTTCCTGGTCACCGGCTTGGGAGACGAGGGCCTGTGGCTCGCCCCCCTCGGCTTCTGCGTCGTCGCCCTGCTCGGGGCCGAGCTGGCGCGCCGGATCCGGCCCTTGCCCCCGGCCGACCCCGGCCGGCCGCTGCGCCTCAACCCGCTGCTGCGGCTGCGCGACGGCCTGCGCCTGGCCGCCGCCATCCCGGGCCTGCGCGGCTGCATGCTCGGCCGCTCGCTCTTCTACCACGTCGGCGCCGTGGTCCTGTTCGCCTGGAACGAGATGGGCAGCGCCATCCTCGAGGTCCCCGAGGACTGGTGGACCGCCGGCCTGGCGACGCTGACGGTCTCCCTCGGCGCCGGCTCCTACCTCGCCGGCCGGCTCTCGAAGGGCCGGCCGCGCCCGGGCCTGACCGTCGCCAGCGCCGCCGCCATGGGCCTCGGCTTCCTCACGGTCGCCCTCGGCCCGCGCGACCCCTGGTTCATCCTGGCCGTCATGCTGGGGACCAACTTCTTCACCGGCATGTACCTGGTGCCCCTGATGACCCTGATCCAGCGCCTGCCGCCCGAAGCCGACCGCGGCCGCATCCAAGGCGCCAGCCAGATGATCGACTGGATCTTCATCGTCGCCGCCAGCCTGGCCAAGATCTCGATGACCTGGCTCGGCCTCGACGCCGTCCAAGTCTTCCTCGTCCTCGGCGCCGAGCTCCTCCTCGCCGCCACCCTACTCCGCGCCCTCCCCAGCGCCCTAGCAACCACACCCAATAGC
>CAYZXS010000069.1:0-15215 GCA_964482495.1 uncultured Planctomycetales bacterium
GGCCGCGCGGAAGTCGATGTCCGACGTCGAATATCAATCGATGTCTGACCCCGTTGTAGACTGGATTCGCCGTTTCCGATGCGATTCCGTCTCCTCCTCTGCTCCCTCGTCCTCTTGGCGCTGGCCCCGAGCCTCGCTGCCCAATCCATTTTGCGCAGCTTCGACCCGGGCCTGCCCGACGCCGAGGGGGTGGCCTACGACCATGACGCCGGCTGGGTCGTCGCCGTCGACGTCCGCTCGGGGCTGCTGTGCCGCTACGGCCGCAACGGCGTCCTCGACGGCGCCTTCCTGCTCGACGGCCTCTGGCCCGGCGTGCCCCTCCAGCCGGTCGCCTGCGCCGCCGATCCGATCAGCCACGACCTCTGGATCGCCGACGCCCGCGGCTGGATCGTGCGCCGCGATTCGACCGGCAAGGGAGCCTGGGGGGGGTGGCCCACCGCTCCCGCCGTCGGCATCATCGGCGACATCGCCTTGGATCCCGCCAAGGGCACGATCTGGGTCTCCGACCTCATGCCGCCCCTCATCGGCCAGGCTCAAATCGTCGAGTTCGACCTGCAGGGGAACCTGCTGCAGGTGATGCCGCTCTTCGGCCTGCCCAGCGTTCAGCCCGTGGAGGGGCTCGCCTGGCACGCCGCCACCGGCAACTTCTTCGTGAGCTACACCAGCGTCTGGGGGGAGCGGCTGGCCCAGTTCAGCGGCGGCGGCACCTACCTCGCCCAATGGGACCTCGGCGCGATCGGCGTCCACGGCCGCAGCCTGGCGTGCGACGAGCTCGCCGGCCGGCTGTTCGTGCTCGACGGCCCCGGCGGCCGAGTCCGCGAGCTGGAAGGCGTGCTGCCGCCGCTGACGACGACGGTCGACCTCGAGGGCTTGGTGTCCGGCGGCACCGCCACCATCCGGGTCAGCGGTGCAACCCCCGGAGGGCCGGTCAGGCTCGCCTATTCGCTGGCCGGGCCGGGCAGGACCACGGTGGCCGCCGGGAGCTGCGGAACGCTCGTCGCGCTCTTGAAGCCGGGGAGCTGGACCGCGCTCCCGGTCCTGATCGCCGACGTCCACGGGGACGCGGCGATGTCCGTCCCCATTCCGCCGGGCACCTCCCTCCTTCCGATCCGCCTCCAGGCCCTCGACGTCGCCAGCTGCACCCTCTCCGGCCTCTGCTTCAACCGGCTCTGAGCCGTCCCACGGGCTGTTCCACGAAACGGGGTCAGACATCGATTGAAAGTCGATGTCGGACATCGATTATCAATCGATGTCTGACCCCATTCCTGGCCCATCCGCCGGCCTCAGCGCTTTCGGTTACGGTGGGAAGGCCCCCGCCGGCTCTCTAACCGTCCATCATGCGCCCTCTTTTTTCTGCCCTTCTCCTCCTCACTCTTCCCGGCTCCGGCCTCATCGCTCAGGTCGTGGGCGGGGCCGATGAGACCCTCTGGACTACCCCCGTCGGTTCGGGCGGTGACGGGGGCCTGCTCGCCTCCGACTTCAACGGCGACGGCTTCCTCGATCTCGCGATCGTGAACACCGCCTACCTGAACGCCATCGATGGCCGCACGGGGAGCCCGCTCTGGAGCTCCTTCAGCTTCGACTACGACGCGATCGAGGTCGGCCCGGACTTCGACGGCGACGGGATCCTCGAGGTGATGGTCTTCGAGGTCGCGAGCACCGTCTCGAGCCACAAGACCATCGGCAAGCTCTTGTCCGGCCGAACCGGCGATCTCCTGCGGAGGGTGGTGATCCAGACCCTCCCCTTCATGGGCCACGTGCATTCTTGCGCCGCCGCCGGTGACCTGGACCAGGATGGCTGGATCGACTTCCGCTATGCCATCGACGAGACCGTCTACACCTGGTCGCTCGGGACCAACACGATCCTCCACTCCGAGACCTTCTCGTTCTACCCCTCCATCTTCCCGTTGGGGGACCTCGACGGCGACTCGCTCCCGGAGTACGGCGTTCGGGCGCGCGGTGGCTCGGGGCCGGTCCTGATCCACGCGGGCGCCAACCAGCAGCTGCTGCGCACGCACGACCCGTTGAGCCTCGGCCACTCCATCGAGGGCGTGCCTTCGCCGACGCCGGACCTGGACGGGGACGGAATCGAGGATTACCTGCTGTGCGGCTCCAGCCACGTGCTGGGGATCTCCGGGGCCGCCGGGACCGTCCTTTGGACCTTCCAGCCGGCCTCCGGGCAACCGCCGGTGGGGCGGAACACGACCGCTCACGTCGACATGAACGCCGATGGTGTCGCGGATGTCCTCGCGAGCCATGGGCCTATCGCGACCACGGGCGGGGCGGTCGCTGGTCTCTCTGGAGCGAACGGCGAGATGCTCTGGCACGCGGAGGGCCGGGAGCACGGATACGGCGAGGGCATGGTCAGCCTCTCCGACCTGAACCAGGACGGGGTGGCCGAGTTCGCCGCGAGTTACTACTACAACGGCGGGCCATACAAGGTGGAGGCCCGCAGCTTCTTGCCCTGCCTGTTCGGCGGCGCCCCAGCGGTCTCCTCCAGCGCTGGCGGGCAGGTCGCTCTGGAGCTGCACTTCCCGTCGGACCAGGCGGGCCTGAGCTACCGGGTGCTCGCTTCGGCAGCCGGGACCGGCCCCTTCCAGCCTGGCCGCGTCGCGATCCCGTTGACCCCCGACGCTCTGTTCCGGTTGACGGTGCGCGGCGCCGTGAGCGAGATCAGCAACGCCGTCGGCCAGCTCGACGGCTTGGCGCGCGCCAGCTCCGCCCTCGACTTGGTCCCGGGTGGCGGCGCCGCCTTCGTCGGCCGGACGATCTCCTTTGCCGCCGTGAGCCACGGCAGCAACTCCCTGCGCTCCGCCTCTGTCGCGGTGTCGGTGCGCATCGAAGTCTGAGGGGTTTCCTGGGGCCGGCACGGCCTGGTCGGGGCGATCCGATGGGAGCCGGAGGCGGATTCTGGGCCCTGGCCAGCGTGGAAGTCGATGTCGGACATCGAATATCAACCGATGTCTGACCCCGTTCCGGGCCTACGATGGCGGATTCATGCTGTCCATCCGCACCCCGTTCCTGGCCCTGTCGCTGGCCGAGGCCGAAGCCCTGCTCGAGCAGTGCGGGGCCTCGCCGCGGCACGCGGCGCGGCTGCGGCGGCGGATCCTGGCCGGAGGCGATCCGGCGGACGACCCGCACGCGGGCTTCCAGCTGCCGAGGTCGGCCCGCGCGGCGCTCGAGGAGCGGGTGGCCTGGCTGTCCTTGCGCAGCGAGCAGCGATTGGCGGCCGGCGACGGCTCTGAGAAGCACTTGCTGCGGCTGGCCGACGGCGAGGCCGTCGAGGCGGTGCGGCTGCCCGGCGCCGCCACCGGCTCGGCTTGCCTGAGCAGCCAGGTCGGCTGCGCCGTCGCTTGCCGCTTCTGCGCCTCGGGGCTCGACGGCGTGCGCCGCAACCTGGCGACCCACGAGATCCTGGAGCAGGTGGCGCTCCTGCGCCGCCACGGGCCGGTCAACCGCCTGGTCTTCATGGGCGCCGGTGAACCCAGCCATAACCTGCGGGCCATCGCCGAGGCCCTGCCGGTCCTGCGCGACGAGGCCGAGCTCGGACCGCGCTACGTCCTGGTCAGCACCATCGGGCCGGCGGCTGCCATCGACCGCTTGGCGGCCGTCGGCCTGAAGTTCACCCTGGCGCTCAGCCTGCACGCGCTGGACCGCGAGCTGCGTGGCGAACTGATCCCGACCCAACGCGACGTCGATCCGCTCAGCCTGCTCGACGCCGCCGACCGGTTCCGCGCCACCACCGGCCGCAGCTATCAGGTCGAGTACGTGCTGTTGGGCGGCGTCAACGACGGCCGCGCCGACGCCCGCGAGCTGGCCCGCGCTCTCCGCGGCCGCCGCGGCCACGTCAGCCTGATCGCCTGGAACCCCGTCCCCGGCATGCCCTTCGAGCGCCCCAGCCAGGCCGCGATTCGCGCCTTCCTCGAGGTCCTGCACGAGGAGGGCACCAGCGTCACCCTGCGCAAGACCGTCGGCGAGGAAGCCACCGCCGCTTGCGGCCAGCTAAGAACGGGGTCAGACATCGATTGATAATCGACGTCCGACATCGACTTCCAATCGATGTCTGACCCCGTTTCTTCCATGAGAGCCTCCAGGGCGGCCTCGGCGGCGGCTGACCGGCTAGCGGGGAAGCGGGCATGGAGGATCCGTTCACCGCGGCCCGTGGGGAAGGGGAGCTGGCGGTCGACCCAGCCTGGAGGAGCGGAACGAGGGGCGCCCGTCGGCCGGATCTGCGCCACGGTCTCCGTAGCGGGATGGACGAGGACCAGCGTGGCCTCGGCCAACCAGGCGCTTCCGGGGCCCTCGATCGGACTGGGGCACAGCTTCCAGCCAGCCTGCGGCCGAAGCACAAAGTCCGTCGCCGTGTCGAAGTAGGTCCCGTCAGCGATCCGGAATCCTGGGCCTTGTCGGTCGGCCAGCGATGGGAGCCTCGGCATCCCTTCCTTGGCGCCGATTCCGGAATGATGGGGGCGGAATAGGGCGTGGAATTCCGCTCGGGCGGCCGCCAGGTCTCGTGCGAGCAACCGCGCCTGCTCGACCGTCCAGAGGTCCTTCGTCTTTCGCAGCCAGAGTTGCTGGAAGTAGGTTTGGTCGTCGGAGCCAGCCGGCCCGCGCGATCTCAACTGCCAGACTTGCCGTCCCTCCAGCACCGATGTTCGCTGGTCGAGGACCTCTACGCCTTCGGGGTCGAGGTACCCAGCAAGCCGCTCGAGCAGCGCGAAGGGACCTTCTTCGGCGGGCGGAAGCGCCAGTCCGAGGAGGAGTTCGCCGGCATCCCGGCTCATCGCCACACGGGCTCGCGGGTCGTGGAGATCGGCTTCCTCGGGGCTCAGGCCACGCCAGCCAGGAGAGCCGTAGAAATCGAGGAAGAGTGAGATGCCAGTGTCGCCATCCCGGACGCCGCCCCTGCGGAACTCGAAGCCGGGAGGCGCCGGAGCCTCCGGCTCCTCCAGCCGCTCCGGGTGCAAGGCCTCGAGCGCCTCCGACCAAACGAGCGCCGTCTCAGTCGTCCAGTCTTCGACCGGCTGCCATGCTTCCGCCGTCAGCTCCGCAACGCCCGGCTGCGCGACTACGCTCGCCCGCCACAGGCTCAGCTCAGTCTCTGGGTTTTCCGTGCCGCGGCCTTCCAGTTCCCACTCCTGCGGGAATTCGCGGAGGCCCCAATGGACGCTGCACGTGCGGATGAGGAGCCTGAGCTCGAGGGCCCCCGTTGGGAGCTGTTCTGCCGTCCATGCCGGCGGGCCCACCTTCGCGCTGGACGGGCGCGGGCGGTAGTCGAGGACCCGCTCCCCGTCGGGGCCAAATACCCGCAAGAAACCGTCCACCGTGCCACCGTTCTCCCAGACCTCCAAGGCGACAGCCGGCAAGGGGAGGCTCAGCGAGGCGCGTGGGGCGGCCGCCAGCACGAGCTCGGATTCCCTGTCGATGGTCACGGTGGAAGGCAGCCGCTCCGTGGCGGAGCCGCCGAAGACCTGGTATTCGCCGCTCGGCAGCAGCGCCCAGCCACGCACGGGGTAGGAGAGGCCGCGCCGGCGCAGTTGGAGGGGCTCCGTCACGGGGGAGCCGTTTCCCATCACGAAGCGGCGCCAGCGGACGTCCGGCCGATGGAGGAGGTGTTCTCCGAAGTCGTCGGGGAAGCGGGCTGTAGTGGCCGGCCACCAGACGCCGTCGACGAAGGCGAGCACCTGGTACTCACCGTCCGGGAAGCCCCGTTGGCGCGTCGAACCGTCGAGATCTCCAAAACGAAGCGGGCCTCTGAGGGAGATCTGCTGGGTCCAGTCGCTCCGGCCGAGACTAGGGCCGCGGATCAGCTTGAGGGAGGCGTCACCGCTGCCGTCGGACCAACGGATCCGGTATGGCTTGACTCGGATTGGAAGCTGGTGCAGGCGACGTCGGTCCGGGAGCCATGTCTTCTTGCAATTCCGCCCACATCCGAGAGATGGTGAGTCGCCGTTGCGGCCGTCGTAGTGCCCGATCTGGGGGTCGATCCAGTTCCCTTCGAAGCGGTACTTTCCCTTCTCGTCGGTCAGCACCTCCTCTCGGTGCAAGATCGGGTCGCGGCAATCTTGGGCGCAGCTCACGGAGACCACCAGTCCCTTTACCGGTTTCCCAGCGGCGTCGAGGACGAGACCGGAGAGGTGGTAAGGCTGCTGCCTGTGGGATCGGCGTTTGCCGCCGCGAATAACGCCCCCTGCTCCGCCACCTCCGACCGCGACGCCGGGGCTAGGAGCGTGGCTCCACCGCGCGTCTTCCTGCGGAGCGAGAGCAGAGAGGAGAAGGAGGAGGGAGTACATGTCAGAAAGGGGTCAGACATCGATTGATATTCGACGTCCGACATCGACTTCCGCCCTGCCGTCTGCCAGCGCGAAGCGCGCTGGCGGACGGCAGGGCGGAAGTCGATGTCGGACGTCGAATATCAATCGATGTCTGACCCCGCGTATTTCAGGATCTTGGCCAGCTCCTCGCGCATCTGGTCGCGCGGGATGATCTTGTCGATCTGGCCCTTCTCGAGCAGGAATTCGGCGCGCTGGAAGCCCTCGGGCAGGTCCTGGCGGATGGTGTTTTGGATCACCCGCGGGCCGGCGAAGCCGATCAGGGCGCCTGGCTCGCCGATCATCAGGTCGCAGACGCTGGCGAAGCTGGCGGTCACCCCGCCCGTCGTCGGGTTGGTCATCACCGACACCGAGAAGCCGCCGCCCTCGCGGAAGGCGCTCAGCGCCGAGCAGGTCTTGGCCATCTGCATCAGCGAGATCGCGCCCTCGTGCATGCGCGCCCCGCCCGAAGCGCTGAAGATCACCAGCGGCAGCTGCTTCTCGCCCGCCAGCTCGACCGCGCGCGCGATCTTCTCGCCGACGATCTCGCCCATCGAGCCGCCCATGAAGCTGAAGTCGAGCACCGCCATGACCACCGGCACGCCGCCGATCGCGGCGGTCCCGGCCAGCAGGGCGTCGGCGTTGCCGGTCTTCTTCTGGGCCTTCTCGATCTTGTCGGCGTACGGCACCTTGTCGACGAAGCCGAGCCGGTCGCTCGGCCGCAGGTCGGTGAAGTGCTCGATGAAGGTGCCGGGGTCGGCGGTGATCTCGATCCGCCGCCGCCCGTCCACGGTGTGGTGGAAGCCGCAGTTCGGGCACACCGACAGGTTCGCCGCCAGCTCCTTGGTGTAGATCATCGACCCGCAGGAGGAGCACTTGCTCCACAGCCCGCTGGGCATGTCCTTCTTCTTCTTCAGGCGCCAAGCCATGGGCCCATCTTAACCGCGACGCCTAGAACATCTCCGGCAGCTGCGGCTGCGGCCCGGCGAACAGCATCGCCGCGGTGGCCAGGTCCTCGGGAGGACCCTCCAGCAGCCCGGTCCGCGCCAGGGCCGCGGGCGTCTGGTAGCCGGTGTAGAGCTGCGCCAGCTGCCGGACGTCCAGCTTGATCCGGCCGTCGCCGCCGGGCTCCAGCGTCGCCTCGCCGTCGGCGACCTCGAGCACCCAACGGCCCTCGTTCTCGGGGAACAGGTCGTCGCGCAGCTCCAGCTCGACCGCGCCGGCCAGCCCCAGGGCCCAGCCGCGCTGGCGCATCGCCGCCGCCGGGTCGAGCAGCCGCAGCATCCAGCGCTCCTCCATCTGCGAGCGGAAGCTGTGCTCGGGGATCAGCTGCAGCAGCGGCTCGTCGGGCGCCAGGTGGCAGGTCGCGTCCTCGTGCATGGTGGCGTTGCCGGCCAGGAAGCCGAGCAAGGACCGCCCGGCCTCGGGAGTGGCGGCCGCCAGGTCGGTGATCGCCATGCGCGACTTCCAGCCCTCGCCCGTCTGGTTGACGAACCACAGGTAGCCCTCGATCCCGCCCGGCCCCTCGGCGACGAAGCCGTGGGCGGTCCCCAAGCGCGGCTTGCGGGCGCGCGACCACAGGTACCAGCCGCGGTCGAGCCAGCCCTGGTGCTCGGCGGCCACGCGCCGGTAGAGCTCCTCGATCGCCGGGATGTCGGTCTCGACCACCGGCCGAACCACCCGCTCGTGGCTGCGCACCTGGATCGAGCGCAGCGGCAGCGTGGTGGTGTAGTAGATCCCCGCCATCTCGTAGCCGGCGTTGCGGTAGAGCGGCATGGTCGACGGGTAGAGCGAGGTCATCGGATAACCCAGCTCCCGCATCTCGCGCAGGCTCTCGCGCATCATCCAGGTGGCGGCGCCGCGGCCGCGGAACTCGTGCGCCACCGCCACCCCGGCGACGCCGCAGCACTTCACCGAGCGACCGCCCAGGAAGTGGCCCATCGGGATGTAGAGCAGGGTGCCGGCGATGCGGTCGTCGTCCGCGTGCAAGACCCGGAGCTGGTCGTCGCCGGCCCGGTCCCACCACTCCGGCGCGTCCTCGGGCGGGAAGTTGAAGCTGACGCCGAGCAGCGCCGCCAGCTCATCGCCTTGGGCGGTGCGGTCGAAGGGGCCCAGCCGGTATCCGGTCGTCGGGGAGGAGCTTCGCTTCATGAACTCTGGGCGCGGTCCGCGGCGCCGGCCCGCAGCTTGCCGACCGCCGCCGCCATGTCCGGCGCGCGGAACAGATACGTGCCGGCGACCAGGACGTTCGCGCCGGCTTCCAGGCAACGCGGCGCGTTGGCGTCGTCGACCCCCCCGTCCACTTGGATGTGGCCTTCGTACCCCCAGTCGCGCAGCTGCCGCACCTTGTCCAGGACCTCGGGCATGAAGCTCTGGCCGCCGAAGCCGGCGTGGACCGACATCACCGTGATCATGTCCAGGCGCTCGAAGTGCTCGCGCAGCGGCTCCACCCCGCAGGGCGGGTTGACGGCCACGCCGACCGGCAGGCCGGTGGCGTGGTAGGCGTCGAGCGCGGCCCCGAAGTCGCCCGCGGCGGCCTCGTAGTGGAAGCACAGCCGGTCGGCGCCGGCCTCGGCGTAGCGGGCGGCCCAGGCGGCGGGCTGCTCGATCATCAGGTGGACGTCCAGCGGCAGCTTGGCGGCCTTCTTCATCGAAGCCACCACCGGGATCCCGATCGACAGGTTGGGCACGAAGTGGCCGTCCATGACGTCGACGTGGTGCCAGTCGGCGCCGGCGGCCTCGGCGCGGGCCATCTCCTCGGCCACGCGGCCGAAGTCGCAGGCCAGCAGGGAGGGGGCGATCAGGGTGGGCCGAGCCATCACAGGGGCAGTCTAGCCGCCGCCCGGAGCGCTAGAATCGCCCCATCGCGATGAAGATTCCCCCGTTCTTCCACTGGGTCGTCGACCAGTACCAGGCGCAGCCCATCCCGACGGTGGTCGTCGGCCTCGGCCTGCTGATCCTGGTGCTCTATCTGATGCGCAAGGCCTTCAAGGCCTTCGCCGTGATCATCCTGATCCTGATCGTGCTGATCCTGACCTCCTACTTCATCGAAGGCGAGGAGGCCGCCCGCAAGCGCATCGAGGACGGAGGCCGCAAGGTCGGGGAGGTGCTGCGCGAGACCGGGGTGATCGGCGAGGACGGCGAGCCGGCGGAACAGCCGGCCGATCCCCACTAGCGGCTCAGGCTCCGGCGGATGCGCGGGCCAGGGCGACGGTCGCGGCCAAGGCGCCGTGCCGGAAGCGCTCGAGCCGGATCGTCTTGAGGGTCTCCGAGACCACCGATGGCCGGACCTGGAAGCGGGCCGCCACTTCCTTCTGCGGGAGTTTGTCCGCAAGGCCGCCCTCGTCCTCGAACATCTGGCCGCCGAGGACTTCACGGGCGTAGGCCACCTGCCGCGGCGTCCAGTTCTCGTGGTGGCTGCCGAGCAGGGCGAAGACCCCGGTGAGGAGGGCGTCCGCGGGGCCGAAGCCGCGCGCGCCCAAATACAGGTCCTGCTTCTTCGCCTGCTGCAGGGCTTGCTGGGCGCGGTGGAAGCAGGGGCCGTCCAGGGCGCCGATGGGGGTGCCGGCCTCCAGGGGCACGGAAAGTGAGCCTGCGCCGAGGCCGAAGCAGAGCCGAGTGGGGCACAGGCGCAGGCCGAGGCCGAGGATCACCTCCGTGACGGCGCCGGCCGCGCGGGCAGGGAGGCGCCCGTCGGGCATCGGGAACAAGGCGGAGGCCTGGTTGCCTCCGCCGGGGGCCAATTCGGCCACCATCTCGAAGCCGTGGAGGCGGTTCAGGGCATGGACGGCCTCGAGCAGCCGCCGTTGGACCTCTGCCCGGTCGGAGGCCTGGCGGGTGCCGACGAGATCGGCGATCAGAGCGAGGAAGAAGGAAGAGGCGGGCACTGGTTTCTGCTGATATCGGCGAATTATTCAAAAAATCGCCTAAAAAGGCGAATTTCACTCTGAGTCGTCGAAAAGGACGATCCTGAAGCTCGGGTCGGGTCCCTGGACCTCGTCCGTCATGATCTCAAACACACCGCAGGGCCTCGCGAGGGGTCCTCTGCCTGGCAGCTGCCAGGGCAAGAAAAAGGGCCCCAAAGCCTTTTCTCATCAAGAGATGAGATTGGCCTGGGGCCACGGATGAGGGCTCGGTCCCTAGGCGGGATCCAGCGCTGCGATGCCAGGAAGCTCCTTCCCCTCCAGCATCTCCAGGAAGGCGCCGCCGCCGGTGCTGATGTGGGTGACCCGGTCGGCCGCTCCCATCTGCTTCACCGCCGCCACCGAATCCCCGCCGCCGATCACCGAGATGCAGTCGCTGGCGGCCACCGCTTCGGCCAGTCCCTTGGTGCCGGCCGCGAAGGCCTCCATCTCGAAGACGCCCATGGGGCCGTTCCAGACCACGGTGCCGGCGCCCTGGATCGCCTCGACGTAGCGCGCCTGGCTCTCCGGCCCGATGTCCAGGCCCATCCAGCCGTCCGGCACGTGCGGCCCGACCACCTGGGTCTCCGCGTCGGCGGCGAAGCGGTCCGCCGCCACGTGGTCCGAGGGCAGCCGCAGCTTCACCCCGCGCTCCTCGGCCGCGTGCAGGATCGCGCGGGCGGTCTCCACCCGGTCCTCCTCGACCAGCGATGCACCCACACCGATGCCCTGCGCCTTCAGGAAGGTGTAGGCCATGCCGCCGCCGATCAGGAGCTCGTCGACCTTCTCGACCAGGTTCTCGAGCACCAGGATCTTGTCGCTGACCTTGGCGCCGCCCACCACCGCCACCAGCGGCCGCTTCGGGTCGCCGCCGAAGGCCAGGTCGAAGGCCTCGATCTCCTTCTCGAGCAGCTTGCCGGCCACCGCCGGCTTGAGCCGCGCCGGCACCCCGGCGGTCGAGGCGTGGGCCCGGTGGCAGGTGCCGAAGGCGTCCTGCACGAAGTAGTCGGCCATGCTCGCCAGGGCGGCGCCCAGGCCGGCCTCGTTCTTGGTCTCGCCGGGCTCGAAGCGCAGGTTCTCGAGCAGCAGCAGCTGCCCGGGCTTCAGGCCGGCGGCGGCCTCACTGACCGAGGAGCCGGCGACCATCGGCGCGGTGATCACCGTCGCCTCCTTGCCCAGCAGCTTCGCCAGGTGGACGGCGACCGGCTGCATCCGCAGCTCCTCGACCACCTCGCCCTTGGGCCGGCCGAGGTGGGACGCCACCACCGCCGAACCGCCGCCCTGCAGGATCGCCCGCAGGGTCGGCAGCGCCGCCTGGATCCGGGTGTCGTCCCCGACCCTGCGGCCGTCGAGCGGAACGTTGAAGTCGACGCGCACGAAGGCGCGCTTCCCGGCCGGGTCGACCGCGGCGAGGGTCTTCTTGCGCAAACTCACGCTCTGGGGCCCTATCCGAGCTCGTGGGCGCGCTTCGCCAGGTCGCAGACCCGGTTGCTGTAGCCCCACTCGTTGTCGTACCAGGACACGACCTTGACCATGTTCGAGTCGATGACCATGGTGCTGCCGGCGTCGAAGACCGAGCTGTGGGGGTTCTGGAGGATGTCGCTCGAGACCAGCGGGTCCTCGGAGTACTCCAGGACGCCCTTCAGCGGGCCGTCGGCGGCGGCCTTGACCGCGGCGTTGACCGACTCGACGGTCACTTCCTTGGCCAGCACCGCGACCAGGTCGACGACCGAGCCGCAGGGCACCGGCACGCGCATCGACATGCCGTCGAGCTTGCCGTTCAGCTCCGGCAGCACCTTGCCGACCGCGCGGGCGGCGCCGGTGCTGGTCGGGATGATGTTCGACGCGGCGGCCCGGGCCCGGCGCAGGTCGCCGTGCGGCAGGTCGAGGATGCGCTGGTCGTTGGTGTAGGCGTGGATGGTGTTCATCAGGCCCCGGCGGATGCCGAAGCTCTCGTGGAGCACCTTGGCCAGCGGCGCCAGGCAGTTGGTGGTGCAGCTGGCGTTCGACAGGATGTTCTGGCCCGCGGCCAGGGTGTCGTCGTTGACGCCCAGCACGACCATGTTGTCGACGTCGCCCTTCGGCGGCACGGTCAGGATCACCTTCTTGGCGCCGGCGTCGACGTGCTTCTGGCAGGCCTCGCGGCTGCGGAAGATGCCGGTGGCCTCGACCACCAGGTCGACCCCGAGCTCGCCCCAGGGCAGGCCGGCCGGGTCGCGCTCGGCGAGCACCTGGACGCGCTTGCCGTCGACCACGATGGCGTCGCCGTCGACCTCGACCTGGCCGGCGAAGCGGCCGCCGACGGTGTCGTAGCGCAGCAGGTGCGCCAGGGTCGCGGCATCGGTCAGGTCGTTGAGGGCGACGACTTCGAAGTCGGCGCCGCGGGAGTGCATGATGCGGAAGACGTTGCGGCCGATGCGGCCGAAACCGTTGATGGCGATGCGGATGGCCATGGTTTCGGGTGGGTGCGGATGGAGGGAAAGCGGACGTGAAGGCCGAAAAACGGGGCTCGCGGCCTGGATGGGACGGAACATTCTAGGGGCGCCGCGGAGGCCGGGGAAGCGCCGGCGGGGCTATCCTCGCGGCGTGCCGGCGGACCTCCTCCAAGACGCCGCCGCGGCGGTGGCGGGCTGCGGCCCGTGGGAGCCGGGCGCGCGGGTCGCCCTGGCCTGCTCCGGCGGCGCCGACTCCACTTTCCTGGCCCACGCCTGGGAAGCCTTCGCCCACGGCCGGGGATTGCGCGCCCGAGTGCTGGTCGTGGATCACCAGCAGCGGCCGGAGAGCGGGGCCGACGCCGACCGGGCCGCCGCCGCCGCGGCCGCGCTCGGCCTGCCGGCGGCGGTGCTGACGGTGGAGGCGGCCGGCGACGAGGCCAGCCTGCGGCGCGCCCGCTACGCCGCCCTCGAGGCGGCCATGGCGGAGGGGGGCGAGCGGCTGCTGCTGCTGGGCCACCACGCCGACGACCAGGCCGAGACCGTGCTGCTCCGGATCCTCCGCGGCACCGGCCTGCGCGGCCTGGCCGGCATGGCGCCGCGGCGGCGGCTGGCTTCGGGCGGGGAGCTGCGCCGCCCGCTGCTCGCCTTCCGCGCCGCGGCCATCCGGGAGTGGCTCCGGGGCGAGGGCGTGCCCTGGATCGAGGACCCGAGCAACGCGGATCCGGCCGCGGCGGCCCGCAACCGGCTCCGGGCCCAGGCCGTGCCCGCGCTGGCCGACATCGGGGCCGGGGATCCGGTCCGCGGCCTGCTGCGGCTGGCCGAGGAGGCCTCGGACTGGGAGGCGGCCCGGGACGACCTGCTCCGCCGGGACCTGCCCTGGAGCGAGCTGCCGAGCTACCTGCGCCGCCAGGCGATCCAGGACTGGCTCCGGGGGTGCGGCGAGACCGCCTCGCCCGCCCGGCTCCGGGACCTCGAGGGGGCGCTCCGCAAGCGGGGCTGGGCCGGGGTGCGGGCGGGGCTGGAGCTGCGGCTGGAGGCGGGCAGGCTCCCCGCCCCGGACGCTGGCCCAGACGAGTGAACCTAGCCGTCCCGCGGGTGCCGTCGAGGACGGGGGCTGGGGAGGAATGGCGGCCCCAGGCCCGGACAAGGAGCCGCGGCCGGCGCATTCCTGCGCCGGCCGCGGAGAGGGCAGACCCGATGGTCCGCTCAGATGGGCAAGCTCCTTACCAGGACGTCCCGACCTGCAGGAAGTAGATCCAGTCCGTCTTCTCGAAGCCCGGCGCCGGGGTGTTGTCCCAAGCCGTCGCCACGCCCGCTTCCAGGTGCCAGGTCCCATTCATGGCCCAGCGCAGCTTGGCTTCGGCGGTCGCCGAGCGGTCGTCGGTCTCGTCGAAGCTCTGGAAGAACTCCGCCTTGAAGGTCGACACCAGGTCCTCGGAGAGGTGGTTCTCGTAGTTGCAGGCGGCGCGGCCGTTCAGGGCCATGTCACCCGAGAGCACCCCGACGTTGTTCTCCTTCAGGGCCGACGGGCCGCCTTCGAGCGAGAACTGGGCCTTGTCGTCCTTCCAGCGCCAGGTGTAGCCGCCCCCGACACCCACGTCCTCGCGGATCTGCAGGCCGGTGGGGACGTTGCGGCGGGCCGAACCCTTGCCGTAGGCGTAGAGGTTGTCCTCGGCGTCGAGGAAGCGGTGGTGCTCCACCGAGCCCTGGTAGAGACGGCTGCTGGTGGTGGCGTCGTCGGTGATCCGGTCGGTCTGGCGCACCGCGGCGTAGTTGGCGGTGAAGATCCAGCGCAGGCCCGGGGCCTCGTACTTCGAGGTGATGTCGGCCGACGACAGGACGCTGGCGTTGTTGCCCGTCATGTAGATCAAGCCGGCGCTGGCGTTGCCGGACCAGTTGGAGTTCTCTTCTTCGCCGGGGGCTTGAGCCACCGCGACGGAGCCGAGGAGGAGGAAGGTGAACAGCTTGAGCATGAGGGTTTCAGGGAAGGGGGCCGGTAGACGGAAGCCGCCATCGTAGCGCTCTACCGGGATCCATCTAGGGGATGGCCCCGCGGGTTCAATCCCCAGACTCCTCGCGCGGCGCCACCGGCCAGAAGGCCTCGCGGGGGCGGATCACCAGGTCGCGGAACAGCGCCGCGGTGTCCTGGCCGACGCCGACGGCCACGCCGCCGCTCATCTCCTCGGCGGTCCAGTCCTCCGGGAAGGTGGCCTGGGCCTCCTCGCCGACGGTGACGCTGCCGCCGCCGCGGGCGTCGACTTCGACCAGGAAGTGGAAGAACTGGGCCGAGGCGATCGACTGCTGCTTGACCCGGGCGAAGACGGTCGACGCGGACTCGCCCTCCTTGAAGCTGCGGTAGACGTCGTAGAGCGACAGCTCGGCGCCGTTCTCGATCTCGACGGTCTTCCGGGGCAGGCCGTTCTGCTGCACCCCCAGCCGGATCTGGGCCCGCTCCCGGCCGTCGATCTGGATCGTGCCGCGGATGTCGAAGGGCGGCGCCAGGTGGCGCAGGTTGCGCTCGCCCACGCGCAGGGTGGTGTTGCTCCGGTTCTCCGGGGTGTAGATCA
>CAYZXS010000070.1:0-14690 GCA_964482495.1 uncultured Planctomycetales bacterium
CGCAAAGGACGCGCGCAGCGGGCCAGCGCGACGCCACCCCGCGACCCCGTCACCCTAGTCCAGCACCTACCCGTAGATCCCGCGAAGCTTGTCGTAGTACGCCACGTGCTCGACCCCCAGCATGCAGGCCGCCAGCCGCAGCCCGCACTGGTGCTTCTTGGCGACCTCGCGGGTGCGCTGGTAGGCGTCGAGGATCATGCGCTCCAACCGCTCCTGGACCGTCTGCTCCTTCCAGCGGTAGCCCATGCGGTTCTGGACCCACTCGAAGTAGGCGATGATGGCGGCGCCGGCGTTGCCGAGGATGTCGGGGATGACGGGGATGCCGCGCTCGCGGAAGAGGCGGTCGGCCTTGGCGGTGCTGGGGCCGTTGGCGACCTCGACCACCAGCTTGGCCTGGACCCGGTCGGCGTTCTTGCCGGTGAGCTGCTTGGAGACCGCGGCCGGGATCAGGACGTCGCAGGCGTGGGTCAGGAGCTCGTCCTGGCTGACGGCGTCGCCGCCGGGGAAGCCCTCGACGGTGCCGTGTTCGCGGCGCCAAGCCAGCGCGGCCTCGACGTCGACGCCGGCGGGGTTGGAGACGGCGCCGCGGTAATCGCCGAGGGCGACGACGCGGTGGCCGCCGGCCGCCATGGCGCGCAGCACCTGGCCGCCGACGTTGCCCACTCCCTGCACGACCACGTCCGCCGGGCCCTCGTGGCCCATGTCGGCCAGCCGCTGCTCCATCAGCACCCGGGCGCCGCGGCCGACGGCGTAGTCACGGCCGATCGAGCCGCCCAGGCCGAGCGGCTTGCCGACCACGACCGCGTTCTCGGTGTGGCGGGCGTGCATCGAGTAGGTGTCGAGGCACCAGGCCATGATCTGCTCGTCGCAGTGCAGGTCGGGGCAGAGGATGTCCTGCTCCGGCCCGATCAGGTCGAGCACGCCGGACATGTAGCGGCGCACCACGCCCTCGGTGACGTGCGGGTCGCGGCCGCGCGGGTCGTAGTCGACGCCGCCCATGGCGCCGCCGAAGGGGATGTTCAGCGCCGCGCACTTCCAGGTGGTCCAGGCGGCCAGGGCGCGCAGCTCCTCGCGCTTGAGGGCGCCGTCCAGGCGCAGGCCGCCCAGGCAGGGGCCGAGCGACAGGTTGTGGCGGATGCGGAAGCCGTGGTGGACCTGGATCTCGCCCTGCTCGTCGACGATGGGCACCGCGAACTTGAACTCGCGGTCGGGCTGGCGCAGCACCATGTAGGCGTCCGGGGCCAGGCCGAGCAGCACCGCGGCCTCGTCGAAGCGCTCCATCATCGACGAGAAGGGGTCGTCCTCGTCGAGGGCCGGCGTCGGCGGCTGCGGCTCTTCCGCTTCCGGGTTGATCGTGTTCTGCGGGTCAGGCATAGATCCCTCGCATCTTCAAGCAGTAGGCGACCCGGTCGATGGCGACGCAGTAGGCGCCGATGCGCGGGCTGGTCTGGTAGCGCTCGGCGGCCTCGGCGACGTCGCGGAAGGCGGCGACCATGATGTTCTCCATCCGGGCGAAGACGTCTTCCTTGTCCCAGAAGTAGCCCATGCGATCCTGCACCCACTCGAAGTAGGAGACCGTCACGCCGCCGGCGTTGGCCAGGATGTCGGGGGCGACGAAGACGCCCTTCTCGAGCAGGATGTCGTCGGCGGCGGCGGTGGTCGGGCCGTTGGCGCCCTCGGCGATGACCCGCGCCTTGATGCGGGCGGCGTTCTCCGAGGTGATCTGGTTCTCGGTCGCCGCCGGCACCAGGACCTCGCAGTCGAGCTCGAGCAGCTCGGCGTTGGTGATCGTGGTGCTGCCCGGGAAGCCCTCCAGCATGCCGGTCTGCTTCAGGTGCTCGAGCACCTTGGGCATGTCCAAGCCCTTCTCGTCGTGGATGGCGCCGTACATGTCCGAGATCGCCACCACCTTGTGGCCCATCTGGTGGAGGATCTCGGCGCCGATCCCGCCGACGTTGCCCGAGCCCTGCACCACGATGCGGCAGCCCTTGTCCGGCATGCCGAGGTGCTTGAGCGACTCGCGCACGGTGAGCGCCACGCCCAGGCCGGTGGCCTCGCGCCGGCCCTGGCTGCCGCCGAGGCCGATCGGCTTGCCGGTGACGATGGCCGTCTGGGTCGAGCGCCGGTGCATGGAGTAGGTGTCCATGAACCAGGCCATGACCTGCTCATTGGTGTTCATGTCCGGCGCCGGCACGTCGCGCTCGGGGCCGATCAGGTCGAGCAGGTTGGAGGTATAGCGGCGCGTCAGCCGCTCCAACTCGCGCTGCGACATGCGCCGCGGGTCGCAGATGATGCCGCCCTTGCCGCCGCCGAAGGGAACGTTGACGACCGCGCACTTCCAGCTCATCCAGGCCGCCAGCGCCCGCACCTCGTCGAGCGAGACGTCGGGGGCGTAGCGGATGCCGCCCTTTGCTGGGCCCCGGGCGATCGAGTGCTGGACCCGGTAGCCAGTGAACACCCGCATCGAGCCGTCGTCCATCTGGACCGGCACGGCGGTGGTGATCTCCTGGGCCGGCGTCGAGAGGATCTTGGCCGTGCCGGTGTCGAGACCGAGCAGCTCCGCGGCGCGATCGAAGCGCCGCTGCATCTGCACGAAGGGGTTGGATTCCTGCTCGGCAGGAGAGGTGGTGACGGGTTCCGCCATGTCGACTCCCATTGGAAGGGGGGGTGGGGAGCGGAGGGGGCGACAAGGTTAGCCGGGAAGGCCTGCCGCCGGGAGGGCCCCGGGGACCATTTTCGGCTCCCGGGTGCTTGTTTCCAAGCTGGCCAAACAGGACGATAGCGACCATGGAGCAGCCGCGGGATCTTCGCCGCTACCGGCCGCGCCAGCTGCCGATCGTGGAGCTGGACAACGGCCGGGTGCTGGCGGCGGAGCGCGACCTGGCGGCCCTGCGGGAGCTCGGCTTGGACACCGTCGACGGCGCCGTGGCCTTCCGCGGCGGCGAGAAGGTCCGGGTCGCCGGCCACCGCCACACCTTCCGCCTCGAGGCCGGCGGCGAGGTCTTCTACCTCAAGGTCCACTACCGGGCCCACTGGCAGCACCGCTGGCTGGGCTGGGTCCTGCGTACCCGCAGCCCGGCGCGGTGCGAGTGGGACAACCTGCGCGCCATGCGCCGGGCCTGGTTCGACGTCGCCGAGATGGTCGCGGTGGGGGACGCCCCGATCGCCCCCGGGCGCGCCTGCCCCAGCTTCCTGGTGCTCCGCGAGGTCCCGGGCAAGCAGCTCGACCAGCTGCTCGAGCCGGGATGGGAGGGCCTGGGGGGCCTGCCCGGCCCCGAGGCCCGGTCGCGGGTCATCCGCGACGTCGCCGGCATGGTCCGGCGGCTGCACGCGAACGGCTTCTACCACCGGGACCTCTACCTGGCGCACCTGATCGTGACCGAGGACGAGCGCTGGGGCCGCCCCTTCTTGATCGACCTGCAGCGGGTGGAGCAGCGCTTCCCGCCGCGCCGCCGCTGGCTGGTCAAGGACCTCGCGGCGATGGCCTACTCGGCGCCGCCCAGCGTCAGCCGCGGAGACCGGCTGCGCTTCCTGCTCCAATACCTGTGCAAGTCGCGGGTGGACCCGATGGTGCGTCGCTGGGTCCGCGACATCGAGGCCAAGGTGGCGCGGATGCGCCAGCACCAGCCGAAGCACCCCTGAGCGGAGCCCGCGTGACCCCGCCGAGGATCCACAAATCTCTGGACCTGCGCGACCTGCGCCGGGAGCCGGTGCGCGGCCAGGCCGCCCGGCTGCGGCGCTTCGTCTGGTGGCTGTGGTTCCGCGGCCAGGCCGTGGCCGTCAACGGCATCCCGCACCGCCGCTTCTACGTCCGCGGACCGAAGATGTGGGAGTACGCCTGCGGCCTGGCGCACGCGCGCGCCGAGGAGGCGCGCGACGTGCTCGACTTCGGCGGCGGCGCCACCCTCCCGGCCTATTACCTGGCGGCGCGCGGCGCCCGGGTGCGGGTGCTGGACATCGACGCCGACCTGGTCGAGCGCAGCCAGCGGGCGGCCGCGCGCTTCGGTTGGTCGCTGGAGGCCTCGACCCTGGACCTGACCCGCGACGAGCTCCCGGCCGGCGCCAGCTTCGACCTCGTGACCAGCTTCTGCGTCATCGAGCACATGAGCAAGGACGCCCACCGGGCGGCGCTCCGGCGCCTGGCGGCCGCTCTGCGGCCGGGCGGCCGGCTGGTCTTCAGCTTCGAGCTCGGCCGCGAGGCGCCGGGCGAGGGCGCCCTGCGCGACGCGAGCGAGGTCCACGACCTGGTCGACCACCTCGGCCTGGATTGGTGCGGCGAGGGCGGCTTCGAGGACGACGGCGGGCGCTTCCTGCTCGACCTGCGCCACCCCGACCTGCGCTTCAGCTTCGGCATGCTATGCCTGGAGAAGCCCGAGTGAGCCGGGCCTGGATCCACGAGGTGGCCCCCCGCGACGGCCTGCAGAACGAGGCCGCGGTCTTGGACACGCAGACCAAGCTCGAGCTGGCCGGCCGGCTGGCGGCGGCGCGGCCCGATTCGATCGAGCTGACCTCCTTCGTCCGGCCCGACCTGCTGCCGGCGCTGGCCGACGCCGAGCAGCTGGCGGCCGCGGTCGCGCCGGCGCCGTGGCGCGCGGGCGTCGAGCTCTACGCCCTGGTGGCCAACGCCCGCGGCTACGAGCGCTTCCGGAGCGCCGAGCTGGACGGGGTCACGCTGCTGGTCTCGGCGACCGACGGCCACAGCCTGGCCAACGTCGGACGGTCGGTGGATCAGGCGCTCGAGCAGACCTGCGCCCTGGCCCGCGCCTCGAAGGCCGACGGCTTCCGGGTCCGCGCCTACGTGTCGATGGCCTTCGGCTGCCCCTACGACGGGCCGCCGGCGCCGAGCCGGGTGGGGGAGCTGGCGGCGGCCCTGGTCGAGGCCGGCGCCGACGTCCTGGTGCTGGCGGACACCCTCGGCGTCGGCCTGCCGGGCCAGGTCGAGGAGCTCACCGCCCTGGCCCTGGCGCTGCTCCCGGGCGAGCGGGTCGGCCTCCACGCCCACGACAGCTTCGGCCGCGCCGCGGACAACGTCCGCGCCGCCTGGCGCCTAGGTCTGCGTCACTTCGACGCCGCCGCCGGCGGCTGCGGCGGCTGCCCCTTCGCCCCCGGGGCCGCCGGCAACCTCGACACCGCCCTGCTGCGATCCACCCTCGCCGCCGAGGGCGCCGAGACCCCGCTCGACGCCGGCGCGCTCGCGGACGCGAGCCGCTACCTTGTCGCCTCCTTGGCCGAGGCCGGCGCCGGCCAGGGCCACCCTCCCGCGCCGCCCGAACGATGACCGACCGAGACCTCGTCCTGCTGGAGCGCGACGGCCCCGTCGCCTGGCTCACCCTGAACCGACCGGAGGCCCGCAACGCCCTGTCGCTGCCGACCCTGCTGCGCCTGCGCCAGCTGCTCCAGGAGCTGCGCGAGGCCGAGGACGTCTGGCTGGTGGCGATCACCGGCGCCGGCGACAAGGCCTTCTGCGCCGGCGCCGACCTCAAGGAGCGGCGCACCTTCACCGAGGACCAGGTCCGGGAATTCGTGCGCCAGATCCGCGGCACCATGGACGACGTCGCGGCGCTGCCGCAGCCGACCGTGGCGGTCATGAACGGCCACGCCTTCGGCGGCGGCTGCGAGATGGCGCTGGCTTGCGACCTCCGGGTGCTCGACAGCGGCGCCATGATCGGCCTGACCGAGACGAGCCTGGCGATCATTCCCGGCGCCGGAGGCTGCGTCCGGCTGCCCCGGCTGGTGGGGGCGGCGAAGGCCAAGGAGCTGATCCTCATGGCGCGGCGGCTCGAGGCCCGCGAGGCGGAGCAGATCGGCCTGGTCAACTTCCTGGCCCCCGAGGGCGAGGCCGCCGCCGTCGGCCGCGAGGTCGTGGCGGCGCTGCTCCGCAACGGCCCGCTGGCGCTGCGCGCGGCCAAGGCGGCCATCGACGGCAGCCTCGACCTGCCGGCCGGCGCCGCCCTCGAACACGAGTCGGCCTGCTACCAGCGCATCTTGCCGACCGAGGACCGGCTGGAGGCGCTGGCCGCCTTCTCCGAGAAGCGGCCGCCACGCTTCCAAGGGCGCTGAGCCCGGCGGCAGCGCGGAATCCGCCGGGCTTCCGCTAGAATCCGGCCTCGACCATGGCCGATACCTCCCCTTATCGCCCCTCCGTCGCCGCCGCGGTCGCCGCGGTCGTCGCCATCACCGTCTCGATCGCGGTCTCCGCCCCGGCGCTGGCCCGTCCTCTCTTGCCGGCGCTGGCGCTGATGGTGCTCCTGCCGGGCATCTCGGCCGCCCTGGTCGGGGGCCTGCTCGGCCTGCCGCTGCGGCGCCGGCCGCAGCTCGCGGCCGGCCTGGCGGCGGCCCTGGTGGCCGCGCCCTGGCTCGGCGTCGCCGGCGCCGCCATCGCCCGCGCGCCCTACATGTCCTGGGTCGGCCTGGCCCTCGCCCTGGCCATGCCCTGGTCGCCCTGCGCCAGCCGCACCCGGTTGATCGCCGGCCTGGTGATCGGCCTCGGCGCCGTCCTCGCCCGCCCGGTCGAGCGCATCGAGCCCGACGCTAGCGCCGTGCGGCCGGTGATCGCCTACGGCATCGACGCCGCCACCTGGGTCGAGATGGAGCCGATGATCGCCCGCGGCGAGCTGCCGCACCTGGCGGCCTTCCGCGAGGCCGGCGCCGCCGGCTTGCTGAAGTCGGAGGAGCCGAGCCTGTCGCCGCGCGTCTGGACCATCATGGCCACCGGACAGCCGACCGAGGTCAACGGGGTGGTCGACTTCAACTCCGACCGCCAGAACCTCAAGGTCGGCCGCTACTGGGACGCCGCCCGCGAGGCCGGCTCCGCGGTCGGCCTGATGGAGTGGCACATCACCTGGCCGCCGGACGAGGTGCCCGGCTTCGGCGTGCCCGGGTGGCTCGCCCGGGGCTTCGAGACCTGGCCGGTCGAGGCCGCCTTCCTCAAGAAGCTCGAGGCCACCGGCAAGGCCCGGCTGCCGCTGTTCTCGCTCGGCATGCTGCGGGCCGGCCTCAACGCCATGGCCATCTCCTCGGTCGACAACGCCGCCCTCAACTTGCTGGCCTTCGCCGAGATCGGGCTGAAGGGGATGGGCGAGGAGGACTCCTACTGGCGCATCAAGCTGGTCCAGGCCCGGCTCCAGACCGACCTCTACTTCGAGCTGATGCTGCGCGAGCAGCCCGGCTGCTCGGCCCTGATCATCTACCCGGTGGACTCCCTGGGCCACAACTACTGGAAGTACCACGAGCCCGAGGCCTTCGACGAGGCCGCCTTCGCTGGCGTCACGCCCGAGCAGCGGGAGGACCGCCGGGACGCCATCCTCAAGGCCTACCAGGAGAGCGACCGCCACCTCGGCCGCCTGCTCCAGCGGGTCGATCTGGACCAGGTCCACGTGATGATCGTCTCGGACCACGGCATGAAGGCCGCGGCCGAGGGCGGCCACCTGACCGGCCGGGTCCGGGCCTCGGCGCTGTTCGAGGTCCTCGGGGTGGGGGACCGGGTCAACTACTCGGTGGCCGGCAAGCAGCTCAACATCTCGAGCAAGGTCGGCGGCGAGGAGGGCAAGCGCGACCTGCTGCGGGTCCACGAGCTGCTCTCGGCCTCGCACATGACCGGCGACCCCGAGGCCCGGCCCTTCCAGCCCCAGCCCTACCGCGAGGAGATGGGGCTGGTCGTGGTCGACTACCACCCGGCGGTCATCGGCGGCCTCGACGCCTCCCTCGAGATCGCCGGCCGGGTGCTGACCGCTAGCGACCTGTTCCGGACCGAGGACCGCAGCGGCGACCACACCCTGGACGGCATCATCTTGATGCGCGGCCCGGGCATCGCCGCCGGCGCCGAGGTCCAGGACGCCGACCTCTACGACATGGCGCCGACCCTGCTCTACGCCATGGGGCTGCCCGTCCCGGAGGCGCTGCCGGGCCGGGTCCTCACCGAGGCCTTCACCCCCGAGGCGCTGCAGGAGCGGCCGGTGGCCACCAAGCCCGGCGGCCTGCCGGAGCCGCCGCCGGCGCGGGTGCCGGAGGCCGGCGCCGAGGACGCCGACCTGGCGGACCAGAACCTGCAGGACTTGGGCTACGTCGACACCGACGAGGAGTGACCGCCGCGCCGCTCAGAGCTTGAGCTTGCGGTACTTGCCGGCCTTGGACTCCGGTCCCAGGCCCTCCTCTTCCCGCCGCTCGTCCAGCCACTCGGCGTACTCGGTGTAGTTGCCGTAGAAGAACTGCACCTCGCCGTCGCCCTCGAAGGCCAGGATGTGGGTGCAGATGCGGTCGAGGAAGTAGCGGTCGTGGCTGACCACGAACAGGCAGCCGGCGTAGTGCTCGATCGCCTCCTCGAGCACCCGGGTGGTGGGCAGGTCGAGGTCGTTGGTGGGCTCGTCGAGGATGATCAGGTTGCCGCCGACGCGCAGCATCTTGGCCAGCTGGACCCGGTTGCGCTGGCCGCCCGACAGGTTCCCGACCAGCTTCTCCTGGTCGGCGCCCTTGAAGTTGAAGCGCGAGACGTAGGCGCGGGACTGGATCTCGCCGCCGCCGAAGGGCAGGAACTCGGAGCCGCCGGAGATCTCCTCGTAGACGGTGTTCTTGTCCGAGAGCTCGGCGCGGCGCTGGTCGACGAAGCAGATCTCGACCGTCGGACCGCGCTCGATCTTGCCCGAGTCGGCGCCCTCGAGGTCCGCGACCATCTTCATCAGGGTGGTCTTGCCGGTGCCGTTGGGACCGATGACGCCGACGATGGCGCCGGGCGGCAGCTCCAGGTCCAGGTCCTTCATCAGCACCTGGTCGCCGTAGGCCTTGTTGACCTTGTCCAGGATCAGGACCTTGTTCCCGAGCCGGGGGCCGGCCGGGATCACCAGGTCGATGTTCTCCGGGCGCAGCGACTCCTGCTCCTCGCAGAGCTGGTCGTAGCGGGCCAGCCGGGCCTTGTTGCGCTTGCCGCGGGCGCTCGGGTTCTGCCGCACCCACTCGAGCTCGCGGTGGAGCCGCTTGCGCCGCTTCTCCTGCTGGCGCTCGCTCTTCTCCAGCTCCTTCTCCTTGATCTCGAGGTAGGTGGAGTAGTTGCCCTTGTACGGCGTCGCCACGCCGCGCTCGATCTCGAGCATCCAGTCGACGACGTTGTCGAGGAAGTAGCGGTCGTGCGTGATCACGATCACCAGCCCCTGGTACTGCGCCAGGTGGTGCTCCAGCCAGGCGGTGGTGTTGGCGTCCAGGTGGTTGGTGGGCTCGTCCAGCAGCAGGATGTCGGGCGACTCGATCAGGGTCTTGCACAGCGCCACCCGGCGGGCCTCGCCGCCGGAGAGCACGCCGCACTTGCGGTCGCGCGGGGGCAGGTCGAGGGCGTCGGCGGCGACCTCGAGCAGCCGGTCGACCTGCCACATGTCGTGGGCGTCGATCTCGCCCTGCAGGTGCTCGAACTCCTCCGAGAGCTTCATCAGCTCCTCGTCGTCGCTGACCTCGCCCATCAGGCCGCAGACCTCGTTGTAGCGGTCGAGGATGGCGTGGACGTGGGCGACGGCCTCGTCGAGGACCTGCTTGACGGTCTTGTCCGGGTCCAGGTGGGGCTCCTGCGGCACGTAGCCGAGGCTCTTGTCGCCCATCTGGATGCGGGTGCCCTCGAACTCGCTGTCGGCGCCGGCGAGGACCCGCAGCAGGGTGGTCTTGCCCGAGCCGTTGGCTCCGATCACGCCGATCTTGGCCTTGTCGAAGAAGGCCAGGGTGATGTTCTTGAGGACCTGTGTGCGGTCGTAGAACTTGTTCAGGCCGATGACCTGAAGCGCGTATTCCGGAGGGGTTTCGGCCGCCATGGAAGCGGCAAGTCTACCAGCCTCAGGCGCCCGGGTCGTCGACGTCGTCGTCTTCGTAGAGGGCCGCCTCGGTCCGCTCGACGGCGTCCCGGATCCGGGACGCCGGGACCCGCCGGCCCTGCTTGCTCCCGGGGCAGAAGTCGAGCACCTCGCGCTGGTAGGTCTCCCGGTCCTCGAGCAGCTCGAGCCAGAAGGGCCAGGTGCCGCACTGGACCGGCTTGGCCTCGTGGACCCGGCAGCGCTTGCCCTCCAGGAAGACGCAGCGGCCGTCGACGAAGCGCAGCACCGGGTAACCGTCCTCGTCGGAGTCGGTATAGCGCTCCAGGAAGCGGGCGCGGCTGATCCCGAGGTGGCGCGCCAGCCTCCGCCGCTCGCCTTCGTTGACGTAGACGAACTGGTAACCTCCGTGGGCCGTGCAGCACTTGCCGCACTGGGTGCACGCGAAAGGGAGTCCCTCGGCCCACCAGGGCTCCTCGGGGCGGTCGGCTTCCTTCACCGCCGCAGAGCTTATCCTGGAGTCATGCCGGATCCCTTGGAGATCATCGTCGAGCGCGACAACATCGAGCGGGTCGTCACCGTGGACGGCGACGCCGCCACGGTCGGCCGCGGCTCCGATTGCGAGGTCCGGATCGAGGATCCGCACGCCTCCCGGCAGCACTGCCGGATCGAGCGCCTGGGCTCGGAGGCCTTCGTGGTCGACCTGGACTCGGCCAACGGCACCTGGGTCAGCGGCGAGAAGATCCGGCGGCGGCCCTTGGGCCAGGGCGACGTCATCCGCATCGGCGGCACCCAGATCCGGATCTCCGGCGGCATCGCCTCGCGCCTGACGGCGGTCGAGAGCACCCAGACCCAGCAGATGAGCCGGGAGCGGGAGATGCTCCAGACCCTGCTGGCGGTGCTCCGGCGGCTCCAAGGCGTGGACCAGGTCGAGCGCGCCGCCGAGCTGCTGATCGACGCCTCGGTGTCGCTGACCCGGGCCGAGCGCGGCTTCGTGTTCCTGGTCGAGAGCGGCAACATCGTCCTGGCGCTGGGCCGCAACTTCGCCCGCGAGAGCGTCGCCGCGCCCGAGAAGAAGCTGTCGCAGACCCTGCTGCGGCGCGCCCTCGACAGCGCCGGCCCGCTGCTCTTGATGGACGCCGCCCACGACGGCGAATTCGCCGGCGTCGCCAGCATCTCCGACCTGGGCCTGCGCTCGCTGCTTGCGGTGCCGCTGCGCCACCAGGGTGAGGCCCTCGGCCTGCTGCTGGTCGACCACAGGCTGGCCTCCGGCGCCTTCCGCGAGGAGGACGTCGAGCTGCTCGGCGGCCTGGCCGGCGCCGCCGCCACCGCCCTGGGCGCGGTCCGCGACCGCAGCGAGCTGAAGCGGCTGAAGCGCCGCAACGCCAACCTGCAGCGCCAGCTCGGCCGCCGGGTCAAGGCCGAGAAGGAGGAGCTGCAGCGGCTCGGCACCCTCGACTCGGTCCGCTTCGGCGAGGTCGTCGGCGCCTCGCCGGCGATCCAGGACCTGTTCGCCCAGATGGAGCGGGTCATGGAGTCCGACGTGCCGGTCCTGATCCAGGGCGAGAGCGGCACCGGCAAGGAGCTGGTCGCCCGGGCCCTGCACTTCGGCGGTCCGCGCGCCTCGCGGCCCTTCGTGGTCGAGAACTGCGGCGCGCTGCCCGACACCCTGCTCGAGTCCGAGCTCTTCGGCCACGTCAAGGGCGCCTTCACCGGCGCCACCCGCAACAAGGCCGGCCGCTTCGAGGAGGCCGACGGCGGCACCCTGTTCCTGGACGAGGTGGGCGAGATGTCCCAGGCCATGCAGCAGCGGCTGCTGCGGGTGCTGCAAGAGGGCGAGGTGCGCCGCCTCGGCTCGGACGAGCTGGTCAAGGTCGACGTCCGGCTGGTGGCCGCCACCAACCAGGACCTGCGGGTGGCGGTCGAGGAGGGCCGCTTCCGCGAGGACCTCTACTACCGGCTCAAGGTGGTGCTGCTGGAGCTGCCGCCGCTGCGCCGCCGCGAGGGCGACGTCCGGCTGCTGGCCGAGCACTTCCTGTCGCTGGAGGCCGCCGAGCAAGGCCGCCCCCGGCGCGAGCTGGCGGCCGAGTCCCTGGCCGCCCTCGAGGCCTGCGCCTGGCCGGGCAACGTCCGCCAGCTGCGCAACGAGATGCGCCGCGTCACGCTGCTCAGCGAGGGGCCGATCGCGGCCGAGGACCTCTCGCCCGAGGTGCTGCAGGGCGCCGCCGGTGAGCCCGCGACCGACGACGCCAGCCTGCCGCTGCCGGAGCGGGTGCTGGCGCTGGAGAGCCGGGCCATCCTGGACGCCCTGGCCCGCTTCCAGGGCAACCGCTCGAAGGCCGCCACCAGCCTCGGCATCACCCGCTTCGCCCTGCTGCGGAAGATCGAGAAGTACGGGCTGGCGCCGGACCGCAAGCAGGACGAGCCCACTTGAGCGACCCGCAGCTCCCCGCCGGCTTCCGGCTGCTGCGGCGGCTGGGCACCTCGCCGTTGAGCGAGGTCTTCCTGGTCCGCGACCCGGGCGGGGAGCAGCGGGCGCTGAAGCTGCTGCGGCCGAGCGTCGCCAGCGACCCCCGGGTCCTCGAGCGGTGGCGACGCGAGCAGCAGCTGCTCAAGGAGATCGACCACCCGAACCTGGTGCGCAGCTTCGGCGAGCTCCAGGTGGAGGACCGGCCCGGCCTGCTGCTGGAGTTCATCGAGGGCGCGAGCCTGCGGGACCGGCTGCGCCAGGGCGCCCTGGAGTGGGAGCAGGCGGCCCGGATCGGCGTCCAGGTGGCGCGGGCGCTGGAGCGCATCCACCGCCACGGCGCGGTGCACCGCGATGTCAAGCCGCACAACGTCCTGCTCGACCCGCGGCGCGGTGCGGTGCTCGCCGACCTCGGCCTGGTCCGCCGCCGCGAGGACCCGACCTTGACCCGCCAGGGGGCGGCGTTGGGCTCTCCGGCCTACATGAGCCCGGAGCAGGCCCGGGACCCGAGCGAGTCCGGGCCGCAGGCGGACGTCTATTCGCTCGGCGCGACCCTGCACCACGCTCTGAGCGGCAAGCCGCCCTTCCTCGGCTCCGGCGTGGGGGAGGTCATCCACCGGGTCCTGCACCTCGAGCCGGAGCCGCTGCCGGAGCGGGTGCCGGAGCCGCTGGTCCGGGTCCTGGAGCTCGCCATGGCCAAGGAGCCTCCCCGGCGCTACTCCCGGGCGGCGGACCTGCGCGCCGACCTGGCCCGGGTGCTCACCGGCGCCCCGCCGCGCTTGTTGACGGCCTACCGGTTGCGGCGGCGGCGGCGGCGGGCGGCGGCGGCCGCCGCGGTCGCGGTGCTCGCCTGCGGCGCCTGGATCGCGTGGCCTGACGGCGGCGGGGAGGGCCGCGGCCTCGAGGAGGCGACCGCCGAGGCCGGCGGCGCTGCGGGCGAGGCCGGCGCGCCCAGTCCGTCTGCGGCGGACTCCCAGGAACCCTCGCCGGCGGCTGCGGCGCCCCCCGGCCGTCGCCACCAGGAGTGGGTCCTGCCCTTCGACGCCCCTTGGCGCAGCGCCCTGGCCGCCGGGCAGCTGCGCCGGGCCATGGATGAGCTCGACATCCTCGGCGCCCAGCGGCTGCCGCGCGGCGCCGGCCCGGCCTTCCGCCAGGAGCACAAGGACTACCTGAGCCGGGCCGAGCAGGAGGTCTTGCGCCAGGCCGAAGCCCTCGCGGTGGAGGCCGAGGCGATCCTCGGCGCCCTCGACCGCCAGGCCAACGCGCGGCTCGAGGAGGACCCCTTCCTCGACCTCGACGCCTGGGAGGACGGGGTCGAGCTGGCCTGGGACGAGCGCCGGCTGCGGGTCGCCGACCTGCCGCTGCGCCTAGGCGGCTCCTCGCCCCGCTCGCGGCTGCGCCAGGCCGCCGACCGGCTGCGCAACCGTCAGGCGCACGCGCTCAACGAGCGCGCGGACATGGCCATCCCGCCGCGCCGCGACCAGGTCAAGGCCCTGCTACGCGCCGGCGACTTGGAGGCCGCCGTCCGGAATTGGAGCCAGGTGGAGGCGCCGCTCCTGGCCTGGTCCCGGGAGGGCCGCTTCGAGCAGGCCCGGATCGGCGCCCTTCGGCCGCTGAGCGCCGACCAGGTCTACCAGCAGAGCCTGGCCCGGATGCGGGGTCGGCTGGCGTCGGAACCCTCCGAGCAGGACTGGATCCTGGCACAGATCGCCTGGTGCCGCGGCGACCTCGAGCTGGCGCTGGGCCTGATGCGGCCGCTGGTGGCCCAGCGCTGGGCGCCCGACCGCGACCCTGCCTTCTGGGTCGAGGAGTGGGAGCGGGAGTTCCAGATCTCGCTGGCGTCGGCCCCGCGGCCCGGGCAGGGAGCCGAGCGGATCCCGGAGCCGCCCGATCCCGCCGAGCAGATGGCCGCGCGTTGGCGAAGGGAGCTCGAGGGCGTCACCGTCGAGGTCCGCGCCGGCGGCGTCGAGCTGAGCTGGGACCGCCCCTCCTGGGGCGAGGAGCAGGTCATCTCGCTGCCCTGGGACCGGGTCCACTGGAAGCTCTCCGACTGGCAAGTCCGCTGGAACCTGCCGGTGGAGCCGGGCTCGGCCCCGCGCCGGATCGAGTGGATGGGCCAGGTCGAGATCTCCAAGCCGGACCAGCGCAGCCAGGCGGTGCTGCGCGTGGGTGCCAAGCGGCGGAAGGGGCTCGGCTTCCTGCCCGGCACCGAGCAGGTGCTGGAGATGCACGACGGCGAGGTCAGCTTCGACACCATCCCGGTGGGGAGTGTGCCGGTCGTCAGCGGCAATCGGCTGGTGATTCGTTATGCCGCTGAGCCGAGTTTTCGGCCGAGTCGGGTTTGGCTTCGCGTCGAGGCTCGCTGATGGTTGGGACTCGGGTCGGGCCGGCGCAGCCGGCCCGGACGCTCTGACCGAGCGAAGCGCTCTCACGACGCG
>CAYZXS010000071.1:0-10621 GCA_964482495.1 uncultured Planctomycetales bacterium
TGTTAGGAGCCTCGTGCTCGGCGTTCGGTTTCGAAGGAGCCGGCGCAACTCACCGCTTTCCATCCAGTCCGGATACTTGCGGGGCTATGGAGTGAAGGGCATCGGCGACCTTCATTCCCCCCTCGCGAAGCTCGCATCGATCCGCGAGGCTTGGAGCGAGCGGTTCGCTCTCCTTGAGTCGAAGCAACAGGAAAGCATGGAGGACCTCCGAATCCTCCGAGAGAACACTACGGAAGAGAGGACCAAGAACGAGCAGCTCAAGAAGGAGATTCTCGAAAATGGCGAAGCTGTAAAAAAGGTAACAGCCACCTTGAAAGCAAAGAACACGTCGCTCTCTGCTCTGAAGGCATCGCTCGACGAACAGAGAGAAGCACTCGCCACTGCACAGAAGCAGAAGGCTGAGGAGGAGTCCCTGATCGCGTCATTGAAGAAGGAAACTTCAGAAAGAAATGACCAGATTGCCGCACTCCGAAGCGAGAAGCAGCAAGTTGATCTTCAGTTGAAAGAAGCTCTGGAAACCAAGCACCTCGTTAAGGACGACATCGAGGGTCTTGTCCTCGTGGGAAGAAGGCAGCGGAGGCTATATATCGGCGCCGCCCTCCTCTCCTTTGCTGCGGCGGCCTTCCTTGGCTACTTCCTCGTTTCTACCGCCAAGGACTTCGGCAGGAGTGTCCAAGCGCTCACAACCGCGGAGTTCCTTCCACTGATCGGCTCTCGCTTCCCAATCTCACTCGCCCTCCTCGGAAGCCTTGCCGCGTTCCTTGCTCTTGCCAAGTTCTTCCTCAGTGCCATCGTTGGCATCGACAAACAAGTTAGGAAGATCGGCATTCTTTCGCTAATCGCCCGAGATTCTTCCGAGGCCGCCAGCGATCAGACGAGAATGTCAGCCAATCCCGGAACCGACCCGGAGGAAAGCACCGGATCAACCACTTCCACAGGAGCGGTGAAGCGCGACGAATACGACCCAGAGGTCAAGTGGCGGAGGGCGCTTCAAGCCCGGATGGCATTCCTGAAGGAATACCTCCCGGCCGTCCTTGATCCGGAATACTCAAGAGCTGTCCAAACCTCGAAGAAAGCCCCAAAAAGCCCACCCGAGAAGCGGGAGCTACCGAAGTAGAGCCGCATGGGCTGCGGAATGCTCGAACATCGGGGTGCCCAGGTCCCCCACGCTTGGGGGCCTGACCAATCCGAGGCTCTGCCGAAGACAGCTGGCTCATTGGGCAGCACCTGGGGCAAGGAAGTTGCATCTCCCTTCGCAGGGAGTTTCCCCCATCTCTGCCCCCTAGTCAGAGGGTCCGAAGCGCGCCAAATGACCCTGAGTGGAAGCAACAGCTCTAAGTGAACCCAAGGGCGCGCCCGCAACCAATCAGAAAGCAAGGACTTCGGACTGCAACAATCAAAACCGCCCTAAACCTTTCAACTCGGGCAATTTAGGGCGTAAGGTATCGATCTCGTTTGGGTGGATCGAGTCAACTAGTGTCTTCGGTTTCCAGGAAGGACCACTGCCTTGATCGCCAATCCGGCGTGATGGGCCTTTCTCCCCTCCACCAGACGTCTGCTACCGCCGCGACCGCAGCTGGTCGATCGTCACCGCCACGACGATGATCACGCCGATCAGGATCTCCTGGAAGTAGTTGGGGACCTCCATGAGATTGCAGCCGTTGGCGAGGAAGCTCATCAGGAAGGCGCCGATGAGGGCGCCGAGGATCGAGCCGGTGCCGCCGCTGAGGCTGGCGCCGCCGATGACGACGGCGGCGATGATGTCGAGCTCCTTGCCCAGCGCGGTGGTCGGGTCGCCGACCGTGAGGCGGCCGAATTGGAGCACTCCGGCGAGGCCGGCGAAGGCGCCGCACAGGGCGTAGATGGCGATCTTGGTGCCCTCGACCGGCACGCCGCAGAGGCGCGCGGTGGGCTCGTTGCTGCCGATGGCGAAGGTGCGGGTGCCGAAGACCGTCTTGCGCAGGACGAAGGCCATGACCGCGGCCAGGCCGAGCATCAGCCAGACGCCGAGCGGCAGCACCGGCAGCTCCCAGCCGCCGGGCTTGGCCATCAGGTTGGCGAGCCAGGAGGCGTCGGCGTCGATCTTCTGCTCGCCGGCGAGCGCCTTGGCCGCGCCGCGGGCGATGCCGAGCATGCCGAGGGTGATGATGAAGGGCACCACCTTCAGCCGCGTGATCAAGAGGCCGTTGACCGCGCCGCACAACGCGCCGGCGAGCACTCCGGCCAGCGCCGCCGCCGCTGTGCCGAAGCCGTTCAGCATGCTCCAGGCGCTGACCACCGAGCTGAAGGCGATCACCGAGCCGATCGACAGGTCGATGCCGCCGCTGACGATGACGAAGGTCATGCCGACCGCGCCCAGGCCGACGATCACGGTCTGGGTGGCGACGTTCTTGAAGTTGTAGAGCGTCAGGAAGCTGTCCGGCTCCATGACGGCGAAGAACAGCACCACCACGGCCAGGCCGATGAAGGGCGCGAGCAGCGACGCGAGCCGGCGCGCGCGGCCTGCGGATTCGAGGCTGGTGGGGTCGGTCATGGCGTTGCGGGGGAGGTGGCGGCCTCGGTGGCGGGCGCCGCGGCGCCCCGGGTGGCTTCGTCGAGCACGGCGTGTTCGGTCCACTCCCCCACCGGGCGCGCCGGTCCGAGGCGGCCGCGGTGCATCACGGCGAGGGTGTCGCAGACGCCGAACAGCTCGGGCAGGTAGGAGCTGACCACGATCACGGCCTTGCCGGCGGCTGCTAGCTCGCCGAGGGCGCGGTAGACCTCGACCTTGGCGCCAACGTCGATGCCGCGGGTGGGCTCGTCGCACAAGAGGACGTCGACGTCGTGGTGCAAGAGCCGGGCGATCGCGACCTTCTGCTGGTTGCCGCCGGAGAGCTCGCCGGCGCTCTGCCACGGGTCGCGAGCGCGGATCGCCAAGCGCTCCATCCAGCGGCGGGCGGCGACCTCCTGCAGGCCGCGGCGGATGACGCCGCCGGGCGCGACCGGGCCGAGCCGCGACAGGGTCAGGTTGGTGGCGATCGGCAGGCCGAGGGCCAGGCCCTCCTCCTTGCGGTCCTCGCTGACCAGGCCGATGCCCTGGTTCAGGCGCTGGCGCGGGCAGCCGCGCGCCAGCGACACGCCGCCCATGCGCACCTCGCCGGCGCGCACCGGGTCGAGCGCGAACAGCGCGCGCAAGAGTTCGGTGCGGCCGGCGCCGACCAGGCCAGCGATGCCGAAGATCTCGCCGCGGCGCAGCTTCAGGCTGGCGCGTTCGGGCAACGGCTCCCCGGCCAGGGAGTCCAGCTCGAGCAGCAGCTCGCCCGGCTCGTGCGGCACCTGCGGGAAGAACTCCTCGAGCTTGCGGCCGGCCATCAGCTCGATCACGCGCTCCATCGGCGTCTCCGCCACCACCCCGGCGCCGACCGAACGGCCGTCGCGCAGCACCGTGAAGCGGTCGGCGATGCGCTCGACCTCCTCGAGGAAGTGGCTGATGTAGACCACCGCCACGCCGTGCTCACGCAGCAGCCGAACGGCCTCGAAGAGGTGCTCGACGTCGGCGCTCGACAGCGAACTGGTCGGCTCGTCCAACACGACGACCCGCGCGTCGAAGACGATGGCGCGGGCGATCTCGACGATCTGCCGCGCCGCCGGGCCGAGCGCCAGCACCTGCGCCCGCGGCGAGATATCGGGCCGGCCGAGCCGCGCCAGAGCGTCGGCCACGCGAGCTTCCATGCTGCGGCGGTCGAGCACGCCGCGGCGGGTGGTCTCGCGGCCGAGCATGATGTTGTCGGCCACGCTCAGGTGCGGCGCCAGGTTCAGCTCCTGGTAGACCATCGCCACGCCGCGCTCGAGGGCGTCGTGAGTGCCGCGCGGCGCGTAGGGCGCGCCGTCGAGCTCGACGCTGCCGGAGCCGGCCGGGTGCGCCCCGGCCAGCACCTTCATCAGCGTGCTCTTGCCGGCGCCGTTCTCGCCCAGCAGCGCGTGGACCTCGCCGGCGCGCACCTCGAGGTCGACGCCGTCGAGCGCCACCACCGGCCCGAAGGCCTTCGACACGCCCCGCATTCGCAGCGCCAGCGGCGGCGCGGCCGTGACGGCAGGCGGCGTGGCGTCAGTCACGGGCGCTTACTCCCCCAGGATCGACAGGTCGGGCGACAGCAGCGCCGCGACCTCGGCCGAGTCCAGGTTCTCGGGGGTCGCGACCTTGGCGCCGGTGTCGATGCGCGTCTCGACGGCGCCGCCGTCGAGGTGCTGGATCATCGCCTCGACCGCCATCCTCCCCATCGCCACCGGATCCTGCAGGATCAGGGCGTCGATCTCTCGAGCGCGCAGCCCCTCGAGCAGCTTGGTGCTGGAGTCGAAGCCGACGAACTTCACCGCGCCCGCCTTGCCGACGTCTTGCAGCGCCCGCAACATGCCGAAGGCGGCCGACTCGTTGGGGCAGAAGATGCCCATCACCTCGCCGTGGTTCTGCAGCAGGTTCTCGGCGGTCGAGTAGGCGCTCTCGGTGGTGGCGCCGGCGTACTGGTTCGAGCTCACGATCTCGACCCCGGGGAAGTCGGCCGCCATCTTGTCGAGGAAGCCCTTCTCGCGCGCCATGGTGCTCGCCGAGCCCTCGAGGTAGCGCATCATGAGGGCGGTCCCTTCGCCGCCGAGCAACGCGCCCAGGGTCTCGGCCGCCAGCTCACCGCCGTGGTAGTTGTCGGTGGCGACGAAGCTGACGCGCCCGTCCCAGTCGAGGTCGCTGTCGGCGATGATCACCGGGATCTGCTCTCGGGCCGCCTCCTTGGCGACCGGCACCAGGGCGCGGTTGTCGAGCGGCATGAGCACGATGCCGTCGACGCCGCGGGCGATGAAGTCCTCGACCACCTTGATCTGGGCGGCGCGGTCGTCCTCCTTGAGCGGACCTTTCCAAATCGCCTCAATGCCGTGGGCCTGCGCCGCGGCCTCGGCGCCGGCGTGCACCGCCTTCCAGAATTCGTGGGTGGTGCCCTTCGGGATGACGGCGATCCGCCGCGCGCCCGGATCCGATCCGTTTTCTTCAGAACCGCAGGCGGCGAGGCCCAGCAGAGCGGCGGCGAGGAGCAGCGGGAGGGTGCGGAAGGATTTCATCGGGATGGGCTTCCGACGGCAGTCGGAAGAGCCACAATAACGCCGCCGTGCGCATCGACGCCCATCAGCACTTCTGGCGCTACGACGCCGAAGAGTACTCGTGGATCAGCGAGCCGCTGGCCGCGCTGCGGCGCGACTTCCTGCCCGAGGATCTTCAACCCCTGCTCGAGGCGCACGGCTTCGTCGGCTGCGTCGCGGTGCAGGCGCGGCAGAGCTTGGCCGAGTCGGACTGGCTCCTGGAGCTGGCCGACGCTTCGCCGATCGTGCGCGGGGTCGTCGGTTGGGCGGACCTGTCGAATCCGTCCGCGGAGGAGGAGCTCGCCCGTCTGGCGGCGCACCCGCGCTTCGTCGGCGTCCGCCACATCGCCCAGGACGAGCCGGACGACGGCTTCCTGGAGCGGCCGGACTTCGTCGCCGGGGTCGCCAAGCTGGCGGCGCACGATCTGCGCTACGACATCCTGGTCTACGAGCGGCAGCTACCGGCGGCGATTGAGCTGGCCTCGGCCCTGCCCGAGCAGCCCTTCGTGCTCGACCACCTCGGCAAGCCGAAGGCGGCGGCCGGCGAGCGCGAGCCGTGGGCGGCGCGGATGTGCGAGCTGGCCCAACGCGAGAACGTCTGCTGCAAGCTGTCGGGAATCGTCACCGAGGCCGACTGGGCGGCCTGGACGCCCGCCGCCCTGCGCCCCTACCTCGACACCGCGCTCGAAGCCTTCGGACCCGAGCGCCTGATGTTCGGCTCGGACTGGCCGGTGTGCCTGCTCGCGGCCGACTACCCCTCCACCTACACGCTGGTCGAGCACTGGAGCCAGCAACTCTCACCGGACGAGCGCGACGCGCTCTTCGGCGGCAACGCGGCCCGCTTCTACGGGCTCTCGGACGAGAACTGACATGACGAAGACCTGGTTCGTGACGGGGGCGCTTGGCTGCATCGGCGCCTGGGTGGTGAAGACGGTGCTCGACCGCGGCGACACGCCGGTGGTCTTCGACCTCGGCGGCGACCCGCGGCGCATCCGCGACGTGGTCGAGCCCGAGGCCTTCGCGCGCATCCGCTTCGTGCAGGGCGACGTCACCGACACCGCGGCGGTGGCGGCGGCGGTGCAGGAGCACGGGGTGGAGCGCATCGTCCACCTGGCCGGCCTGCAGGTGCCCTTCTGCAAGGCCGACCCGCCGGCCGGCGCGCGCGTCAACGTGCTCGGCACGATCAACGTCTTCGAGGCGGCCAAGGCGGCCGGGATCGGGCGCCTGGCCTACGCCAGCTCCGCCGCGGTCTACGGCCCCGACGACTACGGCCCCGACGGCAGCCCGCCGACCGAGGACACTGCCTGCCACCCCACCACCCACTACGGCGTCTTCAAGCTCGCCAACGAGGGCAACGCCCGCGTCTACGCCCAGGACGACGGCATCTCGAGCGCCGGAATCCGGCCGCTGACCGTCTACGGCGTCGGCCGCGACCAGGGCATGACCAGCGACCCGACCTGCGCCATGCGCGCGGCGGTGCGCGGCGAGCCCTTCCAGATCCGCTTCAGCGGCGCGACGGACTACCAGCACGTCGGCGATTGCGCCGCGGCCTTCGTCGCCGCCGCCGACCGCGGCCCCGACGGCGCGGCGGTCTACAACCTGCACGGCGAGTCGGTCGACATGCACGCCGTGCGCGACTTGATCGTGCGCTTCGGCCCCGAAGGCACCGCCGGCCGCATCACCGTGGACGGCCCCGTCCTGCCGATCCCGCCCGCCCTCGACGCCAGCGCGATCGACGCCGCGCTCGGCGAGCTGCCGCGGACGAGTCTGGAAGACGGCGTGCGCATGACCATGGAGCACTTCGCGCGTTTGGAGTCCTCGACCGCGTGAATCCGTTCACGGGCTTCAGGAGCCTCGTATCAGCCCCTCGTCTTCAAGACTCCCCGTCTCCTGCTTGCCTAGCCGCCCGCAAGGAGAGGGCCGTGGCGATCCCGAGGGAGAGATAAACGGCGGCAGCCACGGGGGAGTAGATGAAGGGGAGGCCGATGAGATCGAGCATCAGATCGCTCGCCCACAAGCCTCGGAAGAAGAGGTCGAAGGAGTTGCAGCAGTCCTGAAAAACCCATTGGTGGAGGAGGAGGACCAGACATGTGGAAAGGAGCAGGGCCAGCACCGCGCCTTCCCCCTTCGCCCGCCAAGGGAACCTGCCGATGCGGGCGCAGAGGAAGACCAAGAAAAAGAGGAGCGCCCCTTCCACGAAGAGCATCCGCCAAGGGAGCCAGACCACCTGCCAGTAGCCATCGATCTCCTCCCCGATCCATGGCGAATCGGGCGTGGTGTAGTGCGCCGCGTCGCCGCTGAGGGCAGCCCCCCACCACGGCCGGCTTAGCAGGAGGATGAGGTGGGCGAGCAGGCCGATCCACAGCCAGAACCGAGCCTGTCGCTTGGCATACGCAGGATCGGAACCCATGCGGTGCAGGCTGACGGAGAGGATTCCAGCCAGCATCGCCAGGGCGAGGAACTTACCGAGGAACTCCGTCCATCGAACGACGATCAAGAGGGCCCTTGGCATCTGTTCATCCCACAAGGAGTGGGAGGACGCCGCCACGAAATACACGAACAGGGTGACCAAGCACCAACGCGGCTGAAGAAAGAAGCGGGGCATGCGATGGATTCCGACCGGGCGGCGGGAGATTGTCGCTCTGTCTCCACCCTACTCGATCGCGGCGCTTACACTTCGCGGCGGCCGCCGTAACCGGCGTCGCTGACCCATGCGCGTCTCCCTCTTCGTCACCTGCCTGGTCGACCAACTGCGGCCGGAGGTCGGGTTGGCGGCGGTGGAGCTGCTCGAGCGCGCCGGTTGTGCGGTGGACTTCGACCCGCGGCAGACTTGCTGCGGCCAGCCGGCCTTCAACAGCGGCTACCGGGCCGAGGCGCAGGCGGTGGCGCGGACGCTGATCGAGGCGCTCGAGGGCGCCGACGCGGTGGTGACGCCTTCGGGCTCCTGTTGCGCGATGACGCGGCACTACCGCGAGCTGTTCGCGGGCGAGCCGGAGTGGCAGGCGCGCGGGGCGGCGCTGGCGGCCAAGACCTTCGAGCTGGCCTCCTTCCTGGTGGAGCGCTCGCCGCTGGCGACCGGGGACGGCTCCGGTCTCGCTCTCGGCGCGCGGGTCGACGCCCGCGTCTCCTGGCACGACTCCTGCCACGGCCTGCGCGAGCTCGGCTTGCGTGCTGCGCCGCGGCGGCTGCTGGCGGCGGTCGAAGGGCTCGAACTGGTCGAGGCGCCGCTGCGCGAGGAGTGCTGCGGCTTCGGCGGCACCTTCGCGGTCAAGAACGACCGGATCTCGGTGGCGATGGCCGACCGCAAGATCGACGAGTTGGAGACGCTGGGCGTCGACTTCGTCACCGGCGCCGACCTCTCCTGCCTCATGCAGCTCGGCGGCCGGCTGCAGCGGCGCGGCTCGAAGATCCGGGCCGTCCACTTCGCCGAGCTGGTCGCCGGCGGGCTGCCGGAGGCTGCGCGGTGATCCACGGCCTCAAGGCGCGGGACTTCGAGCGGCTCGCTGCCGAAGCCCTCGACGACGCCACGCAGCGCGGCGCCATCGGCAAGGCCACCGACCTGATCCGTGACCGGCGAGGCGCGGCGGTCGAGAAGCTGCCCGAATGGGAGGGCCTCCGCGAGCGCGCCCGCGCCATCAAGGCGCACACGCTGGCGAAGCTCGACCACTACCTGGAGCAGTTCGTCGAGCGCGCGGAGGCGGCTGGCGTCACCGTGCACTGGGCCAACGACTCCACCGAAGCTACCGGCATCCTCGCCGGGCTGATGGTCGAGGCCGGCGAACGCCCGATCGTCAAGGCCAAGAGCATGGTGAGCGAGGAGATCGGCCTCAACCACGTGCTCGAGCAGCGCGGCTTCCGGCCGGTCGAGACCGACCTCGGCGAGTGGATCCAGCAGCTCGCGGGCGAGCCGCCGTCGCACATCATCGTCCCGGCGATCCACAAGACCCAGGAACAGATCGCGCGGCTCTTCGCCGAGGAGGTCGGCAGCGCCCCGGACGCCAGCGCCGAGGAGTTGACCGCGATCGCCCGCCGCATCCTGCGCCAGGAATTCGCGGACGCCGCGATCGGCGTCAGCGGTGTCAACTTCGCGATCGCCGAGACCGGCAGCTTCCTGCTGCTGGAGAACGAGGGCAACATCCGGCTGACGACCTCGCTGCCGCAGCTGCACGTGGCGGTGATGGGGATCGAGAAGCTCCTGCCGCGGCTGAGCGACCTCGAGGTCTTCCTGCGGCTGCTGCCGCGCTCGGGCACCGGCCAGCACCTGACCAGCTACCAGACGATCTTCACCGGTCCCGCGCGCGGCGGCGGCGCGGCGGCGGCGCGGCCCGACGGCGAAGGGCCGGAGGAGCTGCACCTGGTGCTGCTCGACAACCGCCGCAGCGCCATGCTCGCCGAGCCGCTGCGGCGCGAGAGCCTGCAGTGCATCCGCTGCGGCGCCTGCCTGAACGTCTGCCCGGTCTACCGCCAGGTCGGCGGCCACGCTTACGGCTCGGTTTACCCCGGGCCCATCGGCGCCGTGATCACGCCGCAGCTCGCCGGCATCCACGAGGCCAAGCCGCTGCCCTTCGCGTCGAGCCTGTGCGGCGCCTGCGAAGAAGTTTGCCCGGTCAAGATCCCGCTGCCCGAGCTGCTGCTCGACCTGCGCCAGGAGGCGGTCGCGGAGAAGGCGGGCGCGCCGGCCGGCGAGGGCTTCGGCTTCGGCTTGTGGGCCTGGTTCATGAAGACGCCGCGCCGCTACCGCTGGGCGCTGCGGCTGGCGCGGCTCGGCTTCCCGCTCGGCAAGCGCTTCGGGCCGTTCCCGAAGTGGGCGGCGCAGCGCGAGCTGCCGAAGCCGGCGGCGCGCAGCTTCCGCGACCAGTGGCAGGAGCGGCGACGATGAGCGCTCGCGACCAGATCCTGACCCGGATCCGCGAGGCCCTGCGCGGCGTCGAGGCGCCGCCGCTGCCGCCGGCCGAGGCGCCGCCCGCCGGCGCCGGCGACCTCGCCGCCTTCCGCGCCATGGCCGAGTCCGTCGGCGTCGAATTCCACGACACCGTCGCGTCCGCCCTCGGCGACGCCCGCGCCGTCGCCCTGTCCGACGCGCCGGCGGTCCGAGCCGCGGCCGAAGCCTGGGTCGACGCCGGCGGCGCCGCCACCCGCCGCTGCTTCGACGGCTGGGACGACCGCGCCGCCCTGCTCGAAGCCGACGCCGGCTTGTCCACCGCTCAGTTCGGCGTCGCCGAGACCGGCACCCTGGTCCTGGTCGGCGATGACGAGCGCCACCGCCTGGTCAGCCTGGTGCCGCCGCTGCACGTGGCGCTGCTCCGGCGCGACCGGATCCTGCCGACCCTCGGCGCGGCGCTGGCCACCCTGCAGCGCGAGGACCCCGCCGCCATGAGCCGCGTGACCACCTTCGTCACCGGCCCCTCGCGCACCGCCGACATCGAGCTGCAGCTGGTCCTCGGCGTGCACGGCCCGCGCGCGCTGCGGGTGGTGCTGACGGATCCGCCGGACGCCGGCTGACCGCCGGCCGCCG
>CAYZXS010000071.1:10721-14610 GCA_964482495.1 uncultured Planctomycetales bacterium
CCCTGACGGCCGCTGGGCCGGGGATCGCGTGGTAGGCTTGAGCGGTTCATCGGGGCGGGGAACGACCGCCTCCATCCGCCCCCTCTGCCATGCACCGCCGCCTCCCTATCCTGCTGCTCCTGGCCTCGCTGCCCGGCGCCGCGCTCGCGGCACAAGCCACCACCCGCGCCAGCGTCGACTCCGCCGGCGCCGAGGCGAACGACTTCAGCGACTTCCCGGCGATCTCCGCCGACGGCCGCTACGTCGCCTTCCGCAGCTACGCCAGCAATCTCGTGCCCGGAGACGGCAATTCCCAGCACGACATCTTCGTGCATGACCGCGCCACCGGCCGGACCGAGCGGGTCAGCGTCGACTCCGCCGGCCTGGAGGCCAACGGCCGCTCCTCGCATCCGGCGATCTCGGGCGACGGCCGCTACGTCGCCTTCCAGAGCCGCGCCTCGAACCTGGTGCCGGGCGACGCCAACGGCGCCGAAGACGTCTTCCTCCATGACCGGCTGACCGGGACCACCGAGCGCGTCAGCGTCTCCGCCGCGGGCGCCGAAGCCGACCGGCAGAGCAAGCACCCGGTGATCTCCGCCGACGGCCGCCACGTCGCCTTCCAGAGCGACGCCACCAACCTGGTCGCCAGTGACCACAACGGCTTCACCGACGTCTTCCTGCTGGACCGGGTCGCCGGCACCCTCGAGCGGGTCAGCGTCGACTCCTCGGGGCACGAGGCCGACTCGGCCAGCGAGCTGCCCAGCGTGTCCGCCAACGGCCGCTTCGTCGCCTTCTCCAGCCACGCCGAGAACCTGGTGGCCGGCGACACCAACTTCGCCTCGGACGTCTTCGTTCACGACCGCGCCAGCGCCGAGACCACGCGCGTCAGCCTCAGCTCCGCCGGCGCCGAGGGCGACTCGCTGAGCCTGGGGCCGGCGATCTCCGCCGACGGCCGCGTCGTGGCCTTCTTCAGCCTGGCCAGCAACCTGGTCGCCGGCGACGCCAACGGCCACTACGACGTCTTCACCCATGACCGGGCGACCGGCGCCACCGAGCGCGTCAGCCAGTCCTCCGCCGGCGTCGAAGGGGACGGCCCCAGCGACGACCCCACGATCTCCGCCGACGGCCGCTTCGTCGCCTTCGCCAGCGCCGCCGGAAACCTGATCGCGGGTGACGGCAACGGCGTCGAGGACGTCTTCGTCCGCGACCGCCTGACCGGGGCCACCAGCCGCTGCAGCCTCGGCGCCGCCGGCGCCGAGGGGGACTCCGGCAGCCTGCTGCCGGCCATCTCCGCCGACGGCCGCGTCGTCACCTTCGCCGGCGACGCCAGCAACCTGGTCCCGCTCGACCAGAACGGCACCTGGGACGTCTTCGTCCGCGACCGCGGCGCCGGCGCCGGCGCCTGGCTCAACACCATCGTGCTCTGCGCGCCCTTCCACGCCGCCGTGGCCACGGTCTTCGAGCTGAGCTGGTTCGGCGCCCCGCCCGGGGCGAGCTACGGCCTCTACGCCTCCTTCCGCGCCAGCGGGACGGCCGTCGCCGGCCACCGCTTCGACCTCGGCCTGCCGGCGCAGCGCCTGGCGGCGGGGGTGATCGGCGCGAGCGGCGCCGGGAGCTCCTCCACCCCTCCCGTGCCGCCCGGCGCGGTCGGCCTCTGGACCTACTTCGAGCTGGTCTGCCAGGGCGTCGGCGGCGCCCTCTCCGACAGCATCCCCCAGCGCGTCGACTTCCACTGAGCCGGCGCTGAGAGGCGGATACGATGGGCCGCTTGTCCGCCGCCGACCGGCGGCGCAGAACCGTCCCAGCCCCGTGAAACTCGTCCGCTTCCAACGCAACGGCGACACCACCCCGCGCCACGGCGCCTTGATCGGCGAGGACCTGGTCCTCGACTTCACCGCGCCCGCCGCCGACCTGCACCAGCCGCACGACCTGCTGGCTTGGTGCGACCTCAACGGCGCCGCCCTGCCGGCCGCGCTCGACCTGGCCCACCAGCTCGAGATCCAACCCTCGCGCCGTGAGGAGCTGGCCGCCGCGCTGCTCCCGCGCGCCGAGGTCAAGCTGTTGGCGCCCGTCGACGTGCCCGGCAAGGTGATCTGCATCGGCCTCAACTACCGCGACCACGCCGAGGAGAGCGGCATGGACATCCCCGAGCGGCCGCTGGTGTTCAGCAAGTTCGGCAGCTGCGTGGTCGGTCCGGACGACGCCGTGCGCCTGCCCAGGGGCGACTCCGAGACCGACTACGAGGCCGAGCTGGCCTTCGTCGTCGGCCGCCACGCCAGCCACGTGCCGCTCGAGCGCGCGATGGAGCACGTGCTCGGCTACGCCTGCGCCAACGACGTCTCGGCGCGCGCCTTCCAATTCGCCGACGGCCAGTGGACCCGCGGCAAGGCCTGCGACACCTTCTGCCCGCTCGGCCCCTACCTCGCCACCGCCGACGAGGTGCCGGAGCCCGAGCAGCTGCGCATCGGCCTGCGCCTGAACGGCGAGACCATGCAGGACTCGAGCACCGACCAGCTGGTCTTCGGCATCGCCGAGCTGGTGAGCTCGCTGAGCGAATTCGTCACCCTGGAGCCCGGCGACCTGGTGCTGACCGGCACCCCGCCCGGCGTCGGCTTCGCCCGCAAGCCGCCGGTCTACCTGAAGGACGGCGACCTCATGGAGGTCGAGATCGAGGGCCTGGGCGTGCTGCGGAATCCGGTCCAGGGTTAGGACCACGCCCGGCCGCGGCCTAAGATCGAGGCCGAAGATCCCAAAGATCTGCCGCATGCGCGCCTCCCCCTCCCCGAGCCTCGCCGACCTGATCGACCTCGAGGTCTTGATGGCGCGACGAGACGCGGGCGAGGCGCTCGCGGTCGAAGTCGAGCTGGACGCGGTCTCCGCCGACGAGGCCGTCCCCGGGGACCTGGCCGCCGACCTCGGCTTGCGGCGCCGAGCCGCGGCCGAGCTGCTGCGCCGCTCTCGCGCCGCGGCCGCGCCGCTGCCCGGCGAGCGGGTGGTGCGCGGTTACCGCGCCGCCGGCTGGCTGCTCGGCCTGCTGGCGCTGCTGCTCGGTTCGGGAGTCGCGCGCGGCGCGCTCAGCTTCCACGGCGGCGACCCGATCAACGTCTGGCGCTTCCTCGGCGGCCTGGTGCTGCTGCAGGTGGCGCTGTTCGCGCTCCTGATCGTGGCGGTCGCGGTCGGCTTCGGCCGCGGTTCGTCCTGGCTGAGCGGGCTGCAGCGCGGCCTGCGCGCCCTCAGCCGCATGCCGTGGTTCGACCGCCTGAGCCGGCTCACGCCCGACCAGGCGCGCGAGGCCTTCCGCGGCCTCGAGCTCGCCCGCCACCGCGCCGCCACCCGCCGCTCGCTCTACCGCGACGCCGAGCGCTGGCTGCTGTTCGGGCTGGCGCAGCGCTTCGGCCTGCTCTTCAACCTCGGCGCCGCCGCCACCTTCCTGGCGCTGGTGCTGTTCACCGACCTGGTCTTCGCCTGGAGCACGACGCCAGCCGAGATCGACGGCAGCCACCTCGCGGCGCTGGTCGACGCCCTGGCCGCGCCCTGGGCCTGGCTGCTGCCCGAGACGGTGCCCGGCCTCGAGGCCATCGACGCCACCCGCTGGAGCCGGCTCGACGGCTTCGTGGGCGGCGACCCCGAGGCCGCCGCGGCCTTCGCCGGCGGCTGGTGGAGCTTCCTGTTCGCCGCGCTGCTGGTGTGGGGGCTGCTGCCGCGGCTGCTGGCCTGGCTGCTCGGCGGCTGGCGCCTGCGCCGCGCCCTGGCGTCGGTGCCGCTCGACGACGTCGCCACCCTGGCGCTGCTCGAAGCGGCGCTGCCCGCCGCGGCGCCGGCCTGGAGCCACCCCGCTCCGGAGCAGGTCGCCGGCGAGCTGCTGGCGCCGGCCGGCGGAGGGCCCGCGGCGCCGGACGGCAGCGGCGCC
>CAYZXS010000072.1:0-14581 GCA_964482495.1 uncultured Planctomycetales bacterium
CGCGCGGCATCCCCAGAAATCATTGAAAACTCCTTGAAACCCGTCAAGCGGGGACGTTTTCGGCCCCTAGACAAGAACAACAAAGATGAAATAACCCCTGTAAGGCGGGTTACTTACAGGGGTCAAGTTTTGGTGGGCAGAGGCGGAGTCGAACCGCCGACACACGGATTATCAATCGATGTCTGACCCCAGGCTATGCAGCCAGGCGACGACGGCTTCGACTTCCTCGTCCGCCATCTCCTCCCCGATCTGGAACTCTGCCATCATCCGCACCATCTCGCCGAGGTCCTCGACCTGGCCGGCGTGGCCGTAGGGGGCGGTCTGGGCCAGGCCGCGCAGCGGCGCGGTTCGGAAGCTGCCTTCGTCGTCGTCGTCGCCGGTGAAGGCGGCCCGCCCCGGGTCCTCGAGCTCCGGCCAGCTGTCGGCCATGCCGAGCATGGTCAGGTCGTCCCCGCCGAAGCTGGTACCTATGTGGCACATCGAGCAGCCGGCCTCGAGGAAGGTCAGGAAGCCCTGCCGCTCCAGGTCGCTGAGCGCGGCCTCGTCCCCGGCGAGGAAGCGGTCCCACCGACTCGTCCGCACCAGGCTCCGCTGGTAGGCCCCGAGGGCGGCGACGATCCCGGCCAGGTCCCGGTCCCCGCCGGCGGCGGCGACGACTTCGTCCTCCTCTTGGAAGCCGGTGGCCCAGACGTTGAGCAGGTGCGCCGCCGTGTATTCCTCGACGCTGCCGGCGCGGCCGTCCCAACCCAGGGAAGCGTAGCTGGCCACGTTCCACAAGCTGGGAGCGTTGCGCGGCGCCTCCGCTCCTCCGGCGCCCAGGGAGCGCGCGCGGCCATCGTCCCCGCCTTGATCCATGTCATGGCAGGTGGCACAGGAGACCGATCCGTCCTTGGACAAGCTCCTGGACTGGAACAGCGCCTCTCCCTCGGCGATCAGCTCCGGGGAGGCCGGGCCGTCTGGGCCCGGGAAGGCGGTCGCGAGGGCAGGGAAGCCTTCCAGCAGGTCGCGGTCGATCGCCACGGTCGGCGCCGGGGGAGCGGCCACCTCCGTCCCGGCCACGGCTCCGTCCCCAACGGGCGGACCAGCGGCTTCGGTCGGCTCGCCGCCGCAGGAAGCCAAGAGGAAACCCAAGCTGCAGGGCAGGAGGAGGATCCAGGAGGGACGGGGGGAGCGGGGGATCAAGACGGCGCGGAGATTCGGGTCACGAGGAGCAGGCGGCGGGGCTTCTCTTAGGACGGCCGTCCCCGCGGGTCGAGCCTGCATCGTCCTTGAACGCCAAATGACCGGCTCGTAGGGTTGAGGCCGAGCCCTCTGGGCATTTTGCCATGAAGAAGAAGAAAACCATTTTCTACCTGTTCACCTTGGCGGGTGCGTTCGCATTCTGCCTTTGGGTCGTGCAAGGGCCGCTGACTGCGGTCGAAGCGCAAGTCTCCCCCTGATTTCGTGCCCGCGGGCCCAGGCCTGCGGCTTCCCCTGAATTCGAAGCCACCGCCGGAGCGGCCCAACAGAGGCCTGGTTGGCGTCGTTGTGTGTTCGAACTCGTCGTAGGGTAGTGCGTTGGGAATACGCACGCCTCACGGCCCCCGACACCGACCATGCGCCGACTGCCCACCCTGCTCCTTCTCCTCGTCCCCTTCACCTGGGCCGCCGGTGCCGCGCCGAGCCTCGCCCAGGAGCCCTCGGACGAGACCCAAGCGACTGCCCTACAAGAGCTTCCGGTCATTCCCGAGGAGCTCCGGCAGTCCATGCTGCACGGCCGGCACGCCGAGTCCCGGAAGCACCTGGCGCTGTTCTTGGAGAACGAGCCCGAGCTCGCCGACCTCTGGCTGTACCTGGATGCCCTGGTCCAGGAGCGGGCCGACCAGCTCGCGTCCGCGCTCGAGCAGTACCAGCGGGTGGAGTCTGAACATTCCGGGTCGATCTGGGCCACCAAGGCGCGCTTCCGCCGCGCCGACCTGCACCGCCGGCTCGGCCAATGGGCCGCAGCCGAGCGCATCTGGGAGGACGCCGCGCGCAGCCTGCGTGCCGAGGACCGCCAAGGCGAGCTGGCCGCCGTCTACCTCGAGATCGCCGACGAGCTCTCTACCGAGCCGGGGGACGACCAGCCCAGCGATCAGGCGCTCGACTACCGGCGGGCCGCCGCCATCTACCTCCAGGTGCTGCAGTTGGAAGCGCCGGCCGTCGACCGGGAGAAGGCCCGGTTCCGCTACGCCTGGTGCTTCCAGCAGCTCGGCGACTGGGCCATGGCGGCGCAGACCTACCTCGAGTACCTCGACGAGTTCGATCCCGGCGGCCAGCGGGTCTTCGAGGCCCGTTACCGGCGCGGCAACGCCCTGATGCTCACCGGCAAGGGCGGCGAGGCGCGGCTGGTCTTCGAGGACCTGGTCGCGGTGCTCGCCTCCTCCTTCGCCGGCGAGGGCGAACACGCGCCGCTGGTCGGAGGCGCCACGGCCGAGCAGCGGAGCGCCTGGCAGGAGCTGGCGGGCGACGCCGCCTTCGCCATCGCCAACACCTTCGGCGAGGACGACGCCGAGGCGCGCCGGGCGATCACCGCCCTCGAGCGCTTCCTCGCCGCCCACCCGGCCCACCCGAAGGCCGCCGACGCCGCCTTCGCCATCGCCGACCGGGCCTTCCGGCGCGGCTGGGACGAGGAGGCCGTCGCCTCCTTCGACGCCTTCCTGGAGCGGCCGGAGCGCGCCGGCGCCAGCCATGACGAAGCGGAGCAGCTCGCGCAGCTGCGCCAGAGCGCCACCTTCCGCAAGGGGCAGGTGCTGCAGCGGCAGGAACGCTACGCCGAAGCGATCGCCGTCTACTCCCATTACACGCGGGTCTTCCCCAACGGCCCCGACTGGGCCGCGGCGCAGCAGGGCATCGTCGAAGCCGAGTACCTCATCGGCTCGTCGCTGCGACAGCAGGGCGAGTGGGCCCGGGCGCGCGAGGCCTGGCAGGCCTTCCTGGGCAACCACCCGCTCGACGGCCGGGCGGCGCTGACCATGCAGGCCATCGGCGAGCTCTACGTCGAGGAGGCCAAGGAGGCGGCGGAGACCGGCGAGGGCGAGGCGAGCGCCCAGGTCGAGGAGCGTCGCCGCCAGCTGCTCCGCGCGGCGATCGGGGAGTGGCGCAAGCTGCGGGAGAAGTACCCGCGCACCAACGAGGCCTCGCTCGCGGTCTACCGCACCGGCGAGCTCTACGAGACCGAGCTGCTGGAACTCGAGGAGGCGATCCAGGCCTACCGCGACTGCGACTTCGGGTCGATGGCCGACGAGGCCCGGATGCGCCTGGTGGTCATGACCCGGCCGCACCTCGCCGTGCGCACGCCGCGCAGCTGGCGGAGCGACGAGGCCGCCGCGCTGACCCTCGACACCCGCAACATCGACAGCGTGCAGGTGCAGGTCTATCCGCTCGACCTGGAGGCCTACTTCCGCAAGCACCTGACCCACACGCGCATCGAGGACCTGGACCTGGACCTGATCGCGCCGGAGCTGGAGTACGAGTTCGCGATCGAGGGCGCCGCCGACTACTTGCCGCTCGAGAAGCAGATCGAGCTGCCGGTCGAGGGCCCCGGCGTCTGGGCGGTCGCCGTGTCCGCTGGCAAGCACCGCGCCACCACGCTGGTGGTCCGGAGCGACGTCGACGTGATCCTGAAGAGCTCGCGGCGCGAGGTCTTCGTCTACGCCCAGGACATGCGCCGGCACGAGCCGGCCGCGGGCGTGAGCGTGCTCCTGGCCCTGCCCGGGGCCGACGGCGCCGCGGAGTTCCACGAGCTGAAGACCGCCGAGGACGGCGTCGCCCGGCTCGAGCTGGACCGGCTGCGCGAGGTCGACTGGCTGCGCATGTTCGCCGCCCGCGACGGCCACTGCGCCGCCCGCGGTCTCGGCCTGGGCGGCCTCAGCCTGGCCAGCGGCCTGAGCGCCCGCGGCCTGGTCTATACCGACCGCCCGGCCTACCGCCCCGGTAGCCAGGTCAGCTGGCGGGCGGTGATGCGCCATGTCGAGGACGGCAGCTACGCCGTGCGCGAGGGCAGCGAGGTCGCTTGGCGGGTGGTCGATTCACAGGGCCGGGTGCTGCGCAGCGGCCAGACCCTGATGAGCCGGTTCGGCACCGCGAGCGGCAGCTTCGACCTGCCCGAGCAGGCGCCGGTGGGGGACTACCGCTTCGAGTGCGAGGCCTTGGACGACCTGCTGGTGCAGGGCCGCTTCACCGTGGCCGAGTACCAGCTGCCGAAGGTGCAGCTGAGCGCCGAGGTCGAGCGCGCCGTGATCTACCGCGGCGAGGACGCGGTGGTCCGCTTCGAGGCGCTCTGGGCCTACGGCGACGCCGTGGCCGGCGCCAAGCTCGAGGTGTCCCTGCCCGACGGCCGCCGCGAGACCCTGCGGACCGACGCCGACGGCCGCGCCGAGCTGCGCTTCCCGACCCGCGACATGGCCGAGGAGCAGGTGCTCCGCTTCACCGCCGCGCTGCCCGAGGAGGGCGCCGGCGCCATGGCCCAGGCCTGGCTGGCGACCCACGGCTTCCGCGCCGCGGTCGCGGTGAAGCGCGACGTGGTCCTGGCCGGCGAGTCTTTCCCGGTCTCCGTGACCACGACCGCCGCTTCTGGCGAGCCGGTGGCCCGGGAGATGCGGCTCGACCTGCTGGAGCGCAAGTCCGAGCGCGGCCGCTGGACCGAGACCAAGGTCCAGAGCCATGACTTCGAGACCGGCGAAGAGGGGACCGGGGCCGTCAGCCTCGCGGTGGCCGACGGCGGCCGCTACCTGGTCCGGGTCTTCGGCAAGGACCGCTTCGGCAACACCATCGTCGCCGAGCAGGCGCTGTTCGTGTCCGGCGAGGAGGACCAGGTGAAGCTGCGGCTCCTGGTGGACGACCCCGAGCTCGAGGTCGGCGAGACCCTGCGCGCCGACCTGCACAACCGGGCCGGCGAAGGCCTGGCGCTGCTGACCTTCGAGGGCGAGCAGATCCTCGGCTACCGCATCGTCCGCCTCGGCGCCGGCACCAACGCCTTGGCGCTGGAGATCGGCCACGGCCACTTCCCGAACTTCTCGGTGTCGGCGGCGATGATGCGCGGCAACGAGTTCTTCCAGGCGCGCGCCGACTTCCAGGTCAGCCGCGAGCTGCGCGTGGCCATCGAGCCCGAGCGGGAGCTCTACGCCCCGGGCGAGCAGGCCTACGTCGGCATCCGCGTGACCGACCAGCTCGGCCGGCCGGTCTCGGCGGAGCTGTCGCTGGGCGTGGTCGACGACACGCTCTACGACCTCTACTCCGACCGCACGCCGGCGCTGCGGCCCTACTTCGACGCCGGAACCTGGCGGGAGGCCGGGTTGCGGACCGAGAGCAGCTGCACCTTCCAGTACTCGGGCGTGACCCGCGAGATCGCCTCGGCCGTGATCGAGGAGGCCGAGCGCCTGGCGGAGCTGGAGGAGCTGGAGGTCGAGCTGCAAGACGCGCTCGAGGACCTGAGCCGGGAGACCCGGCGCGGCCGCCTCTATCAGGCGGGCGAGGCCGGACGGCCGGCGCAGGCGGTCACGGGCATGCCGGCGCCCTCCTCCCCGGCGGCCGGGGGCGTCAAGGGCAAGCTGCGGGCGCTCGGCTACGTCGCCGACGAGCCTGCTGAGTTCGGCTCCACGCTCGGTCTGGGCGGCGGCGCCGGCGGCAGCCGGGGCGGCCGCGGCGGCCGGGCCCGGAGCAGCGCCGGGGCGCCTCCCGGGTCGCCGGCGGAGACGGCCTACTGGTCGCCCGCCGTCGTCACCGACGAAGACGGTCGCGCCCGCGTGCGCTTCCAGGTCCCTGCGCTCAGCACCCGCTGGCGGCTGACCGCCCGCGGCGTCGGCGACGGCACCCTGCTCGGCGAGCAGCGGGTCGAGCTGGTCTCCCGCGCCGACTTCTTCGTCGAGCTGCGCACCCCGGCCGCCCTGGTCGAGGGCGACCGGCCGCGCTTCCTGGCGCGGGTCCACAACCTGACCGGGCTCGAGGGCCGCGCCGAGCTCAAGCTGCGGATCGGCGATGGCGACGAGCAGACCGTCATGCCGGCGGCGATCGACTTCGACGGCTCGCCGGTGATGGAGCTGCTGTTCCCCGCCACCGAGGCGCTGGCCGCGAACGGTCGGCTGCGCGTGGCCCTCGAGGGCACCGCGGTCTACGACGCCGGCAACGAGCTGCGCGACGCCATCTCGCGCGAGCTGCCGGTGCGCCCCTGGGGCATCGAGGTGGCGGACGCGGCGTCGGGCATGCTCAGCGACCGCGCCGGCTTGACCCTCGAGCTCCCGGCCTCGGCGGCCCGCCACGGCCGGCTCGAGCTGTTCGTCGGCCACGGCATCGGCCGGATGCTGATCGACGAGGCGCTCGGCGGCTACGGCCCGCGGCGCCACATCGGCTGGGCCAGCGGCGCCCGGCCGACCCTGGCCGACACCGCCAGCCAGCTGATCGGGGTCGCCACGGTGCTGCAGCAGATCGAGCGCAGCGGCCGCGGCGGCGTCGCGGAGTACGAACAGCTGCGCGCCCGGGCCGAGGGCCTGGCGGCGGGGCTGATCGCTTCGCAGCAAGGCAGCGGCGGCTGGGCCTGGGCCTCGGCCGCGAAGGACTCCTCGGTCGAGACCTCCTGCGACGCCATGCTGGCGCTCGCCCGCGCCCGCGGCGCCGGCGTCGAGGTCCCGGCGGGCACCATCGAGCGCGGCCTGGCTTACCTGGACCAGGCCTTCCGCTCGGTCCGCCAGCAGGCCCTCGAGCTCAAGGCGATGGTGGTGCACGCCAAGGCGGTCCACGGCCGCAGCGACTTCGCCGCCGCCAACGCCTTGCACCGCGAGCGCGGCCGGATGTCCCCGGCGGCGCTGGCGCACACGGCGCTGGCCCTGGCGGCGATGGAGCGCAAGCCGATGGCCGCCGAGGCGGGCCGGCTGCTCGCCGCCAAGATCGGCGCCGGCCACGGCCGCTGCCCGGTCGACGGCAACCTGGCCTGGAGCCGGTCGCCGCTCGAGATGACGGCGCTGTCGCTCCTGGCCCTGCAGGCCTCCTTGCCGCCGACCGACGAGGCGGCGGCCGCCGCCAACCACCTGCTCGCCAACCGCCCGTGGTCGCCGGCCCGGGCCCAGGGCTGGGCGGTCGCCGCCCTCGCCGAGCGCGAGGCGGCGGTGCTGCCGTCGGCGGAGCGTCTGGAGCTGACCGTGGTCATCGACGGCGGCGAGCCCCAGGTCTTCGAGCTCGGCCCGGACAGCCGCGGCGTCGAGCTGCAGCACCTGCTGCCCGAGGGCGACAACCGGGTCGGCCTCGAGCTCTCCGTGCGCGGCCGCGGCGCTCCCCACTACACCGCCGTGCTGCGCGGCTTCACCGCCGAGCTCGGCGAGCGCAAGGAGCGGCGCTTCCAAGTGACGCGCTACGACTACCTGGCCGCGGCGCCTCGCTACCGCGGCCGGGCGCTGCCGACCGGCTTCTCGGTGCTGGTCGACCGCCGGAAGCAGTGGAGCAACGAGCTCAGCGAGCTGCCGCTCGGCGGCATGGCGCGGGTCCAGATCGAGTACTACCGCGCCATCACCAGCGTCGAGCCGGCCGAGAATCGCGACTTCCTGGTGCTCGAGGTGCCGCTGCCCGCCGGCGCGCGGGTGCTCGACGGCAGCGTCCAGGGCAACTTCCAGAGCTGGGAGCAGCGCGACGGCGTGCTGCAGGTCCAGGTCGGTCCGCACGGCGGCACGGGCCGGTTGAGCTTCGAGCTGGTCGGAGCGGTCCCCGGCGAGTACCGGGTGCTCCCGGCGGCGCTGCGCAGCGCCTACGAGCCCGGCTTGCTGGCGCTCTCCGAGCCCGGCGCGCTCGAGGTGCTCGGCCGCGGCGGCGCCTCGACCGACGCCTACCGCCCGACCCCGGACGAGCTGTTCCGCCTCGGCTTGGACCGCTACGAGAACGGCGAGGCCGACGGCGCCTGGCAGGCGCTCAGCGCCCTCTACGCCGAGTTCGGCGACCAGCTGCGCGAGGACCGGCTGCGCGAGGCCGCGACCGCGCTGTTGTTCCTGGCCGTCGACCGCGGCGAGTCGGCGTCGATCGTGCGCTTCTTCGAGATCCTCAAGGAGAAGAACCCCGAGCTGACGGTGTCCTTCGAGCGCGTGCTGGCGGTCGGCGAGGCCTACCGCGAGCTCGAGGAGTACGAGCGGGCGCTGCTGATCTTCCGCGCCGTGGTCGAGGAGACCTTCGGCAAGGACCTCAAGGTCGCCGGGGCGCTCGAGGAGCACCAGCAGACCGCCGAGGCCTTCGCCGTGCTCGAGCGGCTGCTGTCCGAGTACCCGGACCTGCCGAGCGTGGTCGACGCCCAGCTGACCCTGTCGGACCAGCTGCTGACGGCGGCGCCGGGCGCGCGCAAGAACGCCAACCTGCGGCGGGCCGGCCTGGGGCGCACCCAGCTCAGCATGCGCGGCATCGGCGTCCTGCGGCTGTTCCTGGCCCTGCACGCCGACGACCCGCTGGCGGCCGACGCCGGCCTGAACCTGGTCAGCGCCTTCCTCGGGCTCGAGGACTACGAGACCTCCTCGGCCCTCGCCGGGGAGCTCGCCGGGCGCTTCACCAAGCCCGAGTACGCCGACGCCTTCCTCTACACGCGGGCGGTGGCCGAGTGGTACCTCGGCCGCGAGGACCAGGCCGTCGGCCTGCTCGAGGGCATCGCCGCCGCCGAGTACCCGACCGAGCGCAACGGCACCAGGCCGTCGCCCAACCGCGACCTGGCGCTGTTCATCCTGGGGCAGATCTACCACGCCCGGCGCGACGTGGCGCGGGCGGCCGAGTACTACGAGCGGGTCGAGGAGCAGTTCCGCGACGCCCGCGAGACCCTGCTCGACTTCCGCGAGAAGCGCATCAGCCTGCCCGAGGTGACCACCGCCCGCCCGGGCGGCCCGGTCGAGCTCGAGCTGGAGTTCCGCAACGTCAAGCAGGCCGACTTGCTGGTCTACGCGGTCGACCTGATGACCCTCTACCTGCGGGAGAAGGACCTGTCGCGGGTCACCGAGGTCAACCTCGCCGGCATCGAGCCGAAGCTGCGGCGGACGGTCGAGCTGGGCGGCGGCGGCGACCTGCTGCCGCGCACTCAGGCGCTCGAGCTGGCATTGTCCGACCCCGGCGCCTACCTGGTGATCTGCCGCGGCGACGAGCTGCACGCCTCCGGCTTGGTGCTGGTCAGCGAGCTGGACCTGCGGGTCAAGGAGGACCCGGTGGCCGGCTCGCTGCGGGTGCAGGCCCTGGCGCGCGAGGACCAGCGCTTCCTGCGCGACGTCGACGTCCGCGTCGTCGGCTCGGCCAGCGGCGAGTTCCGCACCGGCCAGACCGACCCGCGCGGGATCTACGTCGCGGACGGCGTGCTCGGCACCGCGACCGTGATCGCCAAGATGGACGGCGGGCACTACGCCTTCTTCCGCGGTGAGACCCAGCTGGCGATGGCGAACGACAACTTCCGGATGCAGGTCGACGAGCGCGCGCGACAGGAGCTGGAGCTCGACCAGCAAGGGGTCGAAGGCGTGTACTTGCAGAACGTGATCCAGTTCAACAACGACAACCAGGTGCAGCGCCAGGCGCGCTACAAGGAGGCCGTCCAGGCCGACCGCAAGGGCGTGCAGGTGAAGAAGGTGAAGTAGGGGAGCGGGGGGCTGGGCGCTGCCTGGCCCCCCGTTGGCGGCTTCGTTCGGCGTCGGGTAGGGTCGAATCCTGCTCGCCGGCCGCGCTGCCGCCCCCTCCACCCTTTCTGGATCCCGCCATGCCTTCCACTCCCCTGGTATTCCTCTCCCTCCTCGCCGTCGCGGCCTCCGCTTCCGCTCAGGCCCCGGTCGACGCCAACCACGCCGCCGGCGCGCCGGACGAGGTCTTCGCGAGCTCCGCGCCCGGCGCTGGCGCGCGAGCCGGCGCCAGCGACGACTTCAACCGGGCCAACAGCACCAACATGGGCCCCGACTGGGTCGAGCACGCCGGCGACCTGGTCATCGACAACCAGCTCGGCCGCGGCGACCTCTCGAGCGGCTGGAGCTACATGCTCCACAACAGCGCCAGCGGCAACCCCGCCGACGAGACCATGTGGGTCGACCTGGCGCCGCCGACGGGGAGCTCCGGTCCGCACGTGGCGCTGATCTGCGGCGCCGCCACGGGGTCCACGAGCTGGTTCTACACCAAGATCCAGGACAACGACGGCAACGGCCTCTACGACCGGATCTTCTTCTATCAGGCCGGCAACGGCAGCGGCTGGGGGACCTCCTACTACCAAGACTTATCGCCCCAGGTGGCCAGCGCGCGGGTGTCGATGTACTTCACCAACGCCGGCGACACGATGAACGTCGACATCGACGAGGACTTCGACGGCGTCGTCGACCAGCACTTCGAGAACTACGGGGCCCTGGCCGTCGCTTACGCCGGGACTTCGTACGGCATCGGCGCCTGGGCCATGGGCGCCTTCGACAACTGGTCGGTCGGCCCCGCCGGCCCGGCCCTCGAGGTCCGCAACCTGGTCGCGGGCGCCACGGCGACCATCGCCGTGACCAACGCCACGCCCGGCACCCCGGTCCGCCACGGCTTCTCGGTCTTCGGCGGCGGCCCCGTCAGCACGCCCTACGGCGACCTGCTGCTGACCCCGCCGTACACCGAGCTCCCGGCGATGGTGGCGGACGCGGCCGGCGCGGCGAGCTACACCGGGTCGGTCCCGGTGGGCACGACAGGGGTCCTGATCTGGTTCCACGCCATGGACATGGCCAGCCTGACCTTCACCAACGGCGTATCGCAGGTCATCGGCTGATCGATCGCCCGGCGCGTCGCCGGGCCCGTCGTCGACGAGGGCGCCGCCGCGGCGGTGCCCTCTTCCGTTCACCAGTCCAGGTGGAGGCGGAGCATCCAGGTGTCCGCCGCGCCGGCGCCGGCCGCCGCTCCCCGCAGGTAGCCGAGCTGCAGCTTGGTGCGGTCGGTCCAGTGCCAATTGAGCGCCACCGAGTGCGTGTCGAGCCGGGCGCCGCCGCCGAGGTCCAGGCGCGACCAGCGCGCCGCCAGCTCCCAGGCGCCGAGCCCGCCGGCCGCGCTCGCGCAGCCATTCGCGCCGCCATCCGCGCCGCTGCCCAGCGGCGAGCGCGGCTCGATCCGGCCGAAGACGCCGTCCTTGCGCCTGTAGCCGCGGTGCTCGCCGGTGAGCAGCTGGCTGAATTGCAGGTAGCCGCCGCGCAGGACCGGGGAGGGGGCGCCGTCGGCGGCGACCCAGGTCTGGTACCACTCGCCCTGCAGCGAGCTCGGGCCGAGCACCGCCGCCGCTTCCAGGCCGAGCTGCTCCACGCGGTCGGCGGCGTAGCTGGCCGAGACCAGCTTCGGCATCAGGTGGGCCTCGGCGCGCTCGCCGAAGGCCGCCCCGGCGGGATCGGGCTCGCGGTGGCTGAACGCGGCGCCGAGGTGGACCAGCCGGGCGCCGTCGCCTTCGTCGACGGGCAGCCAGGTGAGCCGCCCGGTCAGCGAGTGGTCGCGGCGGTCGGCGGAGTCGACCCCGAAGGCATCCGAGTGAGTCTCGGTGAAGGCGCCGGCCGCCCAGGTGCCGCGCCCCCCGCCCCAGCGGTCGAAGAGCATCAGGCCGGCGTCGCGGCCTGGCGCGAGCTCGTTGGCGGCGTTGCGCTCGAAGAAGGTGAAGGTCGAGCTGCTGGTCCGGTTCTCGAGGCCGAAGGGCTGCTTGAAGTGGCCGGCCCGCAGCGTGCCTGCGCCCGGGACCGCCGCTTGGAGGTAGACGTCGCGGAGCTCGGCGCCGGAGTCAGGCTTGAAGTCGGCGCTGAGCCGCCAGCCGGCCTCGCCGAAGGCCGAGCCGCGCAGGTCGAGGCGCGAGCGCCGGACCTCGCCGCCGTCGGGGAAGGCGCCTGCGGCGCGCCGGAGGCCGCGGTCGGCGTCGAAGCGCGCCCAGTCGAACTGCAGCTTGCCGCGGACCTCCAAGCTCCAGGCGCCGTCGGCGGTGGCGAAGTCCAGGCCCTGCCGCGCCTCACTCCCTGGCTGCTGCGGCAGCGGGGCGGCGAACAGGAGCAGGGCTGCCGCGATCATGGGGTGGCAATCGTATCTTGTGCCCATGCCTCTGATCCGGCACGCCTTGGCCCTCGGCCTGATCGCCGCCGCGCTCCTCCCCGCCTGCAGCATGGAACACGCCGACTCGCTGCTGTTCATCGCCCACCGCGGCGCCTCCGCGGACGCGCCCGAGAACACGCTCGCCGCCTTCCAGCTCGCCTGGGACCAGGGCGCCGACGGCATCGAGGGTGACTTCCGGCTCACCGCCGACGGCGAGCTGGTGTGCATGCACGACGCCACGACCGAGCGCACCGGCGGCGCGGCGATGGTCGTGGCCGAGTCCACCCTGGAGCAGCTGCGGACCCTGGAGTACGGCGCCTGGAAGGGACCCGGCTGGGCCGGCGAGCCGGCGCCGACCTTGCTCGAAGTGCTGCGCACCGTGCCCCGGACGGGTCGCATCTACATCGAGCTGAAGTGCGGCCCCGAGGCGCTGTCGGCGGTGCGCACCGCGATCGGCCGCAGCGGCCTGCGCGCCCGGCAGATCGTGATCATCAGCTTCGACGAGCGCACCGTGCTCGAGGCCCGGCGGCAGCTGCCCGCTCATCGCGCCTACTGGATCACCGGCCTGAAGCAGGAGGACGGCGCCTGGACCCCCGGCACTGAGGAGATCCTCGCCACCCTCGACCGCTGCGCCGCCAACGGCCTCGACGCGCGGGCGGAGCCGGACGGCCTCGACGATGCCCTGCTCGAGGGCTTGCGAATGCGCGGCCTCGAGCTGGTGTTCTACACCGTCAACGACGCCGGCCTCGCCGCCCGGCTGCGCGAGCTCGGCGCGTTGAGCGTCACCACCGACCGGCCCGGCGCGCTGCGGGCCGAGCTGCGCGCGGCGGGCGGGGAGTAGCGCCGGCGTGGCCGACCGCTTCCTCGAGATCCTGGTCCCCGCCGAGCGGGCCGAGACGGTCGACGCCGTGCTCGAGGAGGCCAAGCCGACCTGGAGCTGGTTCCACGTCGCCGAGGGGCTGGCGATCTACCGCCTGCTGGTGCCAGCGGAGCGGGTCGAAGGCCTGCTCGATCCGCTGCAGACGCGCTTCGCCGGGGAGGAGCGCTTCCGCGCCGTGGTGATGCGGGTCGAGGCCGCCCTTCCGCGCCCGCAGGAGCCCGAGCCGGACCCGGCGGCGGAGGAGGAGAAGCCGTCGCCGGCGCGGGTGGCGCGCGAGGAGCTCTACGCCAGCCTCAGCGACCAGGCCAAGACCGGGCCGGTGTTCTACGCCACGGTGGTCCTGTCGACCATCGTCGCCGCGATCGGCCTCGGCCGCGACAACCCGGCGGTGGTGATCGGCGCGATGGTGATCGCGCCGCTGCTGGGGCCGAACATGGCCTTGGCGCTGGCGACGACCCTGGGCGACCTGGACCTGGGCCGCCGGGCGCTGAAGGCGAACGGGATCGGTCTCGGCCTGGCCTTCCTCGTGGCCGTGCTGCTCGGCTGGCTGCCCTTCGTCGAGATCGACTCCGGCGAGCTGGTGGCGCGCACCGAGATCAGCGTGACCGACATCCTGCTCGGCCTGGCGGCCGGCGCCGCGGGCGCCCTCGCCTTCACCTCGGGCATGTCGGCGGCGCTGGTGGGGGTCATGGTCGCAGTGGCGCTGCTGCCGCCGCTGGTGACCTTCGCCATCTTCCTGGTCCGCGGCGATGCCCACGCGCTGTCGGCGCTCCTGCTGCTGGCGGTCAACATCATCTGCGTCAACCTGGCGGGGGTGGGGGTGTTCCTGGCCCAGGGCATCCGCCCGCGCACCTGGTGGGAGGCTGCGCGGTCGAAGAAGCAGGCCCGCCGCGCCCTGATGATGTGGCTCGGCCTGCTGCTGGTGGCCGCCGCGTTGATCTGGTTGGCGGGGAAGACGAGCGGCGCCTGATCGGGCTCAGCCCTCCACGACCACCGTCTTCGAGGTGGTGTTCGCTGCCTTCACCCTGACCTCGAAGGCTTCCGCGAGCGGCCGGAGCGGCTGGCCGAGCGCGCCGAGGCTCCGGGCCATGACCTCGACACGGCAGGTCCCTTCGGGGGCCAGGACCCGGCCGCTCCGGCTCAGCCGCTGCTCCCAGCTAGGGTCGCGGCCAGGCCGCGGAACGGCGGGGGTCAGCCGGATGACGACGACCTCGAGCTCCTCCATGGCGTCCTCCAAGCCGACCAGGTCGAGCTCGATCCAGCCGAAGTCGTCCACGAGGATCGTCTGGGTGCCGGCGCCAGCAGCCAGGTTCACGCGCAGCAGGGATCCTGCCAAGGCGACCTGCAAGGGCAGGGTTCCAGGAGGAAGTTCGAGCAGGCGGAAGCGGCCGGCTTCGAGGACCTCGTGTTCCACGGGGCTCCCCTGCGTGGAGAAGCTCGCCTCCTCGACGAGCAGGATCGCGCCGTCCGCCTGGCGGAATTCGACTGCCGCCTCCCTGCCCGCCTGGAGCGCGAAGTCGCGGCCGTCCTCGCTGACGAGCTCCACGTCCGCGAAGGTCGCGGCGGCGAAGCCGGGAGCGCGGACGCGCAGGGTGGCCGACGGCGTCACCGGAGTGACCCGGCCCCCTGATCCGGATCCACCCCCAATGTTAGGATTCGCGATTCAGG
>CAYZXS010000073.1:0-14436 GCA_964482495.1 uncultured Planctomycetales bacterium
TCGGCGACTCCTTCCCGGTCGCCAGCGTCGCCGAGGGCCCCTTCGCCTTCACCGTCCGGCTGACCGACGCCGCCGGCAACGAGATGGAGAGCGCCGTCACCGGCTCGGCCGTGTTCCGCGGCTTCACCGGCCCGGACGCCGCCGCCGGGGCGGTCACGGTCCTGGCTTACAACGAGCGCACCCTGCAGCCGGTTGGCGGCGCCACGGTCTACATCGAGGACTTCAGCGGCGCGGCCAACGAGGACTCCGGGACCACCGGCTCCGGCGGCTCGGTGGATTTCGACGACAGCCTGTTGCCGGGCGCCCGCGCCGGCCAACAGACCGTTACGGTGATCCACTCGAGCTATCACAGCGTCACCGTCGCCGGCGTCGACAGCGACTACTTGTCGATCCCGCTGCGCGAGAAGGTGCCGCCGACGCGGACCATCGCCCCGACGGTCGGCGGCGTCGCCGGCGGCACCGGCCGCTTCGTCAGCCCGCTGCTGATGACCGACCCGGCGCTGATCGACCCGGATTCGATCGAGGACATCGAGCTGCCGCTGGGCTTCAGCAGCGTCGGCGTGCTGCCCGACCGGCCCGGTTGGTTCGCGGCCTTCCACGACCTCGAGGACTACGGCGGCGACCCCGTCACCGGCCGCTACTTCGACCTGTTCGCGATCGACCCCCGGGTGCTGGTGGACGCCACGGCGGGCGACGGCGGCAACACCGTGGCGCCGCTGTTGCAGATGACCCCGAGCTCCTTCGCCGGCGTCAGCTCGAGCGACTGGATCTACCCGATGAGCCTCACCACCGGGGCCAACTTCGACACGCCGACGGTGCTGAAGAGCGTCTCCCACCACTCGGTGATCCCGGGCATGACCGGGGTGGCGGTGACCGGTACGGGCTCGATCTCCTTCGCCGACGCCGCCAGCGAGCTGGAGCAGGCCCTGCACAGCTTGGCCGTCGCCGACGGCGCCGCCAGCACGACCACCCGGGTCCAGATCTGGGCCCAGGACAGCGACGGCGACGAGGCGATCCGCCGGGTCGAGGTCGCGGCCACCGCCAGCCCCGGGCTGACCCCGGTGGTGCTTCCGGACATCTCGCTGCCGCTGGGACCGAGCGGCACCCTGACCTGGCCGAGCGTCTCGCTGAGCTTCACCGACACCTTGAGCGGCGGCGGCGACTGGTACCGCCTGGTGATGACCGACAACGACCTGGTCGAGAACGAGTGGGAGATCTGGCTGCCCGCGGCCGCCACCGCCGGCGGCATCGACCTGCCCTCGCTGAAGCCGGACACCGCCTCCTCCTCCGACGACCCGCCGCTGCTCACCGACCCGGGCAACGAGTGGACGCTGCAGGTCGAGGGCTTCGAGCTGCCGTCCGGCTTCGCCCCAGAGGGCATCTTTTTCCGCCAGCTCCGGCGGGACAACCTAGGCTGGACCTTGTCCGTGCCCGGAACCGCCTTCTCCGTCCTCCTCCCCTGATCCCGATGCCGCGCCTCCTCCCGATCCTGCTCCTGACCCTGCTGGCCCCCGCGGCCTGCGAGCTGCCCCCCGAGGAGCGGCCGAACGCCGAGCCGCCGGTGGTCCGCGTCCACCAGAGCCAGGCCCCGGCCAACATCGCCGTGCTCCAGATCGAGGTCGAGCCCACCGCCGGCATGGTCCCGGTGGAGGACCTGCGCGGCTTCGCCCGCCAGGCGTTGATGGACCGCGGCTTCACGCCGCTGGCCGCCAGCTACGTCGACCGCGAGGCCGCCGCCGCCGTGCCGGCCTCCTCAGTCCGGCTGCCCGAGGCCGGGGTGCTGGCCCTCCGGGTCGGCCGCTGGAACGACGTCCGGAGCGCCAGCCAGGGCACCCTGCAAGCCCGGATCACCGGCGTGCTGTACGACGAGTCGGGCCGGATCGTGGCCCAGGTGGGGGTGGACGAGACCCTGGAGCTGAAGGCCGCCGAGTACTCCGCCACGGTCCCCGAGACGCGCCGGGACATCCTGGTCCAGCGGGTCTTCGCGGCCCTGCTGGCGCCTCTGCCGGCTCCGCCGCCGCTCTAGTCCCCGGAGGCCGCGGCCGGACGGGGAGGGGGGCGCAGCGCGCCGCCCCGGTCGCTATACTCTCCCGACCCTTTTCCTGGAGAACCCCTGTTCTGGGAATCGGGCTTCCCGGGCATCCGCCCAAACCGACGAGACACCCAGGAGGTTCCATGTCCGTCAACAAGGAAACCAAGGCCGCCATCGCGGCCAAGTACGCCCGTTCCGAGGGCGACACCGGCTCCGCCGAGGTCCAGATCGCCATCCTGACCGAGCGCATCAAGAACTTGACCGCGCACCTTCAGGTCAACAAGAAGGACGTCTCGACCCGCCGCGGCCTGATCGGCCTCGTGGCCAAGCGCAACAAGATGGTGCGCTACCTGAAGAAGGTCGACGGCAAGCGGCACGCCGCGTTGATCGACGACCTCGGAATCCGGGGATGACCCCGGTCGGCAGCGGGCAGCACCATTCGGGTGCTGCCCGCTGCGCCATCCGGCCTAGGCGCGGCGGAGGGAATCCACCCACGCGGCATGTCCCGGCCATAGCGGAAAGAAAGAGAAAACCAACAAGATGACCGTTTCAAAGAACCCCAACGTCTGCTCGGTCTCGCGCGAGATCGGCGGGCGGACCCTGACCCTGGAAACCGGGTGGGTCGCCAAGCAAGCCGCCGGATGCGTGATCGTCAGCTACGGCGAGACCGTGGTGATGTCCGCGGTGGTGGACGGTGGTCCCCGTGACCTGCCGTTCTTCCCCCTGACCGTCGACTATCGCGAGAAGACCTACGCCGCGGGCCAGATCCCCGGCAACTTCTTCCGCCGCGAAGGTCGCCCCAGCCTCAAGGAAGTGCTGGCCATGCGCGTCACCGACCGCTCGGTGCGCCCGATGTTCGTCGAGGGCTACCAGAACGAGGTGCAGATCATGTCCTCGGTGCTGTCCTACGACCAGGAGAACGAGCCCGACGCGCTGTCCATGGTGGCGGCCTTCACCGCGCTGCACATCTCCAATATCCCCTTCCTGGGGCCGATGGGCGCCGTGCGCATGGGCTGGATCGACGGCAACGTCGTGATCAACCCGACCCACACCCTGCTCAACAGCGAGGCCAACCGCCTGGACCTGATCCTGTCGGCCACCGAGGGCGCCATCGCCATGGTGGAGGGCGGCGCCAAGGAGCTGCCGGAGGCCGAGGTGCTGAAGGCGCTGCGCGCCGGCCACGAGGTCTGCCGCGAGCTGTGCGAGATGGCCGAGGAGCTGCGCCAGAAGTGCAACGCCCCCGCGAAGCAGGTCATCGAGGTCGCCGAGAAGGACGAGGAGACCCCGGCCAAGGTGCTGGAGCTGCTCACCGAGCAGCGCATCAAGGACGTCCTGCTCACCAAGGGCAAGCACGAGCGCTACGAGGCCATCGACCAGCTGGTCGCCGACGCCAAGGCCGCCTTCGCCCCCGAGGGCGAGGACGAAGAGGCCCTCGAGGCCCAGTCCAAGGTCAAGAAGGCCACCAAGCAGGTCATCAACGACGTCGAGCGCAACATGACCCTGAAGGGCACCCGCGTCGACGGCCGCGGCCCGACGGACATCCGCCCGATCGACATCGAGAACCGCTTCCTGCCGCGCGCCCACGGCTCGGCCCTGTTCACCCGCGGTGAGACCCAGGCGATCGTCGCCGCCACGCTCGGCTCGGCCGACGACGAGGCGCTGATCGACGACCTGCACCACGGCGAGCACAAGGAGCGCTTCATGCTCCACTACAACTTCCCGCCGTACTGCGTCGGCGAAGCCCGCCCGATCCGCGGCACCTCCCGCCGCGAGTACGGCCACGGCGCCCTGGCCGAGCGCGCCCTGCGCATGGTGCTGCCGGACTACCAGCAGTTCCCTTACACGATCCGCATCGTGTCGGACATCACCGAGTCGAACGGCTCCTCCTCGATGGCCTCCGTCTGCGGCGGCTGCCTGTCGATGCTCGACGCCGGCGTGCCGCTCAAGGCCTCGATCGCCGGTATCGCCATGGGCATGATCAAGGAGGGCGACGAGTACGTCGTGCTCAGCGACATCCTCGGCTCCGAGGACCACCACGGCGACATGGACTTCAAGGTCACCGGATCGCGCGAGGGCATCACCGCCCTGCAGATGGACATCAAGGTCAAGGGCCTGTCCGACGCGATCATGGAGGAGGCCATGGAGCAGGCGCGCGTGGGCCGCAACCACATCCTGGACAAGATGGACGAGGTGCTGGACGGCCCCACGAAGGACATCTCGCCCTACGCCCCGATCAACATGGCGACCAAGATCAAGCCGGAGAAGATCGGCTTCCTGATCGGTCCCAAGGGCGCCAACATCAAGAAGCTCCAGGAGGACTTCGGCGTCACCGTCGCGGTGCTCAACGACGACGGCGACATCCAGGTCTCCGGCTCCCCGGTCGAGAAGGTGCGCGCCTGCATCGACATGATCAACGAGCAGACCAAGGACATCGAGGTCGGCACCCGCTACACCGGCAAGGTGACCTCGGTGAAGCCCTTCGGCTGCTTCGTCGACCTGGGCGGCGGCAAGGAGGGCATGTGCCACATCTCCGAGCTGGCCGAGGGCCGCGTCGAGGAGGTCGAGGACGTCTGCAAGGAAGGCGACGAGCTCGACGTGATCGTTGTCTCGGTGGACAACTTCGGCAAGGTCCGGATCTCCCGCCGCATCGCCATGCTGCCCGAGGACCAGGTCCAGGAAGCCATCGAGTCGGCCCAGAAGCCGGCGCCGCGCCGCGGCGACCGGGACCGGGGCGGCCGCGGCGGCGACCGCGGTGGCCGAGGTGGCGACCGCGGCGGCCGCGGGGGCCGGGACCGGGATCGCGGCGACCGCCGGCCGGAGCGCTCCTCGCGCTGATTCGGCATCACAGGCCGGGCGCGGCGCCGCCGCGCCTGGCCTCCGGGCGCTCCCTCGACCGGGGGGGCGCCTGTTTTTTTGGGAGGCGATTCACGGCGGATTGTGGCGGTTGCGCGCCCGGGAGGGCCAGGGGTAGGGGCTAGGCGCCCCTAGGTGCCGCGCCAGGCGAGACTTGAGCAAAAAAGGAGTCATCGCCATGGATTTCCTTCGTTATAGCCCTAGACTGAATTAGTCGATCGAACGAGGGGGAATGCTGTGATGTTGATACCTAGCCTTTTGCTCGCCTTGGCGGCCTCGGGGGAGGCTCCGCCGGCTGAGTTGTGCCAGCTGCCGTCCTGGAGCCAGGACGCGGTGGACATCGATAAGTCCAAGGTCCGCTACGGCAACCTGGCGGACTTCGATGCCACCAAGGGCCACAAGGTGGCCACGGTCCGCTCCAAGGACGTCTACAAGCAGATCCCCGCCTACCAGACCATCGTCAAGGAAGGCATCGAGCGGGGCACGGCGCGCTGGAACCAGCTGATGAAGCAGGCCACCGCCCAGTTCAAGAAGGCTCTGAAGTCGGTCGCCACCTCCGGCAGCTACGTGCTCATCGTCGAGGAGGGCGCGATCACCGGCTACACCACCACGGACGCCACCACGGACATCATCGACGCCCTGTAGGACAGGGCTCCTCCGGCCTCCCTCGCGGTTGACGTTCCCCCCGCACCGTCGCTTCAACCGCCTCGCCCTCTGGCTGCTGGCGGTGATCCCGGCGTGCGCCCAGCTGGAGGCGGGTAGCGCGAACGGCGGCCCGGGAGGGCCGACCCCCACGGTCAGCGAACCGGTGGTCGCCGCGCTGCCCACCTCCCTCGAGGAACGCTACCCCTATGTCCGCTTCCTCAAGCAGGACGAGGACTACTACACGGCGATCTTGACCGCGCCGAAGGACTTCGGCGCCATCATGGAGCCGCAGCTGAGGCAGTTCTGCACCTGCCTCCGGGGTGAGGCGCCGACAGCCGAACTCACCGTCCTGCCCTCGGGCGGGTACTCCTTCGGGGGCAACCCGCAAGGGAGTAGCGGCGACGGCGCCGGCTCGGGGGTGATGAAGGCCACCGAGGACCTCCTGCTCGCCAGAGGCGGGCGTGAGGACCTCGAGGAGATCCTCACCTTCATCGACCTCTTCTACAACGGCGGACCGCAGATCGAGATCCAGGCCGAGATCTTCGAGGTCATCGACACCGACGCCTTCGAGCGCGGCATCGGCCCGGCCGCCGGCGCCCTGATCAGCAACACCGGCACGGTTGACGCCGACGGCAGCGGCCCCTTCTTCCGCGGCATGGGCGGCGGCTTCCCCTCGGCGAGCGACCCGCAGTACAGCTCCGGCGGGCCCGGCGGGGTCTTCTCCCTGGCCTTCGTCGACGACGACATCCTGGTCGAGGGATTCCTGCAGCTGCTGCGGGTGACCCAGGGCGTGGACGTCGTCTCCCGGCCCCGGGTCGTGACCCGGAACGGGGTGCCCGCGAAGCTGATCTCGACCGAGGAGGTGCCCTTCCTCGAGCCTTCCGGGGTCAGCGCCCAAGGGGTCACCGCCCTCAAGATCTCCAAGAAGAACGCCGGAGTCGAGCTGTACGTCCAGCCGATCCTGCTCGGCGGCGACACCGTGCACCTGGTCGTGAACGCCAAGGCCAGCCGCATCGGGCGCTCCTTCTTCGTCGGCACGGACTCGGCCGGGGAGCCGATCTCGGTGCCCTCGATCAACACCCGGGAGGCGACCACCTCGATCACCGTGCGCAGCGGTCAGAAGGTCGTCATCGGCGGCCTGCGCCTGCGGGAGATCCGCGAGAGCAAGTCCAAGGTGCCTATCCTGGGCGACATCCCCTTCCTGGGCTGGCTGTTCTCCTCCGAGGAGGAGTCTGAGGTCGACACCGAGGTGATCTTCGTGATCACGCCGCTGGTCAAGACCCGGGCGCCGTCGATCTCGCCCTTCCAGGAGGACATCTTCGACCCCTTCGAGGACGTCGAAGGCCTCTGAGCCAGGCGGGAAGGAACGGGCGCGCGACCGCGTCCTATACTCCGTAGCCGATGAGACTCCGACCCGGTGCCGGACCGGACGCCGCCCGCGGCGTCGTGCTGATCCTGACGCTGTTCGTGATCCTGATCACCTACGCGCTGGTGGCCCAGCTGACCCTGGGCACCTCGGTGGCCTCCCAGACTAGCCGCAACGCCGCGCTCCGGATCAAGATGCGCAGCGCCTGCACCAGCGCCGCCCAGCAGATCCTGGAGACCATGGTCGACGACGCCGCGGCCTCTGCGGGCGGCGCCGAGGGGGCGATGGGCGAGGCCGCGGAGGGCTTCGGCGGCCTCGGCGAGATGGCCGAGGGCGGCTCCGGCGGCGGCGAGGAGGGTGAGGGCGAGGAGCCGCCGCCCGACGCCGACTCCTTCGAGGACGGCTGGGCCCGGACCATGCGCATCATGATGGGCGAGGTCGAGGTGATGGCCTTCGTCCAGGACGAGAACTCCAAGTTCAACCTGCTCACCCTGCTGGCTGAGGACGAGGAGCTGCGCAACCTGGCGCGGGAGCGCTGCGCCGCCATCCTCGACCGCCTGCGCAGCGAGTTCGACGACGACCTGGACCAGAACGAGGCCTCTCGGATCCGCGACGAGATCGTCGAGTGGCTGGAGGGCCGCGACCGTGACGAGGACTACCCGCGGCCGCTGCGCCACTCCGCCTCCGAGGAGGAGGACTGGGTGCTGCCCTACGCCCTCGAGGAGCTGATGATCCTCGAGCTGGTCGACGAGGAGCTCTACTACGACCAGGTCCGCGACGACGACCGCTACGCCCCTGGCCTGGAGAGCGCCTTCACGGTCTACACCTCGATCGACCTCGATCCGCCGGACGCGGGCGAGCTCGCCGGCGAGGAGGGCGAGGAGGGCGCCGGCGAGGAGCCGGAGATGCCCGAAATCGGCCAGGACCCCGAGGAGGAGCTGGAGGGCGAGGGCGCGCTGCTCGCGGCCTCTGGCGGCCTCAAGGGCGCTGCCCAGGGCGAGCCGGCGATCGGCGCCCGCATCAACATCAACACCTGTCCGCGGCCGGTCCTCGAGGGCATGTTCCTGGACAGCGACTTCCCTGACGAGCTGGTCGGCGAGATCCTGGAGTACCGCAACGAGGTCGACGAGGAGGCCCTCGAAGAGCAGGAGGGCGAGGAGTACGACGCCGAGCTGGCCGAGCTCGAGCAGTCCTTCTACGGCGACGAGGAGCCCGAGCCGAAGCTGTTCTTCGGCTCCCTGGACGACCTCGACAAGCTGTCCAGCTTCGAGACCATGGAGTCGACCCTGCAGCAGGAGTTCCGGGACCTGGTGGAGGTCAAGTCCGACGTCTTCTCGGTCTACCTGTTCGCCCGCGTCCCGCCCCGGGACTGGGTCCAGGAGCAACGCTACGCCGAGCCGCCGGGGCAGGTGCTGCGGCTGCGGGCGGTGTTCTGGCGCCGCAACACCGAGGACGGCGCCAAGTTCATTCCGATCCAGCCGTGGCACGAGGTGCCGTACATGCGCTGGAGGGTGCCGGACTTCCCCGAAGACCTGCCGCTCTACGAGCCGCCAGAATACTACTGAGGCCGTCGCGGGCCCGGTCGAGCTCGGGAGGCAGCTCGAGCTGCCCGAGCAGCCGCAGCAGCAGTCGAGCCTCGGCCCGGAGCTCCGGGCAGCCGGCGGGCGCGAGGGCGGCGCGGGCGTGGACCCGGGCGCAGCGCCGGCGCAGGTCGGTCCAGAATTGCGGTCCGGCTATGGCCCGCGCCAGCGAGCTGAGCACCAGGCGGGCGCGCTGGCGGCTCCAGCCCCGCTCACGGGCCGCCCCTGCGCCGCCGCCCGCGTGGGCGGCGAAGTCGGCCAGCCAGGCGGCGGTCCAGGGGGGCAGCTCGGCCGCTCCCGAGGGCTCTGGGTCGGGCCGGCCGAGGCCGGCGGGCAGCTGCCGGCAGGCCAGCCGCCGCGGCCGTTCCCACTCCAAGTAGAGGGTCCGGCGCAGCGCCTGGCGCCAGCTCCGGCCGCGCGCCAACTCCAGCCACAGGCAGCCGGCTCCGGCGGCCAGGACCTCCTCGGCGCTGGCGTGACGGGCCAGGCCGCTGCGCCGCTGCCAGGCTCGGATCCGCTCCAGCATCGGTCCCCGGCGATCGGCCAGGATCTGTTCCGGTGCGAGGGCGGCGGGGGCGGACACGTCGCTACCATACTGCCTTCCCGGAACCGGGACCGACCACTCGAACCGAGCCCTCCCCAACCCCCGCAGAACCCTTTCACCATGTCTGCCACCGCGATCGTTGGTCTCCAATGGGGAGACGAAGGCAAGGGCAAGATCATCGACGGGCTGGCCGCCCAGGCGGACGTCGTCGTCCGCTACGCCGGCGGTAACAACGCCGGCCACACGGTCATCGTCGAAGGCGAGAAGTACGTCCTCCACCTGATCCCAGGGGGCATCCTCCACGACGGCACCGTGAACCTGATCGGCCGCGGCGTCGTCGTCGACCTGGCCGAGCTGGCCGCCGAGGTCGACGGCCTGGAGGCCCGGGGCGTGCCGGTCGAGGAGCGGCTGCGGCTCGACGGCCGCGCCCACGTGATCTTCCCCTACCACCGCCACATCGACCGCTGCGTCGAGGTCTGGCGGGGCGAGGGGCGGATCGGCACCACCGGCCGCGGCATCGGCCCGACCTACGCCGACAAGGTGGCGCGCACCGGCATCCGCGTGGCGGACATCCTGCGCCCGGAGCTGTTCGAGAAGCGGCTGCACGCGGCGCTGGCCGAGAAGGCGGCGCTGATCGCCAAGGTCTACGGCCAGGAGCCCGAGGACGACGGCGAGCTGTTCGAGCAGTCGCGGGCGCTGGCGGAGCGCTTCCGGCCCCTGATCGTCGACGGCGGAGCGCTGCTCGGCCAGGCGCGCCGGCAGGGCAAGAGCATCCTCTTCGAGGGCGCCCAGGGCTCGATGCTGGACCTCGACGCCGGCACCTATCCCTACGTCACCTCGTCGTGGACGGGGGTCTGGGGCATCGGCGGCGGCGCCGGCTATCCGCCGCGCGCCATCGACCGGGCGCTGGCGGTCTCGAAGGCCTACTGCACCCGCGTCGGCGAGGGCCCCTTCCCGAGCGAGTTGCTGGACGAGACCGGCGAGCGGCTGCGGGCGGCGGGCAACGAGTTCGGCGCCACCACCGGCCGGCCGCGCCGCTGCGGCTGGTTCGACCTGGTGTCGGCGCGCTACGCCGCCGAGCTGAACGGCCTCGACGGCCTGATGCTGACCAACCTCGACGTGCTCAGCGGCTTCGACCCGATCCGGGTCGCGGTCGGGTACCAGGTCGACGGCGAGCGGCTGCCCGGCTTCCCGGCCGAGACCGACCTGCTGGAGCAGCTGGAGCCGGTCTGGGAGGAGCTGCCCGGCTGGACCGAGGACATCACCGGCGTGCGCTGCTTCGCCGACCTGCCGCAGACCGCGAAGGACTACCTGCGCTTCCTCGAGCGCGGCATGGAGGTGCCGATCGAGCGCGTCTCCGTCGGCCCCGGCCGCGAGCAGATGTTCGTGGGCGAGAACGGCACCGAGGACCTGTGGAGCAGCTGAAGCCGGACTTCCCGGTGCCGCGGCACGTCGCCATCATCATGGACGGCAACGGCCGCTGGGCCCGGCGGCACGGCTGGAAGCGCATCCGCGGCCACGAGTCCGGCGTCGACGCCGTGCGCGACGTCGTCGAGGCGGCCGCCGAGTGGGGCATCGGCCACCTGACCCTCTACTCCTTCTCGGTGGAGAACTGGCAGCGGCCCAAGGCCGAGGTCAGCGCCCTGATGGCGCTGCTGCGGCGCTTCCTGGTCGAGGAGCGGCCGACCTTGCTCGACAACGGCATCCGGCTCAAGCCGCTCGGCCGGGTCGACGACTTGCCCGAGGAGTCCCGCGAGGTGCTCCACGAGACCGAGCGGCTGACCGCCGGCGGCGACCGCATGACGCTGCGGCTGGCCCTGTCCTACGGCGGCCGGCAGGAGCTGATCGAGGCCGCGCGGCGCCTGGCGGAGAAGGCGGGCCGCGGCGAGCTCGCCGCTCCCGAGATCGGCGAGGCGGAGCTGCGGGCCGAGCTCTACGACCCCGGCATGCCCGACCCGGACCTGGTGATCCGGACCGCGGGCGAGCAGCGATTGTCGAACTTCCTGCTCTGGCAGGCCTCCTACGCCGAGTTCTACTTCGCGGAGGAACTGTGGCCGGAGTTCCGGCGCGAGCACCTGCTGCGCGCCCTCAGCGACTACCACTCGCGGGTGCGGCGCTTCGGCCGCGTGCTCGAGCAGGACCCGGCCGTGCAGCCGCCGAGCGGATGAGCGTCCTCGCCACCCGCCTGAAGTTCGGCTCGCTGGCCGTCGCGGTGGTGGTCGGCCTCTTCTGGCTGGACCAGGGGGCGCTGCCCTACCTGACGACGGGCGTCGCCGTGGCCTTGTTCGCCCTCGGCGCGCAGTGGGAGTTCTACAAGATGCTGGACCAGGCGGGCCTGAAGCCGCAGATCCGGCTCGGCCTGCTGGCGGGCGCCTACTACCTGTTCACGCGCGTGGCGCCGATGGGGGAGTGGTTCTTCTCCGGGGCAGGCGGCGCGCCCGATCCGCAGAACACCTACGACGCCGGCGCCCACCTGGCCGTGGCGGTGGTGTTCCTGCTCGTCGTCGGCGTGCTGTCGCGGCGGCCGGAGGACGCGCCCCGGCGCATCGGCAGCACCCTGGCCGGCCTGCTGATCGTGCCCTTCCTGCTCGGCTACCTGATCGAGATCCGCTTCTACCACGGCTGGGGCTGGCTGGTGTTCCTGGTGGCCGTGGCCAAGAGCGGCGACTCCGCCGCCTTCTTCGCCGGCCGCTACCTCGGCAAGCGCAAGCTGATCCCCGAGGTCAGCCCGAACAAGACCTGGGAGGGCGCCTTCGGCTCCGTGCTCGGCTCGCTGCTCGCCGGCTGGATCGTGGTCGCGACCGCCTTCGACGCGCCGCCCGCCGCTGCCATCTGGGTCTCCGCCGCGGTGATCACCAACGTCGCCGCCCAGTTCGGCGACCTCGGGGAGAGCTTGCTCAAGCGCGGCTGCAAGGTGAAGGACTCCTCGGCGCTGCTGCCGGTCATGGGCGGCGCCTTCGACATGGTCGACTCCTTCCTGGTCGCGGCCCCGGTGCTCCGGGTCTTCCTGGCCTTCGCCGCCGCGCCCTAGACCGGCCCGGCGCCCGCGCCGGGCCGGACGGCCGTGCCCTGCTAAGCTTGTCGTCTTGGAGAACCGCCTCCCGCTGCTCAGCCTCGAGGAACAGCTGTCGCTGTTCGGCCCCTACGACCGCCTCCTGAAGCAGGTCTCGAAGCGCTTCGGCGTGCGCATGAGCGCCCGCGACGGCAACCTGCGGCTGACCGGCCCGGACGAGGCGGTGGCGGCCGTGACGCTGCGCGTCGAGCAGGTCCTGGACGCGCTCCGCAGCGGCGGCGAGCTCAGCCCCGGCGAGGTCGAGAGCCTGCTGTTCGAGGACGAGCCCGAGGGGACTCCCGGCCTCGGCGGCGCCGGCCGGGCCAGCGGCGGCGGAGGCCGCGGCTTGCCGAGCGCGCGGACGCCCACCCAGCAGGTCTACCTGGACGCCATGCGCCGCGCCGACCTGGTGCTGGCGGCGGGGCCGGCCGGCACCGGCAAGACCTTCCTGGCGGTGGCCGCGGCGGTGCGCGAGCTGCAAGCGGGGCGGGTGCAGCGGCTGGTGCTGACCCGGCCCGCGGTCGAGGCGGGCGAGAACCTCGGCTTCCTGCCGGGCGACTTCGAGGCCAAGGTGAACCCCTACCTGCGGCCGCTCTACGACGCCCTGCGCGACATCCTGGGACCGACCGGCCTGCGCCGGCTGCGCAGCCTCGACCTGGTCGAGATCGCGCCGCTGGCCTTCATGCGCGGGCGCACCCTGGCGCGCAGCTTCATCATCCTCGACGAGGCGCAGAACTGCACCCCCGGGCAGATGAAGATGTTCCTGACCCGCCTCGGCGAGGGCAGCCGCGCGGTGGTCACCGGCGACCTCACCCAGACCGACCTGGTCGAGGGCCGCAGCGGCCTGGAGGACGCGATCCGCCGCCTGCGCGGCGTCGACAGCGTCACGGTGGTGGAGCTCGGCGTCGGCGACATCCAGCGCTCCTCGCTGGTGCAGCGGGTGGTGGAGGCCTACGGGGAGTGAGCCGCGCGCCGGTGGTCCGCTTCCGCGCCCGGGCGCGGCTCGCCGGTGTCGACGCGCGCGCCGCCCGGCGGGTGGTGGCGCGCGCCTGGGAGCTCTACGCGGGCCCGCCGGGAGAAAAAATCGAGGTCGTGCTGATGGCAGAGGAGGAGCACACCGCGCTGCACGCCGCCTTCCTCGACGACCCGAGCAGCACCGACGTCATGGCCTTCCCCTACGGCGACGAGGACCTCTTCGGCGAGGTCCTGGTCAACCGCGACGTCGCGGTGCAGGAAGCGCGCAATCGCCGAACGGACGCCGCTGGAGAGGTTCTGCTCTACATCGCCCACGGCGCGCTGCACCTCTTGGGCTTCCGCGACGACACGCCCGCGGCGCGTGGGGAGATGCGCGCGGCCGAAGCCCGGGTGCTCGGCTGAAGCTCGGGCGTCGCGGCGACCGGCGGAGAGGCGCGCGCCGGCAGAGGGGGATTCCAGGTTTTTCTTGTTTTGTTTGGCGGCCCTGTTTCGGTAGTTTTTGCGCGACCGCGAACGGCAACGTTCCCTCCCCCCAACCGTCGTCATGAACCCAGCGCATGGTTCGTCGAGCTAAGCCGAGCCAATTCGAGAACAAGACGCTCGAACGTCTGTGGGCCGAGTGCTGCGACGACCAGCGCATCGAGGCGCGGAACGCCCTGATCGAGTACTACCGCCCCTTCGCGCGCGCGGTGGTGCGGCGGGTGCGGGCCAGGCTGCCGCGCTCGGTCGAGATCGGGGACCTGGAGGGCGCCGGCGACGTCGGCCTGATTCAGGCGATCCAGAACTACGACCCCAGCCGGGGCGTCCCCTTCGAGGCCTTCTGCGAGCACCGGGTGCGGGGCGCGATCATCGACGAGCTGCGGCGCCTGGACTGGCTGCCGCGGCCGATGCGGACCCGGATCAACCGCCGCAAGGAGGCGGTCGACGCCCTGCGGACCGAGCTCTCCCGCGACCCCAACGACGACGAGGTCGCCGAGCGCCTGGGAATGGACATCAAGGAGTACATGCGCCGCTTCGGCGCCGGCAAGGACAGCCCGGTGATGGCCGGCAGCAAGGTCTCCGGCTCCGGCGGCGACATGGAGCAGGGGCTGGACTTCGTCGAGGACACCAAGGAGCAGGGCCCGCTCGAGGACGCCCACCGCCGCGAGCTGCTCGAGGTCATCGCCGCTTCGCTCGACCCCGAGGGCCGCGAGATCCTGTTCAAGCGCTTCTTCGAGAACCGCTCCCTGAAGGAGATCGGCGACGACCTGGAGCTGAGCCAGTCCCGCGTGTCCAAGATCCTCGGCCGCCTCATCGACCGCCTCAAGGACCGCTTCGAAGACAAGGTCCAATAAGGGGTCAGACATCGATTGTTAATCGAGGTCGTACGTCGACTTCCTGCGCCAAGGC
>CAYZXS010000074.1:0-9091 GCA_964482495.1 uncultured Planctomycetales bacterium
ACCTCGACTTTTGGCCCACGAGGCCGCTCCGCGCGAAGCGCGGAGCGGCCTCGTGGGCCAAAAGTCGAGGTCCGACGTCGATTAAAAACCGATGTCTGACCCCTATACCTCGAGCATCGGCAGCTGCATGGCCTCGCGGGTGCTGATGGCGGCGGCGAGCTGGCCGGCGATGCGGGTGAACGCTTGGGAGACCTCGTGCTCGGGCTCGGTGAGCACGATCGGCGTGCCGGTGTCGCCGCCCTGGCGCACGCCGGGCTGCAGGGGGATGGTGCCGAGGTAGGGCACGTCGAAGGTGCCGGCGGTCTTCTCGCCGCCGCCGTGGCCGAAGATGTCGCCGGACATGTTCTCGATGATGCCGAGCACGTCGCACTTGACCTGCTGGCACATGCCGATCGCCCGCCGCACGTCGGTCAGCGAGACCTCCTGCGGCATGGTCACGACCACGGCGCCGGTCAGCGGCACCAGCTGCGCCAGGCTGATCTGGGCGTCCCCCGTCCCCGGCGGCATGTCGACCAGCAGGTAGTCGATCTCGCCCCACTCGACGTCCTGGAAGAACTGCTCCAGCGCCCGGTGCAGCATCGGCCCGCGCCACATCACCGGCTGGCCGTCCTCGACCATGTACCCCACCGAGATGGTCTTGATGCCGTGCGCCTCCATCGGCAGGATCTTGCCGCCGGGCGCGGCCTGCGGGTTGCCGCTGACCCCCATCATCACCGGGATGTTGGGGCCGTAGACGTCGGCGTCCAGCAGCCCGACCTTGGCGCCGGTCGCCGCCAACGCCGCCGCCAGGTTGACGGCGCAGGTGGTCTTGCCCACTCCGCCCTTGCCGCTGGTCACGGCGATCACGTTCTTGATGCCCTCGCTCGCCGCGTTCGCCGGTCCCAGCGTGCTCTTGACCTGCGCCGTCAGGTTGACGTTCACCGTCTCGACCCCGTCGAGCGCCGCCACCGCGGCGTAGGCCTGCTGCTGCAGCTGCTCCTTGACCGGGCAGGCGGGGGTGGTCAGCTCCAGCGTGAAGCCGACGGCGCCGCCGCAGATCTTGACGTCCTTGACGAATCCCAGCGACACCACGTCGCGGTGCAGGTCGGGATCCTGGACGGCGCGCAGGGCCTCCAGGACGGCTTGTTCGGTGACTTCGGTCATGAGGTGCTCAGGGGGCGGTCCGGGACGGGGCTCCGGGAACCGCTACGATTAGGCCAGATCCGCTCGCGCTCAAGGCGCTTCCAGAGGGGGCGGCCGGGCATGGGAACCAAAGAAGATAGTCGAAAGCCGGCGGTCGTGTTGCTGTCCGGCGGCCTCGATTCCGCGGCCGTGGCCGCCTGGATGCAGCGGCGGGGCTTCCGGGTCCACGCCCTCAGCGTCGACTACGGCCAGCGCCACGCCGCCGAGATCGCCGCCGCCGAGGAGATCGCCGCCGCGCTCGGGGTGGCCGAGCACCTGGTCGTGCCCCTGGACCTCAGGGGCGTCGGCGGCTCGGCCCTCACCAGCGACCACCCGGTGCCCAAGACGGCCGACCCCCGGGCGCCCGTCGAGGCGGGCATCCCGGTGACCTACGTCCCGGCCCGGAACACCTTGTTCCTGTCGCTGGCCTTGGGACTGGCCGAGGCCCGCGGCGCCCACGACCTGGGCATCGGCGTCAACGCCCTCGACTACTCCGGCTATCCGGACTGCCGGCCGGAGTTCATCGCCGCCTTTCAGGACCTGGCCCAGCTCGCCACCCGCGAGGGGGTCGAGGGCCGACTCTTCACCCTCCACGCGCCGCTCCAGCACCTCCGCAAGGCCGAGATCCTGCGGCTGGCCAGAGAGCTCGGGGTGCCCGTCGAGCGCACCCTGTCCTGCTACGACCCCGACCCCGCCGGCGCGCCTTGCGGCGGCTGCGAAGCCTGCCGCCTGCGGCAGCGGGCCGAGCTGGAGCTGGCCACCCCGGTGGAGCTCTGCCTCGGCGTCCCTGCCGCCGCGGTGCACGAGCTGCGCCACCGCTGCCTGCGTCCCGACCAGCCCTTCACCGGCGCCGTCTACGACATCGACGAGCTGCCGACCACCACCCACGCCGCCGCCTACCGCGACGGTGCCCTGGTCGGCGTCGCCACCCTGCTCGAGGACTCGCCGCCCGGCCCCGATCCCGCCGCCGCACCCTGCCGCCTGCGCATCCGCGGTATGGCGGTGGAGCCGGCCCTGCGCGGCCGTGGCATCGGCGCCCGCCTGGTGCGCGCCCTGCAGCGCCTGGCGGCCGCCGAGGGCACGGGAGTCTGGTGCAACGCCCGGACCACCGCCGCCGGCTTCTACCAGGGCTGCGGCTTCCGCGCCGTCGGAGAGGAGTTCGAGATGCCGGACATCGGGCCGCACTACCGGATGGAGTGGGCCGGCCCGGCGCCCCCGGAGTAGAATCCGGCCCCATGGCCCCTCAGGAGAAGCCCGTGCCCCAGGATCAGCTCGACGCCGTCGAGCGCCTGATCCAGGTCGTCGACACCCTGCGCTCGCCCGGCGGCTGCCCCTGGGACGCCAAGCAGACGGTGGAATCCCTCACGCCGCACCTGGTCGAGGAGTGCCACGAGCTGGCCGACGCCGTCGCCCGGCGCGACGACGACTGCGCCCGGGAGGAGCTCGGGGACCTGCTCATGGGGGTGCTGATGGTCAGCCGGGTGGCCTCCGAGGACCGCGGCTACGGCCTGCCCGAGGTCGCCCACGGCATCGCCGACAAGCTCGTGCGGCGCCACCCGCACGTCTACGGCGAGGTCGAGGTCAGCGGCGAGGGCGAGGTCCTGAACAACTGGGAGACGATCAAGAAGCAGGAGCGCGAGGAGGCGGGCAAGGACGACACCTCGGCCCTGTCAGGGGTGCCCAGCAGCCTGCCGGCCCTGCTCCGGGCCTACCGCGTCGGCCAGAAGGCCGCCAACGCCGGCTTCGACTGGCCCGACCTGCTCGGCCCGGCCGAGAAGGTGGAGGAGGAGTGGGCCGAGGTCCAGGACGCCATCGCCCGCGACGACCGCCAGGCCGCGGAGCACGAGATCGGGGACCTGCTGTTCGCGATCGTCAACATGGCCCGGAAGCTCGAGATCGAGCCCGAGCTGGCCCTGCGCGGCACCATCGAGCGCTTCGGGACCCGCTTCCGCCACATCGAGCGCAACCTGGGCAAGCCCTTCGGCGAGGCCTCGCTAGACGAGATGGACGCCCTCTGGGACCAGGCCAAGGAGGCCGAGTCCTGCGCTCCCGAGGCTTGACCGCCTCCCGGACCCCACCTATACTTTTCGCCCCCGAGCGGGGGTGTGGCGCAATTGGTCAGCGTACCAGACTGTCGATCTGGTGGTTGCGGGTTCGAGTCCCGTCACCCTCGCCATCTAAACAAGAAGGAGCCTGGCTCGCGCCAGGCTCCTTCCTTTCTTGGGCCGCCGGGGCGCGCGATCAGAAGGTGTACCAGGACGGCTTGGCCTCGGACTTCGTCGGCAGCTGGACCTCGATGGTGTCCGGCGAGCCGGTCCACTCGATGATCTGGTAGCGCCGGCAGGTCCCGTTCATCTTCGGGTCCAGCTCGCGCGAGCCGCGCGAGGTGATCAGCCAGTACTTGCCGTGGGGGCGGGTCAGCTTGACCTCGCCGAGGTCGTCGCCGACCTCGGTCATGCCCTCGTTCGGCGCCAACCCTCGCACGGTGTATTTGGTGGCCGTGCCGGTCGGGGGGCGCATGGTCACGAGCGGCTGCGACACCCGGTTGCCCTCGTGGTCGGTCACGATCACGGTGACGATCGGCATGATCTCGGTGCGCACGGTCAGCTCGTAGGTCTGTCCGCCGACCGCCGGCTTCAGCTCGACCACCGAGGGCAGGAAGCCGTCGCCGCCCACGACCAGGTACTTGGGCTTGCCGTCGGCCAGGGTCATGAAGTCGGTGCGGCCGTAGTTGGGGCTGTAGTGGTAGCTAATCCGGGTCTTCTTGCGCGGCTCGCGCAGGAACAGCGGGTCCGGGATCTCGGTCAGGAGCATGACCCGGCAGCCCTCGATGATCTGGCCCGCGGCGTTGCGGACGTGCACCTGGTAGAGGGTCTGGGTGGAGGTCGGCGGCGCGATCTTCGGCGCCTCGGTGACCGGGGCGTCGAGGGCCTTCGGGCCCTCCTCGAGGTTGATCACGTTGGCGGCGGCCTCGCGCGGCGGCGGCGGGGCCGGGGCGCAGGCGGAGGCGAACAGGGCCGCCAGGAGGAGCAGGTTCAGGGCGTGGGGGAGCTTCATGTCATTCGGGGAAGCGCAGGCGTTCGGCGCCGCGGACCGCGTCGGCGGTCATTTGCGCCAGGTCGATCGGCTGCTCGGCTTCCAGGGCCTCATCGAGCTTGCCGTAGATCACCGGGTGCTCCGGCTGGAACACAGTACAGCAGTCCGGAGCGGGCAGGTTGCTGGTTTCGTAGGTGCCGATGCGGCGCGCCACGGCGACCGTCTCGTGCTTGTCCATGGTCACCAGCGGCCGCAGGACCGGCAGCTCCGAGGCGGCCTCGATCACGGTCATGTTCTCGAGGGTCTGGCTGGCGACCTGGCCGACGCTCTCGCCGGTGATCAGGGCCTTGGCGTTGCTGCGGAAGGCGACCTTCGAGGCGATCCGCTGCATCGCCCGGCGGTAGAGCACGGTGCGGTAGGAGGGCGGGCACTGGTCGCGGATGGCCTCCTGAATGGGCGTGAAGGGCACGATGGTCAGCTTGGCGGTGGGCTGCCAGCGGCACAGGTTCTCGACCTGCCGGATCAGCTTCTCGCGGGTCTGCGGGCCGACGTGGGGGAAGCTGTAGAAGCTGACGAAGTCCACCCGCATGCCGCGCTTCATCGCCAGCCAGGCGGCGACGGGCGAGTCGATGCCGCCAGAGAGCAGGCACACCACCCGGCCCATGGTGCCGACCGGCAGGCCGCCGGGGCCAGGGCGGCGGCCGGCGAAGACCCAGGTGCCCTCCTGGCGCAGGTCGACCTCGAGGGCCAGCTCGGGCGAGCTCAGGTTGACGTGCAGCTGCGGAAAGCGGGGCATCACCCGCTCGGCCAGCTCGCGCTCGATCTGGTTCGAGCGCATCGGGAAGCCCTTGTCGGCGCGGTTGACCCGGACCCGGAAGCGCACCGCCTCGCGGCCGGCGAACTGCAGCCCGAGGGCCTTCTCGAGCTGCTCCGCGCCGACCGCGGCGATTCGGTCCAGATCCGGCTCGACCTCGACCGCGGCCGACAGGCTGGCGACCCCGAAGACCCGGGAAAGGGCCTCGATCATGCGCTCGGCCGGCACCCCGGCGCGGACCAGGATCCGGCCGCGGATGCGCTGGGTGCGGACGTCGGGGACCCCGGGCAGGGCGGCCCGCAGGTTCTCGCACAGCTTGCGCTCGAAGAAGGCCCGGTTGCCGCCCTTGAGGCCGATCTCGTGATAGCGGACGATCAGCGCCCCTTGGGCCGCCGGGGCCGCTCCGGGGCGATCTGAGGACGGTTCCGGTGTCCCTGTTTCCACGCCGGCATTCTAGAATGGCCGGTTCGGGGCGATTGGCTCAGTTGGCTAGAGCACCTCCCTTACAAGGAGGGGGTCACAGGTTCGAGTCCTGTATCGCCCACCAAAACCGTCTCACGGACGGCTCCTGAACGCGAAAAGAACGCATGCTCGCAACGCTCCTGCTGGCCCTCGCGCCGCAATTCGGCGCCCAGGATCCGGTCGAGGTCACCGCCCGGCTGGTCCCGGAGGCCGCCGCTCCCGGCGCCGCCGTCGAGCTCCACGTCCAGTTCGAGCTCGAGCCCGGCTGGCACGTCTACCACCCGGACATCGACCCGATGAACGGGATCGCGGTGTCGGTGCAGGTGCCGGCGGGCTTCGCGCCCGACGGCCGGGTCCGGACCGGGAAGCCGGCGGAGGTCCACGAACTGGACATCGGCACCTACCTGTGGCTGGCCCACGGCGACGCCCTGATCCTGCCCCTGAAGATGGGCGCCGGCGCCGAGGGCGCCGCTGAGGGCTCCGCCGAGGTCGGCTACCAGGCCTGCGACGACAGCAGTTGCCTGCCTCCGGAGTCGGTAAAGGTCGCCTTCGCCTACACCAGGCTCGCGGCTGAGGCCGGTGGCGCGGCCGGCGCGGGCGCGCAGGGTGGCGCCGGCCAGATCCCGGCGGCGCTGCAGGCGCCGGTCGAACCCGACATCGACGAGGTCGGGAAGGGGCGGGTCCGGGCCGAGCTGGTGCGGGTCGAGGGCCCGACTGGCCGCGAGGTCGAGCTGCGGGCCTGGCTGACGCTGCCGATCGGCTGGCACGCCTACGACCCCGGGCAGGATCCTGAGCTCGGTTCGCCAGTGGTGCTCGGCGTTCCGGACGGCTTCGAGCAGGTCGGGCCGCTGCGCGGCACCAGCCCGGCGATCGTCAAGGAGGAGTCCTGGGGCACCTACCACTACCTGGCCGAGGACGGCGGCCTGGTGCTGCCGCTGCGCTTGGCGGAGGGCCGGAGCGGGAGCTTCGAGACCCGCGGCTGGGTCACCTACATGGCCTGCGACGACCTCGTCTGCGACCCCGAAGCGAAGATCGCCTTCGACCTGGTCTACGAGGGCGGAGCCGAGGTCGAGGCCGCCGACCCGGCGGCAGCCGGGGACGCCGAGGGGGCCGGTGACGCCGGAGCCGGGACCGCCGTCGCCGACGCCGACGCCGACGAAGTGGAGCCGCCACCTGCCGACGACGGCCTGCTGGCCTTCTTGCTGCTGGCGGTCGCGGGCGGCCTGTTCGCGTTGGTGATGCCCTGCACCTACCCGATGATCCCGATCACGATCAGCTTCTTCACCAAGCAGGCCGAGGCGCGCGGCGGCAAGGTGCTGCCGCTGAGCCTGGCCTACGGCGCCGGCATCGTCGCGATCTTCATCCTCATCGGGGTGGTCATCGGGCCGGTGGTGCTGGCCTTCGCCACCCACCCGGTCACCAACCTCGTGATCGGCGCGCTGTTCCTGTTCTTCGCCCTGGTGCTGTTCGGCTTCGTGACCATGAACCCGCCGCAGTTCCTGATGAAGGCGGCGACCCAGGCCTCGACCACCGGCGGCTACTTCGGCGTCTTCCTGATGGGGGCGACGCTGGTGGTGACCAGCTTCACCTGCACCGCGCCCTTCGTCGGCAGCCTGCTCAGCTTCGGCGCCACCGGCGGCGACCTGGTGCGCGTTGCGCTCGGCATGGGCGTCTTCGGTCTCACCATGGCGGTGCCCTTCGTGTTCCTGTCGCTGATTCCGGGCCGCATCCAGGCGATGCCGCGCAGCGGCGAGTGGATGAACACGGTCAAGGTCACCCTCGGCTTCGTCGAGGTCGCGGCGGCGATGAAGTTCCTGTCGAACACCGACATCGTCTGGAGCTGGGGTGTGCTGCCGCGGGAGCGCTTCCTGCTGATCTGGGCGGTGGTGCTGCTGGCCGCCGCGCTCTACCTGCTCGGCATCCTGCCCTGGAAGGGGGGCCGGCCGGACGGCGTCAAGGCCAAGCGCGCCTTCACCGGCCTGTGCTTCGCCCTGTTCGCGGCGTATTGCATGCACGGCTGGACTGGCGCGCGGATGGATGATGTGATGACCGCGATCGTCCCCAATTACTCTTTCCAGGAAGAGGGCGGTGGACGGCGGATTGCCCAGCACGAGATCATCAAGGACGATTTTGAAGCGGCGAAGGCTTCGGCTCTCGACCAAGGCAAACTCCTGTTCGTGAACTTCACTGGGCACACCTGAGTGAACTGCCGCATGATGGAAGAGAACTTCTTCCCGCTCCCGGCGGTCGCCGGGATTCTCGAAAACCAAATGGTCGAGGCTCGCCTCCACAACGACGACCACGACCCGGCCATTTCCGAGCGGACCATCGAACTGCAACTGGCGATGACCGAAAGCTACACCACGCCGATTTACTTGGTGGTCGACCCGGCCTCCGGGGAGATCCTCGGGCGTCGGGACGGAGCCTTGAAGGACGAGGAGGGCTTCGCCGCCTTCCTCCGTGAAGCGGCTGACCAGCGGGGCTGAATGACGTCGGCCCTGCGTTGCGTCCCCGGCGAGGGGCTGGGCAATACCTTCCTGCTCGCCCTCGAAGGGGACGTGAACCGCACCGGGGTCGCCGAGGCTGCGCTGGCGCCGCGGGCCTGCGGCCAGGACTACGACGGCCTGCTGGTGCTCGGCGCCGGCGAGCCCGGCGGCCCGCCGCGGCTGCGGGTGGTCAACCGGGACGGCAGCCCGGGCGGCACCTGCCTGAACGGCCTGCGGGTGGCGGCGTTGCACTCCGGCGAGCCGGCAGGGGAGTTCGAGATGGACGGCCGCCGGGTGGCCTGGGCCTCCACTGGCGACGGCTGGATCGAGCTGCACCTGCGGGCCGAGGACCTGCCGGCGGCCCTCCCCGCCCAGACGGTCGAGCTGCCCGGCGGCCTGCGCGGCGTGCCGGTGCCCTTCTGGAACCCGCACTGCGTCGTGCCAGTCGAGGACCTCGACGGCGCCGACCTCGCCGGCCTGGCCGATGCCGCCGCTTCGCGCGAGGACCTCTTCCCCGACGGCGTCAACCTCGAGCTCATCGCCGAGCGCCCCGAGGGCGGCCTGCGGATGCGGGTCTGGGAGCGCGGGGTGGGGGAGACGCGGGCTTGCGGCAGCGGCGCCGTCGCCGTGGCCTTGCTGGCCTGGGCCGAACGCGCCCCTGAGCCGATCGCGATCGAGATGCGCGGCGGCGCCCTGGCGCTGGCCCCGGCCCCGCGCGGCCGCGGCGGCCTGCTGCTGACCGGTCCCGCGAGCGTCGGCGTGCCGGTCGAGATCCCGCTCTGATGCCGCGGCTGCTCTCGCTCGGCCTGGCCTACCTGCAGTGGGCGTGGTTCGAGCAGCACCTCGACTGGGTCGCCGAGCGCCCGGAGCCGATCGGCCTGATCGGCGTCGTCGGCGTCGCCTGGCTGTTCGGCTTGCGCTGGGGCCTGCCGCGCCCGCGGGTGCCGTGGGAGGCGGGGCCGGTCCTGTCCTTCCTCGGGCCGCAGCTGCTGCACGCGGCCTTCCTGTCGGCCTTCGGCGGCCTGCGGCTGTGGCAGGACTGGGAGCTTCCGGCGGCCCTGTCGTCCTGGATCGGCTTGCTGCCCTACCTGGTCATCCAGCACGCCTTCCGCTACGGCGAAGCCGGCCTCGC
>CAYZXS010000074.1:9191-13578 GCA_964482495.1 uncultured Planctomycetales bacterium
TGCTCGGCGCCACGCAGGGGCTGCCGGCGCTGCAGGCGGCGGTGGACGGGATGTGGCGCGGCGCCGGGCCCGCCCCGCGGACCTTGCACTGGAGCACGGAGGGGCTGGTCGCCAACGCGGTCGCGGTCGGCTTCGGGCCGTGGAAGCGGATCCTGGTCAGCGACGCCCTGCAGGCGCGGCTCGAGCCCCACCAGCTCGAAGCGGTGCTGTCCCACGAACTCGCCCACTTCGAACGGCGCCACGCCGCTGCCCTGGTGGCCGGGACCGCCGGCGCCCTGCTGCTCGCGGTGGCCGCCCTCGAGCTGCTGCTGCCCACCAGCGAGGAGGAGCCGTCGATGGCCTGGCTGCTGCTGGCGCTGGCCCCGGCGGCGCTGCCCTTCCTGTACGCCAGCCGCCGCTTCGAGCAGCAGGCCGACCTCGACGCCATCGAGCGCTCGCCGGTCTACGCCGGCGGCCTGACGGGCGCCCTCTCGCTGCTGATGCGCCGCCGGCCGCGCTTCGCCTTGCGCCACCCGGCGGTCGGCCGCCGCATCGAGGAGATCCGCCTCTGCCTCACCGATCCCGCCCGCGCGGAGCGCCACCACGGCCGCGCGGAGCGGGCCCGGAGGCTGCTCTGGGCGCTGTTCGTGGCCGGCCTCGCCGGGCTCCTCGCGGCAACCTTGGGCGCCGACCTAAGCCCCTGATCAGAAAGGGCTTAGGCGGCCGCGGGCGGCTCCTCGAGGCTTCCCCTGAGCGGGCCGCGCTGGTGAAATAGCGCTGCTGTTCCGGCGCCCTTTTCCCGCCCAGATGAGCGAGTCCCAGACCCCCCACCAAGAGCACATCGGCAACAGCCTGATCGAGCGCGAGATGCGTGAGTCGTACCTGACTTACGCCCTCTCCGTGATCCACGATCGGGCGCTGCCGGACGTGCGCGACGGCCTCAAGCCGTCCCAACGCCGCATCCTCGTCGCGATGAACGACCTGAACCTCAGGTCGAACGGCAAGTACCGCAAGTGCGCCAAGATCGCCGGTGACACCTCGGGTAACTACCACCCGCACGGTGAGTCGGTGATCTACCCGACGCTGGTGCGGATGGCGCAGCCCTTCCGCCTGCGCTCGCCGCTGGTCGACGGCCAGGGCAACTTCGGCTCGATCGACGGCGACCCGCCGGCGGCCATGCGTTACACCGAGGCGCGCATGGCGGCGGCGGCCGAGGAGATGCTGCTCGACCTCGACAAGGAGACGGTCGACAAGAAGACCAACTACGACGAGACGCGCTTGGAGCCGGTGGTCCTGCCGGGGCGCTTCCCGAACCTGCTGGTGAACGGCTCGGAGGGCATCGCGGTCGGCATGAGCACCGCGCTGCCGCCGCACAACCCGAACGAGGTCTTCGCGGCGATCCGGCTGGTGCTCGACAACCCGGACTGCACCGTCTCCGAGATCCTCGAGGTCATGCCCGGGCCGGACTTCCCGACCGGCGGCATCATCTGCGGCGCCGCCGGCATCGCCTCGGCCTTCGGCCAGGGCCAGGGCCGCATCGTGCTCCGGGGCCGCATCCACCACGAGGAGCCGAAGAAGGGCCGCGAGCGCCTGGTCGTCACCGAGATCCCCTACGAGCGCGAGAAGTCCGCGATCATCGAGAAGATCGCCGACGCGGTGAAGGAGGGCCGGATCGAGGGCATCCACGACATCCGCGACGAGTCCGACCGCCAGGGCATGCGCATGGTGATCGAGCTGCGGCGCGACGCCGACCCGGCGGTGGTCGAGAACCTGCTCTACAAGCACTCGCCGCTGCAGACGACCTACTCGATCCGCAACACGGTGCTGATCGACGGCCAGCCGCGCCAGGTCGGGGTCAAGGAGCTGATCACCGCCTACCGCGACCACCGCTTCGAGGTCATCCGCCGCCGCACCCAGTTCCTGCTGGAGAAGGCCGAGCGGCGCCTGCACATCCTCGAGGGGCTGATGATCGCGATCCAGGCCATCGACGAGGTCGTCCAGATCATCAAGACCTCGAACGACACCGCCCACGCCAAGATGCGGCTCGAGGAGACCTTCGACCTCAGCGAGATCCAATCGCAGGCGATCGTCGACATGCGGCTGGGGCGGCTCACCGCCCTCGAGATCCACAAGCTCCAGGAGGAGATCGACGAGCTCGAGAAGGACATCGCCTGGTACAAGCGGGTGCTGGCCGAGGACGAGCTGGTCCTCAACATGATCCGCGAGGACCTGGACGAGATGGAGGGCAAGTACTCCTCCAAGCGCCGCACCGAGATCGGCGCCTCGGTCCAAGACTTCCTGACCGAGGACCTGATCGCCGAGGACACCGTCGCCGTCACGATCAGCCGCAGCGGCGCCGTCAAGCGTACGCCGCTCTCGACCTACCGCGCCCAGAGCCGCGGCGGCCGCGGCATCGCCGGCGGCAAGGCCAAGGAGGGCGACTCGCTGTCTCACCTGTTCGTGTGCTCGACGCACGACTACTTGCTGATCATCACCGACCGCGGCCGCCTCTACTGGCTCAAGGTCTACCGCTTGCCAGACCTCGACCGCACCGCCCAGGGCCGCTCGATCCGGAACATGATCGAGGGCATCGCCCCGGACGAGGAGATCCGCTCGATCCAGTCGGCGCGGTACTTCACCGAGGCCAAGTACCTGCTGTTCGCCACCGCCGGCGGCAAGGTCAAGAAGACCGAGCTGACCGCCTACTCGCGGCCGCGCTCGGCCGGCATCATCGCCACCAAGCTCGACGAGGGCGACAAGCTGGTCGGCACCGCCTTCCTCAACGACGGCGACGAGGTCATGCTCTGCACCGCCGGCGGCCAGGTGGTGCGCTTCGTCGAGAGCGACGCCCGCGCCATGGGCCGCACCGCCGGCGGCGTGCGCGGCGCCGCGCTCAAGGAAGGCGACCGGGTCGTCGACCTGGTCACCGGCACCGAGGACGAACTGCTGCTGCTCGCCAGCGTCAACGGCTACGGCAAGCGCACCCGGATCGGCGAGTTCCGGCTCACCAAGCGCGGCTCGCAGGGCGTGGTCGGCATCAAGACCACCGACCGCAACGGGCGGGTGGTGAACGCCCTCAACGCCAGCCGCTGCGACGACGTCCTGTTCGTCACCAAGAGCGGCATGATGGTGCGCACCCCGGTCGAGGAGATCTCGCTCCAGGGCCGGCCCACCCAGGGCGTGCGCCTGGTCAACCTGAAGGACGGGGACCGTCTGCTGCGGATGGCCTCCGTGGTGCGGGACGATGAGGAGGAAGAGGCCGATGTCTGAGACCGTCGACAGGATGCAGGCCGACATCAAGCAGGCCATGCGTGACCGGGACAAGGCCAAGCTCGAGACGCTGCGCTTGGCGATGAACGAGCTCAAGAACGCCGGGATCGACAAGAAGGGCCGCGCCGGCCAGGCGGGGGGCGCGGACGCCCCGGCCGCTGATGCGGCGCCGGTCGATCTCCTGGACGAGCCGGAGGTGGTGCAGGTGCTCCAGAAGCTGCTCAAGCGCCGCCGCGAGGCCGCCAAGCAGTTCCAGGAGGGAGGTCGCGAGGAGCTCGCCCAGCGCGAGCTGGCCGAGGCCGAGCTGCTGGACGGCTACCTCCCCCAGGGCCTCAGCGACGCCGAGCTCGAGACCCTGGTCAAGGAGGCCATCGCCGAGACGGGCGCCAGCTCCATGAAGGAGATGGGCGCCGTGATGAAGGCCCTGATGGCCAAGGCCGCCGGCCGGGCCGACGGCGCCACGGTCTCCTCCGCCGTGCGCAAGCTGCTGTCATGAAGAGCCGCACCTTCCTGATGCTCGGGCTGTGGCTGGCCTTCGTGGTCCTCGGCACGACCTTCGTCATGAAGGCGGTCGCCAAGCGGGCCAAGATGTTCAAGCAGGTGACCGAGGCCGAAGCCAGCGCCGCCGACGCCGTCGCCGCGCTGGGCGCCCGGCTCAAGGCCCGGCTCCAAGAGGCCATGCAGGAAGGCGGCCCGGCCGCGGCCCTCGGCGTCTGCGCCGAGGTCGCCCAGCCGATCACCGAGGACTTCCGCGGCGAGCTGGGCTTCTACGTCGGCCGCACGGCGCTGAAGCTGCGCAACCACTCCAACGCCCCGGACGACTACGTCGAGGAGTGGATGAGCCGCGCCGCCTCCCAGAGCACCGCTGACGCGCCGCTCGAGCCCGCCACCAAGGTCGAGGAGTTCATCGACGGCGACCGCCTGCTCCACTACTGGCAGCCGATCTACGTCGCCGCCCAGTGCCTGCCCTGCCACGGCCCCGCCGACCAGATCGACCCCCAGGTCGCCGCCCTGCTCGCCGAGCGTTACCCCGAGGACCAGGCCACCGGCTTCCAGCAAGGCGACTTCCGCGGCAGCTTCGTCGCCCAGGTCCCTCTGCCCAAGCTCGGCGGTTGATCTCCGCGGTTGGCCGGCGCGG
>CAYZXS010000075.1:0-4453 GCA_964482495.1 uncultured Planctomycetales bacterium
CCCCCCCCCCCCCCCCCCCCCCCCCCCCCCCCCCCCCCCCCCCCCCCGCGGGACACGACGTCTGGAGCCAATCGGGCACCGAGTCAGCGCGGAGCGCTGACGAAGACGGTGCCCGATTGGCTCCAGACGTCGAGTCCCGCGATTCCACCCCCCCAGGACACCAAGGAGGACCCAAGACTACTGAATCGTGACCTTCACCCAGTTCGTCGTCCGATCGGTCTCGATGGCCTGAAGCCAGACCGTCGTCCCGGCGAGGTTGGCGCCGACGTTTCGAGTGAAGGAGGCGTCGCCGTTGGCGTCGGCGGTGACCGCGGCGAGCTGCACCGGGTTGCCGATGCTGAGCGTGGCGTTGAGCTGCGGCACCGGGTAGAGCTCGGTGCCCGTGAGGCTGTAGGCGATGTAGCTGCGCTTGCCGGGGGTGCCGCCGGAGATGCTCAAGGTGACGGGCTGGCCGGCGGTGACCGGCGGCACGGCGAGCTGGTAGGCGGTCGGCCGCAGGTCGAAGCGGGCGCACCAGGTGCGCCAGGAGTTGGTCGAGCCGTTGGTGAACTCGTGGTGGCCCCAGAAGACTCCGGACACGTCGGGTTCGGCCTGGACGCCGCTGTAGTCGCCCCAGCGGCCGCTGGTGTGGGCGTTGTTGCTGGTCTGGACCACCTGCACCGGGCGGAAGCTGTTGAGCGGATCGGAGGCCTTACGCAGCGTCCGTCCCATCGAGATGTACTCGTTCGAGGCGGAGCGGGCGAAGGTGATGGCGGCGTTCGAGTCCTGGTCGACGTGGATCGACGGGAAGTAGGTGTGGATGCCGTCGCCGAGGTCGATCTCGCCGTTCTGCGCCATGCTCGGGGCGCTGGTCGCCGGCCAGCCGTTGAGCGCGAATTCATACCAGCGCACTCGGGCCCGGCTGTTGTTCACGTGATGCACGGCCCAGATCGAGCCGTTGCGCTGCGCCACGCTCCAGAAGCGCGGCTCGAACAGGTAGGGCCGGCTGCTGCTGCCCTTCTGCGGCGGCTGGGTCGGGTAGGTGTAGCTCGGCACGCTGAGCGTGTGGCTGACCCGGTTGTAGGCCGTGAAGGGGTTGGTGATGGCGTGGAAGATGACCGTGTTGTTGGTGGTGAACTCGGTCGACTGCAGCACGTAGAGCGTGTTGTCGTTGTCGTAGACCACCGGCACGCCCATCGACTGCTGGCGGGCGCCGGCGATCAGCTCGTGCGCCGCCACCGGGGCGCCGCCGCCGAGCACCGAGCTCTTGTCGATGAAGTACATCAGGTATTCGTCGGTGGGCGAGAAGAAGTCGGCGCTGAGCAGGATGGCGTTCGGCCCGACCGCCATGTTGGGCGAGTCGATGTCGTTGCCGGCGATGCTCGTGACGTCGATGCGGTACTTCCACCAGTCGTTGGCGTCGCCGGGCGAGTCGTCCTTGGATACCGCCAGCAGGAAGTAGCTGCGGTTGCTGTTGGAGCGCTCGCAGGCCATGGCCAGGAAGCGGCGGGCGTGCGGGTCCCAGGTGACCTCGGGGTCGAAGACGAAGTTGTCGGCGCCGAGCGAGCCCCAGAAGCCGAAGCTGTTCTCGATCTCGTCCCACCACTGGCGGTTGCCGTTCTTGTCGAAGCAGGAGATCTCGCCGTTGGCCATGAACATCAGCCGGTCCGGTCCGACCGCCATCTCGGGGTCGGGCGGGGTCCAGCCGGTGCCGGCGATGGCCTCGAAGCCGAAGTCGCCCCCGGCGGCCCGGGCGCCGCGCAGGAAGCCCTGGGGCTGCCAATTCGGGTTCCAGATCGGCGGGATGGCGAGCTGCTCGTCGGCGGCGAGGGTCGGGGCGGGCTGGGGCGGGCCGAGGGCCAGGGCGGCGGCGTGCGAGGTCGTCCCCGCGGCCGCGGAGGCGGCGGCGGCAGCCGCGGCGTCGAGCCGCAGCCCCAGATGCGCGGCGCTGGAGTCGCCGGTCCCGCCGTCTCCGTTCCAGGCCAGGGCCAGGCGGCCTCCCCACCAGGCCACCCGGCGGGCGCCGCTGGCCAGGGTCAGGAGCTGGGATCCCGGAGCGTCGGCGGTGAGCCGCTCGCGGCCGAGGAGGCGGCCGTCCGCACCGTAGCTGGCGGCGAGGACGCCGTCCGATTCACCCTCCTGGTTCCAGCAGACGGCGAAGCGGCCGTCCTCGTGCGCCGCGACCGCGACGCCGCTGTTCCAGCCCTGTTCGGCGCCTGCGACGAGCAGGACCGGGCCGGCGGCGGCGCCGGTGGCGTCGAAGCGGCGGGCTCGCACGGCGTAGCCAGCGGCCTCGGGTTCGAGCCAGGCCAGCACCATGCGGCCGACGCCGTCGGCGGCGACCGCAGGTTCGATGGCGTCGACGCCGGCGCCCGTGATCCACTCGGGGCCGAGCGGGCGTCCCGTCGCATCGAGCAAGCGCGCGGCGATGCCGGGCGCGTCGTCGGCGACCCGGGCCCAGACCGCGACAGCGCCGCCTTCGGGCAGGGCGGCCAGGGACGCCAGGCTCTCCTTGCCGGAGCCGCCCAGGGCGATCTCCTCCGCCTGCGGCTGATCGATCCGCCGCGTCAGCACCCGGGTGACGACCTCGCCGTCAATGCCAGCGACCTGGGAGGTCCAGGCGGCGAGCACCCCGCCGCCGGCCAGGCCGGCCAGGCTGACCTCGGCCTGATGACCCTCGCGGCTCCGGTTGACCGGAAGCTCGTCGCCGGGCTGCAGCTCGGGCCCGAAGCGACGGGCGACCACGGCGCCGGCGTCGCCGTCCTGGCCGTAGGACTGCCAAGCGAACCAGGCGGCGCCGTCGGCGGCATAGGCGACCGCCGGGTGGTACTGCATGCCCTCGGTGGTCTGGTTGACCCGGAGCTCGTGGCTCAGCGGCCGGCCCGCGGCGTCGAAGGCGCGGGCGAAGACGCCGTAGCCGCCGCCCTCCTGGCGCCGGCTGTCCCAAACGAGCATGGCCCGGCCGTCGGCGGCCTGGTCGAGGGCCGCGCGCTCCTGGGTGCTCGCGGTGTAGACGTTGGCCTGAGCGGCCAGCAGGTCGGCCGGGAACGCCTCCGGGCCGGCGGGCTCGGCGGGTCCGGGCGCCAACAGAGCGGCGGCGCCGGCCAGCGGCAGGGCGAAGAGGAGGGGACGGAGGATCGTGGTCATGGCTGGGATGGGGTCGAAGAGCGGCCGAAACCGCCAGCATGGTCTCTGGGCTATGTTCCCTAGCGTTCGTGGTTTCCGCAAGTCGGCGAGCGGGCCCGAACGCTGGCGCCAGAGCCCTCCATCGGCCAAAATCAGGTCTTCTCCCATGCAACGCCTCCTTCTCCTGTTCCTGGCGGTGCTCCTGATCGGCGTCGCGACCCTGCTCTTCCTCCAGAACGACCCCGCCGCCCCCCCCCACTCCTCGGGCCCAGGACCCGGCCGGCGACCGGCCTCCCCTCGAGGAGGCCGGCGGCTCCGAAGCTGCCGCGGCCACGGCGAGCGCTCCCAGCGCCGCCCCGGCGACCCACGCCGAACAGCGCACGCAGCTCGCCGACACCCCTTCGCAGCCCAGCGAAGCGGACCGGGTCGTGCTGGTGACCGCCCGCCTGGTGAACGAAGCGGGCAGCCCCCTCGCCGGCGCGGAGCTGGTCTCGGTCTCCTACCCCGAGTCGCAGCACGAAGACTCCAAGACGATCCGCGACTTCCTGTTGGGCATCGGCGGCGAGGAGGTCCCCGACTCGCCGCTGTGGGCCGCAGCCGCCGACGAGGAGGGCCAGGTCCAGCTGCGGATCCCGGAGCCGAGCCAGAACTGGGTCGTACTCGGCCGGATGCGCTCTCACCGCATGAGCTACCGCCAGGTCGAGGCCGTTCCCGGGAAGCGTGAGTACGACCTCGGCGACCTCGAGCTGCCGCCCGCGGCCTCCTTCACCGCCCTGGTCGTCGACCCGAACGGGCGGCCGCGCGCCGGCGTCCCGGTGATGGCCATGGTCACCGACTTCGAGGACATGCAGCAGAACGAGATGCCCTTCCACCTCCGCCTCACCGGCGAGGACGGCCGCTGCCGCATGGACCACCTGAAGGCTGGCCCGATCCAGCTCAGCGCCAAACCGAAGGGCGCGCCCAGCACCTCGCTGCCGCCCTTCGAGCTGGAGCTCGGCGAGAACCCCGAGCGGCGCCTGGTGCTCGGCGGCACCGGCCAGATCCGGGTCCAGGTGATGGAGGCCAGCGGAACACCCGCGGCGGGCGCCAGGGTCCTCGCTACCGCCGACAGCGAGCACAGGAGCATGTTCGGCGACCTCATGTCCCAGTTCTTCGATGACGGGCCGGTGACCGGTGAGGACGGCATGGCGGTCCTCGCCGACCTGGACCCGGGGCTCGAGTACGAGGTCCACGCGCGCCGGGGCGAGAGCCTGCGGGCCAGCCAGGACGAGGTCCGCGTCGGCGACAGCATCACGCTGCAGCTGCCGCTGGCCTGCGGCATCCGCGGGCGGCTCCTGACCGACGGCGG
>CAYZXS010000075.1:4553-13192 GCA_964482495.1 uncultured Planctomycetales bacterium
CGCTGCAGCTGCCGCTGGCCTGCGGCATCCGCGGGCGGCTCCTGACCGACGGCGGCTTCTCCGCCGAGCTGGTCGAAGGCGCTTACCACGTGGTGGCGCGGCACGAGACCGGCGAGGCGGTCTTCCACGAGCCCGGATCGATCGAGGGGCCGGTCGACCTCGGGGAGCTGCGGCTGCGGCGTGGCGGCCGGCTGGTGGTGCGGGTGGTCGCCGCGGCCGACGGCAGCCCGGTCGAGAACTTCCGGCTCGAGGAGATCGAGCCGCTGGCGGCAGGAGAGGAGGAGACCGAACCCTTGTCCAGCATCGACCGGAGCCTCGCCTCGCTCGGCTACGGCGGCGGGGAAGAGGAGGACGGCGAGCGCGACCGCCGCCTGCTCAGCCTGATGCGGCCGCCGGCCGCGCTCGAGGGCGACGGCGCCCGCTCCTGGGACGGCCTGCGGCCGGGTCCCTTCCGGGTCCAGGCCTCGGCCGAGGGGTACGTCCGTGCTGCGGCCCAGGTCGTGATCGAGGGCGGGAAGACCGCCGAGGCGCGGATCGAGCTCCGGGCGGCCGCCGAGCTCCTGGTCACGCTGCGCCACGCCGACGGCCGGCTGGCCACGGGCTGGGACCTGCTGCTGCGGAAGGAGGGCGAGGACCAGGACGACTCGCCCTGGGGCCCCGGCTCGACCTTCCGCGAGACCGATGACCAGGGCCAAGCTCGCTTCTCGTCCCTCGAGCCGGGCAGCTACCTCCTGAACGACGGCAAGGACTACAACATCGGCGAGCCGCTCGGGCGCTTCGAGCTGGCCGCCGGGGAGCAGGAGGTCGAGGCCGTGCTCGGCTACCGCCACCAGCTCCTGGTCTCGGTCACCGACGCCGACGGCCCGGTCGCCGAGGCCACGGTCAGGGTGCACGCGCTGCGGGAGCAGGAGATCCAGCGCCACTTCCTGGGCGGCTTCTCCACGAATCACAACACCGGCGACGACGGAACCGTGGTCTTCGAGGACCTGCCTTCAGGCAAGTACCAGGTCACGGTCGAGCGCCCCAACGGCCTGTCGGTCACCGCCGGCGCGACCCTCCCGGGGCAGGGTGCGGTACACGTCCACCTGAGCGGTGTTCCGGTCAGCGGCCGCTTGGCGGGCGTGGCGGCGGGAGACCGGCTCCGGGTGAACCTCTATACCGCCGCGCCCGACCCCGAGATCAGGGAGCTGATCGCCGAGAACCCGGAGTTGGCCGAGTTCCTCCGCGAAGGCGCCTTCGGCGGCAATTCCACCCGCGTCACGTCCGAGCCCAACGGCAGCTTCCGCTTCGAAGACGTGCCGCCGGGGAACTATGTGCTCCAGCCGGACGGCGGCGGTTACTACTGCGAGGCGCCCGCGGAGATCGAGGTCGGAGCGGACCCGGTGACCGACGTCGTCATCCCTTGCGCCGCCGAAGGCAGGCTAAGCTTGCAGGTCATGAACATGCCTGATGACCGTTATTTCAACTGCGTCGTCACCCGGGAGGGCGGCCCCGGCGCGAGGAAGTGGATCCACCGCGACGGCCATTACGGCATCCACGGGCTCGCCCCTGGCAATTACATGGTGCAGATCCGCGAGCGGGATTCGGACGAGCGCGTGCTGGCGGAGTGGCCGGTCGAGATCAGCGCCGGTTACGACACCAACCTCGACTGGCAGGCGCCTGGGCAGTGAAGCGGCCGCTGCTCTACTTGCTGCTGGTCTTGGCCGCGGCCGGCTTCGTGCTCCTCGCCAACGATCCTGAGGACCGCCTGGGTGGCGAGGCCGCGGCGCCCGCCGTCGAGCCGGCGGAGGGCGCCGGGGCCGAAGTCGCTGCGGCCGGATCGGTGTCGGCCGTGACGACGGAGCGCGCGGAGGCTCGCGACCTCCTCCGGGAACCCGGCGCCGGCTCCTGCCGGGTCCGCGCCCGCCTGGTCGACGAGGCCGGCCGGCCGGTGGCCGGTGGCGTCCTGCTCGCGGCCGCGGTGGGCGACGAGGACGAGCTCGAGCGCCGCGGCTTCCTGTCGATCCTGGTGGCCGCCCAGGGCGGGCCGGCGACGGCGCCGGACCTGCGCCGGGCCACCAGCGGTGCGGACGGATCCGTGACGCTGGAGCTGCCGGACAGCGAGGAGGGGTGGGGCTTGGCCGCGCGCGCGGAGGGCCGCCAGATGCCCTTCCTGATGCTCGAGGCGGAGGACGGCGAGCGGGATTATGCGCTCGGCGAGATCGTGCTCGGGCCCGCCGCCCGGGCCGAGCTCCAGGTCGTCGACCCGGCCGGCGCCCCCGTCGCCGGCGCCACCGTGCTGCTCTACCAGCCCGGTCCCGTCGACTTCTTCGCCACCGGGCTGCCGGCGCAGGCCCTGCACAGCGACGCCGAGGGCTGGGCGCGCTTCGACCACCTGCCCGCCGGCGGCCTGGACCTGCTCGTCCGCCACCCCGACCACCCCGCCCTGGCCGAGAAGCAGCTGCTCCTCGAAGCCGGCGCCACCCTGCAGCGGCGGCTGGTCCTCTCGCCGGGCGGCAAGATCCGCGGCCGGGTGGTCTACTCCGACGGCGCCGCCGCCGCCGGTGTGGAGGTCCGCGCCAGCGAACGGCGCCAGAGCCTCGACGGCCTGCTCTCCTTCTCCCCGGTGCTGCTGGCCGTGGGCGAGGCCTTCGACGAACCGCGGACCGAGACCGACGCCGACGGCATGTTCGGCTTCACCGGCCTGCGGCAGGATGCGCGCTATGACCTCTCGGCCCGCGGCGGGCCCGGCTCGCGCGCCGAGCAGGACGAGGTCGAGCCGGGCGAAGTCGTGCTGCTGAAGCTGCCGGCCGAGGTCGGCGTGCGCGGCCGCCTGCTCACCGCCGACGGCGCCGCCGCCACCGGCGCCCGCTACGCCTTCCTGCAGCGGAACGGCAACGACCCCTCCCCCGGCGGTCCGCGGGAGGTGGACGAACAAGGCCGCTTCGACCAGCGCTTGATCGTCGACCGCTACTTCCTCGCCGCCTGGCACGAGAGCGGCGAGACCGTCTTCGAGGCCCCGGGCCTGGTCGAGGCCGCCATGGACCTGGGCGAACTGAATCTCCCCCGCGGCGGCGAGCTCGAGGTCCGGGCGGTCGCGGCCGCTTCCGGCGCCCCGGTGACCCGCTTCGAGGTCCGCGAGCTCGAGCCGGAGGGAGACCCGCGGCCGTTGATGGAGCGGCTGAAGGAGAGCGAGGACTTCGACCTGAGCCCGAGCGAGGCCGAGCGCCGGCGCGGCTGGCTGCGCGAAGGCCGCCCCCCCGCCGCCAGCGACCCGGACGGGGCCGCCCGGCTGCGCGGCCTGCAGGCGGGCCTCTACCGCTTCGAGCTCAAGGCGCCGGGCTACTCCCCGGCGGTCTTCGAGACCGAAGTCCACGCCGGCGGGCTCCAGACCCAGCGCGTCGAGCTGCTGCAGGCGGCGCAGCTCGAGGTCCGGCTGGTGCACGCCGACGGCGCCGTAGCGGCGGAGCAGCGCCTGTACCTCCGGCCCGACGACGGCAAGCAGCGCCTGGAGGACACCGCCAGCGCCCGCACTGACGCCGACGGCGTCGCCCGCTTCCGCGACCTGGAGCCGGCGCGCTACCGGATCTCGGAGCAGGCTTCGGTGCTGGGCGGGCCGGCGCTGGGACAGCTCGAGCTGATCCCGGGCGAGAACCAGCTCGAGCTGCGCCTGCCCCCCGCCTTCGAGCTGTCGGTGCGGGTGCTCGACGACGACGGCCCGGTGGCGGGCGCCACGGTCGACGCCCAGTCCCCCGAGGCAGGCGTCACCTTCCTGCGCCACATGTTCACCGGCGGCCCGCCGGTCACCGGTCCGGACGGGACGGTCACGCTGCCGCGGATGAAGGCCGGCGATTATGTGATCACCGCCACGCGCGAGGGCTCGACGCCGACCAAGATCGAGTACCAGCTCACCGGCCCCGACCAGCAGGCCGAGCTGCGCTTCGAGGGCGTGACGGTCTCGGGCGTAGTCGAGAACGCCCCGCCCGGCTGCCGGGTGAAGCTCCAGCCGCAGCCCAGCCTGAGCGACCTCACCGCGCTGCTCGGCGGCGACGAGGAGCAGATGGTCATGGGCCTGCTCAGCGTCACCGACGACGCCAAGAACGCCACCGCCGTCTGCGCGGCGGACGGAAGTTTCCAGTTCCGCGACGTCCAGCCCGGCGAGTACGACCTCGGCGTCGAGACCGAAGGCGCCTTCTTGCCGGAGGAGCTGCCGGTGTCGGTGGCGTCGGCCCCGGTGCGCGGCCTGGTGCTGCCCCTGGTCGAGGAGGGCCTGCTGGCCGTGCGCGTCCAGGGCATGCCCGAGCGCGGCGGCGACCATTACCGGATCACCGCGGTGCCGCGGGGCGGGGCGGCGCAGACCGAGACGGCCACGACCAACGGCCTGCTCCGCTTCACCGGGATCCCCGCGGGCAGCTACCGGGTCCGGATCCAGCGCGAGGGGACCTCACGCTTCCTGGCCGACTGGGCGGTCGAGGTCAGCGCCGATCAGGAGACGGTCCTGGACTGGACGGCGCCGGAGCGCTGAGCCCGCCGTAACACTCCGGCCGCCGGTCGCCGAGCAGGTCGTTGCTCGGCGTGACCATCTTGTCGCGGCAGCGGGCCAGGTCGATCTCGGCGACGGCGACGTGGTCGCCGCGGTCGGGAGCCTGGGCCAGCAGGTCGCCCCGCGGGCCGGCGACCAGCGACATCCCGGTGAATTCGAGCTGGCGCTCGGCGCCGACGCGGTTGGCGGTGACGACGGCGTAGCCGTTGATCTGGGCGTGCACCGGCACCGCGCGCTGGGCGTAGCCGTGCAGCACCAGGTTGGCCGGATGGCAGACCAGGTCGGCGCCGCCGAGCGCGGCCAGTCGCCAGACCTCGGGGAAGGCCCAGTCGAAGCAGACCAGCATCGCCAGCCGCATGCCGCGGCGCTCGACCACCGGCACGCCCAGGTCGCCGGGGGCGAACATCGCCTTCTCGCGGTGGAACAGGTGCAGCTTGCGGTAGCTGGCGACCGGCCCCTCCGCCCCGACGAGGACCGCCGAGTTGTAGAGCCGGTCGCCGGCGCGCTCGGCGAAGCCGGTGACGACGTCGAAGCCGTGCGCGGCGCATCGAGCGGTCAGGAAGTCGAGGAAGCGGCTGTCCCCGACCTCCTCGGCGCCGGCCCAGGCCTCCTCGCGGTCGGCGAAGGCGTAGCCGGTGGCGCACAGCTCCGGCAGCACCACCAGGTCGGCGCCCTCGGCCCGGGCCAGCAGCGGCTCCAACCGCCGCTGCGATTCGGCGCGGTCGAGCAGCGCCGGCGCCAACTGGACGTAGCCGACCTTCCGGGTGGTGTCTGAGTCCTTCGTCATCGGTCTTGCAGCTCGATCTCGGCCAGGCCCAAAGAGGCCGCCCCCGGCGCGGCGCCCCAGCCGGAGAGGACCTCGACCCGGAGCGACCGCAGGCTGATCTTGCGGCCCAGGTCCAGCTCGCCCTTTCGGCGGGCGTCGCGGGGCAGTTCCAGACCGAACTCGCGGCGGCCGTTGACCACGACCTTCAGCTCCCGCGGCCGCGGCTGGCCGGACGCGGCGAGGGAGTTGCCCGGCACCGTGAACAGCAGGCGGCGGCCCTTGACCGGCTCGGCCAGGGTCAGCTCCAGCCAGGGCGCGGCGTCGTCCTTGGCGCTGCGCCAGCTGCGGCCGAGCAGACCGTCTACGGCGAAGGCGACGCCGTGCTTGTCGTCGAGGACGCTCGAGGCCCGTGACTCGACCAGCCGCGCGCCGCGGAGCAGGTTGCGCTCGCCGTCGTCGGCGTAGCCCAGGAAGGGGGCGTCGAGCACATCGTGGACCAGGAAGGACAGCGGCGGGCTGTCCAGGGTGCCCTCGACGGTGTCGAGCTCGACCCAGACGGTCCAGCGGCCGGAGCGCTGGAAGTGGTGGCGCCAGGCGAAGCGCTGGGCGTCGGATTCGAGCTCGCCCAGCTCGAGGCGCTGGTCCTCCCCCATCGAGGCGTGGCGGGCGAAGGCGCGGGCGCGGCTGCCGGGGGCGTCGCTCCGGGCCACCGTGATCACCACCGGCGCCCGGCCGGTGACGCGGATGCCGACCGGCGCCCCGGCGTCGGGGGTCTCGAGCAGGTTCGGGGTGCCGCCGCCGCCGCCGGTGACGGCCGTGGCCGTGGCCCGCTTCAGGAACAGGATCGCCATGCAGGTGTTGAGCTCCTCGTACTCGGCGCGCACCCGGGCGCCGGTGCCCGCGAAGTAGCCCTCGTGCCAGGTGCCCTCCCCGGTCTGGGCGGCCAACAGCACCTCCGCCCCCTCCTCGTACCAAGCGTGTTCGCCGATGGTCTCGGTGCCGAGCAAGCTGCCGACCCGCTCCAGGCCGTAGAAGTGGTAGAAGCGCCACAGGCGGCCGGGCGGGTTGCGCTTCAGGTCCCAGTTCTGGCCCAGCCAGGCGACCGCCGTCTCGGTGGCCTTGTCCGCCCGCCGCGACAGGTCGCCGCCGAGCTTGCGGCCGACCGCCTCACGCGCCAGCTGCAGGACCGTGACCCCAGCGGCCGCCATCGAGCCGGAGCTGGTCTTGCCGCCGCGGCCGTAGCTGAAGCCGCCGTCCGGGGCGTAGCACTCGAGCGCGCCCTCGGCCAAGCGCTTCCAGGTCTTGTCCGGCACCTTCACCCCCAAGGTGCCGGCGGCGCGGAAGCCGAGCGCCGCGAACAGCGCGTTCGACAGGTCCGGGTTGCCTCCGGGATAGCCGTAGAGCCCGCCGCTCTTCATCCAGTCGTCGAGCTGCTCCGCGACCTCGGCCGCCCAGTCCTCGTATTCCTCGTCCCCGGAGGCCCCGAGCGCCAGGAGCAGCGTGCCAGCGCTGTAGGTCTTGGTCGGGAACTGCGTCCGCAGGTGCGCCAGCGCCCGCCGCACCGCCGGGTGCTCCGGCGGCAGCCCCGACTTCATCAGGGTGTAGGTGCACAGCGCGGTGACGCCGCCCGGATACTTGGCCGACCAGCCGTCCCAGGAGCCGTCCAGCAGCTGGCGGGACAGCAGCCACTCGCGGCCGTCGGCCACCGCCTGACCGACGCTCCTTCCGGCGTCGGGATCCTGAGCTAGGGCCGGCGCCGGGATTGCCACCAGCGCGAAGATCCCGAGCACGACCACGCTAGCCCAACCGCCCCAACCGGTGGGACGCTCCAGCCCCCGAGGCCGCAGCTCCAGACGCGGTTCCATGGTGCGGCCACGATACCAACTCCATCCTCTATGCTGAGGAGTCCGGGGAGCCGGCCCTTCGGAACCGGCACCCTAGGGGACGATCGTCACGCTGTGCGCAACTGAGCTCAGGTGGCCGAGGCCCGTGACGGGGTCGTAGCACACGGCCGCCAGCCAGAAATCGGAGCCGAGAAAGGCGGCCAAGGCTGGAACTCCGACCAAGGAGGCCGTCGCATTCCCGCTCGGGTCGAGCGAGCCAGCACCGTTCTGGATCGCTGGTGTGACGAACCCGTTCGCGAAACGTTGGAAGATCGGGTCATCCGTCAGTGGGATCTCGATCCCGGCGGCAATCGTCGGGCCTGTTCCGGTCGAGCTCACGAGGACTGTGAACCCCTGCCCACCCAGATGGTCCGGGAAATCCAGGTCCAGCTGGACCGGCACACCACTCGTGAGGCTCAACTCGGATGCGGAGGAGACCAAGCAAGACTGGAGGTCGATCGCCACGATCTGTTCTGCTTTGACGCCGAGGACGATCTCACCCTGACCAGGGCCTAGGCTCCGAGAGCTGGCGAAAGTACCGGTCAAGTCTTCCATCCGTGAGTCCTCGATCCTCCAGATCTCGCGACCACTGACTCCCGAGCAGACTCGGATTCGCCCGCCAGAATACCCAGGCATCAAGTCCCTTCTCGGGGAGCTGGCTGCCACATCGGGAGTCCCATCTCCGTCGAGGTCTCCAACTGCTTGAACCTGAATCCCTAGCTGCGCATTGCTCTCTTCCCCGAGAACCCGCCAAAGCCTGTCCCCAGTCGCACCGGAGCAGAGGAATAACGCTCCGCAATAACTGTGCACACTGAACGAGAACCACCGAGCACCAACAGCGAAGTCCTGGACTCCATCCCCATCAATATCGCCAACGGTGCAGACGCTGTAGCCGTAGGCGCCCCCTCGTTTCGGTCCCGGTGATTCGAGGAGCTCGGCGCCCGTGACGCTCGAAAAGACCCATACTACACCGCCACCCAGAACACCAGGGGTGGAGGCATCAGGAGCCCCAACCAGGATGTCGCCAATGCCGTCTCCATCATGGTCATCCGTCATGGCGACCGATGCGCCCAGCCCTGTGCCGGACCGCGACAGCGAGAGGAGGACCATCTGCGTCGCCCCAGAGTAGAGACGGAACTCATTGAGTCCGCCAATCACCAGGTCACCAAAGCCGTCTCCGTTGATGTCGCCAGCCGCGGCGAAGCTGCTGCAATCCCGATGCGAGGAGAAGTCGAGCCTGAAAAAGGCACGGTGATTCGCACCAGAGACCACGGTGATGGCCGTTCGGCCAGCCACTGGATGGTAGAGGGATTTATAGAGGTAGTCGCCAATCCCATCCCCGTCGAGATCGCCGAGGCCAGCGACCTCGTCCCCCATGTACTCACTAGTCGCCCCGATGTGCCGGTAGATCAAGCTGACCTTCCCCCGGTTTAGTGGACACCGGGGTTAAGCCGCTCTCGCGGCGTGG
>CAYZXS010000076.1:0-12129 GCA_964482495.1 uncultured Planctomycetales bacterium
GCCGGGGCCCGGAAGTCGATGTCCGACCTCGAATAACAATCGATGTCTGACCCCTTACCAGCGGAAGTCGAAGCTGAGGAACTCCTCGCCGCGCTTGACGGTCACGGTCTTCTTGGGCTCTCCCTGGCGGAGGGCCGTCATCAGCTCCTGGCGGGTGCTCACCACCGTGGACCCGACCTTGACGATCAGGTCGCCCTTCTTCAGGCCGAGCTTGGCGGCCTGGCCGCCGTCGGTCAGGGTGCTGACCTTGAGGGCGGCCTCCTCGAGCCGCACGCCCATGCGGCGGCTGGCGCGCGACCTCGGCCCGCCGCCCTGCACGTCCATCTCGTCGCGCGGCACCATGCCCTCGGCGCTGCCCAGCCGCCACGCCGTCATGGCGATGATCTTGGCGCTGTGCTTCTCGTAGCGCTCGATCGCGTGCTCGTAGGTGTCGTGCTGGGTGTGGTGGACGTAGTTGTAGCTGGACTCGCCCTTCTGCGACCAGAAGAAGCCGGGCACGCCGTGCGGCAGGTAGGAGTCGTGGTCGCTGCCGATGCGCCGCGGCAGCCCTGCCACGCGCCGAATGTCGAAGGTGAATTCCGGATCGTCCAGGCCGCTGACCATGGCCTCGACCGGCTGGAAGACCTCGGCGAAGTAGGGCTCCATGCTCGGCGTCGCGGCGATGCCCGACAGATAGTTGGTGCCGCCGTCGTGCACGATCACGGCGCTGATGCGCTCGTTCTCCTCGAGGTGCTGGTTGATGTACTCCTTCGAGCCGAAAAGCCCCTGCTCCTCGCCGCTCCACAACATGAAGCGGATGGTCCGCTTCGGCCGCGCGCCGGTCTGCTCCAGCGCCGCCATCAGCAGCCGCGCCGCCTCCATCGTCGTGGCGCAGCCGGTGCCGTTGTCGTTGGTGCCGGTGGCGCCGTCCCAGGAGTCGATGTGGCCGCCGAAGATCACCAGCTCCTCGGGCTTCTCGCTGCCCGGGATCTCGGCCAGGACGTTGTAGAGCGGGATCGGCCCCTCGACGAACTGTTGGTCGAGGTCGAATTCCGCCACCACCTCCAGTCCCTCCTCGAGCCAGGCGCCCATCTCCTTGGCCTGGTCCCGGCGCAGGGTGATCTGGGTCCGCTGCGGCAGGTCGTCCCAGCTGATGCGGTAGTTGCCGCCGGTCAGCACCAGCTCGGAGCGGGAGGCCGAGAGGGTGCCGAGGATGTCTTCCTCGTCCAGGAAGCGCGCCAGCTCATGGCCGAAGCTGTCCCCCTCGCGGTCGAAGCGCGGCCGGGTCGAGCCGATCATCACCCAGCAACCCGCCAGGCTGCCGCGCATGGCCTCGAGCTCCTCCTCGTCGCGAGGCGCCGCCACCACGCGGCCGCGCTCCAGGCCCTCGGTGCCGGGCGTCCACGACCGGGTCGTCAGCACCAGCGGCACCTTGCGCGGCTCGACGACCCGGCCCTTCATCGAGACGCGGTCGAAGCCGACCGGCCACTCGCCCCAGGCCTCCATGCGCACCTCGGGCACGCCGAAGTCGCGGAAGCGCTGCACCGCCCACTCGCAGGCCTCGGTGCAGGCGGTCGACGAGGTCAGCCGCGGGCCGATGCCGTTGACCAGCTCGTGCAGGTGCTGCATGACCTGGTTGTCCTTCTCGGCCTCGGCGAGGATCGCCTCGCACACCGGGTCGTTCAGCGGCAGGCCGGTGACCGGGCCGGCGTCCTGGGCGGGAGCGGCGGTCAGCAGCAGGGGGAGGGCGAGCAGGGGGGTCAGCTTCATGGCGTTCGGGGGTGGCCTTCGCCCCAGGGCAGGGCGTCGAGGTCGACGCGGCGAAGGATCGGCAGGGTATCGGGGATGGGGACCGCGCGGCGCTCTTCCATGTCGAGCGCCAGCAAGGTCAGGACGACGCGGCAGCAGAGCTGGCCGCTGTCCAAGTCCGTGATACGGATCTGGACCGTCACCCGGGAGGAGAAAAGCTGGTCGATCCAGGACTCCACCGCGACCCGGTCGCCGAGCCGGGCCTCGGCCAGGAAGTCCATTTCGGAGCGCACGATGGGCCAGCCGATGCCGGTCCGCTCCTCGGTGTCCAGCGAGGCCAGGCCGAGCTCGTCGTGGGTGCCGGTGAAGCGATGGTCGATCGCGAAGCGGAGGAATCCGGCCGCGCTCAGGTGGCGGTAGGAGTCGCAGTCCAGGAATTCGACCCGGCGCTCGCTGCGGATGCGCCGGCCGACCAGGTCCTGGACCCGGACCTCGGCCACGTCGTCGTCGGGGGGAGGAGTCGTCATGGGGATCAGAGGCGGTCGATGGCCTCGGCCAGGGCGAAGTCGGCCTCGGTCAGGCCGCCGGCGTCGTGGCTCCAGATCCGGGCCTGGACCCGGCCCCAGCCGAGCTCGAAGTCGGCGTGGTGGTCGAGCCGCTCGCACTCGGCGGCGGCGCGGTTCAAGAAGGCGAGGGCGGCGGCGAAGTCGGCGAAGCGCCAGCGCTTCTCGAGCCGGCCGCCTTCGACCAGGGCCCAGTCGAGCAGGCGCTCCTCGAGCAGCGCCGGGAGAAGGTCGGAGGGGAGCCGCTCTACCATCCCGCCAGCGCCGCGACCCGGGCCCAGTCCACGCCCAGCGCCCGCGTGGCCGCGGCGGCCAGGTCGGCGTCGTCGGCGAAGCGCAGGTGGACCGTCATGTGCTCGTGCTCATAGGCGTCGCCGGGCGCCAGTTCCAGCGCCGGTGAGGAGGACTCGATCTCGTAGAAGGCCTCCGGCCCGCCGTGGTTGTAGGAGTTCATGACGTCGCCGTAGTACGGGTCCTCCTGATCGACCGGCCAGCTCTCGTCCAGGTAGCGCGCGGTGTAGTCGATGGGCCCGAAGCGCACCAGGGTCAGCACCTTCCGGTCCGGGTCGTAGGCGCCGGCCACCGGCAGCGCCCGGTCGCGCAGCACGCCGATCTTGCTGCGCTTTCCGGCGTCGGCGCGGAACAGGGCGAAGTCCTCGGCCAGGCGCAGCCGCTCCGGCGGCACCACCCCGAAGTAGTCGGCGCGCACCGGCGGGCCGTCGCCTTCGGGGCGGAAGGGCGCCACCACCCAGGTGCGCTCACCGGGCGCGAACATGCCCAGGATCCAGATGCACAGCAGGCCCTCCTCCGGCACCCAGGCGCGCGGGCCGTTGTTGCGGACCTGGTTGCGGCTGCGGAAGCCGACCCACTCGGCGCCCGCCGGCAGCGGGCCGACCATCTGCTCGACCTCGGCCCGGAGCGGCACCTCGATGCGGCGGTCGACGACGGCGTGGAAGCGCGTGCCGACGGCGTTCTGGAGCTGCATCGAGCGGCTCATCGAGACGCCGCGCGGGTCTTGGCCGGTGACCGCGAAGGCCCCCTGGTCGAGCGCCGCCGGCACCTGCCAGTGCTCGATGTCGCGCTCGGGGTGGCCGCCGAAGTAGAGGGCGTAGGGGCCGCCCTCGGGGCCGAACCAGAAGCGGTCCTCGCCGCCGTAATTGTGGAAGGCCGCCTCCGCCGGCGGGTCGAGGATCTCCGGCCGGTTGACGAAGCCGATCCCCGCCTGGTCGCCGGCGAAACCGCTGGTCATGACCCGGCCTTGCAGCCGCGGGCTGACCACCAGCCAGCCGTCGCCGCTCTCGACCACCTGGCCGCCGGCGTGCTCGGCCAGGAAGGCGGTGTCCTGGTCCAGGGTGGTCGGCTCGACCGCCGTGGTGCCGCAGGAGCAGAGGAGGAGCAGGGGGAGAAGCTGCCGGGGCCCGCGCATGGCGGCAGCTTAGCGCGGCTTCCCGGCGCCAGAGACCGCCCCGGGCGCCCCTCCGGGTAGAATCCTGCCGCCTTGGAAGACGGCCACCGCTCCCGATCCGCTCCGCTGCTCCCCAGCATGGTCACGCTGGGCGGGCTGGCCTGCGGCGTCAGCGCCCTGCTCTACGCCACCGAGGCGCTCCGCCTGGGCCAGGAAGCGCTGTTGACCAAGGCCGGCTGGCTGCTGGTGATCGCCATGTGCCTGGACGCCATCGACGGCAAGCTGGCGCGTCTGACCCGCTCGACCAGCGAGCTCGGGGCCCAGCTCGACAGCCTCTCGGACATGGTCACCTTCGGCGTCGCGCCCGCCGTTCTGATGCGCAGCCTGGTGCTGCTCGAGGGCCCGGAGCTCGGCATCCGGATGCACCCGCGGCTGCTGATGGTCGGGGTGATCGTCTACGCCTGCTGCGCCGCCCTGCGCCTGGCGCGCTTCAACGTCGAGCACGCCGACGAGGACCCGCAGCGGGACCACCGTCACTTCGTCGGCTTGCCCTCGCCGGCCGCCGCGGCGCTGCCCATCTCCTTGACGCTGTTCTACTTCAGCGTCGCCGACGAGAGCTTCATCTTCTCGGTCAGCGAGGGGGTCGTCGGCGCGATCCACGCTTCCACCCTGCGCATCGTGCCCTTCCTGCTGGTCTGCCTGGGCATGCTGATGGTCACGCGGCTGCCCTTCCCGCACTTCGTGGCCTGGGCGACGCGGGTCCGCAACCCTTTCCAGCGCCTGGCGGAGCTGGTGATCATCTTCGGCCTGCTCCTGATCGAGGCCGAGCTGGCGCTGGTCCTGCTCTCGATCTTCTTCATCGCCTTCCCGGCGGTGGTGGCGGTGTTCCGCATCCTGCGCAGCCGCGTCCTGCGGCGGCGGCCGGCCGAATGAGCGAGGTCTTCGTCGGGCTCGGGTCGAACCTCGGCGACCGCGGCGGCCACCTGCGCTTCGCGCTGCGCGAGCTGGCCCGGCGCGGCCGCCTGCGCCTGCGGGCGCTGAGCTCCTTCCGCCGCACCGCGCCGGTCGGCGGCCCGCCGCAGCCGGACTACGTCAACGCCGTGGCCCGCTTCGAGACCTCGCTGCCGCCGCGGCAGCTGCTGCGGGAGCTGCTCGCGGCCGAGGCCCGGCGCGGCCGCCGGCGGGGCGTGACCGACGGCCCGCGCACCCTCGACCTCGACCTGCTGCTCTACGGCGGCGTCGAGTTGGCGGAGGCCGAGCTGACTTTGCCGCACCCGCGCCTCGAGCAGCGCCGCTTCGTGCTCGAGCCCCTGGCCGAGATCGCGCCGTCCCTGCCGCTCGGCGCCGGCCGCGACCCCCGCACATGCCTGCGCGCGCTCCCGGACTGATGCGGCGGCTGGACGGCATCGCCGCCCTCGACGCCTGGCGCGGCGAGCGGGCGGCCGGAACCACGATCGGCTTCGTGCCGACCATGGGCGCGCTCCACGAGGGCCACGGCGCCCTGGTCCGCCGCGCCGCCCAGGAGTGCGGCGCGGTGCTGGTGTCGGTCTTCGTCAACCCGCTGCAGTTCGACGAGGCCGCCGACTTCGACCGCTACCCGCGGGTGGCCGACGAGGACTGTCGGCTGCTCGAGGCCTGGGGCGCGGCCGCCGCCTATCTGCCGTCGCGGCGGGACGTCTACCCCGAGGATCAGCCGCAGCCCATCGAGCCCGGCCCCGGCGGCCGCCTCTATGAGGGCGAGCACCGGCCCGGCCACTTCGCCGGCATGCTGGCGGTGGTCCAGCGGCTGTTCGAGCAGATCCGGCCGGACCGGGCCTACTTCGGCGAGAAGGACGCCCAGCAGCTGTTCCTGGTCCGCGAACTGGCGCGCCGCTTCCCGTCGCCGCTCGAGGTGGTCGGCTGCGAGACGGTACGCGAGCCCGACGGCCTGGCGATGTCGAGCCGCAATCGTCACCTGCGGCCGGAGCACCGGAGCCAGGCGGTGGCCCTGCACCGGGCGCTGCTCGCGGCCCGGGAGGCCTTCGCCGGCGGCGAGCGGCGCCCGGAGTCGTTGGAGGCGGCGATGACCGCGGTCTACGCCGACGCGGGGGTGGTCCCGGAGTACGCCGCCGTCGTCGACGACGCCACCTTCCTGCCGCCGGAGCAAGCTCGCGGCCGCTGGCGCGCGGTCACCGCCGCCCGGGTCGGGAGCACGCGGCTGATCGACAACCTGCTCCTGGGCGCATGCTGAGGCGCTGGCAGCTCCGGGCCAAGATCAACTGGGGGCTGGAGGTGCTCGGCCGGAGGGCCGACGGTTACCACGAGCTCCGCAGCTGGTTCCTGGCCATCGGCGGCGGCGACCGGCTGGCGCTGGAGACTGGGCGGCCTGCCGGACTCGAGCTGAGCGGCCCCCACGCCGCCGGGGCGCCGAGCGACGACCGCAACCTGGTCTTGCGCGCCGAGGCGGCTTGGCGAGAGGCCGGCGGCGTCGCCCCCGAGCTGCGCTGGGCCTTGGAGAAGCGGCTGCCGGCCGGCAGCGGCCTGGGCGCCGGCTCCGCTGACGCGGCCGCGGCGCTGCAGGCCCTCGAAACCGTGGCGGAGCGCTCGGTCGGCCGCCAGTGCTGCCTCGAGCTCGGCGCCGCCCTCGGCAGCGACGTGCCCTTCTTCCTCGGCGACGCCGGCGCCGCCCTGCGCGGCGGCCGCGGCGAGCGGGTGCTGGCCGAGGAGGAGCCGCCGGCCCTGGCCCTCGTCGTCGCCTGGCCCGACTTCAGCGTCGCGACCGCCGCGGTCTTCCGCGCCCTCGCCGCGGCGCCGGCGGCGCCGGTCGAGCCGGCAGTGCCCGCGGCCGTCGAGCCGCTAGGATCCGGCCTCCCCGCCGCGCCTGGCCGCAACGACTTGCAAGCCCCCGCCTCCGCCTGCCATCCCGCCTTGGGCGTCTTCCACGAGCAGCTGCGCGCGGAGGGCGACTTCCACATGAGCGGCAGCGGCGGCGCCCACTACTGCGCTTGCGCGGATCCGGCCGCCGCCGCGGCGCTGGTCGCCCGGCTCGCTGAGCAGGGCGTGGCCGCCATCGCCACCGCGCCGCGGCCCAGCGCGCGGGCGGAGGAGATCGCCGGGTGAAGCCGGTCCTGGTGGTCGGCCCGGGCCGCGCCGGCGGCTGCCTGGCCCGGCTCCACGCCGCCGCCGGCGACGCGGTCGAGCTGCTCGGGCGCCGGCCCGGGCCGTGGCAGGCGCGGGCCCGCCGGGCGGGGATCCAGCCGCGGCTCGCCCCGCCGGACGAGCTCGCTCCCGCCACCGTGATCCTGGCGGTGCCCGACGCCGGCCTGGCCGCCGCCGCCCGCGCCCTCGCCGGCGCCCTGGCCCCAGATCCGCGGCGCCTGGTGGTCCACCTCTCCGGCCTGCACGGCCTGGCGCCGCTGGCCCCCTTCCGCCGCCGCGGCGAGCGGGTGGCGGCCTTGCACCCGATCCTGCCCTTCCCCGAGGCCGGCGCCGACGCCACCGCGCTCGACGGGGTGGTGGTCACGGTGTCGAGCGACGGCGGCCCCGGCCACGCCCGCGCCGCCCGGGTCCTGGCGCGGTCGTGGGGCGGCCGGCCGCGGGCCTTCCCGCCCGATGCCGACCGGCGCCGCTACCACCTCGGCCTGGCCCTGGCCGCCAACCACCTCACCGCCCTGATCGGCTGGTCGGAGGAGCTGCTGGCCCCGGCCTTGGGAGGCCGCGGCCGGGAGCTGGCCATCGACCTGGCCGAGATGGCGCTGGCGCGCTGCCGCGCCGACGGTCCGGGCCGCGCCCTCACCGGACCGGTGGCCCGCGGCGACCTCGAGACCGTGCGCGCCCACCTGCGGGCGCTGCGGGGCCGCGAGCGCCGGCGCTACCTCGGGCAGCTCGAGGCGGTGGTCCACCTCGCCGAGCGCAGCGGCCGCATCGGCGCCGCCGAAGCCCGGGCGCTGCGGGAGCTGGCGGACGGGTGAGCGTCGCCGTCAGCGTCTTCGTCGAATCGGCGCCGCAAGCGCGCGCCGACGCCGCCCGGGCGCGGGAGGAGGGCGCGGCGCTGATCGAACTGCGCCTGGACCGGGCGCCGGAGCTGGACTTCGCCGCTTTGGTCGGAGAGGTGGCCGCCGCCGCCCGACTGCCGCTGATCGCCGCCTGCCCGCTGGCGAGCGAGAACGGCCACTTCCCCGGCGACGCCGCGGTCCGCATGCGGCGGCTGGCCGCCGCCGCCGCGGGCGGGGCGGCCTACCTGGATCTGCCCCACGGCGGGGGGCCGGACGACGCCTGCCCGCCCTCGGCGCTGCCGGCGGGGGAGTGGCGGGCGGTGCGGTCCTGGCACGAGCCCGAAGGCGCCCGGCGCGACTTGGCGGCGGTGCAGCGGGCCATCGAAGCGGCGCTCCGGCCGGGCGACGTCGCCAAGGTCGTCGCTTGGGCCGACCACGAGCCTGACTCTTGGCGCGCCTACCCGCTCTACGGCCGCGCCCGGGGCGCCCTGATCGCCTTCGCCCAGGGTCCGGGCGGCGCCAGCTCGCGGCTGTGGGCGCCGGCGCTGGGGGCGCCGTGGGTCTACGCCTGCCTCGGCGACCGGCCGACCGCGCCCGGCCAGTGGCCCGGCGCTGAGATGGCCGCCGCGCTGGGGCCGCCGCCGCTCTACGCCGTGGTCGGCACGCCGGTGGCCCACTCGCGCTCACCCCTGCTGTGGCGGACCGCGCTGCGCCAGGCCGGGCTGCCGGGGGCCTACGGCCAGATCGATCCGGCGCCGGCGGGCGGCGGCGGCGACCCCCGCGCCGCCTTCCGGGCCCTGCTCGACGGTCACCACGACCCGCGCTTCGGCGGTTTCTCGATCACGGCGCCTTACAAGTCAGCCGCCTTGGCCTGTGCCGACGCCGCCAACGACACGGCGCGCCGGATCGGGGCCGCCAACACCCTCCAGCGCACCCCCGAGGGCTGGAAGGCCTGGAACACCGACGGCCCCGCCGCGCTCGACGCCCTGGCGGCGGCAGGAGCGCCGGCCGGGGCGCCGGTCCTGGTGCTCGGCGCTGGCGGCGCCGCGGCCGCGGTGGTCGCCGAAGCGGTCCGCCGCGGCCACCCGGTGCAGGTCGCGGCGCGCCGCGCCGAGGCCGCCGCCGCCCTCGCGGCACGCTTCGGCGCCGCCTCGTCCGGGCTGGAGCAGCTGCCGGTGGCGGAATTCCCCTGGGTGATTCAAGCCACGCCGGTCGGGAGTTCGATGAAAGAAGGGAACTTGCTTTTCGACAACCCTTTGCGAGAAGGGAACTACCTGTTGGAGATGATCTACGAGCCCGCGACCACCGCGCTGATGCGCGCCGCCACCCAGAGGGGGGCCGTGGTCGTCGGAGGCGCCGAGATGCTGCTGCGGCAGATGCTGGCCCAGTTCCGCATCCTGACCGGCGCCGAGGCCGATCCCGCGCCGCTGCGGGCCGCCCTGGCCGCCAGCCTGGAAACGCCTGCGGCGAAGGGGAGCGGGGCGTGAACCCGCCGCTGTTCCTGATCGGGCCTCGCGGCGCCGGCAAGACCACCCTCGGGCGTCTGATCGCCGGCCACCTCGGCTGGCCCTTCGAAGACAGCGACCAGCTGCTCGAGCAGCGCCATCGGCGCCAGATCGCCGAGTGGCTGCCGTCGGATCCGACCGGCTTCCGGGCCGCCGAGTCGGCCCTGCTGGCCGAGCTCTGCGGCTGGACCGAGCACGTCGTCGCTCTCGGCGGGGGGGTGGTCGAGGACCCGGCCAACGTCGAGCGTCTGGCGGCCCAGGAGCGGGTGCTGGCGCTCCGGGCTTCGGGCACCGTGCTGGCCGAGCGCCAGCAGGCAGAGCCGCGGCCGTCGCTGACCGGATTGCCCCTCGACGAGGAGGTCGAGCAGCTCTTCCAGCGGCGCTTCGAAGCCTATGACCAGGCGGCGCGGGGACGTTGGGTGAATACCACCGGCTTCCTCGACGACGCCTTCCAACTTCTTTTGCAAGCGGCGGGCCAAATGGGCTGTCTCAACTGCTAGGATTGACTCGTGGTCCAACTTCTCGGCCTTTTCGCGTTGGTTCTCGGGGCTTTTCAGGGTCCCGAACTGCCGCCCTTGCCGCAGGAGCTGGCCGCGAATGAGACCGTCACCGCCGCGGTCAAGGCCCTCGAGGCCGCCGACGGCGACGAGGCCCGGCTGAGCGCCGCCCAGGCCTTGCTCGGCGCGCTCTCGAGCCAGGACCCGGGCCACCAGGCCGCCTACCTGATGGCCTGCGACGGCGCCGGCGCCTTCCCGGCCGGGCTCGACCTGGCCGGCGCATGGCGCGGGCTGGCCGCCGGCTGGCCGGGCGCCTCCGCAGCCGTGCTCGGGGCGCTGCGCCAGAAGGAGAACGTCGACCGGGCGCCGCTGCGCGGGGCCATCCGCGCCGCCGGCCACCTGGAGCTCGGCCACCCCGAGATCGTCCAGGCGATCGGGCCGCAGCTCGACCAGCTCGACGCCGGCGGCGACGCTCGCCGGGCGCTGTGGCGCATCACCGGCTTCTGGTTCGCCAACTGGGCCGAGTTCGAGGTCTGGTGGGGCTCGGCGCGCGAGCGCGGCCGCGCCGACTGGCTGCGCGAGGCGCTCGACTCCGGCCTCCAGGGCCAGATCGGGCTCTGGCGGCAGCTGCTCGACGCCCGGCCCGAGAAGGCCCTCGAGGCGGTCGGCTCGTCCCTGCCGCAGGTCGTGCGCATGGGCCTGGAGGGCATGCGCAGCCTCAAGGCCGACACCCCCGGCGCCTCGGACACCCTGCGCGCCGCCTTCGAGCGCGAGCAGGACCCGGTGGTCAAGGCGCTGGTGGTCCAGCTGGTGCCGCGCTTCCTCCAGGGCAAGGAGGCCGGCGGCCTGCTCGACCTGGCAATGACCTCCGAGGCGCCGCTGGTGCAGCTCGAGGCGGTCAAGGCCCTGCCGCAGGTGCAGCCGATCGACGAGGCCCGCGCCGGCGTGCTGCGCTCGCTGGGCCAGGTCTACGGCCTGCAAGAGGGCCCCAAGGGCAGCCGCGAGTTCCGCCGCGAGCTGCTGGTGGCGCTGGAGTCGGTCTTCGGCAACGGCCACGGCCCCGGCCCCGGCGACGCCGCCGACCCCAACGAGGAGGTCCTGACCACCTACCTGCTGGTGGCGCTCGACCGCGAGAGCGACGACCGGGTCCGGACCGCGCTCTACAGCTCGCTCGGCTCGCTGCAGCGGCCGGCCTACTTCGACATGCTGCGCAAGTTCGCGGACGATCAAGAGCGCGCCGCCACCGACCGCAGCTCGGCGCTCGACGCCCTGACCCAGATCGGCGTCGCCCACGGCCGCAACGGCGACCTGCTGGCGGTGCTGCACCCGCTGCTCGACGACAACGAGGGCGACCTGCGCTACCGCGCTATCCAGTGCCTGCGCCAGGTGAAGGACCCGGCCAGCCTGCCACTGCTCAACCAGCGCCTGGCGCAGGAGGGCGAGCCGCGGCTGCGCAAGGAGCTGCTGGCGGCCTTCGCCTCCTTCGGCGAGGTCGGCGGTCCGGAGGAGCTCGACGCGCTGCTGAACTACCAGCCGGCCAAGGACGACTTCGTGGTCCACCGCAACTCGCTGCTGAGCCAGATGGGCAGCGACCTGCTCAAGCTCGGCCACGCCATCGAGGCGCTGAAGGAGAAGCAGTCCTGGCGGCTGGCGCGCGAGCTGCTCGAGACCTTCCCGCGCGCCGACCTGGACGAGGACGAGCTGGCCGGCGTCGACCGCGAGCTGACGCTCGTGACCACCGAGTGGCTGCTGACCGGCAAGCTCGAGAACGGCCGCGTGCGCCAGGCCGAGGCCATGGCGGGCAAGCTCGAGGCCTTGGCCGCAGCGGCGCCGCAGGACCCGCGCTACGCGGTGTTGCTCGGCCGGCTGCAGGAGAAGCGCGGCCAAGCTCTGGCTGCTTTCGCTGCCTACCGTGGCGCGCTCCAGGGCCAGGCCGTGGCCGCCACCGACCGCTGGTCGCTGACGATGAGCGCGGTGCGCATCGTCGCCGCCCAGGGCGAGGCCGGGCAGGCCCACGCGGCCGAGGCCCTGGCCTTGCTCGACGCCGCCGGCGAGCCGCCCGCCGAGCTGGCCGACGAGGTCGGCAAGCTACGTGGCCAGCTCCAGCCGCCGGCCGCCGAGCCCGACCCCGCGCCCGCCGAGGGCGGGGCCGCGGTGGTCGATCCCGCGGCCGGCGGCACTGCCGAACCCCCGGTCCAGGCGCCGCCTCCGGAGGGCGCGGGCGGGGGAGAAGGCGGGGGCGCGGGCAGCGGCGCCGAGGAGGTCAAGCGAACCTCCAGGGAAGGCGGAGAGCCCGCCCAGAGCCCGCCCGTTGAGGCCGGCGGATCTTCCTCCGAAAACGGTTGAAAGCTCCCAGGCGGTGGATAGAATCACTCGCCCAAATGACGCGGGGTGGAGCAGCTGGCAGCTCGTCGGGCTCATAACCCGGAGGTCGTAGGTTCGAATCCTACCCCCGCT
>CAYZXS010000077.1:0-10777 GCA_964482495.1 uncultured Planctomycetales bacterium
CCCCCCCCCCCCCCCCCCCCCCCCCCCCCCCCCCCCCCCCCCCCCCCCCGCACCCGACCTCACAGCATCTTCCAGACCACCGTGTAGTAAGGCTCGGACAGCACCTTCCGGCACAGGACGATGTCCACCGGCTCGCCGCCGACGGCCTGGGAGACATGGCTGGCCAGGCCGCGCATGTAGCTGACGACGCCGTCGTCCTCGCCGTTGGCGAGCACCGAGGCCATCGACTCCTCATTGTCGTTGCCCAGCCGCAAGGTCAGCCGGCCGTCGACCCGATCGATCTGCTCGGGCAGGCCGGAGGCGAAGTTGTACTGGCCGTCGATCATGGCCTGGAACACCTGCTGCGCCAGGGCGGGGTCGACGGCCTCGCTGTGGTAGATCGTGGCCAAGCACTGGGGCGTCTGCTGAGAAAGCTCGGTGCCCCATTCGCTGCCGCCGCAGGCGCCGAGCAGGAGCGGGAGGAGGGCGAAGATGGAGAGGCGCATCACCCCGCCGACCATAACGCAGCCAGCGGGGCGAAGAGGCGCTCAACTCGGCTGGACGCGCTGGATCAAGTCGTCGCAGCAGAGCACGCCGGTGCGAGACACGAGGGCGGCCTACTCCGAGCAGGCCTCCTCCATCGGCGCCAGCTTGATGATCGAGAAGGCGGCGCCCTGGCCGTCCATGGTCACCGCGAACTTGCCGATGCCCGGGATGTCGGTCGGCGGCACGCAGACCTGGCCGCCGCTGTCGCTGACCGTGGCGCAGGAGGCGTCGCAGTCCTCGACCGCGAAGTAGAGCATCCAGTGCGAGGGCACCTCGGCGGGGAATTCCTCGCCCATCTGCATCATGCCGGCGGCGGGCGCCTCGCCCTGCATCCACATGGTGTAGATGACGACGTTGCCCTCCGGGTCGGTCATCTCCTGGTCGGCCGGGGTCCAGCCGAACAGGCCGGCGTAGAAGGCCTTCACGGTGGCGGCGTCGCGGGTCATCAATTCGAACCAGCAGGGGCTGCCGGGTTCGCCGAAGAAGCCGGAGCCGCAGTGGCTCTTCGGCTGCCAGACGGCGAAGGCGGCGCCGAGCGGGTCGGTGATCACGGCCATGCGGCCGTGGTCCATGACGTCCATGGCGTCCATGACGACGGTTCCGCCCAGCTCCTTGGCCTTGGCGGCGGCGGCGTCCGCGTCCTCGACGCAGACGTAGGTCAGCCAGTGGGGCGGCACGCCGGCGGCGGCCTGCTCGGGCATCTGCTGGTAGAGGCCGCAGATGTCCTTGCCGTCCTTGGTCAGCAGGGTGTAGTCGCCGTGGTCGCTGCTGTTGACGTAGCTCTCCCAACCGAGCAGACCGGTGTAGAAGGCGGTGGCGGCGGCGGGGTCGGTGGTGGACAGGTCGGCCCAGCAGAACTGGCCGGGCGCGTAGGTGCTCATCTCGGGCATGGGATCCTCCGGAGGGTGGCGAACGGCGGCCCGCCTGACGCGGGCGGCCTCTCCCCCCAGCCTAGCCCTGCCCCACCTCGGCGGGGCTCAGCCTTCGCCGCCTTCCGGCGACGCGGGCTCCGGCGCCGGCGGTTCGCCGCCGTGCTCGGCCCAGGCCTGCGCTTCGGCCTCGGTCGGCAGGAACCAGCGGTCGGCCCAGTCGCCGCCGTCGCGCTCCTGGACCACCCAGACCGACTCGTAGGCGAAGGTGGTGCCGGTCTTGATCCCGGCGGCGGCCGCCTCCTTGCGGCCGAGCAGGCGACGGTCGGTGCGGAACTCGCTCATTGCGGCAACAGTATGCCGGCGGCGCCCTGGGCCGGATAGACCAGGCTGCCGTCGAAGAAGGTCATCTCGACCTCGATCTCGTCCAGCTCCTCCACCTTCGCGGTCATGGGGTCGCCGGAGAGCAGCACCAGGTCAGCCCGCTTGCCGACGGCGATCGAGCCGAGGTCGTGTTCGCGGAAGGCGGCGTAGGCCGGCCAGAGGGTGAGCTGCAGCAGTGCCTCCTCCCGGGTCATGCGGTGTTCCGGATACCAGCCACCCGCTGGCGCGCCGTCGGCGTCGACCCGGGCGACGGCGGCGCGGAAGGCGGCCATCGGGTCGAGCCGCTCCACCGGGGCGTCGGAGCCGCCACAGATCGGCAGGCCCCGGTCGAGCAGCCAGCGCCAGGCGTAGGCGCCGCGGATCCGCTCGGGCCCGAGCCGGTCCTCGGCCCAGGGCATGTCGCTGGTCTGGTGCTGAGGCTGCATCGCCGGGATCACGCCGAGGGCGGCGAAGCGCGCCGCGTCGGCCGGCCGCAGCACCTGGGCGTGCTCCACCCGCAGCCGCGGGTCCGCGCTCGGCGCCGCCCGCATGGCGGCCTCGTAGGCGTCGAGCACCATGGTGTTGCCGCGGTCGCCGATGGCGTGCACGCCGACCTGGAAGCCGGCCCGCAGCGCCGCCTCGGTGATCCCTTGGAGCTGCTCGGCAGGCGTGATCACCAAGCCGCGGTTGCCGGGCTCGTCGTGGTAGTCCTCGTGCAGCGCCGCGCCGCGCGAGCCGAGGGCGCCGTCGGCGTAGAGCTTGACCGACTGCACCGCCAGGCGGCCGCTGCCGTCCAGGTCGGCCGCCGGCCCGCGCTCGAACCAATGAGCGAGCAGCGCCGGGTCCGAGCCATTCAGCATGGCGTGCCAGCGCAGCCCGAAGAGACCTTCGCGGGAGAGCGCCACCAGCTCGTCGATGGTCGCCTGCCCGACGCCGGCGTCGTGGAAGGCGGTGATGCCGTGGCGGTGGAGTTCGGCCACCGCCAGCCGCGCCCAGCGACGGGTGGCGCCCGAGTCCGCGGGCGGCACCGCGCGCTGGACCAACCCCTCCGCGGCGTCGACGAAGACGCCGGTGGGTTCGCCGTCGGCGCCGCGCAGGATGCGGCCGCCGGGCGGGTCGGGGGTCATCGCCGTAACCCCGGCCGCCTTCATCGCCGCGGCGTTCGCCAGCAGCGCGTGGCCGTCGACCCGGGTCAGGACCGCCGGCCGGTCGGGCAGGGCGGCGCTGAGAGCGTGGTGGGTCGGGAAGGCGGTGTCGGCCCAGTCGTTCTGGTCCCAGCCGCGGCCGAGCAACCAGGCCTCCGCCGGCAGCTCGGCGGCGCCGGCGACGGCGCGCTCGATGACCTGCTCGTAGCTGGCCGTGCCGACCAGGTCGACCCGCTCGAGCGCGGCGCCGATCCCGAGCAGGTGGGCGTGGCCGTCGGCGAAGCCAGGCAAGAGGACGCGGTCGCCGAGGCGAATCTCGCGCGTCCGGGGGCCCCGGAGGGCCTCCAAGCCCTCCGCGGCCCCGACGTAGACGATCCGGCCCCCCCGCACGGCGAGCGCCTCGGCGGTCGGCTGCTCCTCCTCCGCGGTGTAGATCCGCCCCCCCGTGAAGAGCAGGTCGGCCGGAGGGCCGACCTCGACCGGCTGCGCGGAGCGGAGGCAGGCGAGGCCAGGGAGGAGCAGGAGCAACAGCGCGCTGAGCCGGAGCATCGGCCCAGGATAGCCAGGGCGGCGTTACCCAGGGGAAACGCGGCCGGGCCCGGGCTCCTGGAATACCCTGGTACAGAGCTTGTAGCGCCGGGGCAGATCCCCCCGGAGGATTCCCATGACCGCATCCCTGCTTCTCGCCCTCGTCCTGCTCCCTGCCCAGCAGGCCCCGCCCGTCCGCTCCACCGAGACCGTCGACATCTCCGGCGGCTCCGCCTACGGCCAGCTCTCCGTGGCCGCCGGCGGTGATTTCTCCGGCGTGATGTGGCTGCACGACCACCTGAACATCGGCCGCTACGGCGTCTACGTCAGCCCGGCCGGGGGGCGCGGGACCGGCTACGGCACGCCGGTGCGGATCGACGCCGACCCCACGGATTCCACCGCCAGCCTCTACGAGGACTCGCTGCAGGTCGCCGGCGAAGGCGTCTACGGGGTCTGGGTCGACCGCCGCGACCAGGACCCGGGGGCCTTCGGGACCGAGTCCGAGCTCTACTTCGCCCGCAGCACCGACGCGGGCGCGACCTGGCAGCCGGAGCAGCGGCTGGAGAAGGGCATCCCGGCGGGCGTCGGCTACGCCTTGGAGCTCCGCTTCGCGGCCGAGGACCGGCGCACTCCCGCCGCCGGCGACGACCAGCTCCACCTCGCGGTGCTGGTCGGCGACCCGGCCGCCTCGGTGCAGTCGCTCTCCTATCTGCGCTCCCGGGACGGCGGCGCCACCTGGCTGCCGCCGCGCACGATCACGCCCAACACCGTGCACGAGATGCAGATGGCGGTCGACGGACCCCACGTCCACCTGGGCTGGATGGAGTGGCGCGGCATCGTGCCCGAGGTCTTCTACCAGCGCAGCGACGACGGCGGCGCCACCTGGCTGCCGCAACCGCTGGCGCTGACCCCCGGCTCGACCTTGGTGATGTCCGGCGCGCTGGCGCTCGCCGCCGACGGCCCGGTGGTCGCCGTCTCCTGGACCGAGCGCACCAACAGCAGCTACGCCCCGGCGATCCACGCCCGGATCTCCCGGGACGGCGGCCGCCGCTGGGGGCCGCCCAGCCTGGTCGGCAACTACCCGCTCGGCTCGGCCTTCGTCCGCGACCCCGACCTGTCGGTGCGCCGCGGCACCGTCGCCCTGGCCTGGGCTGACAACCGCGCCATGATCGGCCACGACTCCTTCCAGACCTTCGTCGCCGCCACCCGCGACCACGGCGCCACCTGGTTCGAGTCGGCGGTCTCCGCCGGCGAGGGCCGGGCGCCGCAATTCGCCGGCGGCGGCCGCGGCGAGGGCCACCTGGTGCTCGCCTACACCACCGACCTGGTGCAGGGCGAGGTCGAGTGCGCCACCTCCCGCGACGACGGCCTCCACTGGTCCACCGGCTTCCCGGTCAGCTCGCGGCCCGACCGGGTGCTGCTCGGCCGCGTCGCCTGGAACGACCGCTACGACAACGCCGTGGTCGCCTGGCTCGGCAGCAACTCGATCCAGCGCATCCGCAGCTACGCCTCCGGCTTCCGGCCCCAGCACGTCACCGCCGACGGCTGGTTCGCGCCCGGCGGCATGGCTTGGTTCGAGGTCGCCGGCTTCCCGGTCGCCGACGAGGGCTCGCTGTTCGGCGTCCTGGTGTCCGGCGGAGAGGGCGACTGGCGCTTCAACAGCAAGGCCCGGGACACCGGCCTGCTGTGGGACGGGGTCCTGGCCGCCTCCCTGGGCATGATCCCAGGCCAGCTCAGCGGCACCATCCAGCCGGGCGGCATCGGCCAGACCTCGGTGATGACCATCCCGGCGGGCATGCCGAGCGGGAAGACCCTCTCTTTCGCCGCCTTCGGCCTGCGGCTGCCCAGCTCCGAGGCCGCCTGGACCGACGTCCAGAGCCTGACCTTGAACTGACCCCGGATCCGGGATCGCGGTCTAGACTGGAGCGTCATGCTCCTTGCCGCGATCCCGCTGCTGCTCGTCCCCCAGGGTCTGGACCGGGTCCCGCCGCTGCCGCGCCCGCGGCTGAGCTACCGCGAGTCCTCCTTCGGCCTCGGCACGCCGCAGATGGACGGCGGTCCGCTCGAGGTCGAGCTCGGCGACGTCAACGCCGACGGCTTCCCCGATCTGCTGACCATCGGCGACCACGGGTCGCCCTACATCAACACCCAGATGCACGGCGTCACGGTGTGGTTCGGGGACGGCGCCGGCAATTGGAGCGTGTTCCAAAACGGAAATTTTGGCTACGGCGGCATCGCCCTCGGCGACGTCGACGGCGACGGCCACATGGACGTCGGCTACGGCATGCATCACAACTACTCGGGCAACGACTTCGGCGACCAGCTGCTCGAGGTGGCGCGCGGCGACGGTACCGGCCGCGCCTGGACGCCGTGGGACGACGGCCTCGCGACCGCCGGCGAGACCTGGGGCCTGGCCGGCACCGACTTCGCCGACGTCGACTCGGACGGCGACCTCGACATCGGCTCAGTCGGCTTCGGCGCCAGCTCCGGGGTGCAGGTCTACTTGAACAACCTCGACGGCACCTGGACCCACAGCTACGGTTTCCTGGGCGGCAACTCCCAGAACGACTTCAACTTCGGCGACATCAATGGCGACGGCCACGCCGACATCGCCTTCGGACACGCCTCGAGCACCACCTACCTCGGCGACGGCCTCGGCGGCTTCGTGAGCGGCGACGCCAACCTGCCGCCGGTCGGCAACTTCGGCCGCCGCGGCGTCGGCCTGGGCGACGTCGACGGCGACGGCCTGCTCGACCTGAGCTGGGTCAACGACCAGGGCGGGCTGGAGCTGTGGCTGCGGCGCCCCGGCGGCTGGCTCGAGGCCGGCTTCGGGCTGCCGGCGGTCGGGACCTGGCAGAAGACCCAGCTCGCCGACATGGACCTCGACGGCCTGGCCGACCTGGTCGTGGCCGGCAACGGCCGGGTTGCCGTGGCCCTCAGCGACGGCGCCGGGGAATTCCGCGGCGAGACCCTCTTCCTGACGCCTCAGAACGGCGACATGGAGTTCCTGCGCGCCGGCGGCGACGCCGACCGCAACGGCCGCCCCGACCTCCACCTGGTCGCCGACGAGGGCGGCATCTTCAACAGCCGCAACCACCTGCGCTTCTTCCTCGAGGACTCGGCGCCGCAGCGGCTGCGCGCGAACCCGGTGCGCCCCGGTCCGAACGCGACGCTGCGCGGCGGGCAGGCGAATTTCATCGACTGGATCAGCGAGGTGCCGGGCGGCGGGCCGTCGACGGTCACCATCGAGCTCTCCACCACCGGGCCGGCCGGCCCCTGGACCCTGGTCGCCGCCGGGGTGCCCGACAACGGCCGCCACCAGTGGGTGGTGCCGTCGACCCCCTCGAACGACTGCCGCCTCCGGGTCACCGTCGCCGCCGGCGCCGGGAACGCCAGCCGGGTCGGACCGCCCTTCCGCATCCTGTAGCGGTCCGCGGCGCAGCCCTACTCGTGGTAGGGATCCTGGTCGGTCTGCTGCCGCTCCCCGGACCCGAGCTCGAAGCAGTCCTCGAGGAAGTGGCGCAAGACCGCGGTCTGCGGCGCGGCCAGGCGCCGGCCGAAGACCGCGCCGATCCGCACCACGACGACGAGCACCAGGGCCAGGCCGCCGGCCCAGAGCGCCCAGGGCTGCTGCTCGAGCAGCAGCTGCACCCCGCCGAAGGTGAACAGGAACAAGGCGGCGGTGGTCAACGCCAGGTAGGAGAAGGCGACCATGGTCCAGACCGCCGGGTTCGGCCCGATCAGGGCCCGGATGATCGCGCCGCCGCCGCCGTCGTCGGTGATCTCCATCGCGAGCGAGGGCGACCACATGTGCTGCTCCTCGACCCGCACGCGCAGGTCGACGTGCCCCTGCTCCTCGGCGACCAAGCCGCGGCAGACACAACCGGGTTCATTGAGGCGCTTGCGCAGGCGGTCGATGACCTCAGCAGCGCTCAGCGGCACCTGGAGCTGGAATCGGGGGCGGAGGCGGTGGACGGGCATGGGGCGGTGATGACGCCGGATGAGTCTAGCCCGTCGCCGCCGAGGGTCCGCCGGCGCAGAATCCTGGGATGAAGGACCGCCCTCCCCCGCCCGCCGCGTGGACCGCGCTGGCGATCGGGACCCTGGCCACCGCCTGGGGCGGCCCGATCATCCTCTTCGCGGAGGAGGCCGAGCCGCTGGTGAAGGCCGCCTGGCGGACGGCCCTGTCGGCGGGCGTGCTCCTCCCCTTCGCCGCGCGAGCCCTGCCTGGCGCTTGGCGGGCCCTCCCGGCGCGCGACCGCTGGCTCCTGCTGGGCGCCGGCGCGGCGCTGGCGCTGCACTTCGCAGCCTGGATCGCCTCCTTCGAGTTCACCTCGGTGGCGAGCAGCCTCGTCCTGGTCAGCACCACACCGCTCTGGGCGGCCTTGATGTCGTCGCGCCTCACCGGCGACCGGCCGCGTGCGGGCGAGGTCGCCGGCATGATCATCGCCCTCGTCGGCGTCATGGTGATCGGCGCCGGTGACTTCCAGGTCGGCGGCAGCGCGTGGATCGGCGACCTGCTCGCCGTCACGGGTGCCTGGTTCGCCGCCCTCTACCTGCTCCTTAGCCGGCGACTCCAGCGGCGGATGAGCGCCGCGTGCTTCCTCAGCAGCTGCTACGGCGGCGCCGCGATCTGGCTGCTGGTCGCCAGCTTGGTGCTGGGACTGCCGCTGGCCGGATTTGGCGTTCAGACGACGACGGCCCTGGTCGGCCTGGCCTTGGTGCCGCAGCTGATCGGCCACACCGGCTACAACCTGTCGCTCCGGAAGATCCCGGCGCCGACGGTCGCGGTGGCTGCCCTCACCGAACCGGTCTTCGGCAGCCTAATCGCCTTCCTGCTGTTCGCCGAGCGTCCGTCGGCCCCGACGCTGGTCGGCGGCGCCGTCATCCTCGCCGGCGTCGTCGTGACCGTCAGCCGAGCAGGGCGGACGCCTCCCGCCTGAGGTCGCCGAGCGCCATCTCGACCCGGTCGCGGTGGCTGCGGAAGTGCAGCACGCAGATGCGCAGGGCGTAGCGGCCGTGCAGGGTCGTGCCCGTCAGGTAGACGCGGCCGCAGCGGTTGACGCGGTCGAGCCAGGCGCGGTTGAGGGCGTCGAGCTCCTCCGCCGGCACCTCTGGCGGCGCCAGCCGGAAGGCGAGCAGAGAGAGCTCGGGCTCAGCCAGGATCTCGACCGCCGGCATGGCTCGGAGCTCCTCGGCGGCCAGCCGGGCGAGGTCGAGCTTCTCATCCAGCGCCTGGCGCCAGACCTCGAAGCCGAGCAGCTTGACCGGCAGCCACACCCGCAGGCCGCGGTTGTCGCGCGAGAGCTCCGGGCTGAGCTCGCAGAAGTCGACCAGCTCCGGGTCGTCCTGGAAGGGCGGCATGTAGGCGGCCGCGGTCGCGTGAGCCCGCCGCAGCGCCTGCGGGTCGCGCACCAGCAACGAGCCGGTGCCGTAAGGAAGGAACATGCCCTTGTGCGGGTCCAGGCTCAGCGAGTCGGCGCGCTCGAGGCCGCGCAAGGCTGACCGGCCGCGGTCGGTGAGGCAGAAGAAGCCGCCGTAGGCCGCGTCGACGTGGAACCACAGGCCCTCGCGCTGCGCCAGGTCGGCCAGCGCCGGCAGCGGGTCGACGGCGCCGGAATTGGTCGTCCCGCCCGATCCGACGATCAGGAAGGGCGTCCGCCCCGCGGCGCGGTCCGCGGCGATCGCCTGCTCCAGCGCGTCCACCCGGATCCGGTAGCGGTCGTCGCTGGGGACCTCGCGGATCCTCGACTCCGGGAAGCCGGCCAGCACCGCCGCCTTGGTCACCGAGTGGTGGACCTGGTCCGAGGCGTAGATCGTGCCGCTGAGGAAGTCCTCCGGCAGCTTCTCACGCCGGGCGGCGACGATGGCGATGAAGTTGGCCATCGAGCCGCCGGTGGTCAGCACCCCGCCCGCGCCCGCGGGCAGGCCGACGAGCTCGCAGAACCAGCGCACCACGTTCTGCTCCAGCTGCACCATGCCGGGCGCCGCCAGCCAGACGCCGACGTAGCGGTTGACGGCGTCGCCGATCAGGTCGGCGAGCGCGGTGTAGAAGATGCCGCCGCCCGGGACGTAAGCGAGGTAGCCCGGCCCGGCGGTGTTGAAGGAATGCGGCACCGCCTCGTCGAAAACCGTGTCGAGCAGCTCACTGAAGGCCGCGCCCCGCTCCGGGGGCCCCTCGCGCAGCGCCGCGGCGACCGCCTCGCCGCCCTCCCACACCGCCGCCGGTTGCTCCGGCAGGGATTGCAAGTAGGGAACGATGCGGTCCATCGCCTGGTCCACCAGTTCCCTCATCCTGGAGGCCGTCGGCTCCAGCGGCCATTCTCGAGTTTCGCTCATGCTCGGGTCCTCGCGCGCGGCCTATCCTAAGTCCGCCATGAGCACTCCTCTCAGCCGCAGGCAATTCGTCGCCGGCCTCGCCGCCGCCGGCGCCGCGCTCCCGCTCTCCCGCCTCGCCGCCCAGCCGGTGTCAGGCTCCTTCATGCCGTCCGCCCCCGGCCCCTACAAGAAGGCGGTCAAGCTCGGCATGGTCGGCGAAGGCGCGACCGTGCTGGAGAAGTTCCAACTCCTGCGCGAGCTCGGCTACGACGGCGTCGAGCTCGACAGCCCCAACGGTCTCGACAACGAGGAGGTGGTCGCCGCCCGCGACGCCACTGGCCTCACCATCCACGGCGTCGTCGACTCGGCGCACTGGGGTAAGCCCTTCAACCACCCCGACGCCGCCGTCCGCGCCGAGGGCGTCGCCGCGCTGCGCACTGCCCTCAACGACGCCAAGGCCTACGGCGCCACCACCGTCCTGGTGGTGCCCGCGGTAGTCAACAAGCAGAACAGCTACGCCGCCGCCTGGAAGCTGTCGCGGCACGAGATCGGCAAGACCATCCCCCAAGCCGAAGAGCTCGGGATCAAGATCGCCTTCGAGAACGTCTGGAACAACTTCCTGCTGTCGCCGCTCGAGACCCGACGCTACATCGAGTCCTTCGACAGCGACCACGTCGGCGCCTACTTCGACGTCGGCAACGTCGTGCGCTTCGCCTGGCCCGAACACTGGATCGAAGCCCTCGGCGACAAGATCCTCAAGATCGACGTCAAGGAGTACAGCCGCAAGAAGCAGAACGACGAGGGCCTGTGGAAGGGCTTCCAGTCCGAGCTGCTCGAAGGCGACTGCGACTGGCCCGCCGTCATGAAGGCGCTCAAGATCGAAGGCTACGAGGGCTGGTTCACCGCCGAGGTCTCTGGCGGCAACCGCGACCGCCTCGCCTTCCTCGCCGACCGCATGGACCGCATCCTGGCCTCCTGATCCGGAGGGTGGATTCCCGGCACTCGACATCTGGAACCAATTTGGTGCTC
>CAYZXS010000078.1:0-10171 GCA_964482495.1 uncultured Planctomycetales bacterium
GCTCTGGTTCAGGAAGTCGATGTCCGACGTCGAATATCAATCGATGTCTGACCCCAAGAAGAAGTCGTTGCCCTTGTCGTCGGTGATGATGAAGGCGGGGAAGTTCTCGACCTCGATGCGCCAGACCGCCTCCATGCCCAGCTCGGCGTACTCCAGGACCTCGACCTTCTTGATGCAGTCCTGCGCCAGCCGCGCGGCGGCGCCGCCGCTCGAGCCCAGGTAGAAGCCGCCGTTGGCCTTGCAGGCCTCCATGACCTGCGGCGAGCGGTTGCCCTTGGCGACCATCACCATCGAGCCGCCGTGCTTCTGGAACAGGTCGACGTAGGAGTCCATGCGCCCGGCCGTGGTCGGCCCGAAGCTGCCCGAGGCGAAGCCCTCCGGCGTCTTGGCCGGCCCGGCGTAGTAGACCGGGTGGTCCTTCAGGTAGCCCGGCAACTCGCCGGTCTCGCGCAGCCGGTCGCGCAGCTTGGCGTGCGCCAGGTCCCGGGCCACGATCATCGGCCCCGTCAGCGCCACCGCGGTCTTGACCGGGTGCTTGCTCAGCTCGGCGCGGATCGCGTCCATGGGCTGGTTCAGGTCGATGCGCACCATGTCGGCCGGGCATCCCTCGCGGCCCAGGTCCGGCAGGTACTGCCCGGGGTCGGTCTCCAGCTGCTCCAGGAACACGCCCTCGGCGGTGATCTTGCCCTTCACCTGCCGGTCGGCCGAGCAGGACACGCCGATCCCGATCGGCATCGACGCCCCGTGCCGCGGCAGCCGGATCACGCGCACGTCGTGGCAGAAGTACTTGCCGCCGAACTGCGCGCCGATGCCGTTGCGCTGCGTCATCGCGTGCACCTTGGCCTCCATCTCGCGGTCGCGGAAGGCGTGGCCGGACTCCGAGCCCGCCTCCGGCAGGGTGTCGAGGTAGCGGGCGCTGGCCAGCTTGACGGTCTTCAGATTGACCTCGGCCGAGGTGCCGCCGATCACCACCGCAAGGTGGTAGGGCGGGCAGGCCGCCGTGCCCAGGGTCTTGATCTTCTCGTCCAGGAAGGCCATCAGCGCCTCCTCGTTGAGCACCGCCGGCGTGGCCTGGAACAGGAAGCTCTTGTTCGCCGAGCCGCCGCCCTTGGCCATGAACAGGAAGTGGTACTCGTCGCCGTCGACCGACAGCAGGTCGATCTGCGCCGGCAGATTCGAGCCGGTGTTCTTCTCCTCGAACATCGACAGCGGCGCCAGCTGCGAGTAGCGCAGGTTGTCCTCGGCGAAGGTCTTGCGAACGCCCTCCGAGAGCGCGCCCTCGTCGCCGCCGCGGGTCCACACCCGCTGCCCCTTCTTGCCCATGACGATGGCGGTGCCGGTGTCCTGGCACATCGGCAGCACGCCCTGCGCCGAGATGGTGGCGTTGTTGAGCAGGTCCAGCGCCACGAAGCGGTCGTTGGCGGAGGCCTCCGGGTCGTCGACGATCGCCCGCAGCTGCTGCAGGTGCCCGGGGCGCAGCAGGTGGGAGCAGTCGTGGAAGGCCTGCTTGGCCAGCAGGGTCAACGCCTCCGGTTCGACCTTGAGCACGGTCTCGCCGTCGACCTCGATCGTCGACACGAAGTCGCCGGTCAGCTTGCGCCACGGCGTCTCCGCCGGGCCGAGGGGGAACAGGGTCTGGATGGGCATCTCAGAGATCGTGGGCATGGCTTCGCGATGGTGCTAAGCGCGGCGGGAGGGGAATTCTAGGGTGGCGGCTTCCGCGACCCCGGCAAACCCCGGGGTAGGATGCCGTCCGCTTCGCTGCCATGATTGAGTCCCTTCTGTTGTCCGTCCAATCGGCCCTGGCGCCGGTTTCTCCCGTCACCCAGGATGCCGACCCCGACGTCCCCGCGGTCTGGCGCTACACCTTTGACGACCCCGGCGAGGGCTGGACCGAACCCGGCTTCGACGACTCTGGCTGGAGACTGGGCGCCGGTCCCTTTGGAGCGCCAGGCACGCCGGGCGTCGAGCCGGAGACAGAGTGGCGCAGTGACCAGATCTGGCTGCGCCGGGTAGTCCAGGTCGAGCGGACCCGAGAGAGGATCGGCGAGTTCCGGTTCTTCCACGACGAGGACCTGCGGGTCTGGTGGAATGGAGTGGAGGCCGTCCGGGCTCCGGGATGGAACCCTGAGTATCAAACCAAGTTCGGCCGACCGGAGGCGATGCGGACGAGCCGGGTCGGCGAGAATCTGCTCGCTGCGCGTTGCAGCAACCGGACCGGCGGCCAGGGCGTGGACCTCCAACTCCGCTTCTTCCCAGAGTGGCGGCTCTGGAAGGGCTTGGGGGCGATCGGGGGCGGGACCACGGTGAGCTTAAAGGTCACGCTCGGTGAGGAACCGAGATGGTCCACGGGCTTCTTCACGCCGGCGGACGTCCTGCCTGGGTCTGCCGTCGCCCTCGCCCCGGACGAGACCGGACCGATGAAGTGGCTCCCCGCCCACGTCGTCGGGGTGGATCCTGTGGCGGGCGGGTTCTTGGCAGGCCTCGAGTGCTGGACGGAGCTTGGGATGTGGGAGATCCAGGACCATGTGCGCGGGGTTGGGCCGTTGATCTCGATCCTAGGGCCTTCCCAAAGCAACCGTACCTATCCAGCTCACATCAAGGGCACCAGGCGCTGGACCTGGCGCGGCGACGCGGTCTCGCCTGGGGTGATCCTCGGCCTACGCTGGCGCGTCGATGCTGACGGCGCAGCCGCTCGCCCTCTGGGGGGGACACCACCGACGCGCTTTCACTTCTCGGACCTGGTCTTGCCGGGGACCCTCTACCACGGCAATCCATCGGGGCGCGAGGCGGGGCGGTCGGGTTGGCACGGGCTCGTTCCGTTGTGGAGCGGGGCAGCCGGAGAGACCCTGCTCGTCGAGGAGCACAGGCTGCCGGCGCCCTTCCTCGCCGCGGAGTGGGACTCGTGGCCCGACGACCCGGAGTCATTCCGCACGGGAGTCGCGCTGCACAGCCTCCCCAGCCTTGTTCCGTACGCCGCCCGGGAGGACCTGTGGTGGTCGATGGGGGCAGAGGCGGATGACCGGGGCACCGACCTCCTCCTGCTCTCCGGTCCGGTCTCCCTCAACGGCCAGGACGGGGTGGTGAAGTCGGGCCAGGGCAGCGCGACGCCCTACCCAGAGGCCTTTCTCCGCGTCCCGCCTGGAGGGACCGTCGAGAAGACCTTCTGGCTCCAGGTCTACGGCGCCCAGGAACTCGGCGCCGGCTTCCAGCACGCCCTGCGCGAGGCCATCGCCATCCACGGCCCCTTCCCCTCCGCCGGCATGCCGGTGGTCGAGGACATCGTGCGCGCCAAGCTGCGCTTCGCCAAGTCGCGCTGGCGCGGCGACAACCCGGCGCCGGGCTTCGCCATGTACCCGCACGACCGCGACCTCTACGTCATGGGCTGGGCGGGGCAGTCGGAGGCTCCCGGCTACGCGTTGCAGGTGCTGGCGGACCGGCTCGGGGAACCGGAGCTGCGCACGATCGCCCAGCGCACGCTGGACGCGCTGGCCGAAGCGCCCTTCGACGCCGGCGGCTTCCGCCTGGCCCTGAACGGCCGCACGGGCGAGTGGTCGAGGCAAGACCCGGTCTCCCAGGGGCAGGCGATGAGCGCCTTCGCGCGGGGCATCCAGGTGGGGCGGGAGCAAGGAGCGGACACGACGAAGTGGGAGGACTTCCTGCGCCGCGCATGCGACGTGCACGCCGGGCGCATCCTCGGCTCGGCCGGGGCGGCGGGACTTGACGAAGGAGCCTGGCACCCTCGATCCACGGCCGAGGCCTTCCTGATCAACCCGCTGTGCCTCGGCGCCGCCCTCTTCGACGAGCCGCGCTTCCTCGAGGCGGCGGTGGCCGCGGGTGAACACTACTGGCAGCGGCACCGTTCGATGGAGGAGCCCTACTGGGGCGGCACCCTCGACGCCCGCTGCGAGGACAAGGAGGGCGCGTGGGCCGCCTTCGAGGCCTTCCTCGCCCTCCACGAGGCCACCCAGGACCCGGAGTGGCTCACCGCCGCCACCCACGCCGCCGAGGTCTGCCTGACCTACACCTACCTGTGGGACGTCGATCTGCCGCCCGGCCGCCTGCGCGACCACGACCTCGCCACCCGCGGCTGGACCTCGGTCTCGGTCCAGAACATGCACCTCGACGTCTTCGGCGTCGTCTACACCCCCGAGCTCTGGCGCCTCGGCCAGCTCACCGGCCGCCCCGAGCTGATCGAGCTCGCCGAGCTCATGTTCCGCTCCTGCGGCCAGATGATCGACGCCCACGGCAGCCAGGGCGAGCAGCTCCAGCAGACCAATTTCGCCCAGGGCGGCGACCTCAGCGACCCGGACGCCTTCCGCGGCGGCTACGTCGAGGGCTGGACCGTCTTTTGGATCACCGCCCACTTCCTCACCGCGGCCGCCCAATTCGAGGAGATGGGGGTGCTGGAGCAGCTCTGGCGCAAGCCCTGAAGCTGCCTCACGGCGACCCCGGCTTGGCGTAGCATGTGCCGCGCCCTCCCCCTCGGGCAGACCGCTCCGCCGGGCCCTCGACGGCTGAACCCCACCCAACCATCGACCATGAAGCTCTCCCAGATGATCTTCGCCCCGGCCCTGCTCGGCCTGGCGCTCGCCGCTCCCGCGGCCGCCCAGGACCAGGAGGCCCTGAAGGCGAAGTACCAGGACAAGCTCGCCAAGGAGTTCATCTCCCACGGCGGCTGGATCACCGACTACGACGAAGCCCGCAAGACCGCCAAGGAGCAGGGCAAGCTGATCTTCGTCTACTTCTCGCGCTCCTACTCGCCGTGAGGCCCGTGCGATCGGCTGGAGGGCAGTTCGCTCTCCTCGGAAGAGTTCCCGGCCTTCGCTGAGACGGTCGTCCCCTTCCTGCACATCACCACCCACATCGAGGGCCACCCCTACGACGGCCTGCTCGGTGAGAAGGGAGGCACTGGCTTCCCGACCCTGATGTACCTCGACGCCAAGGGCATGAAGCTGGGGGAACCGGAGGGCCGCGACGTCGCCGCCTTCACCGCCGGCCTCGAGGCCGCCGAGGCCCAGGCCGCCAAGCTCGACGACCTGCGGGCGCGGGCGGCGAAGGGGGACAAGAAGGCCAAGGCCGAGCTGTTCCTGATCGAATTCGAGCTCGGCGCTTACACCTACGCCGAGGCCAAGGCCAAGGCCAAGGAGCTCCAGGACCTGACGCCGGAGCAGAAGAAGAAGCTCGGCCAGATGCTGATCAACGGCGAGTTCCAGGAGATCCTGTCGACGGTCCGGAGCCAGGAGGCCGCCATGGAGGCGGCGCCGAAGCTGAAGAAGATGCTCGACGCTGGCCGGGTCCCCGACGGCCCCGCGGCCGACACCTTCTGGAGCATCCTCATGGAGTGGGCCGACGAGAACGAGAAGGCCAAGGTCTTCGGCCAGGCGCTCGCTTACTTCAAGGACAAGTACGGCGACAACGAGCGCGCCAAGCCCTTCTTCGAGGAGAAGGAGGCGCGCCTCGAGGAGATGAAGAAGAAGCAGGCCGACGGCTGAGCCCGCTCGCCGCGCTTCCCCGCCGAGGCCGCCCCCGCGATGGGGGCGGCCTCGCGCCCTTTCCGGCCCGGCCGCCGCGGCGAAGCCCCCACGCCGGCGCGGGTCGGTCGTAGGATTGACCTCGCGCCCGCGAAACGCGGCGCTCTCCCCGGACGCCCCCCTCCCGGCCGGAACACCCCCAACCGGAGTCGATCATGAAGCTCACCCGATTGCTGATCGCGCCCGCCTTGCTCGGCGTGGCGCTCGGCGGCGGCCTCGCCGCCCAGGAAGGAAAACCCGCCAAGGCCGCCACCCCGGCGAAGGCCGGCACTGCGGCCGTCAAGCTGACTCAGCCGGTCAAGCAGGACCCGGGCTCGGCCGAGCAGCAGGCCAAGTACCAGAAGAACTACGCTGAGAAGCTCGAGAAGGAGTTCATCGCCTACGGCGGCTGGATCACCGACTGGGACGTGGCGCGAAAGAAGGCCAAGGCCGAGGGCAAGCAGATCTTCGCCTACTTCTCGCGCTCCTACGCGCCGTGAGGCCCGTGTGACGCTCTGGAGAGCGGTGCGCTCTCCGACCCCCAGTTCCCCGCCTTCGCCGAGAAGGTGGTCCCGTACCTCCACATCGCCACCCGCATCGAGGGGCACCCGTACGACAACCTCTACAAGGAGAAGGGCGTGCGCGGCTTCCCGACGCTGCAGTTCATGGACGCCGACGGCAATACCCTGATGAAGCAGGGCGCGCGCAGCGTCGCCGCCTTCGAGCGCTCGCTCTACTACATGCCGCGGAAGACCAAGCTGGAGGCGAAGGTCGCCGCCGGCGAGAAGGGCCACGAGGTCGACCTGTTCATCGCCCGCTTCGCCCTCGGCGAGATCGGCTGGGAGGAGGCCTCCGAGCAGCTGAAGGGCTTCAAGAAGCTCACGCCCGCCCAGAAGAAGGAGCTGGCGCCGATGCTGGTCGACGGCGAGATCAACCACCTGGTGCGGTCGGCCGGCCGCGACCCGGAGAAGGTGAAGAAGGCCGGCCTGCGCATCGAGGAGCTGCTCGCCGGTGGGGCGCGTCCCTCCGCGGACGTCGCCAGCTTCATGTGGAGCTTCCTGCTCCGCTACGCCGACCAGGAGAGCAAGGCCGGGCTCTATGAGAAGGCGCTGGCCAAGGTCAGGAAGCGGTACGAGGGCAGCGACAGCGAGCGGATCCAGGAGTACCTGAAGGGCCTGGAGGCCCGGCTCGCGGAGCTCAAGGCCGGGGCGGACGGCTAGGAGGCGTTCCCGCCGCTCAGGAGGCCGCGCCGTGCGACCGGCGCGGCCTCCACTTCATTCCCATGGCGGCAGCTCTTGGATGGAAGGCCGCCGGCATCCCTCGAGCTCCACCCGCTCTCGGTTCGGGTGGAAGGGCGGGTACTCGTCGGAGGCGGCGATTCGATTCCCGCGGAAGACCAGGCCGTCCACCGAGCGCGCGAACAGCAAGGGCGCGTCGAAGACCGTGAAGTCGTTGTCCTCGATGCGGACGTCGGCGTGGTAGCCGCGGTCCTGGGAGCCGAGCTCGGGGATCTCGGGGCTGATCGAGATCACCGCCTCGGTGAATTGGTAGAGGCTGGTCAGGTTGTTGACGAAGCGGTTGTTGCGGATCAGGACGTCGCGGCAGCCGCCGCTCTCGAACCAGCCGTTGCAGTCGCCGGCCAGGAGGATGGCGCTGCCGGAGCTGTGGTCGAAGAGGTTGTCCTCGACGATCGTGCGCCGCGGCGAGCTGAACAACGCCCCGCGGGCGCGGTTGTTGCGCACCACGTTGCCGCGGAAGAAGACCTCAGGGGCGGCGTCCAGGTTCTCCAGGCCGTCACCCGGCTGCAGGCCGGCCGGCGGCCCGCCGCGGAAGCGGATCAGGACCTCGGTGTCAGACTCCTTCGTCAATTCCTCCACCTCGGCCTCAGCGAAGGGCAGCAGGGTGGCGCGGCGCACGAAGGCGACCCGCTCGCCGGGCAGGGCGAATTCGAAGCCGGTGCTCTGCCCATGCATGAACTTGGCGCGGACCGCCCCGCCCTCCTCCAGCGCCTGGACCTGCAGGTAGGTGCCGTGGACGTTGATGGCGTCGTCCATCATGCCCTCGAAGAGCGCCTTCTCGACGGTGATGGCGCCGCTGCAATTGGAGAAGTGGGTGGCGTCGGCGCTCGTCGTGAACACCCGCGGGTCGTCCGGGCGCAGGTGCACGCCGCCGCCCTCGATGCTGATGTCGGCGCTGCGCTGCGCCAGCCAGCCCATGCCCTCGGCCTGGTGCACGGTGACGTCGCGGAAGCGCACGCCGCGGCTGCGCTGGACGAAGATGCCCGGGTGGGGGCGGCCGCCGTGGCGCAAGACGAGGCGGTTGCCGACGGCGGGGGAGAAGGCGAAGCCGGTCATGCGGACGCGGCCGGGCGCGAGGGCCTCGGCGACGCCGCGGAACGGCTGGTCGCCAGTGCGGTAGGCGATGCGGCCGGTGTCCGCCTCGAACTCCATGCAGCTCCAGACCCAGACCGGGTGGCGCCAGCCCTCGCCGAGGAAGATCAGCTGGCCGTCTTCGACGGCGTAGGGGTACTCCGGGCCGATCGCCAGCTCGACGGCGTCGCCGTCCACCGCGACCACGGTCGCCTGGGAGTGGTGCGGCCGCTCGAAGTCGATCGCCAGGCCGCGGATCACGAGGTCCTGGCAGTCGCTGATGCCGAGGGGAAGGACGCGGCCGTGGCCGATCAGCTCGGCGCCGTCGGCGTCGATGGTGAGGCCGCGGAGACCGCACAGCGGCACCGCCACCTTCTTCAGCGGCCCGTTGTCGTGGTTGGAGATGAACCAGCGGCGCTCCACCGCGTGCTCCTCGTGGAAGTCGTAGCGGCCGGGCGGGATCGTCAGCGTGACGGTGTTGCCCGGGTTGCGCAGCTGATCGCGGGCGGCGGCCAAGGCGCGGCGCATGGCGGCGGAGTCGTCGACGCCGTCATCGGGCGTGATGCCGAAGTCGGCAGCCGAGAGCTTCACCCTCATTGGCGGCAGCTTGGTCTGGAGCGCCGCCTCGGGGTCGGGCCGCACCTCCAGCTCGACCCAGTCGGCGTGGTCGTGGGCGTTGCCGTCGCCGCCGTCGGTCACCCTCAGGTAGACCAGGTGCAGCCCCTCGAGCGGGACGTGGAAGGTCTTGGCCGGATCGCTCCTGCCGACCACGCCGCTGCTCCATAGCATCGACTCGCCGTTCCAGATCTGGAACTCGACCGAGGCGCCCTCGGCCGCCTCGTCGTCCACGCCCACCCTGCCGCTGAAGATCGCGGCCGAGCCGTCGTGGAACCACGGCACCTCGGACTCAGCGTGGGTCCCGAAGCCGCGCGTGTACATCTCGCCGCGGATCTTCATCGGCCGCCCCTCGACCGAGCGCCCGCGCCGCAGCGCGCCGTACTCCTGGCTGCCGAGCGCCGCCTCGACGTCGCTCAGCCAGCGGTGGCCAGGCGGCGTGTCGTCGGCGAGGTTGGGCTCCACCACCAGCCAGGTCTGCTCCTCGTACTCGGCCGCCGGAACCCGGACCTCGACGGTCACGCTCGAGTCCACGACCCGGTCGAGGAGCACGGGGCCGTCGCAGACCATCGCGCGCAGCCGGAGGCCCGACTCTTCCCGCCGGACCTCCAGGTCGAACACCGTGCCGTGGCCGTGCACGCGGCGCAGCGCCATGTGGTCCCAGTCCGCCGGCAGCCGCGGCGTCCAGGCGAAGGCGTCGAGCGCCAGCGGCTCGAGGCCGAACAGGCCCTCGGTCACCACCCGGGCGTAGAGCGCGCTCTCCGCCGACAGGTGGCGCTGGTCGCCCTCCGGCCAGGCCTCGACGGCATAGGGCACGTGGTCGCCGAGCAGCCGTCGGCGGGTGTAGGCGCGGAAGTGCTCCATCGCCCGCTCGGTGTCGCCGGCAGCGAAGGCGCCGCGCAGGCCGTAGAGCGTGGAGCGGTCCCAGAAGGTCTGGTCGGTGGCGATCGACTTGAGGCCGTCGACGGTCCAGAGCTGGTCGGAGAAGAGCGCGTCCAGCGTGCCTCGGCGGCGTTCGAAGACCCCCATGGTCAGCGGCACGCAGATCCAGGAGCGCAGCACCTCGCTGTCCTCGTGGTAGCGGTAGGTGCGGAAGCCGTCGATCTCGGCGCCGAAGAAGGCGTCGACCGCGGTCCGCAGCTCCGCGGCGCGTCGCTCGTACCCGGCGGCGACGGCTTCGTCCTTGCCCAGCGACCGCGCCAGCCGCGCGGCGCCGACCAGGCCGCCGTAAGTCAGCATCGAGGTGTTCAGGTTGGTGCGGCCGTGGGGTAGCCGGCCCTCCAGTTCGTCGCGGTCGGAGGCGATCACGCCGTCCGCGGTGGTGCGCCGATGGCAGTACTCCAGGCACCACTCGATCAGCGGCCACAGCTCCTCGGCCACCTCCGGCTCGCCCAGGCTCAAGGCGAAGCGCGAGGCGCCGTAGGCGATCATGGCGGCGTCGCCGCGGTCGCCGGCGCCCATCCAGACGTCGCGGCCCTCGGCGATGATCGAGCTCGGCAGCATCTGGTAGTCCGGATTCAGGAAGCGCGCGAAGTGCCGCAGCGCGTTCCAGCTGGCGGAATTGCCCTTGATGGCGCCGAGATAGGGGAAGAAGGGCGCGGCGTACTCGACCGTGTCGTTGGCCCAGATCGCGGCGTAGTAGCGCGTGCCGCCCGGGGCGTGCATCAGGCCGCC
>CAYZXS010000079.1:0-9176 GCA_964482495.1 uncultured Planctomycetales bacterium
CTGGTGAGGCAGCGGATCGCCGACGGCATGACCGAGGAGCAGTGCGGCGAGGCCGCCCTGCTGGCCGGAAGTCGATGTCCGACCTCGAATATCAATCGATGTCTGACCCCGTTCGGAGCGGGCGGATCCAGATGTTGCGGAACTGGACCGGGTCGCCGTGGTCCTGGAGCCGGATGGGCGCCGGGCCGTGCGCGCCGTACTTCGGCAGCGACCGGTGCGAGGTCGGACCCAGGAAGGCCTGGTCGTGGTGGATCAGGACGCCGTTGTGGAGCACCGTGATCCGCGCCGGCGCCTCGACCGCGCCGTCCTCGGCGAAGCGCGGCGCCTCGAAGTAGATGTCGTAGCTCTGCCACTCGCCGGCGGGGCGACAGGCGTTGACGTCCGGCGGCTTCAAGCCGTACATGGCGCCGGCCTGGCCGTCGGCGTAGGTGCGATTGCCGTGGCTGTCGAGCACCTGGATCTCGTAGCGGTCCATCAGGAAGACCCCGCTGTTGCCCTTGCTCTGGCTGGTCTTGCCCTCCATGACCGGCGCGCGCCACTCGAGGTGCAGCTGGCAGTCGCCGAAGGCCTCGCGGGTGCGGATGTCGCCGCCGCGGACCTCCATGGCGCCGCCGTCGACTGCCTTCCACTCCTTGTCCCAGGCCGCGAAGCCGCCGCCGTCGAACAGCACCAGTGCGTCCGACGGAGGCCGGACGCCGAGATTGGCGCCGGGGCCGGGGGTGACCACCGGCGGCACCGGCCGGTCCTTGTCGTGCACTCGCCACTCGCCGCCGGGCAGGAAGGGAGTGTCGTCGTAGCCCACCGGACCGGGGTCCTGGGCACAGTAGGCGCTGAGCGCCGCCAGCATCGCGATGCGAATCATGGGCTCCTCCAAACGGTCCAAACGGGGTCAGACATCGATTGTAAATCGATGTCGTACCTCTCAATTCAATCGATGTCTGACCCCGTTTCGGAGGCCAGCCACTCGTTGTTGTCGCGGTTGAGGTCCGGGAACTCCTCCTTGCCGTCCACGACCACGGAGCGGATTCGGCGGTCGCCGGGGATCTGCTCCACGATGCGGTCGGAGGCGAACCAGGCTTCGACGGGGAGATCGTAGTCCTCAGTCGTGCCGTCCTCGAATTCGACCTGGAAACGCAGGGGCATGACCAACTCTCCCAGGCTGCGGAAGGTGATCTTGGCCGGCTGCTCGCCATCGGGCTGATCCACGCCGGTGACCTCCAGGTCGATGGTGCTGGTCTCCAGGAACCAGCCGCGCCAGAACCAGGCCAGGTCGGTCCCGGCGGCGTCCTCCATGCAGCGGAAGAAGTCGGCCGGCCGCGGCGACTTGAAGGCCCAGCGCTCGATGTAGGTCCGGAAGGCGTAATCGAAGCGCTCCGGCCCCAGGATCGACTCGCGCAGCATCACCAGCCCGACGCCGGTCTTGGCGTACTCCGTCTGCCCCAGCAGCCCGCCGGAGAAGTGGTCCGCCGGCGTCTCGATCGGCAGCTGCTTGCCCCCGCGCATCGACGAAGCGAAGCTCGCCGGGTGCGCTCGCCCGCGCCCGGGCTCCTCGAACCAGTCCGCCGCCGAGTAGTAGTTGATGAAGGTGTTGAAGCCCTCGTCCATCCAAGCGTGCCGCCGCTCATCGGTGTTGACGATCATCGGGAACCAGTTGTGCCCGATCTCGTGCGTGGTCACGCCGTACAGCCCCGCCTCGCTGCTGCGCCCGCGGCAGAAGATGATCATCGGGTACTCCATCCCGCCCTCGGCGCCGCTGACGTTCGTCGCCACCGGATAGGGGTACTCGAACCAGCGGCGGTTGTAGCCCTCGATCGCGGTCCGCAGCATCTGAGTCGAGTCCTTCCAGTACTCCAGCGCCTCCTTGGGATAGACCGACTGGATCAGCACGCCGTCCAGCCCCGCGGCGTCGTGGATGAAGGCGTCCGACGCCGCCCAGGCCACGGTCCGCACCCGCTCGGCCTCGAATTTCCAGGTCAGCGGCCGGTCGCTCTGCGGCCGGCTCTCTGGGTCGCCGACCTCCTCCGGACCGCGGATCATCACCGTCTCCGCGCTCTTCCGCGCCTTCCTCAGCCGCGCCACCTGCTCCTTGGTGTAGACCTGCTTCGGGTTCTGCAGCTCTCCCGTGCAGACGACGATGAACTCCGCCGGCACCGTCAGCTCGACCTGGTAGTCGCCGAAGTTGCTGTAGAACTCCCCGGTGCCGATGTAGGGCATGGTGTTCCAGCCGTGGACGTCGTCGTAGACCGCCACCGCCGGGAACCACTGCGCCACCTCGTAGGAGGTGCCCTGCGCGACCTCCTCGATGCCGAAGCGCCGGAACACCTTCTCGGGGATCACGAAGTCCCACTCGATGTCGAACTCGAACACGCCGCCGCCCGGCGCCACCGGCTTCGGCAGCTCAACCCGGGCCAGGGTGTCGTAGACCCGGTAATCGAGCTCCTTGCCCCGCGACGACAGCTCGTGCAGGAGGTAGCCGCCGCCCTCCGCGTGGCGCATCCCGATCGCGGTCCGGTCACCGACGCGCGCCGCGATGCTGTCCTCGCGGAAGGCGTTCTGCTCCAAGTTCAGCCACAGGTAGGGCAGCGGATCGGGCGAGTGATTGTGGTACGTGACGTGAGCGCTGCCCCGCACCAGCCGCGTCGCCGGGTCGAGCGACGCCTTGATCTGGTAATCGACCTCCTGCTGCCAGTAGTCGGGGCCGGGAGCGCCGGCGCCGTTGCGCACCCGGTCGGGGGCGGGCAGGTCCAGCGGGCTGAACAGGGTGGCGGTCGGCCGGGCGCTGGGGCGGCGGAATTCGTCGTCCTGAGCGGCGGCGGGGGAGGCCGTGAGCACCAGGAGGGCCGGCGCAGCGAGGAACCGAGCGGGCCAGGGACGGAGGTGGCGAGTCATCCCCGCCATCCTAGGCGGCGCCGGCCGGTCTAGAATCTCCCGTCATGGTCCGCCGCGCCCCGCTCCTCCGGCCGCTGCTCGGCGCGGCGCTGCTCGTTGGGGCCCTCGCCTGCCCCGGGGCCGGCTGCGGCGGGGCCGACGCCCTCGGCGCCGCCGCCGACAACCTGCTGCTGGTGACCTTCGACACCACCCGCGCCGACCGCGTCGGCGCCTACGGCCACGCCGGTGCCAGCACGCCGCACCTCGACCGGCTGGCCGCCGAGGGCGTGCTCTTCGAGCAGTGCATGGCCGTCGGCCCGGTGACCCTGCCGACGCACGCCTCGATCCTCACCGGCCTCTACCCCATCCGCCACGGCGCCCGCCACAACGGCACCCACCGCCTGCCCGAGGACCTGCCGACCCTGGCTACCGCGCTCCAGGACCGCGGCTTCGACACCGGCGCGGTGGTCTCGGCCTTGGTCCTCGACTCCCGCTACGGCCTGGACCGCGGCTTCGACCGCTACGACGACGACCTCGCGGCCGGCGACCTGGCCATGGTCGGCATGCTGCGCGAGACCGACGCCGCCGACACCACCGCCCGGGCGCTGCGCTGGCTGGAGCAGCCGCGGGAGGGCCGCTGGTTCCTCTGGGTCCATTACTTCGATCCCCACTCCAGCTACGAGGCGCCGGCCGCGTTCCGCGATCGCTGCCCGGACGACCCCTACGACGCCGAGATCGCCTACGCCGACGACGGCCTCGGCCGGCTGCTGGCTGCGCTCGAAGCCCGCGGGGAGTTGGACCGGACCCTGGTCGTCGCGGTGGCGGACCACGGCGAATCCCTCGGCGAGCACGGCGAGTCCACCCACGGCCTGTTCTTGCACGACGCCACCACCCGCGTGCCGCTGCTGATGCGGCACCCGGCGCTGCCCGCGGGCGCGCGGGTCGGCGGCGTGGTCAGCCAGGTCGACCTCTTCCCGACCGCCGCCGAGCTGCTCGGGGTGGAGGCGCCCGCCGGCCTCGACGGCCGGTCCTTGGTCGCGGAGGCCTTGGGCGGCGGCGACGCCCGCCGGCCGGCGGTCTACCAGGAGTCGACCAGCCCCTACTTCCAGCACGGCTGGGCGGAGCTGCGGGCGCTGCGCGGTCCGGAGCGGCGCTTCATCTCGGCGCCGCGCGAGGAGCTCTACGAGCTGGCCTCCGACCCCGGCGAAGACCGCAACCTGCTGCCGGAGGCCGAGGACGCCGCCGCGCCGCTGCGCCGCCAGCTCGAGGCGCTGCTCGCCGCGGGCGTGCGCGACTCCCGGCGCCTCGAGGACTCCCCCGGCGGCGACGAGCACGCCGACCTGGCGGAGCTGGGATACGTCTTCACCGACGGCGGGGAGACCGGCGAGGGCCCGCGCCCCGACCCCAAGGACAAGGTCGAGGCTTGGCGGTTGATCCAGCGCGCCTTCCGCCTCACCGGCGAGAAGGACTGGGCTGGCGCGGAGTCCGTGCTCCGCGAGCTCATCGCGGCGGAGCCGGAGTCGATCATCATCCGTCGCTCCATGGCCACCACCCTCTCGGCGCTCGGCAGGCCGCGCGAGGCGATGACGGAGCTGCGCCACTGCCTGGCGCTGCCCGGCCTCGGCGCCGAGATCCTGCTCGACCTGGCCGTGCTCGAGCGCCAGCTCGGGGAGCCCGCTTGGCGCAAGCGGATCACCCTGGCGCAGCAGCTCGAGCCGCGCGACCCGACCTCCTGGGCGCGGCTCGGCGACTGGCAGGCCGAGGACGGCGAGCCCGCCGAAGCCCGCGCCAGCTACGAGCGGGCGATCGCGCTCGACCAGGCCTTCGCGCCCGCCTGGCGCGGCCTCGGCCAGCTCCGGCTGCGGGCGGGCGACCTGCCGGGTGCGGAGGAAGCCCTCGCCGCCGCCGTCGCCGCCGACCCGCAGGCCTTCGACGCCTGGCTGGCCTACGCCCGCGCGGCCGAGCTGGCGGACACGCCCGAGCTGGCAGTGGAGCGCTACCAGGCGGCCGAGCGGGCGCGCCCCGGCACCGCCCTGGTCGAGGTCCGGCTCGGCAACCTGGCCTTCGCCGCCGAACGGCTCGACGACGCCGAGCGCCACTACCGCGCCGCCCTCATCCGTCGCGCCGGTCACTTCGAAGCCCGCTTCAACCTCGCCACCCTGCTGCTCGAGCGCGGCGCCTTCGGGGAAGCCGCCGAGCACCTGGCGGTGGCCTGCGAGCGTCGTCCGCGGGAGCTGCCGGCGCTGCTGGCCGCCGCCGCCGCCCACCAGCTCGCCGGCGAGGGGCCCGCCGCCGCCGGCTACCTGGAGCGTGCCCGAGCGGTGGACGCCGAGGCGACCGCGGCGGCGGTGGCCGGTGACCCGGTGCTCGGCGCCATCCGCTGACCCGCCCCCCTCGGGGTCACCAGGGCAGCTCGGTGCCGTCCCAGCCGTAGAAGCGGCCGTTGGCGCCGTCGCCCAGGCCGTCGAGCACCTGCTTCAAGCCGGCGCAGGACTGCTCCGTCGACAGCGGCGCTTGGGCCCCGCCCATGTCGGTGCGGGCCCAGCCGGGGTGGAGCACGACCACCTTGACCCCGAGCGGCCGCAGGTCCAGCGACAGGCTCTTGGCGACCGCGTTCAGGGCCGCCTTGGAGCTGCGGTAGGGGTAGTAGCCGCCGGAGCCGTTGTCGGCGATGCTCCCCATGAGGCTGGTCATGACCGCCACGGTCTTCCCCTCGCTGGCGGCGACATTCTGCGCCAAGGCCTCGGTCAGCTTCAGCGGCGCGATGGCGTTGACCCGGAAGACCTCCAGCCACTCGTCGACCGGCGTCTCGCCGAAGGGGGCGTCGTCGGGGCCGTAGATTCCGGCGTTGTGGAACAGCAGGTCGATCGGCGCGCCCTCGAGCCCGGCGGCCAGGGCGGCGATCGCGGCGGCGTCGGTGACGTCCAAGGTGGGGCGGTCGAGGCGGTCCCCGTGCACGCGGTAGAGGTCCTCGAGCCCGGCGGCGCCGGGCTTGCGGCTGGCGGCGATGACGCGCCAGCCGTCCTCGAGGTAGAGCCGGCTCAGCTCCAGGCCGAGCCCGCGGTTGGCGCCGGTGATCAGGAGCGTCGGCATGACCGGATGCTATCCTGGCCGGGCCTCTCCGGTCGCGCCGGCGGGCGCCCCTGGCTTTCGCTTCCTGCCCCCACCCCCATGAAGTGATCCTCGTTGCCTGCGCTCTGCTCTTCGCGCCCTGCGCCACCGCCGCCACCCCGCCGCAGGACGTCCGAGTCCGCCGCACCACCGGCAGCCTGCTGCGCGAGCTCCGCGACGGCGAGAGCTTCGTCGAGCGGGGCGAGACCGCCGAAGCCCTGATCGCCAAGGGCCGCGAGGCCCAGAAGCGGCTGGCGAAGCAGGTGGCGGCGGAGCTGGTGGAGTTGGAAGAACGCCATCAGGAGCTTCGCGCCCGCCGGCGGGCCCGCGGCGCCGAGCTGGTGCGGGGCTGGGGCGGGGAGGAGCTGGCGCCGGAGGCGGTCGCCGAGGTGGCGCGGGCCCGCGCCGAGGTCATGCGGGTCTCCTGGGAGCCGGCCGGCCGGACTGGGGTCCAGGGCGAGCTGGACCGGGCGCTGGGCCTGCTCAGCTTCCACCTCGAGGCCGGCTTCGACCAGCAGCTCGCCGCGGACCCGGAGTACGCCCAGGCCTCCGCCGAGCTCGAGCAGCTGGCGGAGCTCGGCGCGGAGCTGCGGCGCTACTTCGACCGGGCCGCCGCGGTGGTGCAAACCGGCGGCCGCGACGCCGCCTGGTTGCGGCGGCTCGACCCCCCTCCTGACCCCGCGCGCTGGCGGGCGGGGCTGCGCCAGGACAAGAGCGACGTCCGCCGCGGGGCCTGGCGCATCGACGACCGGGCCCGCGCGGTGCTGGCGGCCAACCGCGAGGCGGAGGCCGAGTTGGCGCCGGAGGAGAGGACGGCGGTGCGCGGCGTCAACCGGGTCCGCTACCTGGTGGGGCTGCCGCTGCTGGAGCTCGACGCGCGCTTGACTCGCGCCTGTCTCAATCACGCCCGGGACATGCTCGAGCACGGCTTCCACGACCACGTCTCGCCGGTGAAGGGCCGCGAGACCTTCATGATGCGGGCGGAGGAGGAGGGCACTAGCGCGCGGAACGAGAACCTGAACCAGGGCGCGCCCGACGGCGAGGCCGCGGTGCTGTCGTGGTGGCAGAGCTACGGGCACCGCAAGGCGCTGCTCGGGCCGTACGGGGCCATCGGCATGACGCACCGGGCGCCGCACTGGGTGAGCCTGTTCCGCTAGCCGCCGCCGCGCTCAGGCTTCGTGCCCCAGGTGGCGCAGGATCTTGTCGGGTGTGATCGGCAGGTCGCGGCAGAAGTAGCCGGTGGCCTGGTGCACGGCGTGGGCGATCGCCGGCGCGGTCGGGCAGGCCAGGCCTTCGCCGGCCTCCTTGGCGCCGAAGGGGCCCTCGGGCTCGTAGGTCTCGACGGTCTCGCTGACCGACGGCGGCATGTCCTCGGCCGCGGGCAGCTTGTAGTCGAGGAAGGTGGTGTTGCGGGTGTGGCCAGCGTCCATGACCAGCTCTTCGCTCAGGGCGTAACCCAGGCTCATCTGGATCGAGCCCTCGAGCTGGCCCTCGACCGCCATCGGGTTCAGCTCGGTGCCGCAGTCATGCACGGTGAACATCTCCGCGACCTCGGCCAGGCCGGTCTCGGCGTCGACCCGGACGTCGGCGACCTGGGCGCCGAAGCTGAAGGCGGGGGAGACCAGGCCGACGTCCCGCGGCGTGTAGTAGCCGCTGGCCTTGATCGGCTGGCCGCGGTTGGCGCGCTGGGCCATGGCGACCGCTTCGCCGAGCGGGATGCGCCGCGACGGCTTGGACTTGGAGTAGACGTGGCCGCCGCCGCAGGCGATCTCGTGGATGACGTTGAGGTCGAACTTCAGCGACACCATCTCGGCCAGGCGCTCCTTGATCTGGCGCGCGGCGTCGCGCACGGCGTTGCCGGCCATCAGGGTGACGCGGCTGCCCCAGGTGCCGAGGTCGGACTGCGGGCAGGCGGCGGTGTCGCCGGTGACGAGCCGCACGTCGTCAAGCCCGATGCCGAGCTCCTCGGCCAGGATCTGGCACAGGATCAGGTCCGAGCCTTGGCCGATGTCGGCGGCGAGGGTGTTGAGCTGGGCGGTGCCGTCGTCGAAGACCTTCACCTCGGCGCTCGAGAACGGATAGCGGGTGTTGAACCAGTTGAAGACGCCGCCGGAGATGAAGCTGTAGCAGGCGATGCCCAGGCCTTCGCCGGGCTGCTTGGCCGCCATGCGCGCGTCCCAGCCGGACAGCTCGCGCACCTTCTCCAGGCACTCGCGGAAGCCGCAGCTGCCGATGGTGGCGACCCCGGGGATGGCGTCGCCGGTCTCCATGGCGTTCCGAAGCCGCAGCTCGATCGGGTCGATGCCGAGCTCCTCGGCCGCCTTGTTCATCTGCATCTCGCCGGCGAACAGCGCCTGCGGCGCGCCGAAGCCGCGCATGGCGCCGGCCGGCGGGTTGTTGGTGTAGACGTAGATGCCGCGGTAGCGGTAGGCCGGCACCTTGTAGAGCATGGCGCCGAAGTTGCCGATGAGGAAGGTCGCGGTCGGCCCCATGCCGTTGTAGGCGCCGCCGTCGAGCTTGGCGATGACCTCCTTGCCGAGGATGGTGCCGTCCTTCTTGAACGCGATCCTCGAGGTGATCTTGACCGGGTGGCGGCGGCGGCCGGTGGCCAGCTCCTCCTCGCGCGTCAGCGTGAACTTCACTGGCCGGCCGGTCTCGCGCGCCATCCAGGCGGCGCAGAAGTCCCACGGCCGCAGCTCCATCTTGCCGCCGAAGCCGCCGCCGACGGCGGGTTTGATCACGCGCACGTCGTTCTCGCGCAGCTCCATGGTGCGGGCCAGCAGGGCCTGGATGTAGTACGGCGTCTGGGTCGAGGTCCAGATGGTGATCCGGCCGTCCGAGTCCGCCCGCGCCAGCGCCGAGCAGGGCTCCATGTAGGCGTGGCTGACGGCGTGGGTGGTGAAGGTGTCCTCGCGCACGTAGTCGGCGGTGGCGAAGGCATCGTCCAGGTCGCCGTAGTCGATGTCGCGCTTCAGGCTGAGGTTGTCCTCGTGCTCGGCGTGCACCGCCGGCGCGCCCTCGGCGAGGGCTTCGTCGACGCCGAAGACCGCCGGCAGCTCCTCGTACTCGACCTCGATCAGGGACAGCGCCGCCTCGGCGGTGTCCTTGTCGACCGCGGCCACCGCGGCGACCTCGTCGCCGACGAAGCGCACCTTGTCGGTGGCGAGCACGGTCTCGTCCTGCAGCTCGGGCACCAG
>CAYZXS010000080.1:0-8939 GCA_964482495.1 uncultured Planctomycetales bacterium
GCCGTAGAGCGGTAAGTCGAGGTCCGACGTCGAATATCAATCGATGTCTGACCCCTATCGCCAGCGGTCCTCGTTGGGGTCGACGGTGTCGGAGTCCTTGGCCTTCTGGGCGGCGCGGCGGAATGCGTCCTCGAGCTCGTCCTTGCGGTGACGCTCGGCTTCGAGGGCGGCGGAGAAGCTGTCCTTGACGGAAGCTTGCCGTTCCTCGCTCCGCTGGACGGCTTCCGCGAGGTCCTGGGGCTTCTCGCCCTGGCCTAGGGAGACCACCTCGCCGCTCCGAAGGTCGACCTCCAGGCGCTCGCCGCAGCCCGGGCACTTCACCGTAAGTCGTTTTTTCATCGAGCCTTGCGGTTCCGGGAAAACTTGGGAACCTTTCCTCCGCCGACCCCATCATACCCCCTGAAGCAAGTAGGCTCGGCAATGTCCGGTTGGGCCTCTCGGGACAGTTCGAACCGCCGCAAAGGATTCATCCAGGGGGCTGGCGGGTTGAGCTGTCCCACTTTTTTTGCCCGGCCGCGCCGCTCACCCCGACCCGCAGGCGCAGGGCGTGGCGTGACAGTAGGGACAACCGTCGGCGTATTTGCGCGCCGCCACCTGCTCGAGGTCCACCCCCTTGATCGAAGCCAGGGTGCTCAGCCAGGCCAGCACGTCGGCGAACTCCTCTTCCAGGTTCTGCCGGTCGTCGTCCCGCCGCAGCGCCCGCGTCAGCTCCCCGACCTCCTCCGCGAACCACATGTGGGTCGCCGCCACGCCGCGGGAGGAGTCCTTCTCGAAGTAGATGCGCTCGATGAGCTTCTGGAATTCGTGGATTCGCATGATCGTGGCGGTCCTCCGCGGACCCGGACTCAGGCCTCCCGGCGGATCAGGGCGAAGGCCAGGTCGCTGCGCGGCTGGCCGCCGAGGAAGGCGCCCAGCTTGACCTGCATCTTCTCGATGCCCTCTTGCACGGCGATCTTCGCCAGCGCGTAGACGCCGCTCTCCCCCAGGGCCTTGCCCTGCGGGTTCTCGGCCTCGAAGGCTGCCGGGCTGAACAGGAACAGGCCGTCGCCGGGCTTGAGCTCCAGCTTCAGGGTCTCGAGGGACTTGCGGAAGATCGGCCCCTTGTCGAAGCCCAGCGCGATGCCGTTCGGCTGCAGCTTGCGCAGCTGCCCGGCCTCGGCGTCCCAGCGCACCGCGGGCGCCTTGTGGCCGGCCGAGACCAGCTCCACCCCGGCGTCGGCCGGCTCCATCCGCGCCACCATCGCCGAGGCGTAGAGGCCGCGCGCCAGGTCCCGGTTCAAGGAGGTGTTGGTGCTGTCGCAGGCCTCGACCGGCGAGGCCCCGCCGAGCACGGAGCCCCGCAGATAGGCCCGGGTCATCGCCATCAGCAAGGCGCCGGGCATGCCGCGGGTGGCGGTGGCGCCCACCACCAGGGTCGGCCGGCCCTCCCCGTCCGAGAGGGTGTCGACGAAGTCACCGGTCCCGGCTCCGGCGGCCTCGACCACCGCCGCCTCGATCGAGAAGCCCGTCGGCGGCTCGACCACCATCGGCTTCAGGTTCCGGCGCAGCTCGCGCAGCACCTCGACCTCGCGCTGACGGCGCTCCAGTTTGCGCTCGTTCTCCTGGCCCTCCACCAGGTCGGTGACCATGCGCTCGACCGCCCGCCCGAGCAGCACCACCTCCCCCACCGCCTTCTTGGTGCGGATCCGGTGATCGAAGCGGCCGCGGCTGATGGTCAGGACGTCGTCGATCATCTCCCGCAGCGGCACGGCGACCCGGCGCGCGGTGACGGCGCCGAAGATGACGACGATGCCGACGAGGCCGCCGGTGACCAGCAACACCAGCACCAGCAAGCGGCTGCCGGAGTCGAGCTCGGCCGCGGGCGCGTAGAGGTCGACCTGCCGGCCAGGCGCGCCGTCGGCGCCGGGGGCCAGGGCACGGTAGAGCCGGGCCGGCTCCTCCCGCGGGCCGATGGTCAGCTCGGTGTCGGCGATCTGAACCTGGGCGCCGTGCTCGCCGGTGTGCAGCCGGGCCGACAGCGGCGTGTCGGGGAGCTGGGCGTCCTGCGCCATCACCTCGGCGGTCTCGATGGCCATGCCCCGCCAGGCCTGCTCGGCGGTCTCGCGGCTCAGGCCGCGCACGCCGTCGATCAGGAGCAGGGAAGCCGGCACCGCGAACAGCAGCGCCACCAGCCCCAGCCCGAGGGTGAAGCGATTGGCGATGCCGCTGCCGGACTTGCGCCGGGCGGCGGCGGTCTCGATGCTCTCGGTCGGTCGGCTCAAACTGGTCCCAGGAGGTCGGGGAAGGCGGCGCGCACCGCGATCAGGAGCAGCAGCGCCCAGATCCCGGCCACCACGTCGTCGAGCAGGATACCCCAGCCGCCCTTGACCCGTTCCAACTGCCGGGCGGGCGGCGGCTTGACGATGTCGGTGAGCCGGAACAGCAGGAAACCCAGGCCCAGGTGGGTCCAGCCCGGGAAGACCGGCCAGGCGACCGCGACCAGGTAACCGACGACCTCGTCGAGCACGTACTGGCCGGGGTCCTTGCGGCCCCACTTGCGCTCAGCCCAGCCGCCCAGCGGCGCCCCGAGCAGCAGCAGCGCGACCGCCAGGCCGAGCACGATGGCCAGGTAGTGCTCCGGCCAGAAGGTCCCCGCCAGGGCCGCCAGGGCGACGCCGCCCAGGGTGCCGAAGGTGCCCGAGGCCACCGGGGCGTGGCCCAGGCCGAACCAGGTGATCAGGGCTTCGCGCAGCAGCTCGCCGAGGCGGTTCATTCCAGCTTCTCCAGGGGCGCGTAGGCCACCAGCAGGTGGCGGGCGTCGTCCTCCTGCTCGAAGCGTACGACCACGCGCTGGTTGATGCCGCTGCCGATCACCTTCTGGACCTGGCCGACGCCGAAGGTGCGGTGCTGGACCCAGTCGTCGGCGGCGAAGTCGGAGCTCGCGCCCTCCTCCATGGTCATCTCGGGCAGGGCCTCCTCCTCGGACTCGCCGGCGAGCAGCATCTCCGGCAGCTCGTCCAGGAAGCGCGAGCCGGTCTGCGGTCCCGGCGCCCCGGTGCGGAAGCGCATGCGCGAGTTCGACAAGAACAGCTCCTCCCGCGCCCGGGTCAGGGCGACGTAGAACAGCCGCCGCTCTTCCTCGAGGCCGTCCGGGTCCTCCAGCGCCCGGACGTGCGGGAACAGCCCCTCCTCGAGTCCGACCACCGCCACCCGGTCGAATTCCAAACCCTTGGCGGTGTGGATGGTCATCAGGCTGATGCGCTGCGCCCCCTCCTCCCAGCGGTCGTGGTCGGTGAGCAGGGCCACCTCCTCGAGGAAGCCGCGCAGGCCGCCGTCGCTGCGCTCGTCGTACTCCGAGGCGAAAGCCAGCAGCTCGTCGATGTTCTCGAGCCGGTCGACGTCCTCGGTGTCGCCGAGGGCCTCGGCGTAGCGCCGGTAGCCGGTGCGGTCGATGGCGGCGCGGAGCGCGTCCTCGGCCTTGGCGGCGCGGTCGGAGAGGTTGACGTAGAGGGCCAGGAAGGAGGTGATCGCCTTCTTGGCGCGGGTGCCGAGCGCCTCGCGCACCTCCGAGCGGCGCATCACCGGCAGCAGGCCCTCGTCGAACTCGCCGGCGTAGGCGCGCAGCCGCTCGACCGTGGTCTTGCCGATCGCCCGCGGCGGCACGTTCAGGATCCGCTCGACCGCGACGTCGTCGCGCGGGTTGACCAGCATGCGGCCGTAGGCGAGCAGGTCCTTGATCTCGCGCCGCTCGAAGAAGCTCAGGCCGCCGACCACCTGGTAGGGGATCTGGAGCCGGGTGAAGGCCCCCTCGAGCGGCCGCGAGCAGGCGTTGGTGCGGTAGAAGACCGCGATCTCCTTCTGCGAGGTGCCGTCGCGCACCCACTCGCGCACCTTCTGGGCGACGGTGAGGGCCTCCATCTCCTCGTCGGGGCTGTCCTGGACCGTCAGCGGCGGCCCGTCCTCGCGCTCGGTGACCAGGTCCTTCTCCTTGCGCGAGCGGTTGTTCCGGATCACCGCCTGGGCGGCCTTGAGCACGTTCCGCACCGAGCGGTAGTTCTGCTCCAAGCGCACCACCTCGGTGCCCGGGAAGTCGTTCTCGAAGTCGAGGATGTTCTGGATGTCGGCGCCGCGCCAGCGGTAGATCGACTGGTCCGGGTCGCCGCAGACGGCCAGGTTGAGGTGCGTCGCCGAGAGCGCCTTCACCAGCAGGTACTGGATCTCGTTGGTGTCCTGGTACTCGTCGACCAGGATGTGATCGAAGCGGTCAGTCCAGCGCCGGGCGCCGGCGGCGTCCTTCTGCACCAGCTCGAGCCCCTTGCCGAGCAGGTCGTCGAAGTCCAGGGCGTCCTGCTTCTCGAGGGAGCGCTGGTAGCGCTGGTAGACCTCGGCGGCGCGCTCCTCCTTCATGCCGTAGAGCGCCGCCTCCTCGGCGGCGGCGGCCGGACCCATGCGCCGCCGCTTCCAGCTCGAGATGATGGTCTGCATCGGCCGCGGCTTGTAGACCGTCGGGTCCCAGCCCAGGTCCTTGATGATCGAGCGAATCAGCCGCTTGCGGTCGTCCTCGTCCTGGATCGTGAAGTCGCGGGTGCGCCCGATCGGCTCGGGGTCCATGCGGAGCATCCGGGCGCAGGTGGCGTGGAAGGTGCCGACCCACAGGCCGGTGTCGGGCACCCACTCCTGGATCCGCGAGCGCATCTCGCGCGCGGCCTTGTTGGTGAAGGTGATCGCCAGGATCCGTGAGGCCGGGACGCCGCGGGCCTGCACCAGGTAGGCCACCCGCCGGGTGATGGTGCGGGTCTTGCCGGTGCCGGCGCCGGCCAGGATCAGCAGCGGGCCGTCGCCGTGCTCCACGGCGTGCTGCTGGGCGGGATTCAGGCCTTCGAGGATGGAGTGGGACATCTGGGGGTGGACCATGATTCCGCCGCAGGGCCGCCGGCGCAATCGCCGGCTCCGGCCGGGTGGCGGAGGTTATTCTCCAGCGGTGCTCCCCGACGGCATTCCCGCGATCGGCATCGACCTGGTCGACGTCGGCCGGCTCCGCGACAGCATCGAGCGCGGCGGCCAGGCCTTCCTGGACAAGGTCTACACCGCCGACGAGCAGGCCTACTGCGCCGGCCGCGCCGACCCCGCCCCCCATTACGCCGCGCGCTTCGCCGCCAAGGAGGCGGCCATGAAGGCGCTCGGCTACGGCTTCGGCCAGGGCGGGGTCGGCTTCCGAGACTTCGAGCTGCTCCGGGACGACGCCGGCCGGCCGCGGCTGCAGCTGGCCGGCGCGGCGGCGGAGCGCGCCCGGGAGAGCGGCGTCCGTGGCCTGCGGGTGTCGATCACCCACACCGACCACGGCGCCGCGGCCGTCGTCGTCGCCGAGGGCTAGGCCGGCCCCCCCACCGCCGCCGGCTTCGAAGCGGCGGCCTCCGCCTCGGCGGCCGCGATCGCCTCCGGCGCCTTGCGGCGGTCCAGGGCCTTGCGCAGGCGCGCCGCCTCCTTCCCGGGCTCGGCCGCCAGGTCCTCCACCTGAGCCTGGACCTCCAAGCTCCGGGCCTTGGCTTGGGCCAGCTCGCCGGCCCCGAGCAGCGCCAGGGCCTCGTGGTCGGCCGCCTTCACCAGCTCGACCGGACCCTCGGCGTTGTCACCCCACTTGCGGAAGGCCGCCGCGGCCTGCCCCCAGTGGTCGAGCTGCACCTGGACCTTGCCGGTCCACTCATAGGCGTCGTTCCGGTAGCGCAGGTCGGCGTCCTTGCGCTCGAGGACGGCGCCGTAGGCCTTCAGGGCGGCCGGGAACTCCGCCGCGCGGCGGTGAATGTGGCCGATCTCGAGCTGGCCCCGGGCGGCGAAGGGCGTGCCGAGGCCCTGCTCGACCGCGGTCAGGAAGGCGCCCTTGGCCGGCCCCGGGCGGCCCAGGGTGCGGTGGATCTCGCCTTGGCGGAAGGCGGCCTCGGCGGTGACCGGACCGCTCTCCGGCCACAGGCCGACCACGTCGCCGAAGGCCTCGCAGGCCCGGTCGAGGGCCGCTACCCGCGCCGCGCCCTTGGTGCCGCGGCTGAGCTTCTTCACTTCCTTGGCCTGCTCGAGCTGGGCCTGGGCGGTGGCCAGCTTCGGGGTCTCCACGGGGGGCGCCTGCGGCAGGGCCGCGGCGGTCAACAACAAGGTCACGATCATGATCTCCTCCTTCGGGTCGATTGGGATGGCGCAGCCGTAGCAGGAAGACGTCCGCCCGGGTCGGCGGTTACGCGCCCTTCGCGTCGAGGGGCTCGGGGTTGCGGCGCGCCTCGACCACCAGCAGCTCGCGCAGCCGGCGCCGAGCGCGGTAGAGCCGGATCTTGGCGTTGGTGCCGCTGATCTCCTCGCGGTCGGCCGTGGCCTCGCAGGCCAGGCCGTCGTGGTAGCGGCTCGAGATGACCCGCCGGTAGTGGTCCGGCAGGTGCTCGATCGCCGCCGGCAGCAGCGCGACCAGCTCGCTGCGGCTCATGGCGTGCCCCGCCAGGTCCCAGCTCGGCTCGACCGGCTCCCCGCCTTGGCTGCGCGGGTCGGGGAGGCCGCTGAGGACCTCCAAGCCCAGCGGGCTAGGCAGCTTGCGCCGCACCGCGTCCACCGCCAGGTTGCGGGCCGCGCGGTAGAGCCAGGCCCGCGGGTCCGTGATCGGGCGGCCGCGGCGGCTCGCCATGACCAGCCGGGAAGCGGCCTCCTGGGCCAGGTCCCGGCACAACTCCCGGTCGGCCAGCTTGCCGGTCAGGAACTGCTCGACCTGGCTGGTCCATTCTCCTAATCGCGTCTCGAATCCTTCCATCCCCCCTCCTTCCAAATGGGCTGATGGAGAGCGGACGAAAAAAACCGGCCGGAGTTACCGCTGTGGATAACTCCGGCCGGCGGAGAGCGAGGCGGACCCGCTCAGCGGCGCAGCTCTTCCTCGCAGCGCTTGGCCTGGGGCGAACCCGGGAAGCGCTTGGTGAGGCGGTTGCGGATCTTCAGGGCTTTGGTCTTGTTCTCGGTGTCGCCCATGCGGTGGAAGCAGATCGCGCCCTGGCACAGGCTGTCGGGCACGAGCTGGATGACCTCCTGATACATCAAGGCCACACGCAGGAACTTCAGGCCGCCGTCGAAGAAGTACTCCCGGCTCTGGTCGCGGTCGTCGGAGGACAGGCCGCGCTTGTAAGCGACCTGGCCGAGGCCGAACCAGGCGTAGGCCTCGGTCATGTTGTCGGCCTGGCCCTCGTCCAGGATCTTCTGGAAGAAGCCCTCGGCCTTGACCAGGTCCTCCTCCTCGAGGAAGGACATGCCGATCTCGACGTTGGCGCGGTTGGCGACGGTGGCGTACTCGCGGCCATTCTTGGCCACGAGCTGGTCGAGCTTGGTGCGCTTGGCGGCGCCGCTCAGGCGCTTGTCCAGCAGCACCAGGCCGAGCTCGGACTCGCGGGACCAGCGCTCGGGCAGGCCCTTGGCCGAGACCGCGGCCTCGAGGTCGCGGTAGGCCGCCTCAGCGCCGGCGGTGTCGCCGCGCTGGGCCAGGGCGTCGGCCTTCATCATCAGCGCCGGGCCGTAGAAGAAGGTGTCCGGCACGGCCGCCAGGAGGGCGTCCGCGGCCTCGACCACGCCGGAGTAGTTGGCGTCGGAGGAGGCGCACAGCATGATCCGGTACCAGCAGTGCTGGACGGTCCAGGAGTAGCGGCTGGAGCTCGAGACCCGGTCACCCAGGACCATCTGGAACGAGGCGATGGCGTTCCGGAAGTCCCCGCTCTCCATGAGCTGGATGGCCGTGACGTAGTCGTCCAGGGCCGCCGCGCCGGTGTCGTGGATGACCTCGCGGACCAGGTGGGCGTCCTTGCGGCCGTCACCGCCGTTGACGGTCTTGTAGGTGACTTCGGAGTAGGTCTCGGTCCTGATCGACTGGACCGGGATCACCTTGCCGTCCATCAGAACGATCTCGTTCTGGGGCAGGGCCGGGGCCAGGAACAGGGCGGACGAGACGAGGGCGCTGAGCAGCATTCTTCCTTTTCGGGGGTGGTAGCCGAAGAAACGGGGCTCCAAAATAGCGGCGAGCGGCGGGCCGGACACCCGATTTGTGCCGCGGGGGAGGCTGGCGGGGGCCTCTAGGCGGTGGCGAGGGCCTCCGCGGCCTTCTGGGCGGGCTTCCGGCGCAGTTGGACCAGCTCGGCCACCAGGGAGACCGCGATCTCGCCGGCGGTCTGGGAGCCGATCGGGAGGCCGATCGGGGTCCGGATCGACTCGAGGAAGGCCGGGGGAGCGCCCTCGTCGGCCAGGACCCGGTCCAGGGCGGCCTTCTTGCCCCGCGAGCCGAGCAGGCCGAGGTAGCGGGGGCGGCATTCTTGAGCCGCGAGTTCGCGCAGGACCTCCAGGTCGTCCTTGTGGCCGCGGGTGGCGATGACGAGGAAGTGGTGCTCCGCGGGGGCGAAGCGGGCGACGGCCTCGCGCCAGGGCAGGGCCAGGCACAGCTGGGCGCGGGGGTGCTTGGCCGGGTCGGCGTACTCCGGGCGGTCGTCGCAGACCACCACCCGCCAGTCGCATTCGGCGGCGACCCGGGCCGCGGCGCCGCTGACGTGGCCGCCGCCGAAGAGCACCAGGGTCGGGGGCACGACCGGCTCGACGAGGATCGTGACCTGCCCCCCGCAGATCAGGCCGGACTCAGGTAAGTCCTTTTGATTCAAGGAGAAGGAGCGAGTGGCCGCGCGCTCGGCGGCGATCACCTCGAGGGCCAGCTGGCGACAGTCCTGCTCCACGCAGCCGCCGCCGATCGATCCCAGGGTCGAGCCGTCGGCCCGCACCAGCATCTTCATCGTCTCCTTGCCCGGGGTGCTGCCCCGCGCCAGCAGCACCGTGCAGAGCGCCGCCGGCACGCCCTCGGTCCGCATCCGCACGATCTCCTCGAACAGGTCCATGCCCCAGTGTAAACGGGGTCAGACATCGATTGATATTCGAGGTCGTACCTCTCCTTTCTCGACCCG
>CAYZXS010000081.1:0-8468 GCA_964482495.1 uncultured Planctomycetales bacterium
CGCCCTCGAGCGAGAAGCTGACCTGCTCGAGCTCGAGCCGGTCGGCCTCGATCTTGGACAGGTCGAGGATGTCGTTGATGATCCGGAGCAAGGAGTTGCCGCAGGACTGAACCGCCGAGGCGGCCTCCGCCTGCTCGCTGTCGAGCTCGGTGTCGAGCAGCAGCTCCGCCATGCCGATGATGCCGTTCATCGGCGTCCGGATCTCGTGGCTCATGTTGGCCAGGAAGGCGCTCTTGGCGCGGTTGGCGCGCTCGGCCTCCTGGCGCGCCTGCTCCCTGGCCCGCTGCGCCCGGACCAAGGCGTTGCCGGCGGCCACCGACAGGCTGAACAGGATGCTGAGGGCGAACAGGTGGCAGACGCTCGCCAGCCGCGCCGAGGCGTCGAGGTGATCGATCGGCTTCCAGTTGCCGACGAAAGCGTGCGCGACCCCCAGCCCGACCAGGAACAGGCCGACGGCTCCGGCGGACCACTTCAGGCCGCGGAGCCCGAACAGGACGCCGGCGAAGGGCGGGACCACGAAGAGCAGGGTCATGGCGCCGCTGAGGGCGCCGCCGGTGATCAGGACCGCGACCACCCCGAGGACGAAGACCGAGCCGACGAAGATCAGCGACCAAGCGTGAACCCGGCGCCCGGCCCTCACGTCCCACAGGCCGAGGGAGGCGAGGGCGGTGCCGAGCAGGGCGATCCCCATCAGGATCATCTCGCCGGAATAGAGGCTCGCCACGGCCAGGAGGGGGGTCAGGAGCAGGACCACGCCCAGGGCGACCTGGAGGATCCTGGCCTTCTGGCTCTGAAATACGTCGGCTGCCAATTGGCGGGGTTCGGGCATACGCAGTTTCCCTACCTCGCTATCGGCGACCTCCGGCCCAGGCCTTGAGGCTGGCAGGGCAAGAGCGGGGCCCCGTGCGGGGTCCCTGAACGGCCCTAGAGCAGCTGGCCGCCGTCGACCCGGATCACCTGGCCGGTGACCTGGCGGGCGTCGTCGCTGCACAGGAAGGCCACCGCGGCGGCGACGTCCTCGGGCTGGCCGAGGCGGTCGACCAGGGTCTCGGCCTGGGCGGCGTCGCGGAACTGCGCCGGCACCGCCAGGGTCATCGGCGTGTCGATCCAGCCGGGCTCGACGACGTTGGCGGTCACGCCCTTGGCGCCGAGCTCCTTGGCGGCGCTCCGGGCCAGGCCGTGCAGGCCCGCCTTGCTCGCGGCGTAGGTGGTCTGGCCGAACTTGCCGCGGCTGCCGTTGATCGAGCCGATCAGCACGATCCGGCCCCAGCCGGCCTCGCGCATGGCCGGCGCCGCGGCGCGGATCTGGAGCCAAGCGCCGCGCAGGTTGACGCCGATGACGGCGTCGAAGTCGGCCGCCTCCTGGCGCCAGATCGGCCGATCGCGGGCGATCCCCGCGCAGTGCACCAGGACCTGGGGCTGGATCTCCTGGTAAAGCGCGGCGACTGCGGCCTCGTCGGCGCAGTCGCTCTCGAAGGCCCGGACCCCGGCGCCGAGCTCTTGGCAAAGCGCCGCCGCTTCCTCGGCCTGCCCGAGGTGGGTGAAGGCGACGCCGTTCCCGGCGGCGGCCAGGCGCCGGACGATGGCGGCGCCGATGCCGCCGCTGCCTCCGGTGACCAGGGCGAGCGGCTTGTCCACGGCTTCAGCTTAGCGCGCCGGGGCGGTGCTCCGGCGCGGCCCTCGCTAGCGGTGCTTCCACTCCGGGTTGCGCTTGCCGAGGAAGGCCTGCAAGCCCTCGACGGCGTCCTCGGTGGCCATCAGCTCCTTCAGGTAGACCTGCTCCAGCTCGGGCAGCACCCGGGAGCAGGCGTCCCGCCAGGGCCAGCGGGTGGCGCGGCGGGCGTAGCGCACCGCGGCCCCGGAGAGCGGCTCCAGCGTCGCCTTGGCCCACTCGCCGACGCCCTCGAGCAGGTCGCCCTCGGGCACCGCCAGGTCGACCAGGCCCATGGTGGCGGCCTCGGCGCCGCTGATCAGGGAGCCGGTCTGGAGCATCACGGCGGCGCGGCCGGCGGGCACCCGCAGCGGCAGCAGGGCGGCGCCGGCGGGCGGGAAGACGCCCAGGCGGACCTCCGGGCAGCCCATCTGGGCGTCCGGGGCGGCGATGATGACGTCGCAGGCCAGGGCCAGCTCGAAGCCGCCGCCGAGGCAGCGCCCGCGCACCGCGGCCACCAGCGGCGGCAGCGGCAGCTCGTTCATCTGCCCGATCAGGGCGTGGAATTCCGGCAGCATGGCGTCGACCTCGCCGGGCAGGTGCTCGGGCACCGAGGCGCCGTAGCTGAAGTGCTCGCCGGAGCCGGTGAGGACGACGAACTTGACCCCGGCCTGGCCGGCGACGGTCTTCAGCTCCTCGCCGAGGGCGGTCATCGCCGCCCGGTCGAGGATGTTGGCCGGCGCCGGGCCGAGCTCCAGGACGACGCCGGCGCCGTCCAGGATCTCGCGGCGGGCGACGGAGGCGACGGCGCTCATCACTCGCCTCCTTCGGGCTGGGCAGAGTCCTTGGCGTAGGGCGCGTGCCGGTCGAGCAGCTCGTCGCCCCAGCGCGCGCCTTCGGCCAGGGCCCGCCGCAGCTCGAGGAAGTCGGCCTCGCGCTCGGCGCGCGGCGCGCGGTGGAAGGTGCGGAAGCCGGCCTTGGCCTCGGTCATCATGTTCAGGCCCAGCCAGGCGCGGTTGCCCTCGCGGTTCTTGTCCCAGTGGGCCAGCTTGTGGCGCCGCAGGTTCTCGAGGGTGTAAGTGGTGCAGTCCGGCATGGTGTTGGCCAGCTTCCAGGCCAGCAGCTCGACCTCCTGGTCGAGGCGGCTGAAGTCGGTCTCGCAGGACTTGAACAGCGCCTTGCCGGCGGCCAGCTCGTCGCCGCTCTTGGGCTCGCCGTAGAGCGGCCGGCCAGCTTCGTCGAAGCGCGCCTCGGTGATGGCCAGCGGGTTGACCACCCACTCGCCGTCCTTCTTCAACACCGGCGCCAGGCCGTTGATCAGGCCGATCTGGAGCGCCTTGTGCGCGGTCCAGCTCTCGCAAAGAGTGCAGCTCTCGACCGCCTTGGCCCAGCCGACGTAGAGCGGCAGGAAGTCAGTCGAGCCGCCGACCGGGGCCGAGCCGTGCTTGGGGCCGGCCTGGCCGAAGCGGGCGGTGTCGGCGGCGACGGTGAAGTCGCAGGCCATGCCGATCTCCTGGCCGCCGCCGATGCGCATGCCGTTGACGCGGCAGATGACCGGCTTGTCGCACTCCATCAGCGCCGAGACGGCGTCGTTGAAGAGGCGCATGTAGCGCCGGTACTCGTCCGGGCGGCCGGCGTAGTGCTCGCTGTACTCGGCGGTGTTGCCGCCGGTGCAGAAGCTGCGGTCGCCGACGGCGGTGAAGACCACCGACTGCACCTCGGGGGCGTTGCTGGCCTGGCGCAGGGCCAGGATCAGCTCGGCCAGGGCCCGCGTGGTGTAGCTGTTGAGCTGCTTGGGGTTGTCGAGCCAGATCCAGGCGTTGAAGAGGCCGTCGACGGCCTCGCCGGAGGGCCGCAGCAGCGGCCGCAGCTCGTAGCGGATCTCGGAGTACTCGTAGCCCGGGGCGAGCTCGTGGTTCTCGAACTGGGAAGGGGTGGTCGCGGTCGCGGTCATGGCACCAAGACGGGTCGTTCGGGGATGCGGTGGTGATGGACGTCCTGCAGCACCTGGTTGATCTCGTCCATCGGGAAACGGCGCACGAAGGGTCCGACCTGCACCTTGCCGGCGCGGATCAGGTCGAGGGCGGGGGCGTAGAGCTGCGGCCGGCAGCCCCAATTGCCGAAGGCCTCGGCGTCGAAGGCCATCAGGTTGGACAGGCGCACGGGCACGCGGTCGAGGCAGAAGCCGACGATCGCCACGACGCCGGCGAAGCTCATCAGCGACCAGGCCAGCTCCTGGCCGGCCGGGGTGCCGCTCATCTCGAAGACCTTGAGGCCGGGGCGCGGGAAGCCGGCCTCCTTGCAGGCGCCTTGCACGGCCTTGCGCGCGGCCTTGGCGTCGAGGCCGCGGGTGTTGACGGCGCCGACCGCGCCGTGGGCCAAGGCGCGCTCGAGCTTGGCGTCGTCGACGTCGACGGCGATGACGCGGGCGCCCATGGCGGCGGCGATCTGAACGCCGAAGCTGCCGATGCCGCCGGCGCCGATCAGGACCGCGCAGTCGCCGTCCTGGACCTTGGCCCGCACCATCGCCTGGTAGGGCGTGGTGACGGCGTCGGCCAGCACCGAGACGTCCTGCAGCTCCAGGCCGTCGGGCAGGCCGCCGGCGTCGACCAACCAGCGCACCGGCACCACCAGGTGGCTGGCGAAGCCGCCGTGGAAGTCGTTGCCAGGCATGAGCTGGTGCTGGCAGGCGCACTCGTGGCCGGCCTGGCACAGCTCGCAGTCGCCGCAGGGCAGGACGGCGGGCACGACGACGTCCTTGCCGGCCCAGGCTTCGGCGCCGGCGCCGACGGCCTCGACCTGGCCGGCGATCTCGTGGCCGAGCGCCAGCGGCAGCGGGTGCTTGGTGCGCACGCCGCCGTAGAGGAAGCCGAGGTCGGTGTGGCAGACGCCGCAGCCGACGACGCGGACCAGCGCCTCGCCGGGCCCGGGCTCGGGCCGATCGCCGCCTTCCCGCACCAGGGGCTGGTCGGGGGCGGTCATCAGCCAGCGGAAGAAGTCAGTCAAAACGGTCTCCTGGTTCGCGGTGGCGGAACGAGAAGTGTAGGAAAACGCCCGTTTTGGGTCCATAAGGGCAGTTTAATGCCCCCGGCCCGGATCCGCCCCTCTAGCTGTAGGCGGCCTCGCCGGTGAAGGCCTGCCCCAAGATCAGCGTGTGGATCTCGTGGGTGCCCTCGTAGGTCAGGACCGTCTCGAGGTTGCAGGCGTGGCGTCCGGCGTGGTACTCGAGGGTGATGCCGTTGGCGCCCATCAGGGTGCGGCACTCGCGCGCCGCCTCCAGCGCCTTCATGACGTTGTTGCGCTTCGCCATCGACACCTGCTGCGGGATCATCACCCCGGCGTCCTTGAGACGCCCGAGCCGCCACACCAACAGCTGGCCCTTGGTGATCTCGGTGCCGATCTCGGCCAGCTTGGCCTGGGTGAGCTGGAAGGAGGACAGCGGTCGGTCGTAGATCTGGCGCTCGCCGGTGTAGCGCAGGGCCTCCTGGAAGCAGGCCTGCATGGCGCCCACCGCGCCCCAGGCGATGCCGTAGCGGGCCTGGGTCAGGCAGCTGAGCGGCCCCCGCATGCCCTCGGCCTTGGGCAGCCGGTTGGCGTCGGGTACCCGGACCTCCTCGAGCACCAGCTCCGAGGTGACGCTGCAGCGCAGCGACCACTTGTGCTTCTGCTCGGGGGCGCTGAAGCCCTCGCGGTCGGTCTCGACCAGGAAGCCCAGCACGGTGCCCTCCTCGTCCTTGGCCCAGACGATGGCGACGTCGGAGACGGTGCCGTTGGTGATCCACATCTTGCGGCCGGTGAGGATCCAGTCATCGCCGTCGCGCCGGCAGCGGGTCAGCATGCCGCCGGGGTTGGAGCCGAAGTCGGGCTCGGTCAGGCCGAAGCAGCCGATCTTCTCGCCGCTGGCGAGCTTGGGCAGCCACTCGCGCTTCTGCTCCTCGCTGCCGAAGGCCTCGATCGGGTACATCACCAGCGAACCCTGGACGCTGACGAAGCTGCGGACGCCGGAGTCGCAGCGCTCCAGCTCCTGGCAGATCAGGCCGTAGACGACCGAATTCATGCCGGCGCCGCCGTACTCCTCGGCCACGGTCGGCCCGAACATGCCCATCTCCCCCATCTCGGGGATCAGCTCCGAGGGGAAGGTGCCGTTCTCCCAGTGTGTCGGCACGCCGGGCATCAGGCGCTCGTCGATCCAGGCGCGCACTTGCTCGCGCACCATGAGCTCGTCTTCCTCGAGCAGGCCGTCGAGGTCGTAGAAATCCAATTCGGGGCTGATCTTCATGCTTCCAGTCGAAGGGGGACGGCAGTGACGGTCCGCGGCGGATCCTACCGGACGCCCGCCCCCGGCGCCCCTATCCTGTCGCGCCATGGCCAAATACCTGGTCACCTCCGCCCTCCCCTACGCCAACGGCCCGATCCACTTCGGCCACGTCGCCGGCGCCTACCTGCCGGCCGACATCTACGTCCGCTATCTGCGGATGCGCGGCCACCAGGTGCTGTACGTCTGCGGCACCGACGAGCACGGGGTGGCCATCACCCTGCGAGCCGAGCAGGAGGGCATCTCCTACCGGGAGTCGGTGGACCGCTGGCATGACGAGATCCGGGCCTTATTCGACCGCTTCAGCATCCAATTCGACGTCTTCAGCGGCACCGCCCGCTGCGCCCACCACGCCGAGGCCAGCCGGCGCTTCTTCCGGGTCCTGCTGGAGCGCGGCTGGGTCCAGGAGCGGGTCGAGGAGCAGTGGTTCTCCGAGCAGTCCCAGCGCTTCCTGCCCGACCGCTACCTCCAGGGCACCTGCCCGGAGTGCGGCCACGACAAGGCCCGGGGCGACGAGTGCCCCTCCTGCGGCTCCTGGATCGACGCCCGCCAGCTCGGCGACCCGGTCAGCCTGGTGGACGGCTCCAAGCCGGTCCTGAAGGGGACCAAGCACTGGTACATCGACCTGCCCGGCCTGCGCGCCGCCGGCCTCGACCGCTGGCTGCAGGGCGCCGACGAGGACCGCCCCCACCTGCCCTGGAAGCCCAACGTCGAGGGACACGTCCAGGCGATGCTCAAGGACCTGCAGGAGCGGCCGATCACCCGGGACCTGCCCTGGGGAGTGCCCGTGCCGGAGGAGCTCGAGGGCGCCGAGGGCAAGGTCCTCTACGTCTGGTTCGACGCCCCGATCGGCTACCTGTCGGCCACGATGGAGTGGGCCGAGGCCCGGGGGGAGGCCGACGCCTGGAGGGACTGGTGGCAGGACCCGCAGACCCACCTGGTGCACTTCATCGGCAAGGACAACATCGCCTTCCATCTGGTGGTCTTCCCGGCGATGCTGCTGGGCCAAGACGAGTCCTGGGACGGCCGGCGCTTCGTGCTGCCCTACAACGTCCCCGCCAACGAGTTCTACAACCTGCAGGGCAAGAAGTTCAGCACCTCCAGCGGCTGGCACCTCGACAACGACGACTTCTTCGAGCGCTACTCGGCCGACGCCGCCCGCTTCCACCTGGCGCTGTCGGCGCCGGAGACCGCCGACAGCGAGTTCACCTGGGAGGGCTTCCAGACCACCAACAACTCGCTGCTGGCGGACAAGCTCGGCAACCTAGCCTCCCGGGTGATCAAGTTCGCCGCCCGGCGCTTCGACGCCCGCGTGCCCGCCGCGGATGGCGCTCTCGACCAGCATGAGAACCTGCGCGAGGCCGACGAGCGCTTCGCCGAGACCGGCGACCGGCTCAGCCGCAACGAGCTGCGTAAGGCGGCGCGGGCCCTGATCGCCGGCTGCGACTCCCTGAACCAGTTCTTCGACGCCCTGGCCCCGTGGAAGCTGGCCAAGAGCGATGACCCGGAGGACCTGGCTCGCTGCGGCGCCTGCATCGAGCGCTGCCTCGCCTATCTCGAGCTGATCAGCCGCCGCCTCAGCCCGTTCTGCCCGGAATCAGCGGCGCGCCTGCGGACCATGCTCGGGCAGGTCGCGGCCGGCGAGGGCGATACCTGGGGTGAGGAAGGCCCGGGACGGACGCCGGCGCGCCTCGCCGAGGGGCTGGCGCTGGCCGAGGCCGAGGTCCTGTTCCAGAAGCTCGACGACGCCGCCGTGGCGTCGGAGCTCGAGAAGCTGGCGCAGCGCGGCGCCGAAGCCGGATAGAGATCTCGTTCCAGAATGAGGGCCGCGCTCCGTCCTCCCCCGTCGCGCGGCCGTCCGGGCACTCGCCCGATGGATCAGGTGTTCATCTGATCCTTCCAAGCCTTGGCCGGCTTGAAGGCGATGGTCTTGCTGGCCTGGATCTGGATCGTCTCACCCGTCTGCGGGTTCCGCCCGGTCCGGGCGGCGCGTTCGCGGACGTTCCAGGTCCCGAAGCCGGCGAGGCTGACCGTGCCGTCATCAGAGACCCCGTTCTGGATGCCGCTCAGGACGACATTGACGATGCCCTCAGAGCTGGACTTGGTCGTGGCGAGGTGCTCGCACACGTAATCGATCAGGTCGCGCTTGTTCATCAGATTCTGCAGGTAGCGGAAGGGGTTGGGTTGGGGGGAAGGGTGCTCCGGAGGAGAACGGAACCCGGGGAAGGAGCGTAGCGATCGTCCCCCGGGGTCCGGTGATTCGTCAAGCGATTGCCCAGTAGATTCAGACGGTGGCCTGAAATCTCCTGAATCAGCGCCGGCGCGTGGTCTTGCGCTTGGCGGTCTTGCGCTTCGCCGTCTTCTTCTTGGCCACCTTCTTCTTGGCGGTCTTGCGCTTCGCCGTCTTCTTCTTGGCGACCTTGCGCTTGGCGGTCTTCTTCTTCGCGACCTTCTTCTTGGCGGTCTTGCGCTTCGCCGTCTTCTTCTTGGCGACCTTGCGCT
>CAYZXS010000082.1:0-2329 GCA_964482495.1 uncultured Planctomycetales bacterium
CTTGCGCAGACTGGAAGACGGCGTCACCGCCGCCCGATTGCGGCCCGGCTCTAGTACGGCCAACCGGGTCCGCAGATCGATCAAGCCCCTTGCAAGGGTGTCGGTCTACGCAAGATCGAGAATCAGTTAGAGGATGGTGCGGTCCCCCGGGTAGGAGAGCCGAATCGCCGAGGTCGGCGTCAGCTCCATGGCCTGGAAGTAGACGTGGACGCCGGTCGGCACGGTCGGCGAGAGCGTGCCCGAGTAGACGCCGTTGCCGTTGGCGTCGACCTGGATGATCCCGAGCATCGGGAAGCCGGGCTCGTACGGGGCCAGGATGCCCAGGTCGAAGCTCGGGTCGTTCAGGCTCGGGGTGCGGCCGTAGCCGCTCAGGCCGATGTAGAGGTCGATCAGCGATCCCGGCCGCGCCTCTTGCACGATGACGTAGAAGGGCATCCCAGGCGACAAGCCCGGAATCGTGGTCAGGAAGTGGTCGTCCCAGTTGTCGAGCGGGTCGGTCTCCCCGGCCTCGAAGGCGCCGTTCTGGTTGAGGTCCTCGCGGCCGTCGTGCAGCGGCCCGTCCCAACTCGAGCCGAAGTCGGTGTCGGGGTTGAGCGGGTCGGTGACCGTGGCCGGGTCCGCGTCCTCGACGAAAACCGCCAGGTCGGTGTCCGGGCAGACGTGGATCACCAGCAGCCCTGACTCGGTGCCGTCCTGGATCCAGTCGTCGTCGGTGTCGACCTTGGCGGCGTCGAGTTCCCCGGCCTCGGCCCAGCCGTTGGAGTTCAGGTCCTCGTCGCCCTCGCAGAAACCGTCGTCGTCGGAGTCCTGGTCGAGCGGGTCGGTGAGGGAGGAGGGATCGGCGTCCGGAATGAACACCAGCGGATCGGTGCCGGACACCCCCCAAAGCGGCTTGCCAGGGATCGGGACGGTCATCCCGAGCTCGGTGCCGTCCTGGACGCCGTCCTCGTCGGTGTCCAAGATCAGCGGATCGGTGCCGGTGACGGCCGGCAGCCCGATCCACTCCTCGAAGTCGCTGAGTCCGTCGTCGTCGCTGTCGCGGTCGAAGGGCGAGGTGCCGGCGGCGAGCTCGTCGTCGTCCAGGATCCCGTCTCCGTCGACGTCGCGGTGCATGCCGGGCACGCCGCCGACTACCGCGCCGAAGGCCGTCGGCTGGAGCTGGTTCGGCGACCAGTCGGCCAGGCCGGGAGGCGCGCCGGTGAAGGGCTCGGGCACCTGGCCAGTCACCAGCAGCAGGGTGTCCGGGTCGCTCTGCCAGCGGGTGTCGAGCACCGGGTCCTGCGGCGTGAATTCGGCGCTGTAGCGGGCCACCGAGGACACCCGCAGCTCGCTGACCTGCCAGCCGGAGGCGCCGAGCAGGCCGAGCACGTTGACCGAGTTGACCGAGAAGCCGGTGAAGCCGCCGCCGAGGGCCGCGGAGCCGACCAGGAAGCCGTCGACGTAGAGGCTGGCCATGCCGCCGGCGTCCTCCACCACCAGCGCCAGGTGGTGCCAGTCCAGGTCGAAGGGGAAGGCCCCCGGCCCGCTGGCGAATTCGTTGGTCAAGGGGCCGTAGTACATGCCGCTGACGGTGCCGTCGAGGTGCACGCGCAGGTACTTGTGCTCGTTCGGCGGGTCGATGCGGCTGAAGAGATCGAAGGGGCCGGTGGCGAGCGGGGTCGCCCGCAGCCAGCCCTCGATGGTGAAGTCGCGGTCGGTGGCGAAGCTGATGTCGTTGCCATAGCCGACGTAGCCGCCGTTCAATTGGACGGCGCGGTCGGCGTCGGGCGGCGTGAGCTGGGCGGTCAGCGGCGCGGCGAGGATGGCCGGCGCGGCCGCCAGGAGCAGGAGTCGTTGCAGGCTCATGGGGTCCTCCTTGGGTTCTTGGCGTTGCGGTGCATCCTCGGGGTCACTGGACCAGGACCGAGTTCAGGTAGGAGAGGCGGAAGCTCAACCCGGTCGGGGTCGAGGTGATCTCCACGCCTTGGTAGAAGACCGGGAAGCCGGTGCCGATCTCGGGCAGGGTCGCGAAGTGCACGGCGTCGCCGCCGGCGTCGGCGTGCAGCGGGAAGTCGTAGCGCCCGTAGAGCGGATCGAGCCCGACCGACAGGTCGATGCTCGGGACGTAGCTCGGGCCCCCGCCGTGGCGGGTGTAGAGCACGAACACGGTCGAGAAGGGCCGCGCCTCCCAGGCGACGATGCTGTAGGGCTGGCCGCTCACGAGGTAAGGGATGCTCAGCTGGAAGTGGTCGTCGGCGTTGTGCAGCGGGTCGAGTTCTTCCAGGCCGGGCTCGTAGGCGCCGTTCCGGTTCAGGTCCTCCTTGCCGTCGGTGAGCGGGCCGTCCCAGGG
>CAYZXS010000082.1:2429-8409 GCA_964482495.1 uncultured Planctomycetales bacterium
TGTCGAGGTCGGTCGGGTCGGTGACGGTGGCGCCGCCGTCCGCGTCGGGCACGAACAGCCCCAGATCGGTGCCGAGGATGTCGAGGACGGGGTCGCCGGCGACGCCGTCGACCACGCCCAGCTCGGTGCCGTCCTGGATGCCGTCGCCGTCGCTGTCCGGGATCAGCAGGTCGGTCTGGCCGAAGGCGTAGACGGCGTCGGTCTCGACGAAGTCATCGACGCCGTCGTCGTCGCTGTCGCGGTCGAACGGCGAGGAGCCGAGCAGCAGCTCGTCGTCGTCGCCCAGGCCCTCGCCGTCGGCGTCGCCGTGGAGGCCGGTCAGGCCGAAGTAGACGTCGCCGATCACGGTGCCGAGCATGGCGTGGGACGAGCCGTCAGACACCACTGTGGCGCCGGCAGGCTCGTCGAAGCCCAGCAGCAGCACGGTGTCGGCGTCGCTGATCCAACTCTCGTCGATGACGTGAGTCAAGGCGTCGTAGCGGGCGACCACGGAGACGCGGAGCTCCGAGACCTGCCAGCCGGTGGCGCCGCCGCCGACCGTCGCCGGCAGTCCGACGGCGTTGCCAACGTTCAAGGGCGCCAGCGGGAAGGTCTCGGTCTGGGCGCCGTCGACGTAGACCGAGGCCAGGTCCGGGCCGTCGTCGATGACGAAGGCGACGTGGTGCCAGGCCTGGTCGAAGGGCAGGACGCCCGGGTTAGTGCGGAGCTCCGCCCCGAGCAGGTCCTGGTACATGCCGGCGACCGAGCCGTCGGCGTAGACTCGCAAGTACTTGTTCTCGGTCCCGCCGGGGTCGATCCTCGAGTAGACCTCGAAGTCTCCGGCAGGGTTGGGGCAGGTCCTCAGCCATGCCTCGATGGTGTAGTCACGGCCGGAGATGAAGGCCGTGTGGTACGGGAATTCGATCTTCCCGTTCATGAATTGGCCGCACGAGTCTTGGGCGGGTGCCCAGGCGGCTGCCGTCAGTAGGACCGCGACGGCGGCGGAAAAGCTCCGGATGGTATTCATGCTGCGCACTCCTCACGCGCAGAGCTTGCGCTCTTCAGGAATCGGATGACCGGGAGCCGGTAGCTGGCGCTACCAGCGGAGGATGACGATGCCATCACCGCCGGCGGCGGCGCTGCTGCTGCTGCCTTGACCGTTGAGGCGGAAGGCGAAGCCCTCCTGCGGAGCGGGGCTGTTGCCGGGAGTCCCGCCGCTCAGCGGACCGTCAGGCGAGGTGCCTCCCTCGCCCCCAGCGGCTTGCCAGGTGCCGGACACGGCGGTCACCGAGGAGGCGCCGCCGGACACGCCGGTCACGTTGACTCCGGTGACGCTGTCGCCGCCGGCGCCGACCTCGATCGAAAGCATCTCGCCGGGAGTGACGTAGATCTCCTGCATCCAGACCGAAGCGCCGTCGCCGCCATCGGCGGTGGTGGTGCCGTAGGTCCCCGATCCGCCGCCGGCGCCGACCACGGTCAGGACGACCTTGTCGACCTGCGCCGGGACCTGCCAGCTATGGCTGCCGAGGCTGTCGAACTTCATCTCGCCGTGCAAGGTGGGCACGACGTTCTGGATGAAGTCCTCCACGATCAAGAGGCGTCCCTCAAGCAAGCTGACCTGGGCGTCCAGCTGGGCGACGTCCCCTTCGAGGTCGCCGACCCGACCATCCAGAGCGGTGATCGCGGTCTCCGCCACGCCCACGCGGGTTTCGACGTCCGACACGCGGCCCTGGAGATCGGCGATCGAAGCCTCATTGGCGACGATCCGGCCGCCCTGGTTGATCAGGTCGCCCTCGGCGGTGTCGAGGCGGGCGCCGTGGTCAAGGAGCTCGCCCTCGTTGGTGACGATGCGACTGTCGTGGTCATCGAGGCTGTCCTGGATCGGGCCGTCCAGGTAGTCAATGATCCGGCAGAAGTTGTTGTTCACCTCTTCTGCCATTGCCTTCGTGTGCGGCTCGAAGATCTTGCCGGGGACCAGGCTCGGCGGGCCGGTCGTGTCGCCCCAGAACCAGTGCGGATCCTGGGGCTGAAGCATGGAGCCGATGGCGTGGCTGCCCAGGAGGCCGACGGCCCACGCCGCGACGACCAGGAGACTCGGAAATTTCTTCATGAGAGAGGGGCCGGACCAATGGTGTCCGGAGAGGTCCGCGCAAGGACCTGAAGTTGGGAAGTAGCCAGGGACGGTCCGTTCAGGACCAGGATGTCTCGTTCCAGCGCCCCTCATTCCACAGCGGTGAGGGGGGTTGGTTCGTGCCGCCGGAGGTCACGGTGGAGCTCCTCCATGGAGCGCGGCAGGCTGCTGCAGCGAGGACGCCGAGCAGGATCGCGAAAGCAGTCCAAAGCCGGGTTCTCTTGCTCATAACCGTCTCGACTAATGGCGGAGGCTCTGCGAAACAACGGCCAATCCCGCCGCCGCCTCCGAAAGATTCCGCCGGTCATGGCTGCGGCCTGAGCGCGGCGTCGAGATTCGCGACGGCTCAAATTTCAACATGAGCTTCGAGATCGAGGGGTCTCCCGATCCCTGCTTCCATTACTCAATTCGCCGCAGAGTGCGCCTGCAAAGGAGCAGCCAATCGACCGCGACAGGGGTCCCGCGACCTCCCACATTTTCCCCGTGGTCCATCGCCGAGGAACACCTGATGGCCGGCTCAGTCCTGGAACAGCTCGCGCACCGCGCTCAGCCGCGCCCCCGGCTGCGGCCCACCGTAGCTCATGCCCAGCGGCGGGTCGGCGGTCACCGCCGGATCGAAGTAGAGGTCGGCGTTGTTGAGCACGGCGTCATTCACGACCAGCAGCTGGCCGTGGAACTCGACCCGGTTGACGTTGACCATGGTGTGCCAAAAGGACAGCCCGGTGAAGCTGTTCACCAACCCCGTCTCGTCCGAAATCACCGACGCCGGCGCCACCAAGCCGATGTTCGGGTGCACGCCGCCGCTGCCGCCGCCGACGTGGTTGACGTGTTTGAGCCGGATGCGGTTGCGCGCCGCCCCGCGCAGGTCGTAGGTGTTCTCGACGTAGACGATCGCCCCGCCGCGCAGCTCGACGTCGTCGAGCAGCAGCTCCTGCCCGGGGTCGAGCAGGAACAACGCCGTCTCTTCCACCACCGTGTTCGACAGGCTGGTGACGTGGTCGAAGACCCGGATCTTGGGGTCCGCCGCCAGGTAGGGATCGAGGTCCCAGGACGGCATCATCAGCGGCAGGGTCGTCGTGACCTCGTTCCCCCCCGGCAGGTAGGGCACGATGCCGTGCTTGTAGAGCGTGCCGGTGACGTCTGTGCTGGAGAAGGCGAAGTCGTCCATGACGATTCCCGCCGCGGGCTGCCAGTCGCCGCCGCCGACCCCGTCGGACACCCAGTCCCAAACCCCGCCCGGCACGTCCGAGAAGGTCATGTCGCCCTCGACGTAGCAGTGGTGGAGCTCCGCCTCGCCCCCCAGCGCCGCCAGCGCCTTGTTGCGGACCAGGTCGCTGGTGGCGACCTCGATCTCGGCCGCCAGCCGGTAGCGTCCGGCGCCGGCCAGGCCTTCGATCTCGAGCAGCGCCAGCGCCACGCCGGCATTCGGATCGGGCAGGTCGGTGCGCTCGATCAGGAAGCTGCCGCCGGCGAAGGGCGTGGCCACGTGGTCGGGGCTGCCAGACCAGGCGGAGTCCATGTAAAGCTGCCGCTGGGCGTACTCCAGCGCCGACTGCGCCGTCAGCTCCGCCGCGAGCGAGTCGCGCACGTCACGGCTCATGCCGATCTGCAGCCGGGTGGAGGCCGAGTAGGTGGTCGCCAGCCCCCCCACGACCATCACCAGCAGCAGGACCAGGAGAAAGACCCCGCCCCGGAACGCAGTCGATCCCGAGGGGGGCGGCTCATGACAGGAAGGAACATCTCGCTCCGTGGAGAGCGGGCTCCCCACACCTCCGCTTCGACCGCTGGGGGGCGGACTGAAGCGAGTGAGGCGGAATTCCTCGAGCTCAGAAGCTGAAGAAGCGCAGCGCCTCGAGCTCGCCCTCGAGTTCCCGAGACGCCGCAGGCGCCGCCGGCTCCAGCTCGTCCGCCAAGGCCTCCGCCTGCTCCAAGTAGTCGGCGAAGCACTTTCGGCGCTGCTCGGCGCTCAGCTCCGGGTCGGGCGCGCGCTCGCTCAGGGCAGTGGCGATGTCGAAGTGGTCCTCGTCGGGGTGGAACTGCTTGTGATCCCAGACGGCCTGCTTCAGGTCGAAGTCGTACTGCGCCAGGAAGGCCCAGCCGCGCCGGGCTACGAAGTCGATGGCGTCGATCAGGAAGTCGGCCTCAGCGTCGTCCATCGCGAAGTGGAAGCCCACCCGGCACCAGCCGGGCTTGATGCCGACGTAGCCCTCGGCGACGGCCGCCCGGTAGCGCTCGCTGGTGTCGACGTCGATGTCGAGCAAGGCGTGGCCGTAGGGGCCGGCGCAGGAGCAGCCGGCGCGGCTCTGGATGCCGAACAGGTCGTTCAGCAGCACGGTCAGGAACTTCGGGTGCAGGTAACCGCCGCGCGGGTCGCGGACGTTGAAGGAGACGATGGCGCAGCGGCGCTCAGGATCCGGGTCGCCGAGGATCTCGATGCCCGGCTGCCCGCCCCAGCGGTCGAAGGCGCGCCGCAGCAGCTCCTGCTCCCGGCGCTCGATCGCCTCCTGGCCGACCGCCTCCTTGACCAGGAAGGCCAGCGCTGACTTCATGGTCTGGAGCACGCCGGGGGTGCCGGCCTTCTCGCGCTCCTCGACGTCGGCGATGAAGTCGTGGTCGTGCGGCCCGACGTAATCGACCGTGCCGCCGCCGCCGACGCTGGGCGGCAGCTCGCGGTGGTAGATCCGCTCCTGGAAGACCAGCAGGCCGCTCGACCCCGGCCCGCCCAGGAACTTGTGCGGCGAGACGAAGATCGCGTCCAGCGACGGGTCGCCGCCCTCGGGACCCGGCTCGGGGTTCATGTCGATCGCCACGTAGGGCGCGCAGGCGGCGTAGTCGAAGCTGGCCAGGGCGTCGTGGGCGTGCAGCAACCGGGCGACGCGGTGCACCGGCGTGAAGCGACCGGTGACGTTCGAGGCCGCCGAGAAGGAGCCGATGCGCAGCCTCCCCTGGTAGCGCGGATCCTGCAGCAGCTGCTCGAGGTGGCCGAGGTCCAGCCCGCCGTCGGCCGCCAGCCGCACCGTCACCACCTCGGCCAGGCTCTGGCGCCAGGTGATCTCGTTCGAATGGTGCTCGTAGGGGCCGACGAAGACCACCGGCCGCTGCTGGCGCAGGAAGGCCTCGAAGCCGGCTGCCCCCTCCCCCATGTGCTCGCGCCGGAGCTGGGCCAACAGCTGCCCGGTGGCGGGCGGCAGGGCCACGCCGACGAGCTGCTGGAACTTGTCGATGGCGGCCGTCGAGCCGGCGCCGATGGCGATGAGCTTCCCGGAGGGGCCGGCGTGGACGGCGCGCTTGATCGCCGTCTCCGCCTCGTGCAGGAGGCGGGTCATGCTGCGACCGGAGACGTCGTCCTCGGTGTGGGTGTTGGCGTAGATGCGCTGCACCCGCATCAGGAAGCGCTCGACGAAGCCGAGGCAGCGGCCCGACGCCGTGTAGTCGGCGTAGGTCATCAGCCGCCGGCCGAAGGGCGTGGCGAAGTCGGCGTTGGCGCCGACGATCTCGCGGCGCAGGGTCTCGAAGTCGAGTTCGGGCAGGTTCATCGGGCTGGGGGGAAGCGATGAAGGGTTGGTCAGCTGATCCAGTGGACGACCTCGGCGACGGTCCAGACCCCGTCGAGCCGCTCCAGGACCACGGTGGCGCCGCCGGCGTCGAGCGGGCCGCGGACCTCGCCGGTGTGGACCTCGGCGTGGTCGGCGTCCACGACCGTGACCGAAATCACCGGCGGGTCGACCGCGTCGTCGGCCAGGGCCGCGGCGACCAGGGCGAGCAGCTCCGACCGCGGCAAGGCCGCGGCGCCGGGACCGAGGATCTCGGCGCCCGAGAGCGCCGCTTCGGGGGCCGCGTCGGCCGCCGGCGGCGCGGGATCCGCCGGCG
>CAYZXS010000083.1:0-8341 GCA_964482495.1 uncultured Planctomycetales bacterium
CGGCGGGGCCGGAAAATCGACGTACGACCTCGAATATCAATCGATGTCTGACCCCGAAACGGCTTGGATGGCCTGGCACTGGTCCCAGACCTGGCGGCGCTCCTCGCCCTGGATGCACTCGTCCAGCTTGGGGAAGAACACGGCCCGCTCGCGCCGGTCGTGGTGGTCGAGGACCTCCTTGAGCATCCGCTCCTCCTCGATCATGTAGACCCGCTCCCGCGGCTTGATCGCCCCGGCGGCCTCGAAGACCAGCATCCGCTCCTGGGTCTTCTTCAACAAGCGCTCGAGCTTGCGGTGCTCGTTGAAGAGCAGCTCGGGGGTGCAGCCGACCTGGGGCTCGACCCGCTCGGCGTAGATCGGCAGCAGGACCTCGTCCTCGGCCCGGATGTGGGCCTTGAGCATCAGCACGAGCCGGTCCAGGTGGCGCCGGGCAGCCGGCAGGTCGCTCTCGACGACCGCGTCCTGGTGGAGCTGGAGCTCTTCCATGATGGCTTCGTGGACCCGGTCCAGCTCGACGAAGGAGGGGGTGGAGGCATCTCCCATGCGGCCCTAGGGATAACCCCGCTGGCGGCCATGTCCAGGGGCGCTCCCGCCCCCTTCCCGCCGGCCACGCCGCTCGGGCGCCAGCCCCGCCGCTCGCCTATAATCCGCACCCTTGTGCCGGCGGCGGGCACCCCGAAAACGCCGCATCAGGAGCCGAAATGAAGGAAATCGCTTGTGACGCCGTGGTCATCGGAGCCGGCCCCGCCGGATACGTCTGCGCCATCCGCCTGGCCCAGTACCGCAAGAAGGTCGTGTGCGTCGAGCAGGAAGAGCTCGGCGGCACCTGCCTGAACTGGGGCTGCATCCCCTCCAAGGCCCTGATCGCGGCCGGTCACTTCGTCGAGTCGACCAAGCACGCCGCGGCGATGGGTTTCACGGTCGAGCAACCGAAGCTGGACCTGTCGAAGCTGGTCGAGTGGAAGGACGGCATCGTCAAGCGCCTCACCGGCGGCATCGGCATGCTGTTCAAGAAGCGCAAGATCGAGCTGGTGAAGGGCACGGCCAAGCTGGCCGCCCCGAACCGGGTCGAGATCCAGACCGCCGACGGCCCGGTGCTGGTGAGCGCCCGCGACGTGGTGCTCGCGACCGGCTCCGAGCCCGCCCCGATCCCCGGCTTCGACTTCGGCCCGAAGGTGTGGTCGAGCACCGAAGCCCTTTCCCCGAAGGAGCTTCCCAAGAAGATGCTGATCATCGGCGGGGGCGTCATCGGCATGGAGCTGGGCATGTTCTACGCCCAGGTCGGGACGGAGGTCACCGTGGTCGAGTTCATGGACCAGATCCTGCCGGGGGTCGACCCCGAGCTGGTCAAGGTGGTCGCCCGCAAGGCCAAGAAGGCCGGGATCAAGATCCACACCAAGTCCGCGGCCAAGAGCTGGAAGGACAAGGGCGAGGGCGTGGAGGTGGTCGCGGAGGTCAAGGGCAAGGAGCAGAGCTTCCAGGCCGACGTGATCCTGCTGACGGTCGGCCGCCGGCCGGTCACCGAGGGCCTCGGCTTGGAAGAGGTGGGGGTCAAGACCGACCAACGCGGCTTCATCCCGGTGAATGAGAAGCGCGAGACCAACGTCCCGCACGTCTACGCCATCGGCGACATCGGCCACGGGCCGATGCTGGCGCACAAGGGCTCGGCCGAGGGCCTGGCCGCGGCCGCCGCGATCGCCGGCAAGCCCGGCGCCGGTTACGACCCGAAGGTGGTGCCCGGGGTGATCTTCACCGACCCCGAGATCGCCACCGTCGGCTTGACCGAGGCCGAGGCCAAGGAGCAGGGCATCGAGGTCAAGCTCGGGCGCTTCAATTTCGGCGCCAACGGCCGCGCGATGAGCCTGCAGAGCACCGACGGCCTGGTGAAGATGGTCGTCGACGCCAAGGACGACACGGTGCTCGGCCTGCACATGGTCGGCCCGAACGTCACCGACATGATCTCGGAGGGGGCGCTCGCCATCGAGGGCGGGCTGACCGCGGAGGACCTGGCCCTGACCATCCACCCGCACCCGACCCTGGCCGAGACCATCATGGAAGCGGCCGAGGACGTCCACGGCCTGGCGGTCCACGCCGCCAAGTAGGCTGCGGCTGTCCCGCCCCGGTCTCCCTGCCCTGCAACCGTGATCTTCAGCTCCGCGCCGCGCTTCGAGGTCGAGGACCTCGGGCGCTGCAGCTACCGGGCCGCCGGCGCCCGCATGCTCGAGGCGCTGGAGGAGCGCGCCGCCGGCGGCGAGGCCGACCGGCTGCTGCTGGCCGAGTTCGAACCGGTGCTGACGATCGGCCGCGGCGGCGGCGCCCCGGCCGCCCCGGCCGCCCTCGGGATCCCGGTGCACGAGGTCCCGCGCGGCGGCAAGGCGACCTTCCACGGGCCGGGCCAGATCGTGGCCTACCCGGTGGTGGCCTTGGAGGGGCCCGCCCGCGACCTGCACGCCTACCTGCACGCGCTGGAGGAGGCTCTGATCCGCACCGTCGGCCGCTTCGGCCTCGCCGGCGGCCGCGACCCGCGAAACACCGGCTGCTGGGTCGGCGGCCGCAAGATCGCCTCGATCGGGGTGGCAGTGCGGCGCTGGGTGGCCTATCACGGGGTCGCCTTGAACGTGGCGACCGATCTGTCCTGGTTCCGGCGCTTCGACCCCTGCGGTCTGGAGCCCGAGACCATGACCTCGATGGCCGCGGAGCTGGATCCAGCCCCTGCTCCGCCGCTCGGTGACGTCCGGGCCGCGCTGGCCGAAGAGCTGACCGCCGCCTTGCGATCATGAAGAAGAAGCAGGACCTCGACTCCCTCGACCCCGTCTTCCGGCCGCGCTCGATCGCGGTGGTTGGGGCCAGCCGGCGCCGGCACCAGATCGGCCACGAGATCGTCCGCAACCTGGTCGAGGGCGGCTTCACCGGTCCGGTCTACCCGGTCAACCCGGGCGCCGACGTCGTCTACTCGATGCACTGCTTCCCCAAGGTCACGGCGATCCCGGAGGCGGTCGACCTGGCGGTGATCGTGGTGCCCAGCCAGCACGTGCTGGCCGCGGCGCGCGACTGCGCCAAGAAGGGGGTGGGGGCGATCGTGGTCATCTCGGCCGGCTTCGCCGAGGTCGGCGGCGAGGGCGTCGCCCGCCAGGAGGCGCTGGTCAAGCTGTGCCGCAAGCACGGCATCCGCATCGTCGGCCCGAACTGCATGGGGGTGCTCAACACCGACCCCGAGGTGTCGATGAACGGCACCTTCGCCGCGACCACGCCGACGCCGGGCGGGGCGGCCTTCCTGTCGCAGTCCGGCGCGCTGGGCGAGGCGATCCTCGCTGACGCCCGCGAGGTCGGGGTCGGCATGAGCCAGTTCGCCAGCGTCGGCAACCGCGCCGACATCAGCCCGCCGGACCTGCTCGAGTACTGGGAGCAGGACCCGCGCACGGCGCAGATCCTGATGTACCTGGAGTCGCTGGGCGAGCCCGAGCGCTTCATGGCGATCGCCCGGCGGGTGTCGCGCACCAAGCCGATCATGGTGGTGAAGTCCGGGCGGACGGCGGCCGGCGCCAAGGCCGCGGTCTCGCACACCGGATCGCTGGCGGGGTCCGAGGCGGCGCTGGACTCGCTCTTCAACCAGTGCGGCGTGCTGCGCGTCGACTCGATGAAGGAGCTGTTCATCCACGCGCGGGTCGCGCAGATGGGCAAGATGCCGGCCGGCAAGCGGGTCGGCATCGTCACCAACGCCGGCGGCCCGGCGATCTTGGCCACCGACGCCTGCGTCGCCGCCGGGCTGGAGATGGCCGAGCTGGCGCCGGCGACGGTGCGCAAGCTGAAGAAGGTGCTGCCGCCGGAGGCCTCGAGCGCAAACCCGGTCGACCTGATCGCCAGCGCCGACGGGGCCCGCTTCGACAAGGCGCTCGCCGCCGTCGTCGCGGACAAGGACGTCGACATGGTGATCGCGATCTTCGTGTCGCCGGTGATGATCGACGCTTCGGCCGTGGCCGAGGCCTTCCGCAAGCACGCCGCGAGCACCGACAAGCCCTTCATCGCCTGCCTGCTCGGCAAGTCGCAGGGCGAGGAGGCGGCGCAGATCCTGGCCGACGCCGGCGTGCCGAACTTCCGCTTCCCCGAGGACGCCGCCAACTCGCTGGCCGGATTGTGGCGGCTGACGGAGCTGCGCACGCGGGACGACTCGCCGGCGCCGAAGCACCGGGTGCAGCGCAAGCGCGGCCGCGAGGCGGTGGAGAGCGCCCTGTCCGCGGGGCGCGAGCTGCTCAAGGGCACCGAGCTCTACGACCTGCTCAGCGCCTACGGCATCCCGCTGGTGCCGAGCCGGATCGTCAGCCGGCCCTCGCACGCGATCGAGGCCGCGGCCAAGATCGGCTGGCCGGTGGTGCTGAAGGTCGAGGCCCCCGGCGTGGTGCACAAGAGCGACCGCGGCGGTGTGGTCCTCGACCTGCGCAACGCTGACGAGCTGATGATCGGCTGGCAGGAGCTGGAGCGGCGCTTCAAGGACGAGGCGCCCGACATGCAGGTGCTGGTGCAGGCCATGCGCCGCGACGGCGTCGAGACCTTCTTCGGCACCACCACCGACCCGCAGATCGGGCGGCTGATCGCCTTCGGCCTCGGCGGCATCCACGTCGAGGTGCTCAAGGACGTGGTCTTCCGCCTGCACCCGCTGACCCCTGCCGACGCCCGCGAGATGGTCGACGGCATCCGCGGCAAGGCCCTGCTCGAGGGCGTGCGCGGCAAGCCGCCAGTCGACGAGGAGCAGATCGTCGACATCCTGCTGCGCATGAACCGCATGCTCACCGACCTGCCCGAGATCCGCGAGCTGGACCTGAACCCCTTCCTGGCCGGGTACGAAGGGAAGGACTCCTGCGTATTGGACGCCCGGGTCCGTTTGCGCCGGATGTAACCCAAACGGGGTCAGACATCGATTGTTATTCGATGTCGTACATCGAATATCAATCGATGTCTGACCCCGGATTGAGGAGTCTGCGCAAGGCGGTGCGTTCCTGGCGGAGCTGATCGCGGAGGCGTGCCTGGAAGGGGAGGTTGAAGAAGACCTGGGCGTCGCGCCAGGCGCGGCGGCGGTGGCGCCAGAAGTAGCGGCTGGAGAGGTAGGCGGGCGGCAGCAGCAGGGCGGCGGCGAGGGCGGCCCAGCCGCCGAGAAAGTGCCAGGCGGCCCAGGTCAGGAGGGCGTGCCAGACGGGGAAGAAGACCACCGCGGCGAGCATCTTGACCGTCACCAGGACGTCCTCGGACTCGGCGTAGCGGCCGCCGGCCCAGCGGACGACGAGCTGCGGCGGCAGGTAGAGCAGGCCGGCGACGAGGGCGATCGGCAAGCCGACGGCGGTGGCGAGCAGGTTGCGGAGGAGGAAGCGGGTGACGCCGAGCGTCGAGTAGCGAGCGTCGAGGTGGTTCACCTCGAGGCCGAGCTGGTCGAGTCGCTGCTGGAACGCGGTCAGGCGGCTGCGCAGGGCGTCGACCGCAGCCGGGTCCTGGTGCGCGCGCTCCTGCCCGGTCGTCGCCATGGCGCGCAGCCGTTTGACCACGTGCTGCTCGCCGCCGCCGAGGATCTTCTCCGCCAACCGCACCAGCGGCAGGTCCTCCCAGTCCTCCAGGTTGATGGTCAAGCGGCGCATGCCCTGCTCGATCTCGGCGGTCAGCGCCTCGACCGCGCCCCACTCGTCAGCGCCGTGGGCTTCGGCGAAGTCCGCCGCCGCGATCGGCGCGCCGATCTCCAGCGCCGCCGCCGAGCCGAAGCGGGTCTTGTCTCGGTAGGTGATGCCGACCGGGACCACCCGCACCCCCAACCCCCAGCGGTGCGCCGCCTCGGCGCCCAGCGCCATGCGCGCCGCCCCGGTCTTGAGCGGCTGGATTTCGGGCTCGTTGTGGCTGATGCCCTCGGGGAACAGGAAGATGACGTCGCCGTCGGCCAGCGCCTGGTGCGCCGCGGCGAAGGCGGCCTGGTTCTGGGCCGTGTCGGCGCCGTCGACTTTGCGGTAGACCGGGATCGCGCCGACCGACCGCGCCATCCAGCCCAGCACCGGGATCGAGAAGATCGGCGCCTTGGCCAGCATTCGGAAGCGCCTCCCCGCCACGCGGTCGACCATCACCGGGTCGACCAGTCCGTTGGGGTGGTTGGCGACCAGGATCAGCGGGCCCTCGGCCGGCACCTCGCCGCCGAGCAGCTCCCAGCGGTAGAAGAGGTCGGCGACGCGGCCGAAGAAACCGAACAGCAGGGCGTGCATGCGCGTGCGGGCGGCGGCATGGCCGCCCGCGCCAGCCTAGCAGTCCGCCGCCTCTTGCTCGTCCCGCCGCCCGGTCCCGCCGCCGCGCGCCTACTCCGCCGCCGCCACCGGGTCGCCGAAGTGGATCTTCAGCGTGTACTGCCCCTCTTCCAGCTTGGTCTCGACCGGGAAGCCGCAGCGGTGGAAGACCTTCAGCATTGGCGAGTTCTCGACCTGCACGTGCGCGGTCACGCCCTCGGCGATGTTGGTCTTGGCCACGTCCAGCAGCGCCTGCAGCAGGGTCGTGCCGATGCCGCGGTGCTGCCAGTCGTCCTCCACGGTGAAGGCGACGTCGGCCAGCCCGGTCTGCGGGTCGTAGCTGTACTGCGCCAGCGCGATCATCTTGCCGTGCCCGGGGGGGCCGTGCATGACGACGTGGCCGTAGCGGTTCTGGTAATCGATGTCGAGGAAGTCGCGCAGGTCGGCGTGCCCGATCGAGCGGACCGCCGACAGGAAGCGGCGGTGCACCGTCTCCTCCGAGCAGCGCCGGAACATGTCCCGCAGCAGCTCCTCGTCGGTGGCGCGCAGCGGCCGCAGCCGCAGCTTGGTGCCGTCGCGCAGCACCATGTTGCTCTCGCGCTGCTCGGGGTACTCGGCCAGCAGCGGCGTCCGCGGCTGGTCCCGGTAGAGGTAGGCGCGGTCCTGGATCGACTCAAGCAGCCAGGCGCGGAACTTCGGGTGGGCGACGTGGATCAGCTCCAGCGCCCGCTCGCGCACGGTGCGGCCGTGCAGGTAGGCGACGCCGTACTCGGTGATCACGTAGTGCACGTCGGCGCGGCTGGTGACCACCCCGGCGCCCTCCGCCAGGTTGGGCACGATCCGCGACACCTCGCCGCCCTTGGCGGTCGAGGGCATGGCGATGATCGGCTTGCCGCCCTTGCACATCGAGGCCCCGCGGATGAAGTCGACCTGGCCGCCCACCCCCGAATAGAAGCGTGAGCCCTGCGAGTCCGAGCACACCTGCCCGGTCAGGTCGACCTGCAGCGCGCTGTTCACCGCCATCAGGCGGTGGTTCTGGGCGATCACGACCGGGTCGTTGACGTAGTCGCAGCCGCGGAACTCGCACTCCGGGTTGTCGTCGATGAAGTCGTAGAGCTTCTTCGAGCCCATGGCGAAGCTGGCGACGATCTTGCGCCGGTGCAGCGTCTTCCTGCGGCCGTTGACGATGCCCTTCTGGGCCAGCCCGGCGACGCCGTCGGACAGCATCTCGGTGTGCACGCCCAGGTCCTTCTTGTCCGAGAGCGCCGCCAGCACCGCGTCCGGGATCTTGCCGATGCCGAGCTGCAGGGTGTCGCCGTCCTCGACCAGGTCGGCCACCAAGGCGCCGATGCGGTGCTCGATCGGACCCGGCGGCGGCGACTCGAGCTCGGGGATCGGCTCGTCGGAGAGCACGAAGGCGTCGATGCGCTCGATCGGAACGAAGCTGTCGCCGTGGGTCCGCGGCATGTTCGGGTTGACCTCGGCGATGACCATGCTGGCGTGGTCGACCGCGGCCCGGACCACGTCCACCGACACCCCCAGGCTGACGAAGCCGGCCTTGTCCGGCGGGCTGACCGCCACCAGGGCGACGTCCAGCGGCAGGTTGCCCTCGGGCCGGAACAGGTCCGGGATCTCGTGCAGGTGGATCGGCGTGTAGTCCGCCCGGCCGGCCTGCACCGCGGCCCGCATGTTGGGTCCGATGAACAGGGCGTTGTGGCGGAAGCGGTCCGCCATCTCCGGCGCCGCCAGCGGGTGTGCGCCGAGGGTCAGGATGCCCACGGTCTCGGCGTCATCCGGGCCGACGTCGGGCCGGGCCAGCGCCTCGAGCAGCCGCAACGGCGACGCCGCGCCCGATCCGAGGAAGATCCGCCGCCCCGACGGAATCTTGCCCACGGCCTCCTCGGGCTCCATGATCCGGCCTTCCAGCCACTTCCGTTCGTCCGCAGTGAGGACCTTTGCCATGACGCCGCATTATTAAGTCCTCAGGGGTTCTTGGCAGGTCTTTTCCCTGGTGGGGATCTTGTCGATTCCGGGCCGGGGGGGGGGGGGGGGGGGGGGGGGGGGGGGGGGGGGGGGGGGGGGCGGGGGGG
>CAYZXS010000084.1:0-6983 GCA_964482495.1 uncultured Planctomycetales bacterium
CGAGGAAGGCGCTGGCGGCGGCGGCAACGGCGCCGCGCCGGCCGCTGAGGCCCCGGCCGCCGCGCCTGCCGCGGCTGGGCCCGCTGCCGCTCCGACCGCCGCTCCGGCCGCGACCGCGGTGGCCGATGCTCCGGCGCCGGCCTACGCGCCGCCCGCCGACCCTGGCAAGAAGGTGCTGGCCGCTCCGGCCACCCGCCGGCTCGCCCGCGAGATGGGGGTGGACCTGAGCGCCGTCACCGGCACCGGCCCCAACGGCCGGGTGCGCCCGGACGACGTGCGCGCTGCCCAGGCCGCGCCGGCCGCCGCGCCCGCGCCGGTCCCGGTCGCCGCCCCGGCGGCGGCTCCCGCGGCCCCGGCCGCCGCGGCGAAGCCGATCCCGGCCTTCCCGATGGTCCAGGGCGCGCGCGAGGTCGAGGAGATCCCCTTCCGCGGCATCCGGCGCAAGACCGCCGAGGCCATGTCGCGCTCGAAGTTCACCGCGACCCACTTCAGCCTGATCGAGGAGGTCGATTGCACCGAGCTGATCGCGGCCCGCGCCAAGGCCAAGGCCGTCGGCGAGGGCTACGGCGTCAAAGTCACCTACATGCCTTACATCATGAAGGCGGTGGCGATCGGCCTGACCGAGTTCCCGCAGCTCAACGCCGAGCTGGACGAGGAGCGCGGCGTGATCCTGCAGAAGCGCTACGTCAACCTGGGCATCGCCGTCGACACCCCGAACGGCCTGGTGGTCCCGGCGGTCAAGGACGTGCACCTTAAGGGAGTGCTGCAGCTCAGCGCCGAGCTGGCCGACGTCGCCGGCCGGGCGCGGGCGGGGCAGCTCAAGCCCGAGGACTTCCAGGACTCGACCTTCAGCATCACCAACGCCGGCAACATCGGCGGCGTCTTCGCCACCCCGATCATCAACTTCCCCGAGGTGGCGATCGTCGGCGTGCACGCGATGCGAAAGATGCCGCGCTGCGTCGGCGACGACATCGTCGCCCGCGAGGTCATGAACCTGTCGATCAGCATCGACCACCGCCTGGTGGACGGCGCCGATGGCGCCCGCTTCATGGTCCGGGTGCGCCAGCTGCTCGAGGACCCGAGCCTGATGCTGCTGTAGGCGCCGGCGCCCGCCGCCGGACGAAGAAGAAGGGAGCCGCCCGAGGGCGGCTCCCTTCATTCGTCTCGCCCGGCGAGGCCAGGCAGGACGGAGGGGGCTACTGCACCACCGCCGCCACGCCGTTGGTCAGGGTGGAGGTGCCGACGTCTAGGGATTGGAACCAGACCGAGACGCCGCTGGCGCCGGACGGGATGCCGACGAACAGAACGCCCTCTCCGGCCGGGTCGCAGAAGGCATCGGACAGGAAGGTGAAGGGCGGGGTCAGGTAGGCGGTGCCGTAGACGGTCGAGATCGGGCCGCCGCCCGCCAGCGAGTAGGCGCTGCGCACGGTGCCGCTCGGGGTGCAGTTGCTGAAGTTCAGCGTCGCGGTGCCGCCGGCGATCAGGCCGGCCACCGTCAGGTGCGGGGTCGGGTCGGTGGCCCGGTAGCGCAGCCGGCCGTTCCAAGTCCGGCCGCTCACCAGGGTGCCGAAGGCGTTGGTGCTGCCCAGGCCGGCGCCGCAGATGATCTTCAGGTCGGAGTTCCCGTACTCAGAGGAGCCCGAGCTGTAGTGGATGTTGTCGCCGCCGCTGGCCCGGACGTAGAAGCCGTAGGTGCTGCCGGCGCTCAGGTCGACGCCGCCGATGGCCGCGGTGGTGTAGCCGCCCGGCCCGGCGCTGACCGCCTTGGTGTCGGTCCCGGCGAAGATCCAGCCGTTGGCGTTGCCCTCGTTGCCGACGTAGCTGCCGTTGCGGTACCAGACGTCGACCGCGGTCACGGTGCCCGCCGGGGTGTCGACGTTGACGTCGATCGAGCTGATCGTGATGTCCTCGTAGACCTCCAGGTCGAACATGTTGCCGGTGAAGGTGCTGATGCCGCCGGCCATGGTGGTCGACAGGTAGTGCTCGCCCAGCGCGCCGGTGTAGTAGAGGATGCCGTTCCAGATCCGGTCGTTGAAGGTCGACGAGCCGAAGCCGCCGAAGGTGACGCCGCAGCCGGATTCGATCCGGAGGAAGCTGTCCTCGTAGGTGTCGTAGCCGTTGGTGTAGCGGAAGTCGCCGTTGATGCCGTTGGTGGCCTCGACGTAGATGCCGTAGACCTCGCCGGCCTCGAAGACGATGTCCTCGGCGTTGAAGTCGAGGTCGATCACGGTGGCGGAGTTCTCGCCGGCGCTGGTGCCGGAGGCGGCGTCGAGCAGCTTCCAGCCGGCCGAGCTGCCGGAGTTGCCGACCCAGGTGCCCTCGCGGTACCAGACGTTCACCGTCGCCGAGGCGCCGGCGGCGATCCGGGTGTTGATCGCGATCTGGGTCAGGCTGACGTCGGTCTTCGGCTTGATGTCGAACATGTTGCCGCCCGAGCCGTTGCCGCCGTCGAAGGTGGTCTGGACCTGGTGGTAGATCGACACGCCGCCGCGGAAGGCGACGAAGCTGGTGTGCCACTCGTCGATGTGGCGGGCGTTGTCGGCGACGGCGGCGTCGCCCATCGCCCAGCCGTTGGGGGCGTCCATGGCCGGGTTGGAGTAGATCGGCCGCCGGCTGCCCAGGTAGCTCATCACCGAGCCGTAGGTGGTGCCGGTGCCGTTGGCGGTCTCCCAGCCGAAGCAGTAAGCGGTCGAGCAGCTGCCGCCGGAGTTGGCGGCGTCGTGCTGCAGGCCCATGTTGTGGCCGAGCTCGTGCGCCAGGGTGTAGGTGGCGGCGACGCGGGTGTTCTTGCCGACGCTGAAGGCGTTGCCGGCCCAGCCCGAGGTGCCGTCGCAGTTGACGTAAGCGACGCCGGAGCCGTAGTTGGCGATGAACAGCTCGACGAAGTCGGCGCCGTAGGCGTCGCGGAAGCCGTGGACCTCGTCCATGTAGCCGTCGGAGGTGTCGCGCAGGCGGCCGAGGTCGGTGCTCTGGCTGCCGCTCTGGGTGTAGACGGTCTCGTAGGTGTGGACCAGGTTGACCCGCAGCAGGCCGTCGCCCTGGGCGAGCGCGCGGTTCATCTCGCTGACCGCCAGGTTGGCGAGCGAGTTGGCGCCGTCGATGCCGCCTTCGGCGGTGACGCAGTCGTCGGTGAACACCACCATGATGTGGGCGGTGTGGCCGCTGGCGCGACCACCGCCGGCGCCGTTCAGCTTGCTGGCGCCGACCTTGTGGCTGGCGTCGACGCCGCAGGGTTCGTAGAGCGCAGGGTCGACCTCGGAGACGGTCAGCTCGCCGTCGCCGACGTTACCGATGGTGAAGATGCGCTCGCCGACGTGGACGACCCCGGAGACGGCGTCGTTCAGGACCGAGAAGGCGGCGTAATCCCAGCCGCCGTCGCCGAGGTCGTAGCGGACCACGTAGCCGCCGCCGTAGGCCAGCTCGGTCTCGGCGTGGGTGCCGGTGTAGCTGACGTCCGGGAACAGGTTGAGGGTGATCTCCTCGACGGTGCCGAGGCCGAGGCGCTCGCTGAGGAGCAGGTCCTCGTTGAGGGAGACGTTGTCCTGGCGGATCGCGGCCGGGTCGTCGTGGAAGCGGGTGATCTCACTCGCCGGGACGAGCTCGAACAGGGAGGGAGGGGGGGCCTGCTGCTGGGCCGCGGCGAGCGGCGCGCCGGCGAGCAGGAGAGGGAGAACCAGAGTGTGGGTGGCTGACAACGGAGAGCTCCGAAGGTTGGAGGGTGGCGGGGGCGGGACAGTTGGAAGAGAGACACCGCGGCGCCGGCGGCCGGACAAGAAACGGGTCCGCCCGCAGGGGCGGCCTCAATCCTAGTCCCCCGCGGCGAACCCGGGAAGGGGAAGGCCTCTCTGGCCGAATTCGGGCCTCCCCAGAAGCTCTCCGCGTCCCAGCGGCCCCCCGGCCCTGGTAAATTCCTCGCCCCGTGACCGCCTCCACCATCCGCGTCTCCGACCCCGGCAGCTTCGAGCTGCGGCGGGTCCTGGCCGAAGACGGCAGCGCCCTGCTGCCTGGCGATCACGCGCCGCTGCCCGCCCGCGAGGAGCTGGCGGAGCTCTACCGGGCCATGCTCACGACCCGGCTGCTCGACGATCGGATGCTGAAGCTGCAGCGGCAAGGGCGCGTCGCCTTCGTCGGAACCGCCACCGGGCTCGAGGCCTCGGTTCACGGCAGCGCTTCGGCGTTCGGACCCGAGGACTGGGTCTTCAGCGCCTTGCGCGAGGGCGGCGCCGCCGTGCAACGCGGGATGCCCTTAGAGCAATACGCTGCCCACATGTTCGGCAACGCCGAGGACACGGCGAAGGGCCGGCAGATGACCAACCACTTCCAGCACCACGAGGGCAACTTCGTCAGCTGGTCGTCGGTGATCGGCACCCAGCTGCCGCAGGCGGTGGGCGCGGCGATGGCCTTCAAGAACCGCGGCGAAGGGCGGGTGGTCTGCGCCTACTCCGGCGACGGCGCCACCAGCAGCAACGGCTTCCACTCGGCGCTCAACTTCGCCGGGGTCTACCAGGCGCCGATGGTCTTCGTCGTCATCGACAACGGCTGGGCGATCAGCGTGCCCAGCGCCAAGCAGACCGCCGCCCGCTGCTACGGCGACAAGGCCCGCGCCTACGGCATGCCCGGCGCGGACGTCGACGGCAACGACGTGCTGGCCTGCTTCCAAGCCACCCAGGAGGCGGTCGACCGCGCCCGCGCCGGCGGCGGCCCGTCGCTGGTGGCGCTGCGCAGCTACCGCATCGGCGGCCACTCCAGCAGCGACGACCCGACCAAGTACCGCGACCCCGACGAGGTCGAGCACTGGGAGCAGCGCGACCCGCTCGACCGCTTCGCCGCCTACCTGCGCGCCGAGGGTCTGCTCGACGACGGCCAGCACGCCGAGTGGACCGACGCCATCACCGCCCGCATCGCCGCCGCCGTCCAGCGCGCCGAGCAGGTCGGTCCGCCGCCGCTGGAGACCCTGGTCGAGGACGTTTATGCGGACCCGCCGAAGCACCTGCGCCGACAGGTGATCGAGGCCCTGCGGGTCGTGGCGGAGAAGGGCGACGCGGACGCCGTCGAGGGCAAGTTCCCGCTGTAGCGGTCGCGGAGCCGGTCTGGGGCCGCCAGACGACGGACCGCCTGCGCGGGCCAAGGTGATCGGTTAGGCTGAGCTTCCCGCCATCCTCCGCCGGCCATGCGCCGGCGTTATCCCGACCTGGAGTTCTTGCGATGTCGCGTCTCCGATCTCTCCGCTCCATGGGGATGGGCCTGGCGGCCCTCCTGCTCCTCGGCGGCTGCGCCGCGCCTGGCCCGGCCGAGGAGACGGCCACCGTCGTCGTCGTCGTCGTGCACGAACCGCTGGGCGCGCCGGTCGGCGGCGCCGCGGTCGAGGTCGACTGCGTGGTGCACGAGCTGGGCCCCGTCACCCTGCGGACCGTGACCCAGCCGGACGGCCGGGTGCGCCTGGCGGTGGCGGCGCCAGCCACGGTGCTGGAGGTGCGCGCGAGCCTTGCTGGCGGCCCGCCATCGCGCGAGATCGCCGTCGGCGAGGACCTGATCCCGGGCTCCTTCCTGCAGACCACCGTCGCCTTCCCGGTGCCCGCGAGCGGCGACGCTGGGACCGCCGTCGCCGCCACCGAACTCGCCGTCGGCCGCCCCGGCGTCGTCGAGGCCCGCGTGGTCCAGCTATACGGCGGCGCGCCGGCCGCCGGCGTCCCCGTGGCGGCCCGGTTCACGCCGGTCGGCGCCGACGCGCCCTTCACCGTCACCGCGACCTCTGGCGCCGACGGCCTGGCCCGGCTGACGCTGCCGTCGCCGGCCCGCCTCGACGAGCTGTGGGCGCAGCCCACCGCGGCGACGCCGTCGGCGGTGCTCCATCTGTCCGACGCGGTCCATCCCGGCGCCGTGGCGCGCTACGTCCTGCGCCTGCCGCCGGGCGGTTCGATCACCGGCCGCCTGGTCGGCCCGGACGGCGCGCCGCTCGCCGGCCTCGAGGTCCTGGGTTGGGAGCGCTTCGACATCCCCGCGCTGCACGCCTTGCTCAGCCGGCCGGTGGAGCGGCGGACCGTCACCGACGCCGAGGGCCGCTTCCGCTTCGACGGTCTCGGCAAGAGGATGGCCCTCTACGCCGAGGGCGGCGGCCTGGCCCTGCCGGGCGCGGCGAGCACCGCCCCCTTCGCCCGCCAGCTGCGCGAGATCGGCGATCTAGGCCTGGTGCAGCAGCGGATGCTGCGCGGTCGCGTGCTGCGCACCGACGGCAGCGGCGTCGCTCAGGCCGGCCTGTGGATGACGCAGAGCACGAGGGACGAGGCCCGGGATAAGGCCAATCCGGCCGTGTTCTGGCACGGCGTGAGCCGCTACGTGGTCACCGGCGAGAACGGCCACTTCCTGGTGCCGGTGATCGACTGGTACGGCGGCAGTATCCGCAGCGAACACCCCGACTTCGCCCGCACCGGTCAGACCTTCGACGCCGGTCAGTCGGAGGTCGAGCTGCGGCTGTGGTCGGGCCGCCAGCTCACCGGCCGGGTGCTCGACTGGCGCGGCGAGCCTGTGGCCGCCTCGCTGCGGATGAGCGGCCGGGAGCGCAGCCGGAAGTGGACCGGGGCTGACGGCAGCTTCTCGCTGCCCCTGCGGTTGGAGGAGCCCGCCGATGCAGGCGTGAAGGGAGCGAAGGTCTATTGGCTCGAGGTCAGCGCCCCCGGCTGCGGTCGCGATTTCCTCGAGCTCGAGCCGTCGCGCGGGCAGCCGGCGTCGCTCGAGCTGCGCCTGCCGCAGCCCGGCGCCGTCGCGGTGCGGGTGGTGGACCCCGACGGCGCGCCGGTGGTAGGCGCCCGCCTCCACTTCCGGCGGACGGACGCGGCCGGCGCGGCGGCGCCGTGGATCCGCGAGTCCCAGCGCACCGATGCCCTCGGCCGCTTCGTCGGTGAGGACTGGCCGGCCGGCCCCTGGCAGGTCGAGGTCCGTCCCCCCTTCGGCAAGCACCCGGCGGTGGAGGCCGAGATCCCGGC
>CAYZXS010000084.1:7083-8173 GCA_964482495.1 uncultured Planctomycetales bacterium
CCTCCGGGCCTTGCCGACGGCGGACGCCATCCCGGCCAAGCTCCGGCCGGACCTCGTGCTCCTGCCCGGGGAGGAGGCGCAGGTCGAGCTGCGTCAGCCGGCGCCGACCGCGATCACCGGCCGCCTGGTCGACGGCGACGGCCGGCCCGCAGCGGGAGTCGAGGTCCACGCTTGGGCGGCCACGCCCTTGCTCCCGGAGAGCTGGTTCCGGGAGCGGGAACCCGACCGGCGCGCCCGCAGCGACGCCGACGGCCGCTTCCGGATCGAGCGCCTGAGCGGCGGGATCACCCTGATGACCGCGCCGGGGCCGCGGCGGCTGGCCGGGCTGGTCCACGTCCTGCCGTCGGCGGGGGCGGTCGCGCTCGCCGACCTGGAGCTGCGGCCGGTCCGCGAGTTGCGCGGCCGCGTCCTGGACGCCGACGGCGCGCCCTTGCCGGGGGCCGAGCTCAACGTCCTCACCGCGCGCGACCTGGGCGGCGGCGAGGGCTGGAGTCTGCTCTCGCAACCGGGCATCCAGACCACGGACGCCGCCGGCCGCTTCGCCTTCGCCCTGCCGGAGGGGATGGACTGCCGCCTCTCCGTCGGCCACCCGGACTTCCTCTGGCAGTTCGTCTGGCCGGAGGTGGCGGACACCGAGGTGGAGATCCGGCTGGAAGCAGCCGAGCGGCTCCGCGGGCGCGTGGTCGATGCCCGCGGCGCCCCGGTCGCAGGCGCGGAGGTCACGCTCCCGTCCTCCACCGGGACCACCGACGCCGACGGGCGCTTCGATCTGGCCTACTCCCGCTTCTCCTGGCGCAGCGGCTTCGGCACCCCCGAGTCCATGCTGCTGAAGGTGCGGGCCGAGGGCCACGCCGACTGCGCCATCTCCCTCGGGCCGATGCCGCCGGCGCCGGCGCCGCTGACGGTCACGCTGGATCCCGGCGGAGCGCTGCGAGGGCGGGTGGTGGACGCCGACGGCGCGCCGGTGGCGGGCGCCATGGTCAAGGTCACCGGTCCGGACTCGCTTCGCCCGCTGCTCGATGCCCTCGACTTCGAAGACCGCACCGGGCCGCTCGGCCGCTTCCGCATCGACGGCGTTCCGCCCGGCCGC
>CAYZXS010000085.1:0-6897 GCA_964482495.1 uncultured Planctomycetales bacterium
TGGCGGGCCGGGAAATCGATGTCCGACCTCGAATATCAATCGATGTCTGACCCCGTTTTGAGTTCGCCGGAGACCAAGAGGCTGGCGGCGCGGAGGCTGAGCTCGAGGGAGACCGAGAACCAGTCCAGGGCCTGGGCGGGCAGGAAGGAGCGCTGGGCCTTCTGAATCAGGCCGTCCTGGCGGCGGCCCCACTCGGGTTCGAGGCGCTCGATCAGCGCGGCGTCGACGGCGTCCTGGAGCTGGTCCAGCTGGGCCTGGGTCAGGGAGCTGATGCCCGGGAAGAGGAAGTCCCGCTGCTTGCGTTCCTCCTCCGGCCGCCACTGGGCAGCGAGGTTGTCGGTCTCGTCCCTGAACATCTGCCGCGCGACCTCGATCGCGAACTCGTCGGACCACTCCTTCGCCTCGTCCGGGTCGAAGTAGACGAACAGGTTCGCGCCGCGCTGGAGCAGGTCGGCCGAGTGGCGGAAGCTCTCAAGATGCGACAGCTTCGAGCCCGCCGCCCGCGGGTCGTCGTCCGACAGGAAGGCGGTGTTCTCGACGTGGCGAAGGTACTTGAAGGAGTTGCTGATCAGGACGTACTGGCGCCGCCCGACCGTCAGCCGGTGGAGCACGATCTCGCCCGTGCCCGGGATCAGCATGGTGGCGAAGGAGATCGCGTTCTCGCCGCCGCCGACCGGCACCGAGGTCACCACCGGGGCCTCGGCCCCGGAGAACATCAGCGAGATCTTGGTTCGGAAGAACTCCTCCAGCTCCTGGTAAGCAGCCTCCGACTTGGGCCGCCCGATCAGCGTGAACAGCGGCGCCGGCCGGTCGTCGTGCGGGACCTCCAGGCCCTCGCCCATGTCCGGGTAGTCGTTGCGGCGCAGGCCCAGGTAGAGGCCGTTCTGGAAGTTCTCGCTGATGTCACCCAGCAAGTGCGCCAGCCCCTGGTACTGCCCCGAGTTGATCAGCGACTCGTCGATCAGCTGCCGCAGGTCAGCGGGGATCACCACCGAGAGCTCGCGCAGCAGGCTGCCGGGATTGCCGGCCACGCCTAGGAACAAGAAGGAGTCCGCCGGCACCATGCCGCCGAACTCGGACAGCGTCTTCTCACTCAGCGACGGGCTCTCAGCCCAGCCGCGCTGGAAGGGCGTCAGCAAGGACCGGTCGATCTCGCCCGAGAACCGCCCCTCGAAGCGCGCGCCGGGCTTCCAGTAGCCGGCGACGTAGCGCAGCAGGTCGGTGTTGAAGAAGGTCGAGAGCGCCAAGGGCAGCGACTCGCCGGGCTGCGGATCCGGCCAAGTGCCGAAGCGGCGCCGCATCGGCTCCCAGCGCATGAAGACCTCGATCGGCTGGTCGCCGGCGGTCAGGTAGGCCTCGACGTTGTCATGGAAGACCGACGCCCGCGCCAGCGAGTTCTCGCCGCCCTGCAGGTCGAGCTGCCGCGCTTGGTCGATCCACTCCTTGCTGCTGGCGAGCAGCACCACGTCGCGGATGCGCGACAGGTAGGCGTCCTGGAAGCCGAAGGGCGCGAACTGCGGCAGCCGGAAGGTGTCGTCGCCGAGGTCCTCGATGCCGAGCTGCTCCGGCAGCTTGGAGCGCATGAAGTCGTAGCCGAGCAGCGACACGCCGGCCTTGATCTTGAACGACACTCGCAGCATCAGCATGCCGTCGAAGGAGGCGTCCAGGGTCGGCTGGCCGCGGCCGGCCAGGGCCACTTCCTGAAGCAGATCGGACTCCAGGCTCAGCCCGACCGGTAGGGTCGCCTGGGTGCCGCCGAGGCGCTCGACGATCTCCGAGACCCCCATGGCCTGGTCCCACTCCGCCAGCAGCCCCGCGGCCTCCATCTCGGCGTGCACCGGGCTGCCCTCGAACTCCTTCCAGACCTTCGGCACCGGGAAGGACTCGAAGCGCTCTCCGGCTCCCTTCCAGCGGATGAAGTACTCCGCCTCCCGGGGCACGACCTCGGCCGAGTCGGCCAGCGGGTCCTCGAAGGGGTTGAAGAAGAAGGTGACGAACAGGAAGTAGAGGACCATGCCCAGCGCGAAGAGGCTGGTGACGATCCACAGGAATTTGCGGCTGGTGAGGAACTCACGCAGCCGGTCGGTGAAGCCGAGTTCGACCATGGCGGACTATTTTGGACGTTCCTCGGCTAGAATCCCGTCCCCTTTTGAGCCAAGCCGTGCCTGAGACCTCCTCCCCCCTGATCCTGGCGGCCCGCGCAGCCGCTCTGCAGCCCTCCGCCACCCTGGCCATGGTCGCCCGGGTGGCGCAGCTCCGCTCCGAAGGGGTGGACGTGCTCAGCCTGACCGCCGGCGAGCCCGACTTCGGCCCGCCGCAGGCCGCCGAGCGCGCCGGGATCGAGGCCATCCGGGCCGGCAAGGGCCGCTACACGGCCGGCGCCGGCATGATGGAACTGCGGACCGCGGCGGCCGAGATGATCCGGGACGAGATCGGGGTCGAGTACGCCCCCGAGGAGGTCATCGTCACCACCGGCGGCAAGCTGGGCATCAACCAGGCCCTGCTGGCCCTCGTGGACCCCGGCGCCAAGGTCCTGATCCCCACCCCCTGCTGGACCTCCTACCCGGAGATGGTGAAGATCGCCGGCGGCGAGCCGGTGATGGTGCCCTGCGGCGAGGACCACCTGCCCCGGATCGAGGACCTGGACGCCGCCGCCGGCCCCGGCACCTGCGCCCTGCTGCTGAACACCCCCGGCAACCCCACCGGCGCGGTCTTCCCGGCCGAGCTCTGCGCCGCCATCGGAGACTGGGCCCTGGACCGCGGCGTGGTCGTCATCAGCGACGAGATCTACGCCGCGCTGACCTACCACGGCGCCCGCCACGTCTCGCCGATCGCCGCCTCGCCAGGCCTGCGGGAGCAGGCGGTGTGGATCGGCGGCATGAGCAAGGCCTACGCCATGACCGGATGGCGCATGGGCTACCTGGCGGCGCCGCGGGCGCTGGCCAAGGCCGTCTCCAGCCTGCAGAGCCAGCTGGCCTCCAGCCCGAACGCGATCTCCCAGATCGCCAGCCTGGCGGTGCTGCAAGAGGGCCGAGAGGAGCGCGAGCAGATGCGCCAGGCCTTCGAGCGGCGCTGCAGCCTGGTCGCCGAGAGCCTGCAGGCCATGCCGGGGATCAGCTGCCCGATGCCGCAAGGGGCCTTCTACGCCTTCCCCAGCGTCCGGGAGCACTTCGGCAAGACCGACCCGGTCACCGGCCGGGTGATCCAGAGCGGCGACGACTTCGGCGAGGTCCTGCTCGAGGCCGATCACGTCGGGGTCATCGGCGGCAGCGCTTTCGGCGCCCCGGACAACTTCCGCCTGTCCTTCGCGGCGGCCGAGGAGGTCCTGGTCGAGTCCCTCCAACGGATCGGCAACCGGCTCGCGGCGCTGCGCTGACCGGACGCCCGACGCCCCACCGCGGCGCCGCGTGGGTCAGCCGGCGGCGCCCCGCTCCCAGGCCGCGCCGGATTCCGGCTGGAAGCGCCTCAGCTCGGCCGCGAAGTCGGCCGCGCTCGCGGGCCGGCCCTCCGGGTCCAGCTCGAGGGCGCGCAGCACCGCCGCCTCGACGCCGGGCGCGAGCTCGGGCACGCGCCGCCGCAGCGACCGCGGCGGCCGATCGAAGAAGACCTTGTCCTCGGAGGGCGTGCGCAAGACCGGATAGGGCAGCGTGCCGGCCAGGCAGCGGTAGAGCACCGCGCCGAGGCTGAAGACATCGGCGGCAGGCCCGACCGGACCCTGCCACTCCTCCTCCGGCGCCAGGTAGCCGCGCAGGCAGGTCACCACCACCGGCGAGCGCGCGGCGCCGGTCCAGAAGTCGAAGGCGCGCGCCTTGCCGTCGGTGCCGATGCCGATGTTCCCCGGCCACAGCGCCCGGTGCAGGATGCCGAGACGGTGGGCGTGGTCCAGCCCTTCAGCGATCTGGGCCCCCCAGCGGCAAACCGTCGGCACCCAGCCGCCCTGCAGCCGGGCCTTGGGGCGGTGACGCTCCTCCCGGAGCACCGAATCGAGCCGGGTCCCCGGCTGGAACTCCCGCACCAGGAAGCGGTAGGGCGGATCCTCGGTGAAGCGCAGCACCCGGACCAGGTGCGGGTGGCTGAGGGTGGCGACGGCCTCGGCCAGGCGCTGGCTCTCGACCCGGAACTCTTCGCCGCAGGCCTGGGCCGGGTGGTAGACCTTCAGGGTCACTTGGCGATCGCGGTCGGGCTCATAGGCGAGCCAGAGCGTGCCGAGGTAGCCGCGCTCGAGGACGCGCTCGAGGACACAGCCGCCGAGCACCATCCCGGGCTTCAGCTGATCGCGTCGAGAATAGGGGCCGGGCTTGGTCATCTTGGAACCCTCAGGGGAGCGAACCCGGGGGAGAGCCAGGCCACCCGCCGCCGTGAGAGGCGGACGAGGGTCGAGCCGCAATCCAGGTGTTCATCCGTTCGCGCTGCTGCCAAGGGGCCCCTTGCTTAGACACGGACGACGCGCCGGTGGCAGGACATTTCCGCGTCCCGGTCCCAGGAGCGCGCCAGGTTTCTGGGAACCCCGGCGCGGACTCGGCGTCGACCGGAGCGGGTCCGGAGACCTTGGCCTCAGTCGACGAAGGGGTAGCCGCGGTTCTCGAGCGTGACCGCCCAGCCGCTGGCTTCCCCCGGCTTGCCGATCAGGCCGCTCAGGTCCGGGCAGGCCACGGTGTGGCGGCCGCGGTCGAGGGCCATCATCGACGGCATGTCCCGCAGGTAGAAGTCGATCACCAGGCTCTTCTCCTTGCCGGAGACGGCGATGACGTCGAGCTTCTCCTTGGCGGCGGCCTCCAGGCCGTCCACCGACAGGCCGTCGGCGTCCGCCTCCAGCTCCACCTCGTGGTGGTGGAAGGCGACCTTCAGGCCGACGTCCCGCATGCCGTCCAGGATCTTGGCCGACTTGAGCTTCGGCTCGTGGAAGACCCAGACGACGCCCTCCCGGAAGTCCTGATGGCTGGCCCAGACGTACTTTTGCTTGCGCTCGAAGTTCTTGAGCCGGCCCTTCAAGGTCGAGCTCGACTCCCGGCCGATCGTCATCATGGCCGTGGCGCGCAGCTCGGTGAGGCCGTATCCCTGCTTCTTCATCGGCCGCAAGAGCTTCTTGCGCAAGGACTTGAAGTCCTCGGTAGTGCGCAGCGCCCATACCCGCTGGCCCTTGTCGGTCATGCTCCGGACGGGCGAGCCGACGACCGTGAGCCCGAACTCTTCGCCCAGGCGGTCCCGCACGGCCAGCTCCACGTCGCTGGAGTAATCCCCCTCGATGCCGACGAAGATCAAGGCCTCCGTGGACTCGATCGGCACCTTATTCGGGCCACCGATCTGCGCCAAGGCAGGAGTGGGCCCGGTCATGCCGAGCCAGCACAGCGGCAAGGACAGGAATGCGGTCAGCAAGCTCAAGTCTGGCTCCAGAGGAGGGGGGGATCCTGGGGAGGTTTCCCTGCTCTGCCGGGAAAAACAGAGTCGGGACGTCCGGTAAGGCGCAGCATCTTAGGAGGGGATCGGGAAGCCGTTTCCTGAAAACTCCAAATCAACCCGGCAAGGGGGCACCAGATTCCGCCTCCAAGAGGTTGACAGCTCCCGCGAACTCATCTACGCAGAGCTCGCGTACGGCCTGCAGGGCACGCGGATCTTCAGTCAGGGCAAGGACATAGAACTTCCAGAGGCGTTGGTAGGACTGTTCCAGGTCGCCCAGCCTCGGGATTTCGGATTTGTGCTCGCTGAGCGGGTGGAGTTCCTCCACGCCCGGCCAGCGCACCAGCAGCCGCGCCGACTTGAGCTGCATGTGCCCCGCCGGGCAGTAGAGCAGCACCGGCACGTCCTTGCCGACCGCGAAGCGAACCGCCTCGCCCATGCGCTCCTCGACCCGGCGCCGCTCGGCGGCGCTGCCGGCACCGAAGAAGCGCTCGATCAGGTCGCCCTGGACCTTGCGGTTGGCATATACCGGGTAGACCGCCGCGCGCTTGGGGAGGCGCCGAGTCTGGTAGGCCTCGACGAAGGTCTGCAACCGCTGCCGCTGCCCCGGGTCGGCCACCCGGGCCCGGGTGAGCCGCTCCATGAGGCCGGCGTCCGTGCTCCGCTGGAGCTGCTCGAAGGTGACGGCCTTCTCGAGCAACGCGATCTCGACCGCCTTGGCCACCAGGGCGCCCGAGCTGATCTTGGCGTGGTGGTAGTAGACCCGCTCGCTGAAGTAGTAGCGGGCCTCGAGACAGCGCACCACCTCGCTCAACAGCGCCTCCTTCAGGTAGCCGCGGCTGACCAGGTCGACGTAGAGCCGCTGGGTCATGCGCTCGACCTTGAACATGCCGAAGATGCGCGGGTCGTAAGTCAGCTTGAGGCCGGTGAAGAGCGCGTCCCGGCTCAGGTAGTCGAGCATGTCGGCGTCGATGGTGCCGCTGACCAAGCCGCGCCAGTGCGCCGGCGGCCGGTGGGCCTCGGCGACCGCCTCCGGCGCCAGGATGCCGAGGACCTCCTGACGCACGCCGCTCGCCTTCAGGACCTTGCCGAGCTCGGTGGCGTCGCTGAACAGGGCCTCGAAGCGCTCGGGCACGTCGTGCCGCGGCAGCAGCCCGGTCTGGTCCTCGATGTTGTGGCCGAAGGGCAGGTGGGTGGCGTCATGGACCAGCGCCGCCAGCCGGATCACCCGCTCCTCGTGCTCGTCGAAGCCGCCGAAGGACGGGCCCTCGCGGTCGCGCACGGTGTTGATGGCGCCGATCATGCGGCTCGCCAGGTGGGCGGTGCCGACCGAGTGCTCGAAGCGCGAGTGCTGGGCCCCCGGGTAGACCAGGTAGGCGGTGCCGAGCTGGCGCACGTTGCGGAGCCGCTGCATCTCGGGCGTGTCGAGGACCTTGATCTCCTCGGCGGTGAGCGGGATGTCCTCGTGGATCGGGTCCCGCAGGATCGAGTCGTAGCGCA
>CAYZXS010000086.1:0-4642 GCA_964482495.1 uncultured Planctomycetales bacterium
GACGTCGATTAACAATCGATGTCTGACCCCTAATAGAAGTCGACGCTCTGGCGGCACTTGCCGACCCAGTAGACGTCGAGCAGCACCAGCCCCGCCAGGCCCCCGAAGGCCACCAGATAGGCAGGCAGCAGGCTGCCGGGAGTGCCGAGCGCCAGCACGGTCGCGGTGAGGGTCAGCAAGGTCAGCCACAGCGGCAGCCGCAGCCAGACCAGGACGTGCAGGCGCGCCTTCTCCGATCCGTCGACCAGCGCGGGCACGGCGATACGCTTTCCCAAGGCGCTGATCCCGGTGGTCACGGGCATCAGCTCGGTGATCATGGTGATCAGCGCCAGCGCGTACCCGACGTGCAGGTACAGCGCGGCGCCGAAGCCGAGCAGGCCCAGTGCGTGGTGGATGATCAGGTCCGCCCGCGGCTTGATGCCGAAGCGCCACCGCCCCACCGCCATCCAGATGAAGTCGGACAGCAGGTGGCCGTAGATGCAGTAGACGCCGTAGCGCATCCAGTCGCCCTCCTCGTGCACGTAGAGGAAGGCGGAGCGCCACTGCGGCAGGGCGTCGATCAGCGCCAGGACGCCGAGGGTGGTCAAGACCGCGGCGGCGATGCCCCGCGACAGCTTGAAGGCCCGAGCGTAGACCGGCTCCACGTTCGCGATCGCGATCACGTGCAGCAGCGTGAAGAACGCCGTGAACCCCGCCAGGGGGAGCAACTCGGCCAGCATCCGGGCAGTTTACCCCATAACGGGGCCCCGACCGGCGCCTAGAATCCCGGCATGCACGTCGTCATTGCGCTTTCGGTCCTGCTGCTCCTCCCGAAAGGAGACCCGGCCAAGGACCTCCGCTCGAAGGACGCCGAGACGCGCCTGGCGGCGATCGAACAGCTCGCCGCCGCGGAGCACCCGAAGCGGGAGAAGCTGCTGATCGGCGCCCTCAAGGACGATGACTGGGAGGTGGTCGAACGCGCCGCCCGCGCGCTGGCGACCGCCGGCAGCGAGGACGCCGTTCCCGCCCTGGCCAAGCTCGCGCTCGGCGCGCCGCTGCGGCGGGTACGCTTGGAGGCCGCCGCTGCGGTGGCGGCGCTCGCTCCCGAGGAGGGCTGGGGCCGGATCGAAAAGAAGCTCGGCGGCAAGCAAGCGCTGCATGCCATCGAGGCCCTCGGCGCCTTCGGGAGCGCCCGCGACGGCGAGGTGGAGCTCAAACCGCTGCGCAAGCTACTGGAGTCCGAGGAGGCCGAGCTGCGCGAAGCCGCCGCCCGCAGCCTGATCCTCCTCGCCGGCACGGAGCGGGCGGCGGAGCTGGCGCGGCTGCTGCGCGGGAGGGACCTGCGCGCGCAGGCGGCCGCCCTCGAGGCCGTCCAGCGCCGCGCCGACCCGGATTGTCTGCCCCCGCTGCTCGACGCCCTGCGCGGCGGCGCCCTGGCGCCGGTGATCGAGCGTCGCGCCGGCTGGGCGGCGCAGGCCATCCTCGCCGGCCACGAGTCGGCGCGCCCCGGCGCCGCGGACCGGCTCGCCGCCGACCTCGCGGCTGCGCCCAGCTCCGGCCAGGCGCAGTTGGCGAGGCTGTTCGGCGCCCTGGGGGACGCCGCTGCGCCGACCCTCTCCCCGGCGGCAGCGCGGGCGGCGCTAACGCCCGCGGCCGCCGCCCCCACCGCCGCGGTCCGCGCCGCGGCGGCCCAAGCCCTGGGCCGGATCGGCGGTGAGGAGAGCCTCGCCGCCCTCGCCGGCCTGGTCGCGGACGACGCCGACGCCCGGGTTCGGCGCGCAGCCCTGGCCGCGATGATCCGCGCCCAGCCCGCCACCGACCCGGCCAGCCTCGACCTCGCCGCCGCCCGCCTCGCAGGCGACGCCGACGTCCGGCTACGGGAGCAGGCGGCGGTCGCGCTCGGGGTCAAGGGGCAGCCGGCGGTGGTGGCGCCGCTGGTGGCCGCGCTGGCCGATCCCTCGTGGGAGGTGGCCTGCTGCGCGGCCGTTTCGCTGGGCAAGTCGCGACAGCCCGAGGCCCTAGCGCCGCTGATCGAGCTGCGCCGCACGCACCCCGACTGGAGGCTGCGCGGCGCCGCCGTGGTCGGGATGGGCCACCTCTACGCCAAAGAAGCGATCCCGCCCATCATCGCCGCGCTCGAGGACGAGGAAGGCGTGGTGCGCCGCAGCGCCCACGAGTACCTGCTGTCGCTCGCGGCCGAGGAGCCGGAGCCGACGGTCGAGGCCTGGACCGCGTGGTGGCAGAAGACCGAGCGCTTCCTCCAGCTCTACGACCCGGAGGAGCGCAAGGCCCGGGCCGAGAAGTTCGGCTACGGAATCAGCGGCAAGGAGGAGGCCGCCGCCCTCTACCGCGGCATGGACGTGGTCGTCCTGCTCAGCCGCGGCGACCACATCGAGAGCGTGCTCGACTTCCTCGAGGTCGGCTACCGCACCACGGAGTACGGCCGCACGCCCGAAGCCGAGCTCCACGCTCGCGCCGTCTTCGTCGCCAACTGCAGCGGCGAGATCGGCGTCGTCGACGTCGGACGGCTGGGCTGGTTCGTGCGCGTCGGGGGTTACTTCCTCGGCTCGTGCTGGGCGCTGCACGAGACCGTCGAGCGCTTCTACCCCGGCGTGGTGCGCAAGCTCCCGACCATGGGCGAGGTGCTCGACGACGTCACCGCCGCGCCCTGCTCGCCCGGCAGCCCCTACCTGCGCGGCGTCTTCGACGACGGCGTCCGGCCGCGCTATGCGCTCGAGGGCGCCCACCTGATCGAGGTGCTCGAGCCCGAGGCCTGCGAGGTGCTCGTCGACAGCCCGGAGTGCGCCGACCGCTGGGGCGGCGGCGACCTGGCGGTGTGGTTCCCCGCCGGCCACGGCATGATCCTCGACTCGGTCAACCACTTCGACGAGCAAGGGCTGACCCGCGCGACGCACCTGAAGAAGGCCGAGCAGCGCCAGGCCTACGCCGTCGACCATCTCGGGCTGCGCTACGAGGAGCTGCGCCAGGTGAGGAAGGAGAAGTTCTGGTCCAAGAACCACCAGGCGGCGCAGAAGATCCGCGACCTGTCGGTGTTCCGCATCATCAGCAATTTCGTGCGCCTGAAGCGGGTCCGCGGCGAGGGCTGAGCGGCTCACCTAGGCTGGGAGCCGTCATGAAGCTCCTGCTCGCCGCTTTGCTCCTCCTCCCCGCCGCCGCCGCCCCGCGGGGCGACGCCGTCCAAGACCCGGCCCCGACGCCGACCGACCCGGGCGCGCCCGCCGTCGCGGCGGCGACGGTCGAGGGCCTGGTCCGCGCGCTCTACCAGGCGGTCAGCTTCGACCCGGGCGCCGAGCCGGACTACGACATGATCCGCGCCCTGTGCCTCGAGGGCTGCGTCGTCGTCCAGCCGCCGCGCGGACCCGGCGGGCCCAAGGCGATCTCGATCGAGGACTTCATCACCCGGTTCAAGACCGACTACGAACGCGCCCAGATGGGCGTGACCGGCTTCCACGAACGCGTCGTCAACCACCAGGCCCAGGTGTGGCAGCAGACGGCGGCGGTCGCGGTGGTGTTCGAGGCCCGCCTCGACCCGGAGAGTGAGGAGCCGATCGGCAGCGGATTGGATCGGCTGCACCTCGTCCGCAACGACGGCCGCTGGTGGATCGCCTCGATCGTCACCGAGTACGCCCACCCGGGGAAGCCCGTGCCGGCGGCGTTCCTCCCCGCGTCTCAGGAAACCGAAGGAGAATCCGGCCTCCGGCGACGCTAGAACCATGGGGTGTCCCCCCGCACGATCGCCCTGACTCGGGCCGTAAGCCGCGGCATCGACCGCTGCGAGCTGACTCACCTCCAACGCGAGCCCATCGACCTCGAGCGCGCGCGCGCCCAGCACGCCGCCTACGAGGAGGCCTTGCGCGACCTCGGCTGCGAGGTGCTGCAGCTGGCCGAGATGCCCGAGCAGCCGGACTCGGTCTTCGTCGAGGACGTGGCGGTGGTCGCGGACGAGATCGCGGTGATGACGCGGCCGGGTGCGCCCTCGCGTCGGCCCGAGGGCGCCAGCCTGGCCGAGGTCCTGGCCAATTGGCGGCCGCTGGCTCAGATCGAAGGCCCCGGCGCCCTCGACGGCGGCGACGTGCTGCGCCTCGGGCGGGCCTTCTACGTCGGCCTGTCGGGCCGCACCGACCGCGACGGCCTGCGCCAGCTGGCCCAGGCCCTGGAGCCGCACGGCTACTCGGTGCGCGGCGTCGACCTCGGCGCCTGCCTGCACCTAAAGTCCGCCGCCTGCGCCGTGGCCGACGAGGTCGTCCTGGTGAACCCGGACTGGGTCGACCCGGCGGTCTTCGGCGGCGCCCAGGTCATCGCCGTCGCCCCCGAAGAGCCCTTCGCCGCCAACGCGGTGCGGGTCGGCGACGCGGTGATCCACCCCTCCGCCTTCCCGCTGACGCGCCAGCGCCTGCAGGTGCACGGGATCTCGGTGCGGCCGGTGGAGGTCGACGAGCTGGCCAAGGCCGAGGGCGGCGTCACCTGCTGCTCGCTGCTGGTGACCGCCTGAGCCCGCTCAGGTGAACACGCACCAGTACCAGTCGCCCCACAGCGGCCTGGCGACCACCAGGTCGCCGCCGAACCAGCCGCGCGACTGCTCGAGCCGGAGCACCTGGCCGCTCGGGTCGTGCACGATGGCCTGCCAGTTGTCGAGCACGCC
>CAYZXS010000086.1:4742-6803 GCA_964482495.1 uncultured Planctomycetales bacterium
GGAGCACCTGGCCGCTCGGGTCGTGCACGATGGCCTGCCAGTTGTCGAGCACGCCCGCGCCCATCGGGAAGGCGACCCGCGGGACGCCGCCGCGCGGCTGCTCGTAGCGCGGGCCTGGCTCGGCGGCGCCGCGCTGGTGGTCGAGGATCCACTGTTCGTAACCGCTCTCATGGCGCAGCAGCCAGGCGTGGGTGCCGACGGCGCGCTGCAGCCCGAGCCAACCCTGGCCCGGGAACCAGATCAGCAGCGCGACCAGCAGCAGCGCCGGCTTCCACATCATCCAGGCGAGGCTGATCCCGCCCGCCAACAGCGACAGGTCTGCGATCGGCAGGAGGAAATGGAGAGCTTCGCCGGCGTCATGGTGAAAAACGATCCGCACCAGCACCAGCAGGCACCAGGAGAGGACCGGCAGGAGCGGTCGCGGCGAGGGAGGGTCCATGAGTGGGCCGAGGAATGGGCAGCCTAGAGGTCCGCCAGGGCCGGAGCCCGCCTAATCTGAACAGCGGAATGGAACTCTCCCGACGACAGCTCCTCGGGCGCACCGGCCTCGCCGGCGCCGGCCTGCTCCTCCCCCCCGCCGCCGGGCGTTGGTCGCTGGTCGCGGATGGTCCGCCGGTCGGCCAAGATCCGGCGCAGCAGCCCGGCGAGCTGCCGGTGCCGGCGGCGCGCGTCGCAGCCTTCGAGCGCATGGGCTTCGGCATGTTCGTGCACTGGGGGCTCTATTCGCAGCTTGGCCAAGGCGAGTGGACCATGACCATGCACGGCATCGGCAAGGACGAGTACGCCGGCTTGATGAAGGGCTTCACCGCCGAGGACTTCAATGGCCGCGAATTGGCGCGGCTGGCGAAGCGCGCCGGCATGAAGTACGTCACCCACACCAGCCGGCACCACGAGGGCTTCAGCCTCTACGACACCCGCGGGCTGTCGAAATGGGATGTCACGAACACGCCCTGCAAGCGCGACCTGATCGCCGACTTCACCGAGGGCTGCCGCGCCGAGGGCATCGTGCCGATGCTCTACTGCACGACCCTGGACTGGACCGATGAGCGCTTCCAGAGCGACTGGACGGGGTATCAGCAGTACCTGCGCGAGTCGGTGAAGCTGCTGTGCACCGAGTACGGCCCGATCGGCGGCTTCTGGTTCGACGGCAACTGGAGCCGCAAGGACGCCGACTGGGAGGAGGACGCGCTCTACGGCCTGATCCGCGAGCACCAGCCAGAGGCGCTGATCATCAATAACACCGGGCTCAGCGCCGGCGGCGTCGTTGGTCATGCGGAGATCGACAGCACCACCTTCGAGCGCGGCCGGCCGGAGCCGGTCGACCGCCGCGGACACCCGAAGTGGGTCGCGGGAGAGATGTGCCACACCCTGAACTTCCACTGGGGCATCGCCGTCAAGGACTTCAACTATCTGTCGCCGGCGCACGTGATCGAGGAGCTGTGCGGCTGCCGACGGGCGGGCGCCAACCTGCTCATGAACGTCGGCCCGACGGCGACCGGGGCGGTACCGCCCTACGAGACCGCGCTGCTCGAGCGGGTCGGCGACTGGATCCGGATGCACGGCGGCGGCGAGGGGCCGATCTACCACGGGCTGCCGGTGGGCATCCAAGGCGATGGTCGCGACTTCGGCCTGCGGCTGGGCGAGGAGGTCTACCTCTTCGTGCACGACCTGACCCTGACCGCCGATACCCGCGCCCACGCCAAGTCGCGCGGGCCGGGCGCCCGGCCCTTCGCCGGCCTGGACTTCCGGGAGTGGAAGTCCGCGGTCTGGCTGGACAACGGCGAGGAGCTGAAGGTGGAGCCGTCCGCGGACGGCCGCCTCGTTCTGCACGCCACCAAGTACCCCTACGGCACCAACACCGTGGTGCGCGTCGCGCGCCTGAAGGCATGATCGCGCTCCTCCTCCCGCTGCTCTTCCCAGCCCAAGAGGCGGACGCCGCGCCCCCCGCCAGCTGGCGCGAAGAGACCGAGGCCCAGCGCGACGCCCGCATGGCTTGGTGGAATGAGGCGCGCTTCGGCATGTTCATCCACTGGGGACCGGTGGCGCTGACCGGGCGCGAGA
>CAYZXS010000087.1:0-6746 GCA_964482495.1 uncultured Planctomycetales bacterium
GGTGGCGGCCAAGGTGGCGGCCAAGGTGGCGGCCAAGGTGGCGCGCCCCAGGGCGAGGCCCGCGGCCCCTCGGTCGAGGTCAGCGGCATCCTCGACCTGCGCAAGGACGGCACCGGCTTCCTGCGCGACCCGGCGCGCAACCTCGAGGACCGCAAGACCGACCCGATGGTCCCCAAGGAGCTGGTCCGTAAATTCCAGCTCAAGGCTGGCAGCGAGGTCGTCGCTCAGGCGAACCCGGGCCAGCCCTCGCCGCGGGCCCGCTTCGTCGAGCAGATCGACGGCCTCAAGGTCGAGGAGCACCGCCGGCGCCGCAACTTCCGCAAGCTGACGGTCATCGACCCGGACTTCCACTACGAGCTCGGCACCCACGAGCAGGAAGGCCAGATCTCGATGCGGATCCTGGACGTGCTGGCGCCGCTCGGCCGCGGCCAGCGCGCGCTGCTGGTGGCGCCGCCGCGCTCGGGCAAGACCATGCTCATGCAGCAGGTGGCCCGCGCCATGGAGGCGCTCTACCCCGACGTCCACCTGATCGTGCTGCTGATCGACGAGCGCCCCGAGGAGGCCACTTACTGGCGCCGCAACCTGGAGCGCGGCGAGGTCTTCGTCAGCACCATGGACGAGACGCCGAAGAACCACGTCCGGCTGGCCGAGCTGGTCCAGGCGCGGGCCGAGCGGCTGGTGGAGTCGGGCAAGGAGGTCATGATCCTGCTGGACTCGATCACGCGACTGGCGCGGGCTTACAACCACGTCAGCGGCAACAGCGGCAAGACCATGTCCGGCGGCCTCGACGCCCGCACCATGGCGCGGCCGAAGACCTTCTTCGGCGCCGCCCGGAACACCGAGGACGCCGGCTCCCTGACCATCCTCGGCACCACCCTGGTCGACACCGGCTCGCGCATGGACCAGGTGATCTTCGAGGAGTTCAAGGGCACCGGCAACATGGAGCTGGTGCTGGACCGGCGCCTGGCCGACCGCCGCATCTACCCGGCGATCGCGGTCGACAAGACCGGCACCCGCAAGGAGGAGAAGATCCTGATGCGCACCACCATGCGCCGGATCAACATCCTGCGGCGCGTGCTCAGCCGCATGCGGCCGCTCGAGGCCATGGAGCTGATGGTCAGCCGCCTGGCCCAGTTCCCGTCGAACCGCGAGTTCCTGGACGCGTTCTCCATGGACGATGTCGAGTGAGGGAGTGGTCCAGGTCGTCGGCCTGAAGAAGGCCTACGGCACGGTGCAGGCGCTGCGGGGGATCGACTTCCAGATCCCGGCCGGTCAGGTCGTGGGCTTCCTCGGCCCCAACGGCGCCGGCAAGACCACGGCGATGAAGATCCTGACCGGCTTCCTCGGGGCCGACGAGGGCCGGGCGGTGGTCTGCGGCCACGACGTCGCCCTCGAGCCGCTCGAGGTCAAGGCGCGGCTCGGCTACCTGCCCGAGAACAACCCGCTCTACCTCGAGCAGCGGGTGTCCGACTTCCTCGCCTTCGCCTACCGCGCCCGCGGCATGCCGCGCGCTGGCCTGGGTTCGGCGCTCGACCGCGCCGTGGCGCAGACGGGGCTCGAGCCGGTGTTCCGCCGGCCGATCGGTGAGTGCTCCAAGGGCTTCCGGCAGCGCGTCGGGCTGGCGCAGGCGCTGCTGCATGACCCGCCGCTGCTGATCCTGGACGAGCCCACCAACGGCCTCGACCCGAACCAGGTGGTCGAGATCCGGGAGCTGGTGCGGCGGCTGGGGGAGACCAAGACCGTGATCCTGACCAGCCACGTGCTGCCCGAGATCGAGGCCCTGGCCGAGCGCGTGATCCTGATCCACCAAGGGCGGCTAGTGGCCGACGCTCCGCTCGAGGAGCTGCGGGCCGGCCTGCCGGGCGCGGCCATCACGGTGCGGGTGGCGGCCCGGGGGAGCGCGTCGCAGCTGCGCAAGCTGCTGGAGCAGGCCGGGGCCTCGGCGGTCCAGGGCCGGCACCATCCCTTCGGCGATCCGGCCCTGGCCGCCGCCGAGGCCGAGCTGGCCGGCGGCGCCGAGGCCCTCGAGGCGCTGGCGGCGCTGGCTTCGGAGGCCGGCCTGCCGCTGATCGAGCTGGCGCCGCAAGGCCACGACTTGGAGAGCGCCTTCCGGCGGCTGACGGTGGAGCCCGCGGAGGAGCTGGCCTGATGCGCGCCCTCGTGATCGCCCGCCGCGAGCTGTTCGCGGCCTTCGACTCGCCGGTCGCCTACTTGGTGCTGGCCTTGGTGCCGGCGCTGACCGCGGCCTTCTTCTTCGTCATGGGCGGCTTCTTCGGCCAGGGGGTGGCGAGCATGCGGGACTGGTTCGCCTTCATCCCGATGCTTCTGATCCCCGTCGCCCCGGCGCTGACCATGCGCCTTTGGTCGGAGGAATTCCGCTCCGGCACCGAAGAGCTCCTGGTGACCTTCCCCTTCCGCCAGCGAGACCTGGTGCTGGGCAAGTTCCTCGGCGCGTGGGGCTTGCTGGCGATCGCGCTGGCCTTCACCTTCGGCGTGCCGCTGACGGTGGCCCTGCTCGGCGACCTCGATTGGGGGCCCGTGGTCGGCGGCTACCTCGGCAGCCTGCTGCTGGGCGGCGCCTGCATCGCCGTCGGCGCCTTCTTCTCGGCCTGCACCCGCAACCAGATCGTCGCCTGGCTGCTGGGCGTGGTGGTGCTGCTGGGATTCAACCTGCTCGCCATGGCGGCCACCGCCACGGCGATGCCGGCCGCCCTCGGTCGGGCGCTGTGGTCGCTCGACTTCGGCAGGCGCTTCGCGGACATCTCCCGCGGGGTGATCGCGCTCGAGGACCTGCTCTTCTACGGCCTGGTGACGGCGCTGTTCCTGTGCCTGAACGGCCTGCGGCTGGAAGCGCGGAGGTGGCCGTGAGCGGCCGCGCCCGCCTCGAGGGCCGCCAGCGCCGGCTGAGCCAGGCGCTGCTGGTCGGCATCACCCTGGCGCTGATGGTGGCCGCTGGCCACTTGCGGCTGCGGCTGGACCTGACCGAGGACGGCCAGTTCTCGCTCGCGCCGGCGACCCACGCCGTGCTCGACCGGCTCGAGGACCGGCTGCAGGTCAAGCTCTACTTCAACCGCGACATCGAGGGCGCCGAGGCGCTGCTGCCGGCGCGGCTGGTGCTACAGGACTTCCTGGAGGAGGTCGAGGCCAGCTCCGACCGGGTCTCGGTGGAGACCGTGGACCCGACCGTCAGCGTCGCCGCCCGCTCCGCCGCCGAGGCGGCCGGGATCTCGGCCATCCCGGTGCCGACCGCCGACACCCGCGGCGCCAGCATCGTCAACGTCTACCAAGGGGTGGAGCTGCGCTACCTGGACCGGACCGAGATCCTGCCGGTCCTGGTCCCGGGCGAGATCGAGTTCGCCTTCGCCGCGGCCGTGGACGCGCTGCTGCGGGAGCAGCGGCCGGTGATCGGCTTCTTCTCGCGCGAGCCGGCGATGCCGCCGGCGATCCCCGACGTCGCGCCCCAGGTTCCGCCCGACCGGGTCTTCGAGGCGCTGCGCATCCGGCTCGGCCAGCGCTACGCCGTGCGCGACGTCGAGCTCGGGCGGGAGAAGCCGAAGCTCGACGGCTTGGCGGCGCTGGTGGTGGCGCGGCCGGAGGGGCTGAACGAGGCCGAATTGTTCGAGCTCGACCAGTTCCTGGCCAGCGGCGGTCACGTGCTGGTGCTCTACGACAGCGAGCGCATCGACCTGCGAACGAACCGGCCGGTGCCGATCCAGACCGGCGTCGACGACTGGCTGGCGCGCTACGGCGTCAAGCCGATGCCGCAGCTGCTGTGGGACGAGCAGGCCTTCCCCTTCCCGATCCCTGGCCCGCCGGTCACCATGCCGGACGGCCGCTCCATCCCGGGGCCCGGCCGCCTGGTCAACTACGGCCTGTGGCCGATGGTGCAGGACGGCGGCCTGGCCGAGGACCACGTGGTCAGCCAGGGGCTGGCCAACCTGTGCTTCCTGTGGGCCCACGGCCTCGTCCTCGACGGCGTGCCGGAGGGCGTCGACAGCGAGGTCCTGGTGGCGAGCTCGGAGCGGACCGGGCTCTTGAGCGGCGAGCTGGACGTCGAGCCCTACCTGGAGAACATCGCCGCGCTCGAGCAGCGCGCCCGCTTCGGCGGCGAGCCGCGCAGCTACGCCTTGGTGGTGGCCTTGCGCGGCGCCTTCCCCTCGGCCTTCGCCGGCCAGCCGGCGCCGAAGCCCGAGCGCGAGGTGGTCTCGGCCGCGGCGCCCGGCCTGCTGGTGGTGGTGGGGGACTCGGACCTGTTCACCAACAAGGGCATCGAGGTCGCCTCCGATCAGCTCGGCCCTGGCGGCAACCCGCAGCTGGCCGCCAACCTCTTCGACTGGCTGTGCCAGGAAGAGGGGCTGATCGAGCTGCGCGTGCGCGGCGGCAAGCGGCGGGCCCTGCGCAGCTTCGGCCGCGAGTACCTGGAGCGAGCCGGCGGCTTCGACGCCGACCTCAGCGAGGCGCGGCGGATCGAGCTGCAGGCCGCGGCCGACCGGCACGACCGCTCGATGCGCCGGCGCATCGGCTGGGCCAACGTGCTGCTGCCGCCGCTGCTGGTGCTGCTCTTGGGGCTGGGACACGTGGCCTATCACCGCGCCCGGGCCCGCCGGCCCTACCGGCCAGTCGCCGACGCCGGCGGCGCCGACTCCCAGGGCGGCGCGGCCGAGAAGGCCCCGGAGGAGCGGTCATGAGCCCGCGCAACCGCCTGCTCGGGGTCCTGTTCCTGTTGTCACTCGGCCTGGCCTCGGCGCTGGAGCAGCCGTGGCGCGGCGACGCCATCGCGCGCACCGAGGCGGCCGTGTCGAGCTTGTTCCCGCGCTTGGCGCGCGAAGCCGAGCGGGTCGCCCGGGTCGAGATCCTGACCGCCGCCGGGCCCGCCGTGACCCTGGCGCGCGAGGCCTCTGGCTTCGTGGTGGTCGAGAAGCTGGGGCACCCGGCCGACACCCTGCGGGTGGAGCAGCTGCTGGCGGCCTTGTCCGCGCTCGACACCGGCGACACGGTCTCCACCAACCCGGTCAAGCGCGGCGTCTACGGCGTCGACGACGCCACCGGCACCCGGGTCCGGGTGCTGGACGAGAACGGCGGCGTGCTGGCGGACCTGGTGGCCGGCAAGCTGCGCAGCCAGGACCCGAGCCAGATGGCGTCGGTGCGCCTGGACTTCTACGTCCGGCCCGCCGACGGCGACGCCGTGCTGCTGGTCGAGGAGCTGAGCGCGCCCTCGACCGATCCGCTCAGCTGGCTCACCCGGCGCTTGTTCCCGTCCACCCTGGGCGGCCTGGTCGAGCTCGAGCGCCGCGACCTCGAGGGCAACGAGGCCGAGTCCTGGAAGCTGCGGCGCGAGCCGGCGCCGGACGACCCGGCCACCGAGCAGGTCGAGGACCACCGCTGGTGGATGACCGCCCCCGCGGAGCGGCCCGCCACGCTCTACGCCGGGGACTCCTGGGCCTACACCATCAGCGAGCTCGGCCCCGCCGACGTCGTGGCCGTCGCCACCGAGGACGAGCTCGAGCACCCTCGCTACGGCTTCTCGACCAACGCCTACCACGCGCTCACCGCCGACGGCAAGCAGCTGGTGCTCTACCTCGGGCGCCCCGCCAGCGACGACAGCCGCTACGCCTGGGTCCCCGGCCTGCCGTGGATCTACACCATCCCCGAGCACGACGCCATCCAGCTGCGCATGCCAGTCGAGCGCATGCTGCAGGACTGAGCGGGCGCTGTCGCCGCTAGAACCGCGCCACCGCCCCGGCCCAGTGGAAGCCGGCGCCGAAGGCGGTCATCAGCACCGTCATGCCCGGCTTCAGCACGCCCTGCCGGCGCGCGTCCCACAGCCCCAGCGGCACCGAGGCCGAGCCGGTGTTGCCGTACTCCTGGACGTTGATGAAGACCTTCTCCGGGGCGATGCCGACGCTCTTGCCGACCGCCTGGATGATGCGCAGGTTGGCCTGGTGGGGGACGAAGAGGTCGACCGCGTCGAGGCCCATCTCGGCCTGCTCCAGCGCCTCCCGCGCCGCCACGGTCATGCGCGCCACCGCCTCCTTGTAGACCTCCCGGCCCTTCATGATCACGGCGTTGAAGTCCTTCTGGGCCGCCACCTCCGGCGTGATCGGCCGCCGCGAGCCGCCGATGATCCGCCCCAGGATGTCGGCGTGTCGTCCGTCCGTCCCCACCGTCACCGCCAACAGCTCCGGCCGCCCCTCCTCAGGCTGCCCGAGCACGAAGGCACCCGCCGCGTCCCCGAACAGAACGCAGGTGTCCCGATAGGTCCAGCTCATCTGCCGCGAGATCGTCTCCACGCCCACGACCAGCACCTTGCGCTTCCCCGTCAGCAGCCTCGACCGGCACACATCGACCGCCTGCAGGAAACCCGCGCAGCCCGACCCCGCCAGGTCGAAGGTCGGCACCGGCCGCGCCCCCAGCCGCTGCTGCAGCACCGCCGCCGTGTCCGGGCACTCCAGCTCCGGCGTATCCGTCGCCACCACGATCTCATCGATCTCCTCGATCCCGACCCCCGCATCCACCAACGCCGCCCGCGCCGCCCCCTCCGCCAGATCCGCCGTCGACTCCTCCGGCCCGCAGATCCGCCGCCGCTCGATCCCCGTCCGCTCCCGGATCCACTCATCCGAGGTCTCCACGAACTCCGACCACTCCGCGTTCTCCATCACCCGGTCCGGCAACGACACTCCCAAACCCAGGATCGAGATCGACTGCATGAGGGAATGATAATCCCGAGGTGACGGTCAACGCAGGCC
>CAYZXS010000088.1:0-6464 GCA_964482495.1 uncultured Planctomycetales bacterium
GTCGGCGAGGGCGTGCACACCGAGTCCAGCTTCGTCAGCGTCCGTGGCGGCGGCGGCGGCGGCGGCGGCGGCGGCCGCGGCGGCTAGCCCGCCGCCGGCGGGCCGATCCGGTCGGTGCCCATGTAGGGCTGCAGCACCTCGGGCACGCGCACGCTGCCGTCCGCCTGCTGGAAGTTCTCCAGGATCGCGATCAGCACCCGCGGCGAGGCCACCACCGTGTTGTTGAGCGTGTGGCAGAAGGCCGGCTTGCCGCCGCCCTCCTTGTAGCGCAGGTTGAGGCGCCGGGCCTGGAAGTCGTGGAAGCGCGAGGCCGAGTGGGTCTCGCCGTAGCCGCCGCGGCTGGGCATCCAGGTCTCGACGTCGAACTTCTGCACCTGCCCCTGGCCGAGGTCGCCGGTGCAGACGTTCACCACCCGGTAGGGAAGCCCGAGCAGGTCCATGAAGTCGGTGGCGTGGGCCAGCATGCGCTGGTGCTCCTCGCGCGACCACTGCTCGTCGGCGGGACCGACCACCACCTGCTCGACCTTCCAGAACTGGTGGACCCGGTAGAGGCCCTTGGTGTCCTTGCCGTAGGTGCCGGCCTCGCGCCGGTAGCAGGGCGAGAGCGCGATGCGCCGGATCGGCAGCTGGTCGGCGGCTAGGGTCTCGCCGGCGTGGATCGAGGTCAGCGCCACCTCGGAGGTGCCGACCAGGTTGAGGCCGTCCTTCTCGCAGCGGTAGGCCTGCTCCTCGCCGCCCGGGAAGTAGCCGGTGCCGGTCATGCAGGCGTCGCTGACCAGGGTCGGCACCGAGACCAGCTCGAAGCCGCGCTGGCGCATGTGGTCGAGGGAGTACTGCAGCACCGCCTGCTCCAGGCGCGCGCCCTCCCCCAGCAGCAAGTAATTGCGGGTGCCTGCCATGCGCACCCCGCGCGGGATGTCGACGATGCCCAGCGCCTCGCCCAGCTCGACGTGGGACTTGGCCTCGAAGTCGAAGTCGGGCGGGTCGCCGGCGGTGGCCAGCTCCAGGTTCTCGGCGTCGTCGGCGCCGTCCGGGACCTCGGGGGCTGGAGGCATCGGCAGCAGCAGCGCCAGCTCGGCGACCTTGGCCCGCAGCTCCTGTTCCCTGCCTTCGAGCGCCTTCAGCTCCGCCTTGGAGGCCTTCTGGGCGTCCAGAGCGCCGGCGCGCTCCTCCGGGTTCATCTTGCCCAGCTTCTTCGAGGCGGCCTTGAGCTCGGCCCGCAGGCCCTCGACCCGGGCCAGCAGCTCGCGGTGCTCGGCGTCGGCCGCCAGCAGGCCGTCGACGTCGGCGTTGACGCGCTTGCGCCGGGCGGCGTCGCGCACGATGTCCGGGTGCTCCCGGACCCACTTCAGGTCCAACAAGGCGATTCTCCTTCCAATGTCCGCCCCCGAGAGGCGGCGGCTACGGTCACTCCAGCCAGCCGGTGTCGAGCTTGCCGAACCAGGGGTGCTTCTTCATGGTCAGGCGGACCGGCGGCATCTCGGCCTTCTTCAGCTCGAGCTCCAAGTCCTGCGGCAGGTAGACCAGCGGCCACTGGGCCATCATCTCCTCGGCGGTGGAGCCGCGCAGCTCGCCATCGGCCTTCTCGCCCTTGAGCTCGACCTCGGTGCCGAACAGCGGCGCCCCGACCAGGCGCAGGTAGCGCTCGCCGGCCTTTCCGGTGACGCACAGGCTCTGGCCCTCGAAGACCAGCTTGTTGCCCTCGAGCCGGCGATCGACCGACAGCGTGAAGGGGGTGCCGAGCTCGATGGTCTCGGTCTTGCCCTCCTCCAGGTCGATGATCATGCTCCGGCCGGCGGCCGGCAGGATCACGGCCTCGGCGCCCTTCGGGCCCCGCGCCAGGCCCTGCTGGACCTTGTAGCGGCCGATCGGCACCTGCAGGCTGCCGTTCTTGTTCAGCATCAGGTCGATCATGGTGCCGCGGATCTGCGAGGTGTCCGCCATCAGCACCAGGCTGGTCAGCTTGAGGCCCTTGAGGCCCTTCATGGTCACCTTCAGGGTGCCCAGCTTGGGCGCCATCGGCGCCAGCTCGGCCTTGGTGAGCAGCGCGTGGTCCTCGAGCTTGAGCTCGAACCAGGCCCCCTTGCCGTCGGTGATGAAGCGCGAGAAGGGCTGGGAGTGCTTGCCCTTGCCCAGCAGCACCGAGTCATAGCGGTAGAGCCAGGTCTCCTTGGGCAGGCCGAAGGCACCCGCCAGGACCAGCTCGGGGTAGCCGTAGCGGCCGTCGCCGTCGTGGTCGTAGAGGGTGATCTTGCCGTAAGGCGTGTCCCCGACCATGGTGCCGACCGAGCGGTAGAAGACCGTCGAGTGGGTCTTGCCGATCGACAGGTTCAGCTCCGAGCCGTGGAACATGTCCCGGTCGATGCCGCCCGCGACCATCATGGCGTGGTCGACGGTCTGGCCGCCCTCCAGCTTGCGCTGGTACTCCACCACCACCGGCTTGGTGCTCAGCTTGAACTCCTCGCTCGGGCCGGCGCCGCCGTCGATCACGAACTTGTTGAAGTCGGTGCGGCGCACCACCACCGGCGGGTCGAAGCCGTGGAAGGCGCCCTCGGTGCCGACCTCGTGGGTGCCGACCAGCTTCCAGCTCAGGCGGTGGTCGTCCGCCAGGTCGTTGGCGTGCTGCACCGCCAGCGGCTTCACCTCGGCGGCGAAGTCCAGGGCGGCCTCGACCGGCTCTGCCCCCTCCAAGGGCTGGATCACGAAGCGGGAGACCTTGCGCTCACCGACCTCGCCCGTGGACGGGTCGGGGATGCCCAGCTTCGCCCGGGTCTCGGCCGCCAGGTTCTTGACCGTGTCGTAGTCGGCGTCGTTGGTCAGGGCGAGCTGCTCGCGGGCCCGCAGGTACTCCTCGTAGATCTCGAGGGCGCGCTGGTCGTCGGAGCCGTCGCCGTCCGTCAGGTCGCTGTTGTAGGCGTTGCCCTGGCAGTAGAGCAGCACCGACAGGTAGTACAGGTCGCCGGTCTGGCGCATCGCCTCGACCACCTTCTCGGCGTCCTCCCGGACCGGGATCCAGTACTTCTCCGTCTTGTGGGTCAGCGCCTCCGCGTGCATCTGCAGCAGCTGCGGGTAGTAGCTGCGCAGGATCTCGCCGCGGTTCTTCCGGGTGGTGCCGGACATCCGCTCGAGATAGCGGTAGTAGTTCCGGGCGAAGGCGGAGCGGTAGACCCGCTGCCAGGACTCGCCGAAGGCCTCGATCCACCCGCCCAGCTCCGTGCCGCCGGACGCGAGGCTGTCGGCGTTGGAGATGAACTCGGTGATCGCGATGGTCTTCTGCTTGCGCAGCAGACCATCCATGGCCTTCTTGTCGTTCAGCTCCAGGGCGGACCGGAACTGGGACCGGAATTCCTCGACCGGGTCTTGCGCGACGGGGAGCGCGGCGGCCGAGATGGGGACTGCGAGGAGCAGGCTGGCCAGCATGGCCGCCAATTCTACCGGTCCCGCCGGTCTCGCGAGCGCCGCTCCAGGAATTGCCGCTCCTTGGCGTTCAGGCTGTTCAGCCCCTCGGCGCTGATCTTGGCCAGGATCCGGTCCAGCTCGGCCTCCTCGCCGGCGGCCTGCTGGCGGCGCCGCTGCTGCCGGGCGGCGGCGCGGCGCTCGCGCCAGCGGGTCAGCGGCCCGAAGCCGCGCTGGAAGCCGCCGGCCCACCACCAGCCCAGGGCGGCGCCGGCCAGGTGGACGTCGACCGCCACGCCGTCGGTCTGGCCCGCCAGGGCGAAGGCGAAGCCCATCAGGTCCAGCAGCAGGTAGACCAGGAACAGGGTCATCATCCGGAAGCGGATCAGGCCGAAGAAGCTCAGCATCCGGTCCGGGTAGACCGCGGCGTTGACGGCGATGACGGCGCTGACGATGCCGGAGCCGCCGATCACCGGGATGGCGAAGGGGCCGCCGACCACCAGGTGGAGCACCAGGTGGACCCCGGCGCCGGCCGCCACCGCCGCCCCGACCAGCTTCCAGAAGCGCCGGCCGCGGTAGAGGGCCTCCGCCTCCTGGCCGAAGATCCACAGCAGCAAGGCGTTGATCGCCAGGTGCCAGAGGCCGGGGAAGGCCTCGTGGCCCAGGGCGTAGCCGACCAGGCCGGGCAAGTACTGGAGCTGGCCGGAGAACAGCGCCCCGTAGTCGAGCAGGAACAGCGGCTCGAGGCCGCCGCCGCCCATCAACCCGGACAGGGAGTAGGCCACCCAACAGCCGAGCCAGAGGATCAGCAGGCGGCGGACTTCGGGGGCGGCACTAGGCATGGGCGTCGGGCGACGGCATTCTATGGGGTTGGAAGCCATGACTGGAACCTCCGAGACGAGCACCAACCTCCTCGACGGCAAGGCCCTGGCGGCGCGGATCCGCGCCGGCATCGCCGCGGACGTGGCCGCCGGCACCGCCGAGGGCAAGCCCCAGCCCGGCCTGGCCACGGTGCTGGTTGGCGACGACCCCGCCAGCCACATCTACGTGCGCAACAAGCGCCGCGCCTGCGACGAGGTCGGCTTCGCCAACTTCCACATCGAGCTGCCGGCGGAGACCTCCCAGGAGGAGCTGCTCGCCCGGGTCGCGGAGCTCAACGCTGACCCGGCGGTGCACGGCATCCTGGTGCAGCTGCCGCTGCCCGCGCACATCGACGAGCAGGCCGTGCTGATGGCGGTGGACCCGGCCAAGGACGCCGACGGCTTCCACCCGCTCAACCAGGGCGCGCTGCTGCAGGGCGCCCCGAGCCTGCGCCCCTGCACCCCGCGCGGCTGCATGGCGCTGATCGACGAGACCGGCGTCGAGCTCAAGGGCAAGCGCGCGGTCGTCGTCGGCCGCTCCAACATCGTCGGCAAGCCGGTGGCGCTGATGCTGCTCGAGCGCCACGCCACGGTCACCATCTGCCACTCGCGCACCGCCGACCTGGCGGCCGAGGTCGGCAACGCCGACGTCGTGGTCGCGGCGGTCGGCGTCGCCAAGCTGGTCCAGGGCAGCTGGATCAAGCCCGGCGCGGTGGTGATCGACGTCGGCATGAACCGCGACCAGGACGGCAAGCTGTGCGGGGACGTCGACTTCGCCGCCGCCCGCGAGCGCGCCGGCTGGATCACGCCGGTGCCCGGCGGGGTCGGCCCGATGACCATCGCCATGCTGCTCCAGAACACGCTGGACGCGGCCTGGCAGCGCTGAACGGCGGCCGGGCCAGCGGCCGAGCGCGGCGCTACCAGCCGTAGTTGCCGCGCCAGGGCGGCGGCGGCTCCTGCTCGCTGCGCACCACGCGCCGGCGGACCAGGACCCACCCCGAGGCCTGGGCCAGCTGCAGGTCGCGCTCGCCGCCGAGGGCGATCAGACGCCGCCGCTCCTGCCCGGGGCAGAGCATCGGGCTGAAGAAGCGCAGCTGCGACACGGCCGGCTCCTCCACCGCGGCCAGGCACTCGCTCCAAGAGGCGCCCTCGAGCCGCAGCGGGCCGGGGCCGGCGTTGCCGGGACGGATCAGCCAGAACTCGGCCTGCTCCTCACGCTCCGGCCCGAGGGCCAGCCGCAGCAGGGCGCCGAAGCGCCGGAAGGGCACCCGGAAGCCCGGCCGGGCCTTGATCTCGGCGCGCACCAGGCCGCCCTTCTCGGGCACGACCTCGACCAGCAGCTGCCGCTCCTTGAGCCGAGTCAGCCGCCGGCGCCAGGCCTGCTCGACGACCACGGGGTCGCGTTCGCGGTAGGCAGCGCCGAGTCGGAGGGGCATGCCCCCAGCATACGCCCGCACCCCGCAGCCGCCCGTAGACTTCGGCATGCGCTCGCCTGCCCACGCGCTGCTCCCGGCTGCCCCCGCCGTCCTCCCGATCCTCGCCGCGCTCGCCGCCGCCCTGCTCCCCGCCTGCGCCAACGCCCCGCGCTCGACCGTGCACGAGCACAGCGGCGTCGGCCTGCGCGCCCTGGTCGCCGACGCCCTCCAGAGCGACCGCGGCGACCCGCGCCGCGCCGATCAGCGCCTCCAGGGGCTGGACGCCAGCGGCTACGCCGTCAGCTTCGAGCACTGGCTCGACGCCGGCAGCTCCGCCCTGTTCGAGATCGGCCGCCGCAGCTACCCCACCGCCGCGGTCGACGCTCGCGCCCTCGACCTACGCACCGGCGGCCGCGAGTACTTCCGCGAGGACTCCCGCACCCAGCCCTTCCTCGAGGCCGCCCTGGTCCTCTCCGCCATCGACGTCGACACCGTCGACGGCCTCAGCCTGGGCGTCGGCGCCGCCGCCGGCGGCGGCCTGCGCCACTTCCTCAGCAACTCCGCCTCCCTCGACGCCTCCGCCCTCTACACCGCCATGGTGGTCGACCCCCAGACCGTCACCACCCGCAAGGGCGACCGCTTCCGCACCGAAGAAGAGCTCTACGGCTGGGAATTCGCCCTCCACCTCGCCTTCCACTTCTAAGCGCCCGGGACGTCCGGCGGCCTCCTCGCCGGCCCCCCTTCCTCGGGTCCGCTTCCGATCCCCTCGACGTTTGGTGCCACTTTGGCACCA
>CAYZXS010000089.1:0-5988 GCA_964482495.1 uncultured Planctomycetales bacterium
CCGCGGTCGCGGCCGGAGCGGCAGCGGGGGCAGCCGCGGCCGGGGCCGGCGCGGCGGCCTGGGCCTCAGCGGCCGGCGCGGCGCCGTTGCCGCCGCCGCCAGCGCCTTCCTCGATCACGAAGATGACGTCGCCGACGTTGGCGACCTCGCCCTCGGGGACCAGGTGCTTGCTGACGGTGCCGGCGGCCGGCGACGGGATCTCGACCGTCGCCTTGTCGGTCATTACTTCGACGACCGGGTCATCCTCGGCGACCGCGCCGCCTTCGGGCACGATCCAGCGCACGATCTCACCTTCGTGAACGCCTTCGCCGATGTCGGGTAGCTTGAACTCCAGAGCCATGGTTCTTGGTAGTGGCGGTTGCGCAGCAGCGCGTTCGTCTCTGTAGGGCAGGGGCCGGACCTATTCGAAGTCCAGCACGCGCTCGACCGCGTCCATCACGCGGCGGGCGTCGGGCATGTAGTAGTGCTCGAGGGTGTTCGGGAAGGGGGTGTCGAAACCCGCCACCCGGACCACCGGCGCCTCCATGGCGTCGATGGCGTGCTCGGCGACCAGGGCGCTGATCTCGGCGCCGAAGCCGCAGAAGCGCGGCGCCTCGTGGACGACGACGACGCGGCCGCACTCGCGCGCGGCGGCGATCACCGACTCCTCGTCGAGCGGCAGCAGGGTGCGCAGGTCGATCACCCGCACCGCCGCGCCGCGCTCTTCCTGGACCCGCTCGGCCGCCTGGGTGCAGACCGGCACCATGGCGCCGTAGCAGAAGACCACCGCGTCGTCGCCGCCGCGGACCTCGCGCACCTGGCCGAGCGGCACGCGGGTGACGCCCTCGGGCACCTCCTGGCGGAACGCGCGGTAGAGCGCCTTGGGCTCCAGGAACAGCACCGGGTCCGGGTCCTCGATGGCCGAGATCAGCAGCCCCTTGGCGTCGGCCGGGGTGCTCGGCACGACCACCTTCATGCCCGGGGTGTGGCAGAAGTAGGCCTCGCCCGACTGCGAGTGGTAGAGGCCGCCGCGGATGCCGCCGCCGTAGGGCGTGCGGATGACCATCGGCACCGTGTACATGCCGCCGGAGCGGTAGCGGAACTTCGCCGCCTCCGAGACGATCTGGTCGAAGGCCGGGAAGATGAAGTCCTGGAACTGAATCTCGCACACCGGCTTCATGCCGTTCAGCGCCAGGCCGACGCCGACGCCGATGATGCCGTCCTCGCTGAGCGGCGTGTCGAAGCAGCGCTGCTCGCCGAACTCGGCCGTCAGTCCTTCGGTGGCCAGGAAGACGCCGCCCTTGGGGCCGACGTCCTCGCCCAGCACGAGCACGGAGTCGTCCTCGCGCATCTTCGACTTGAGGCCGTCGTTGACGGCCTGCACCAGGGTGAGCTCGGTCACAGCGGGAACTCTCCTTCCTCGTTCACTCCTTCGCCGCGCGAGGAGTAATGGCTGATGCACCAGTCCTTCTGCGCGGACAGGTGCTTGGGCATGGTTTCGTAGACGTCGGTGAAGATGGTGTCGAGCGCGGGCCGGCCCTTGGCGCCTGCGGCCTTGGCGGCGGCGGCGCACTCCTCGGCGCACTCGGCGTCGAGCTGGGCGACCTGCTCCTCGTCGAGCACGCCCTGGTCCAGCAGGTAGCTGCGGAAGCGGTTGAGCGGGTCCTTCTGCTGCCACTCGTCCATCAGCTCGTCCGGCACGTAGCGGCTCGGGTCGTCGCTGGTGGAGTGGCCGCCCATGCGCATGGTCACGGCCTCGATCAGGGTCGGGCCCTCTCCGGCGCGGGCGCGGGTGACCGCCTCCGAGACCGCCTTGTAGACCGCCAGCACGTCGTTGCCGTCGACCCGGATGCCGGGGATGCCGTAGGCCTCGCCCTTGGCGGCGATGGTCTCGCTGGCGGTCTGCTTCTCGATCGGGCAGCTGATCGCCCACTGGTTGTTCTGGCACAGGAACACCACCGGCGCGCCGAAGACGCCGGCGAAGTTCAGGCCCGAGTGGAAGCCCAGGCTCGAGGTGCCGCCGTCGCCGAAGCTGGACAGGCAGACGCCGTCCTCGCCGCGCTTCTTCATCGCCAGGGCAACGCCGACCGCCTGCGGCAGGTGGGTGCCGATCGGCGAGCTGATCGAGAGGAAGGGGATCGGCTCGCGGAAGGTGAAGTGCACCGGCATCTGCCGGCCGACGTTGTTGTCGTCGGCGTTGCCGAACTGGGTGTCCATCATGGCCTCGGTCGAGATACCGTGATAGAAGGCCATGGCGAAGTCGCGGTAGGACGGCGTGATCCAGTCCTTGCCCGGGTCGAGCGCCGCGGCGGCGCCGGCCGAGACCGCCTCGATGCCCAGGTTCGGGATCGAGAAGCCGATCTTGCCGGTCCGCTGCAGCTTGACGCAGCGGTCGTCGAAGTGCCGGGTCATCAAGATGGCGCGGTACATGCGCCGGAGCACGTCCTTCTTGACGCGCGGCGCTTTGCCGACCTTCTTCCCGGCGGGGTCGAGGATCTGGAGGAGGGTGTCGCTCATGAACGGCCTTGGCGGCTGAGCAGGTAGTTCTCGGCGGCCTTGTAGGAGGAACGGACCAGCGGGCCGGAGGCGCAGTAGGCGAAGCCGTGCTCCTCCTCCGCGACCTGCTTCAGCCAGTCGAACTCGGACGGCGGCAGGTAACGCTCGACCGGCAGATGGCGGCTGGTCGGACGCAGGTACTGCCCCAGGGTAAGGATCTCGACGCCGGCCTCGCGCAGGTCGCGCATGGCCTGGCGCAGCTCGGGCTCGGTCTCGCCCAGGCCGAGCATGATCGAGGACTTGGTCACCACCTCCGGTCGGTGGCGCTTGGCTGCGGCCAGGACCGCCAGCGACTGCCCATAAGTGGCGCGGGCGTCGCGGACCCGGCGATGGAGCCGCTCGACAGTCTCCAAATTGTGGGCGAAAACATCCAAATCGGCGTCGACGACCTGCGCGACGCAGTCGGCGCGGCCCTGGAAGTCCGGGGTGAGGGCCTCGACCAGCAGCTCCGGCCGACGCTGCTTCAGCTCCCGGACGCAGGCGGCGTAGTGGCCGGCGCCCAGGTCCTCGAGGTCGTCCCGGTCGACGCTGGTGAGGACGATGTAGCGCAATTCGCCAATGGAGGCGGTTTCGGCCACCTTCCGCGGCTCTTCCAGGTCCAGCCAGCCGCGCGGATTGCCGGTCTTCACAGCGCAGAATCGGCAGCCGCGGGTGCAGACGTCGCCCAGGATCATCACCGTGGCGGTGCCGTCGGCCCAGCATTCGCCCAGATTGGGGCACCTCGCCTCCTCGCAGACCGTGTACAAACCACGCTCCCGCAACATGTTGCGAACGCCAGAGACGGTCTCCCCGACGGGGAGGCGCATCTTCAGCCAGGGCGGTTTGGGGGCGGAAACGGAGCTCATGGACGCGAGACCAAGGGGCGATTATACCGGGAGGACTTCCGCGGAGCCGCGAGTCGTCCCGGTCCCCCTCCTGTCAGTCCGAATCCGGGAAGTTTCAAATCCCCTGGAACCGAGGCTGGCAGAGTTTACTCTCCCATGCGGCCGCTGCGGCTGACCCCGGAACCGCTTTCCCGCGACCCAACCGTGAAAAGCCATTTCCTTCGCGCATTCGGCACAGCCATCCTCGCCGTTGCCGCGCTGCTCCCGGCAGGCTGCGCAAGCAATGAAGGGAACGTGGTTTACATTCACCCGCTCGCGGACTTCAGCCTCATTCAGCGGGTCGGCGTCATGCCGCTGGAGAACCTCTCGACCGATCAAGCGGCCGGGGAATGGGTGCGTCAAGTGCTCACCAACGAGCTCCTCGCCCAAGGCATGTTCGACGTGGTCGAGCCCTGGGAGATGAACCGCGCCGTGCTCGAGAACAACCTCTCCGAGATCGGCACCCTCTCCAAGGACCAGCTGCGCGAGCTCGCGGGCACCGTGGAGGCCCAGGCCTTGATGGTCGGCACCGTGCTGCAATTCAACCGCGGCCGGTCCGGCAACGTCTCCTCCCCGGAGGTGGCGCTCAGCCTGCGCATGGTGGACGTGGAGACGGGCTTCGTGATCTGGTCGACCACCTATTCGATCTCCGGCGTCTCCCTGGGCGACAAGCTCACCGGCACCGACGGGCCTGACCTGACCGCGGCGACCTCCCTCCTCTGCCGCGACCTGCTCCGCACGCTCTCGGGATGACTGGAGGCGTCATGCTCCGGCCTCTCGCCACCCCCATCGCCGCCTTCCTCCTCCTCCTGGGGGGGTGTTCCGCGGCCGGGACGGAGCCCATGGTCGGCGAGCCGGACGGCCCGCGGCTCGCCCTCCTCCCTCTCCAGGGGATGAAGGCGCCCGTCGAGGAGGTCCGCAGGCTGCGCCAGCTCCTCCGGGAGGCCTTCGTCGCCGAGCTCGGCGAGCAGGCCCTCGTCCCCGATGACGAGATCGAGCGCACCCTGTCCGCCGACCGCATCCGGGTCGTGGACACCTTCCCGCTGGAGACGGCGGCGCACGTCTCGGCCAGCCTCGGCGGAGCGCGCCTGATCACCTCCACCCTGATCTACGCCCGCCTCGAGACCGAACCCACGGCCGCCCTGCTCCTCCGCAGCTACGACTCGGAGGGGTACCGGCTCGGCTCGCGCCTCTGGCTGCACCGCGGCTCCCAGGACGAGGACCTCTTCGCCCTCGGCGGATCCGAGGACTTCACCGCGCTCTTCGAGCGCGCCACCCCAGGGATCGCGGAGGATGCCCTCGACGACGTCCGCCAGGGACGGCCCGGCGAGCGGCCCCGCATCGCCGTGATCCCCTTCGAGTCCAACTACGATGACCCCGACTCGGGGCCGCTCGCCGGGGTGCTCGCCGCCCACCTGCTCGAGGACGACTTCGAGGTGGCGGTGATCGAGCCCGGCGACCTGAACCTGGCCTTCCAGCAAGCCGGGATCCGCTACCTCCGCTTGACCCGCTCCGAAGACGTCCAGAGGATCGGCCGCGCCGCCAGCGCTCGCTGGCTGCTCACCGGCGTCGTCCTCGACTTCGAGCTGAGCGAGAACCCCGCGGTCCCGTCCGCCGTCTCGGTGCTGATCCGCGTCTTCGACGTCGAGCGCGGTCGGACGGTCGCCACGACCCTGGCCCAGCACTCCAGCGACGAGGGAGAGATCCTGTTCGGCGCTGGGATGCCAACCCATCCCATCCTCAACTTGGCCGAGGCGATCCGCTCCGGCCTCGACGACCTGGAATCGACATGGCAAGGCTCCTGAACCTCCTGGCCGCCACCGGCCTCGCCCTCTCCGTCTGCGGTCCGCTCCCTGCCCAGGGGGCGACCCAGGACGACCCGATCCTCCTCGAGGTCGACGGCCGCGCCTTCCCGGCCTCCGAGATCCTCCGCTTCTACGTCGAGCGTCACGACGGCCACCTCTCCATCGTCGAGAACGAGGAGGTGCTCGGGGTTCTCGTGGACCGCGTCCGCGACTTCTACCTCCTCGAGGCGGCCGCCCGCTCCGAGGGCCTGGAGGAGGACCCCCTGGTCCGAGCGGGGGCCGAGGAGTCCCTGCTGAAGTCCGCCCGCACCAAGTGGTTCGAGGACCAGGTCGCCGACCGCCTGGAGGTGGACCGCGAGGTGATCGAGGATTTCGCCGACTCCTTGTACCAGGTCTTCGAGATCCGGGAGATCGAGACCACGAGCCGGGCCCAAGCGGACCGGGCCGTCGCCGCCCTCGAGACCAGCGAGAGCTTCGAGGAGGTCGTACCCCTCTTCTCCGAGGCGGAGAGCCGCATCCGCGGCGGCCTCCGCGAAGGCGTCCGGGTGGACGAGCTGCCCTGGCAGGTGGCGGACTGGCTGAACGGCAAGCAGGCGGGAGACCGCAGCCCGGTGCTCTCGCACTCGCGCGGCTTCTCGCTGATCGAGGTGGTCTCGGTCGCCGAGGAGGAGCCCCTCCCGGAGCGCCTCGAGGACCGCTGGCTCCTGGTCCAGGTCCACGACCGTGAGCGGGCCTGACCGGCCCCCCAAACCGGTGCCACAGTCTATGAGAGTCCTGGCGGGTGA
>CAYZXS010000090.1:0-5883 GCA_964482495.1 uncultured Planctomycetales bacterium
TTCTCCCTTGGAAGTCGAGGTACGACCTCTCAAAACAATCGATGTCTGACCCCTAAGGCCGGGGGACGAGCGGGGCTTCGATGGCCTGGCTGCCGCGGTAGACGCGGATCAAGTCTCCGGTCTCGAGCCGCGGCCCGGTCGGGCGGCCGGAGGCGTCCGGGATCACGCCGAAGCGGTCGAAGCGAGTCGCGGCCCGGCCGAAGGCGTCGGTGGTCATGGCGCCCAGCTCCCAGTTGCCGGCCCGGATGAAGACAGTGACGTTCGGCGGCGCGTTGTTCAGCTCCACCTCCAAGCTCTGGTCGATCAAACCGTTCTCAGGCGATTCCTTGTACTTGCCCTTCAGGACGACGCCGTTGACGGCGTTGTTGGCGTCCCAGATCAGGTCGTTGTTGCCCCCCGGCAGAGCCGCGGCCGGCAGGGCGGCGACCAGCAGGAGCAGGGTGGTGGCGATGGTCAGGAATTTCTTCATCTCAGCACGTGACGGTTGGGTTGGTGGCGCCGTTGCGGCCGGCGGCCGGACCGTTTCATCCCTTCCCCCCCGCATGCGCCAAGCCCCGCCCGGCTCCCTCATCTGAAATCGGATTCCCGGATCCGGCTCGCCCCTAGAATCCCGGAATGGAAGAACGCGACCAGGCCACGCGCCTGCTCGCCGCCATCGAGCGCGGCGAGACCGGCGCCGCGGAGGAGCTCTTCGCCGTCGTCTACGCCGACCTGCGACGCGTCGCCGCCGCCTATCTGGGCCGGGAGCGCAAGGGACACACGCTGCAGCCCACGGCGCTGGTCCACGAGGCCTACTGCCGCCTGGTCGACGCCGAGAACCTCGGCTACTCCGACCGCCATCACTTCTACGCCGTCGCCGCGCGCGCGATGCGCCGGATCCTGGTGGACCACGCTCGCAAGCGCAAGGCCGCCAAGCGGGGCGGCGGGGCGAGCCGGGTGCCCCTGGACCGCCTGCCCGAGCTCCCGGACGAGCGGGACGCCTGGCTCGCCGCCCTCGACGACGTCCTGGCCGACCTCGAACGGCTGGACGCGCGCCAGGCGCAGGTCGTGGAGCTGCGCTTCTTCGGCGGCCTGACCATCCAGGAGACCGCCGCCACCCTCGGCGTGTCCCACGCGACCGTCGAGCGCGACTGGAAGGTCGCCCGCGCCTGGCTGGCCCGGGAATTGGGCCGCTTCGGCCCCGAAACCGACTGAACCGCGCCGCGGCGGCGCCCAATTCGGCGTGATATCGGGCTTTTTCCCGCGGGTGAGGGGATCCAGACCGTCGCCCCGCTTATGGAATAGGATGAAGGACCCCTCTTTGCCATGGTCCGCCACCTCGCCCCTCTCCTCCTGACGCTGCTCGCCGTCACCCTGCTCGGCCCCGCCGCCACCGCTCAGGGCGGAGCGGCCCACCGGCCGCCGACGAGCTCGCCGGACGGCCACCCGAACGACCCGGGCATCCTGGACCCGGTCCTGAGCCAGCTCGGCGCCCTCCGGAGCCGCGTGCCCGCCAGCCACCAAGTCAGCAACGACTCCGAGCTGCTGAACATCGTCGGCGGCGTCGGCGGCGTCAAGCGCCGGCCGGCCAAGGGCCAGAAGAGCGCCACCGGCGCCACCATCGCCAACGACCGCAGCCCCAACCGGGTGCTCGAGGACGCGGTCGAGGAGCTCGAGGACGCCGCCAGCCGCGGCAACGCCGCCGCCATGCAGGCCGCCGCCGCGACCGCGGCCGGCGTGCTCTTCGGCGCCACCAGCGGCCAGATCTTCGACGGCTTCGCGATGCTCAACCACAGCCGCGGCGCCTTCCTGCCCGACCACCTGCCGGGCCAGGACCGGATGAAGCGGCTCCGCGACTCCGGCCTCACCGCCCTCGGCCCGAACGGCGAGCGGCAGCGGGTCTGGGAGGTCGAGGTCCGGCTGCTCTGGTACGACGACGAGGCCGACGGCGACACCAGCCTGCTGCTGGTCCCGGTCGACGCCGACCCCTTCGACCGGCTCCGCGTCCACTACACCATCTACTCGACCGAGCGCGGCGACTTCGTGCCCGGCGTGCTGCTCGACGACGTCCGCGCCCCCGGCTCGGCGCCGCTGCCCTTCAAGGGCTTCGACGCCTCCTGGGTGCCCGTCGCCGGCCAGAGCGCCAATGAGGTGACGATCGAGTACCCCTCGCTCGGGCAGCTGCGCGGCCTCCAGGCCTGGGACTGGCGCGCCCGGCCCTGGCGCAGCCACTCGATCCAATTCGCGCGCGAGGTCCTGAACGCCCACACCGGCGCCGTCGAGCTCGATCCGCGCGGCCGGGTGCTGGCGGAGCGCAACGCCGCCCGCGGCATCGGCACCGTCGGCGCCGCCGCGCCCGAGCGCAAGATCCTGACCGTGCTGGAAGCGGTCCAGGCCGGCGCCAGCCCGGCGGCGGTCGCGGCCATGCTCAACCAGGCCGGGACCGGTCCGCTCGGCACCTGGCGCAGCTGGACCCGCCAGCTCGAGGACCGCCGGGCCCTGCCCGAGGAGGCGCTGCAGATCCTGGCCCTGGAGGGCATCTTCCCCGACCAGCCCGGCCCGCGCCCGCTCGGCCCCTACGACCTGATCGTGGTCTACGCCAACCACGAGCTGCGCCTGCTCCGGGTCGACGACGGCCCCGCCGGAGCAAACTTCCGGCCGCGCCCCCTGCCCGGCGCCTTCCCCGGCGACCGGCTGCAGGTGAAGCTGATCAACCTCGACGCCGCCCGCCACCGCTTCCGGGTCATGGAGGCCGGCCCGCCGCTGCACTTCGACATCAAGACCTGCAGCTACGCCCCCGCCGGCGGCCACAGCATGGAGATCTACAGCTGGAAGCCGTGGTTCGGCGCCCCCAAGGACGCCGAGCTGCAGTGGCGCGCCGGCTGGGGCTTCCGGCCGCACGCCGACGTCATCCCGCAATACGACGTCTTCCCTCGGCCGGTCGACCGGGCGGCGCTGCGCGACTACCGGGACGGCGGCGGCCGCCTGCGCCGCGGCTGGCAGTACGACGCCGCGGAGCGCGGCGGCGACTTCGTCTTCGACCCGCCGCAGGAGTGGATCGGCACCGCCTCCGCCCCCAGCGGCCTGCCGCTGCAGGAGGCCAACGGCGGCCAGGGCCTGGTGATCGGAGCCCGGACCCCCGGCTACGGCGTCGCCAAGATCTGCGACCACGGGAACCACCCGCCGGGCAGCTGGTGCAGCGTCGACCTCGGCCCGCTGAACCCCTACGGCGAGCTGAACTTCGACTCCGACAACGACGGCGTCGACGACCAGCTCCGCTTCCCGCCGTGGCTGCGCAACCCCGACCCGGCCGGCGGCGACCTGATCCCCGGCACCCTCGCCTGGGAGCCCTTCCTGTACTTGAACCCGGTCAACGGCACGCCCTACCTCGACCCCGCCAACCCGGACGACGGCCTGTGGGCGGACCTCAGCTACGCCTTCGGCCAGCCGCTCGAGGCCGGGGCCGACACCAGCGTCGAGGTCATCGCCAAGCGCGGCCTGCCGCAGGCGCTGTGGATCGTCGACGACCTGATGCGCGCCGACGGCGCCGTGCCGGTCGAGATGAAGGACTAGCGGGCCGCTAGCCGCCGGCGGGGTCAGCGGGCGCCGCCGGCTGGCGCAGCCGCAGCTCCTCCTGGGCGGCGCTCTGGTTGGCGCGGTACTGCTCCACCTGCGGGTCCGCCGGACCGAGCCGGGGCTCGGCCACCGCCAGCGCCCGCCCGAAGGCGGCGGCGGCGCCGGCGAAGTCCTGCTCGTCGTAGAGCAGCAGGCCGAGGTTGTTCGAGGAGATCGCCACGTGCGGGTGGTCCTCCCCGAGCAGCTCCAGGCGCATGGCCAGCGCCTGCTCGATCAGCGTCCGCGCCGCGGCCGGATCCCCGAGCTCCCGCATCACCATGCCGAGGTTGTTGCGGGCGGTGGCGAGGTCCGGGTGGCCGTCCGGGTAGGCGCCGGCGAAGGCGTCGATCGAGCGGCGGTAGAGGCCGACGGCCTGCTCGAGCAGCGCGGCCGCGGCCGGGTCGCCTTCGGCGCCGGCGACGGCGCCGCGTGAGTAGGCGAGGAAGGCCAGGTTGCCGGCCGACTCGGCGACCTCGGCGCTCTCCGGGCCGAACAGCCGCTCTCGGATCCCCAAGGCCTCGGCCCAGACCGCCTCGGCCTCCTGCCAGCGGCGCTCCGGGCTGGTGGCGAAGACCGTGCCGAGGGCGTTCAGGGCGTGGACCACCGGGCGCGACTCGCGGCCGTGGCCCCGCTCCTGCAGCGCGAGCTCCTGCCGGTGCAGCTCCTCCGCCCCGGCGAAGTCCCCCTGGCGACGCTTGAGGATGCCGAGCCAGTGCAGGACCAGGGCCTCGCGCTCGGGCTCGAGGTCGTGGGCGCGGGCCTGCTCCAGCAGCTGGCGGGCGCCGTCGTTGAGCTCGAGCCGGGTGTAGACCTCGCCGAGGATGGCCGAGAGCTCGGCGTAGACCTCCGGCTCGTCCTCGAGCCCGGCGAGGGCCTGGGCGCCGTTCCGCTGCAGGAAGACCCGCACCGGCGTATCGCCCGGCGCGGAGGCCCAGGGGTCGCCCTCCTCGAATAGGCCGACGACCACCTCCGCGACCCGGCGCGAGGTCTCCGCCTCGCCGCGGGCGATGCCGGCCTGCCACAGGACGCCGGCCACGCCGGCCAGCGACGCCGCCGTGACCAAGGTCGCCGCCGCCACCCCGGCGCGGTTCCGGCGCACGAACTTCCCGGCCCGGTAGCGCCAGGAGTCCGGCCGCGCCGTCACGGGCAGGCCGCGCAGGCAGCGGCGCAGGTCCGCCGCCAGGGCCTCGGCGGTGGGGTAGCGGCGCTCCGGCTCCTTGCGCAGCGCCACGCCGACGATGGCGTCGAGGTCGCCGGCCCAGCGGCCGAGCTCGGACTGCCGGCTGGGCGGCGGCGGTTCCTGGTCGCAGACCGTCCGCTCGATGTCGCGGATGGCGCGGGTCGGGAATTCGTAGGGCTGGCCGCCGGTCAGGAGCCGGTACAGCATCACCCCGAGGGAGTAGACGTCGCTGGCGGTGCCGACCGGCTCGCCGCGGACTTGCTCCGGGCTGGCGTACTCGGGGGTCATGGCCATCAGCGGCGCCACCGTCAGCTCGGCCCCGCCGGGCAGGGCCTCCGGGTCGAGCAGCTTGGCGATGCCGAAGTCGAGCAGCTTGGCGGTGCCGTCCTCGGTGACCAGGACGTTCGCCGGCTTGAGGTCGCGGTGCACGACCAGGCGCCGGTGGGCGTAGTCGACGCCGTCGCAGACCTGGAGGAAGAGGCCGATCCGGTCGCGGACGCCGAGGCGGCGGCGCTCGGTCCAGGCGGTGAGGGCCTCGCCGTCGATGAACTCCATCGCCAGCCAGGGGGCGCCGGTAGCCAGCTGGCCGCCGTCGACCAGCTTGGCGATGTTGCGGTGCTCGAGGCCGGCGAGGGTCTGGCGCTCGCTGAGGAAGCGCTGCAGCAGGGTGCCGGTGTCGAAGCCGGGGCGGATGACCTTCACCGCCACCGTCTGCTCGAAGTCGTCGGCGCGCTCGCCGCGGTAGACCTCGCCCATCCCGCCGGAGGCCAGGTGCTCCCGCAAGACGAAGGGGCCAGCCCGCTCTCCCACCATGCCGCCCTCGCCGGAGGGCTCCAGCGGGCCGGAGAACATGGCGGCGGCGTCCGCGTCCAAGGCGAGCACGGCGTCGCCCTCGGCGGCCCCCAGCAAGGAGAGGAGCTCCTCCCGCAGGACTGCGTCCTCGCCGCAGGCCGCGTCCACGAAGTCGGCGCGGGCCGCGGCGTCGAGGCGCTCCGCCTCCTCGAACAGCCCCTTCAGGCGCTCCCAGCGCTCCGCGTCCATGGCAGAGCATAACCGGGGTCAGACATCGATTGATATTCGACGTCCGACATCGACTTCCGCCCTGCCGC
>CAYZXS010000091.1:0-2141 GCA_964482495.1 uncultured Planctomycetales bacterium
TTCGAGACCGGCCTGAAGGTGGTCGACCTGCTGTGCCCCTTCGCCAAGGGCGGCAAGATCGGCCTGTTCGGCGGCGCGGGGGTCGGCAAGACCGTGCTGATCCAGGAGCTGATCCGGATCACCGCGGTCGAGAAGGGCGGCTTCTCGGTCTTCTGCGGCGTCGGCGAGCGCACCCGCGAGGGCAATGACCTCTGGCTCGAGATGTCCGAGTCCGAGTACACCACCCCCGACGGCGGCAAGGCGGCGGTGATCGACAATGCGGTGCTGGTCTTCGGCCAGATGAACGAGCCGCCCGGCGCGCGCCTGCGCATCGCCCTGTCCGGCCTGACCATGGCCGAGTACTTCCGCGACAGCGAGGGCAAGGACGTGCTGCTGTTCGTGGACAACATCTTCCGCTTCGTGCAGGCCGGCTCCGAGGTCTCGGCGCTGCTCGGCCGGATCCCCTCCGCGGTGGGCTACCAGCCGACCCTGGGGTCCGAGATGGGCGCGCTGCAGGAGCGGATCACCTCGACCAGCAAGGGCTCGGTCACCTCGATGCAGGCGGTCTACGTGCCGGCGGACGACTTCACTGACCCGGCGCCGGTGGCGACCTTCGCCCACCTCGACTCGACCATCCTGCTCGACCGCGCCATCTCCGAGCTCGGCATCTACCCGGCGGTGCACCCGCTGAAGTCGACCAGCCGCATGCTCGACCCGCAGGTGGTCGGCGATCACCACTACAAGATCGCCACCGAGACCCAGCGGGTGCTGCAGCGCTACGCCGACCTGAAGGACATCATCGCCATCCTCGGCATGGAGGAGCTCTCCCAAGAGGACCGGCAGCTGGTGCACCGCGCCCGCCGTCTGCAGCGCTTCTTGTCGCAGCCCTTCTTCGTCGCCGAGACCTTCACCGGCACCCCCGGCCGCTTCGTGCCGGTGGCGGACACCATCCGCTCCTTCGAGGAGATCCTCGAGGGCAAGCACGACGACCTGCCCGAGCAGGCCTTCTACATGGTCGGCTCGATCGACGAGGCGGTCGAGAAGGGCAAGACCCTCTAGCGAGGACGACACCGTGAGCGGCACCTTCCAGCTACGCGTGGTCTCGCCCGAGCGGATCCTGCTCGAGGCCGAGGTGAGCGCGGTGCGCTTCCCGGGGGAGGACGGCTCCTTCGGCGTCCTGCCGCGGCACGCGGCCATGGTCTCCCTGACCGAGTCCGGGCCGCTCCAGGCGCGGACCGCTTCCGGAGAGGAGCTGGAGTTCTTGATCCACGACGGCTTCGCCGAGGTCCGGGACAACGTGCTGACGGTGCTGACGCGCTCGGCCGAGAAGCCGGGCGAGGTCGACCTGGACCGCGCCAAGCAGGCCGCCGAGCGGGCCCGCGAGCGGATCCGGAACGACCGGACCAAGATCGACTACGTCAGGGCGGTGTCCGCCCTGCGCCGCGCCATCGCGCGCGAGAAGTATGGCCGTAGATCATGAGTAGCGCCGCGATCGGCCGCAGCCACCGCTGCGGCGAGCTGCGCGCGTCCCACACCGGTGAGAAGGTCCGCCTCTGCGGCTGGGTGAACGCCCGCCGCGACCACGGCGGGGTCTACTTCGTCGACCTGCGCGACCGCTGGGGGATCATCCAACTGGTCGCCGACGAGGAGGCCACTGAGGCCGCCCGCGAGGCCTTGGGCGGCCTCAGCCAAGAGGACTGCCTCATGGTCACGGGCGTGGTCCGGATGCGGGACGAGCGCAACCTCAACCCCGACCGCCCGACCGGCGAGGTCGAGGTCCTGGTCGACCGTGTCGAGCTGCTCTCCCACGCCGAGCGGGTGCCCTTCGAGATCGTCGACGAGCTCGACGTGCCGGAGGAGCTGCGGCTCAAGTACCGCTACCTCGACATCCGCCGCCCGGCGGTGCTGGAGCGATTGCAGCAGCGCTCCCAGGCCAACCACGCCATCCGCAGCCAGCTGATCGAGGACGGCTTCCTCGAGGTCGAGACCCCGCTGCTGACCCGGTCGACGCCGGAGGGCGCGCGGGACTACCTGGTGCCGAGCCGACTGAAGCCTGGCAGCTGGTACGCCCTGCCGCAGTCGCCGCAGCTGTTCAAGCAGCTCTGCATGGTGGGGGGGGTCGAGCGCTACTTCCAGATCGCCCGCTGCCTGCGGGACGAGGA
>CAYZXS010000091.1:2241-5771 GCA_964482495.1 uncultured Planctomycetales bacterium
TGGTGCGGGCGGTGCGGCTGCCTGGCGGCGCCGCGCTGGCGCGCAAGCAGATCGACGCCCTCGAGCAGGCCTGCAAGGACGCGGGCGCTGGAGGGATGGCCTGGTGCAAGGTGGGGGAGGACGGCCCGACCGGCCCCCTGAGCCGCTTCCTCAAGTGCGACGCTGGCGCCGCCTTCCTGGTCGCCGCCGGGTGCCAAGCCGGCGACCTGCTGTGCACCATCGCCGACCGGCCCCGGAAGGCCCTGACCGCCCTCGACGCGCTGCGGCGCGCCGCTGGGGAGGCCATGGGGCTGGTCCGAGGCCCTGACCGCCTGCTCTGGGTGACCGAGTTCCCCCTCTTCGAGGAGGACGACGACGGCGCCTGGATCCCGGCCCACCACCCCTTCACCGCGCCCCACCCGGACGACCTGGAGGCGCTGCTGGGCGGCCAGCAGGGCGGCATCCGCTCCCGGGCCTATGACCTGGTGATGAACGGCGTCGAGCTCGGCTCCGGGTCGATCCGGATCCACCGCACCGACGTCCAGGAGGCCATCTTCCAGGCCTTGGGCATCCCCGAGGAGGTCGCGCAGGAGCGATTTCGTTTCCTGCTCGAGGCCTTCCGCTATGGACCGCCGCCCCACGCCGGCTTCGCCATCGGGCTCGACCGGCTCTACGCCTTGCTGTTCGGCGCCGAGTCGATCCGCGAGGTGATCGCCTTCCCCAAGACCTCCGCCGGCGGCTGCCCGCTCACCGACGCCCCCGCGGCGGTCGATGCCGCGCAGCTGGCCGAGCTGGGGATCCGCTCTACGTCGGACCAGCCGGCGGCCGAAAAGCAATAGAATGCCCCCGCTGGCACACCAGCCCCGACCCCTGAACCAAGACTGAGGTAGCCGACCATTCCCCCGCGCAGAAGACGACCGCGTTATGCTCCGCCCGAGAAGGAGCGTTATCGCATCAACCACCGCATCCGCATCAAGGAGGTCTTCCTGATCGGAGCGGACGGCGAGCAGGTCGGGGTGGTCCCGACCCAGGAAGCGCAGCGGTTGGCCCAGGAGGCCGGGCTCGACCTGGTCGAAGTCGCCCCGCAGGGGCGGCCGCCGGTGTGCAAGATCCTCGACTACGGTCGCTTCAAGTACGAGCAGAAGAAGAAGCAGACCAAGTCGAAGAGCGCCTCCTCGGTGCTCAAGGAGCTCCGGGTCCGGCCCAAGATCGACTCCCACGACCTCGAGATCAAGATCCGCAAGGCCAAGGAGTTCCTCGACGCCGGCCACAAGGTCCAGGTGACCTGCCTCTTCCGGGGCCGCGAGATGGCCTACCAGAGCCTGGGACGCGACGTCCTGATGAAGGTGGTGGAGGCCCTGGATGAGATCGCCAGGGTCGAGCGCACGCCCCGCATGGAGGGGCGGCGCATGAACATCATGCTGGGCAAGAAGTCCGGCTGAGGCCCGCCGGTCTCCTGGGACCGCTTCTGCGGGCGGGGAGCTTGACTGGTGCCCGCCCGCGGTTACACTACGCGGCCCGTTTCTTGGACCCAAGCCACTTGAAACAGCAGTGCCCAAGCAGAAAACAAAGAAAGCAGTCGCCAAGCGGATGAAGGTGACGAAGACCGGCAAGGTCCTTCGTCGACACGAGGCCACCGGCCACCTCCTCTCCGCCAAGTCCTCCAAGCGCCGTCGCAACCTGCGGCGCTCCACCACCGTCCTCGGTAAGTTCGCGCAGAACATGCGCGCGCTCCTGAAGAAGTAGGAGGAGATCGATGACTCGCGCACGTTCTGTCGTCCCCCGTCTGCGCCGCCGGCGCCGGATCACCCGCCTCTCCAGGGGAAACTGGGGAGCTCGCCGGAAGTTGATCCGCACCATGAAGGAGAACCTGCTGCGTGCCGGCATGTTCGCCTACCGCGACCGGCGCAACAAGAAGCGGGAATTCCGCAAGCTGTGGATCCAGCGCATCAACGCCGCCGCCCGCAGCCACGGCCTGAACTACTCCCGGTTCATGAACGGGGTCAAGAAGGCCGGCATCGAGATCGACCGCAAGGCGCTGTCCGAGCTCGCCTTCCACGATCCGGCCGCCTTCACCGCGGTCGTCGATCGCGCCAAGCAAGCCCTCGCTGCCTGACCGGACGCCATGCGCGACCGGCTCGAACAGCTCCGCCAGGAGGGGCTGGCGGCTCTCACGGCGGCCTCGGACGAGGCCGCCGTGCGCGATTTGGAGGTCCGGCTGCTCGGCCGCAACGGCGAGCTCACGGCCCTGCTGAAGACCGTCGGCGCGCTGCCGCCGGAGGAGCGCCCGGCCGCCGGCCAGCTCTCCAACCAGGTCAAGCAGGCCCTGGCGGAGGGCATCAGCCTCCGCCGCCAGGAGCTGGAGCAGGCCCGCCTGGAGCAGGAGCTGAGCGGCGCCGGCTTCGACTCGACCTTGCCTGGCCCGCCGGCGCTCGCCGGCCGCCTGCACCCGATCGGGCAGGTCCAGCGCCGGCTCGAGGACCTGTTCCGGTCGATGGGCTTCGTCGTCGTGGACGGCCCCGAGGTCGAGCTCGAGGCCAACAATTTCGACGCCCTCAACATCCCTAAGGACCACCCGGCGCGGGAGTCCCAGGACACGATCTGGGTCGAGGGCGAGCAGGGCGTCTGCATGCGCACCCACACCTCGCCGGTGCAGGTCCGGGCGCTGCGGCGCTTCGGCGCGCCGCTTCGGGTGGTGGCGCCGGGCCGGGTCTTCCGCCAGGAGACCCAGGACGCGACCCACGACCACACCTTCCACCAGATGGAGGGCCTGGTGGTCGACAAGGGCGTCGGCGTCGGCCACATGCTGCACGCCATGAACACCATGCTCGAGGGCGTCTTCGGCCGCGAGCTGGAGACCCGGCTCCGCCCCGGCTTCTTCCCCTTCGTCGAGCCGGGCTTCGAGCTCGACGCCCGCTGCCCCTTCTGCCAGGGCGGCTGCAAGGTCTGCAAGGGCTCGACCTGGATCGAACTCATGCCCGGCGGCCTGGTGCACCCGAACGTGCTGCGCGCCTGCGACGTCGACCCGGAAGAGTACAGCGGCTACGCCTTCGGCCTGGGCCTGTCCCGGCTGGCGATGCTCTGCTACGGCATCGACGACATCCGCTGGATCCTCGGCGGCGACCTGCGCTTCCTGGAGCAGTTCCCGGCATGAAGATCTCGCTCTCCTGGCTCAACGACTACGTCGACCTCTCGGACCAGAGTCCCGAGCGGATCGCCGAGCTGCTGTCCCTGCACACCGCCGAGGTCGAGGGCGTCGAGGTCTACGGCGAGGCCATCCAGGACGTGGTCGTCGGCCACGTCGTCGAGTGCGGCCGCCACCCGGACGCCGACAAGCTGTCGCTGACCCGGGTCGAGTACGGCGCCGGGGAGACGGTCGAGGTCGTCTGCGGCGCCAGCAACGTGCGCCAGGGCCTGAAGATCGCCTTCGCCCCGGTCGGCAGCGTGCTGCCCGGCGGGCTCAAGATCAAGAAGGCCAAGCTGCGCGGCCAGGTCTCGCGCGGCATGATCTGCTCCGAGCGCGAGCTGGAGCTGTCCGAGGAGCACTCCGG
>CAYZXS010000092.1:0-5636 GCA_964482495.1 uncultured Planctomycetales bacterium
GCGGTGCCGCTGAAGGCGCCGAGGCCCGAGCTACCAGCGATGTCGCAGTAGGCTTCCGGGTCCGCGAGGCCGGAGATGCCGTCCAGCTCGTTGACCGCCATGTGCGGCGGGACGACGCCGAGGTAGGACTCGAAGTCGTCGAACATGCCGTCAGCAGCCACGAAGGCGGTGGGCAGGTTCGGCCACGCCGGGGGCGGCGGAGGCGGCGAACCGGAGGTGTCGTAGACGGCGATGCTGTCCGGAGTGGTCTGGTGCAGCATGACCATCGACGGGCCGTTGGCGTTGAGCGGGTCGTTGTAGACGTCCGCGCCGCCTTGCGAGCCGGCGAGGGCGGTCGAGAAGCCGCGGCCCGTCTCCACGCCGAGGACGTCGAGCTCGGTGGCCGAGGCCAGAGCGTCGGTCGACCAGATGGTGCCCTGGGCGTAGTCCCAGCCGAAGCCGTAGGCCGACACCGCCGTGTTGACGAAGGTGTTGACCACCGCGCCGGTGGTCATGTCGAACTCGTACATCGAGCTGGTGAAGCTCTTGGCGAAGAAGTTGCCCGTGTTCGGGTTCTGGCACAGCGCCCGGACGGTGCCGACGACCGCAGTGGTCACGGTGCTGCCGTAGACCACGCCGCCGGTGATCGGGTCATAGGTCATGACCTCGACGTAGCCGCCGTCGTTGCCGACCCAGAGGGTGTTGGCGGCCTCGTCGGCCTCCATGTCCCGGCCGCCCCAGCCGCCGACGTTCGCGGCGCTGACGTTTTGGGGGTAGCTGGCCAAGTAGACACCAGCCATGTCGTACTTGTGGATCATGTAGATGTCGCCGAGGGTCGTGTGGCCCCGGCCGGTGACCCAGTAGTGACCCCAGGCTTCTTCCACGCCGAGGCAGCGGTTGTCGAAGGGCCCGGTCTCGACATCGAAGGGACCAGCGACCAGGTCGCCGTGTCCGCGGGTGGTGCCGCCAGTGAGGGCGGCGTTCATGAGGGCCCCGTTGGGGTCCACGTCATTGGTCTGCTGGGCGAAGGCGCCGGCCACGAGGCCGGCGGCAGCGATCGCCGCCATCAGAGAGGATGCGCTTTGCATGAGTTCAGAGTGCAGGGGTAGGGATGAGCCCAAGGGCTGCCAAGGGCTGCCAAGGGCTGCCAAGGGCTGGATGAAACCACAAATCCAGCATAGAAGAGAAACCGCGACCCAAGAGAGATTCGGTCGAGTTTTTTCCCTTCCCATCTGCAAGAGTACCTCACATTCTGGGCAGGTTCCTGATCGAATCCAGTGCTGTGACCGAATCGCTCGCCTCGAAAAGGAGGTTTTCGGACCGGAATTGTCCGAAAGTCCCACCCGGCCCAGCGATTCCCGTGGCGGCTCGCTGGCCCGAAGGAGAAGCGCCGCGGCCGAGGGCCGCGGCGCGGGTCGAGGGATGGTCTCTCGGCGGCTTAGCCGACGACCTCCATCAGCGGGTTCGACAGGTCGCCGGTGGTGTCGTCCACGGCGTGGAAGTAGAGGGTCTTGCCCGTCAGGTGCGGGTAGACCTGGTGGCTCCAGGTGGCCGTGCCGGCCGCGTCAGCAGTGTTCCAGCGCACGTGGATCGGCGGGCTCAGCATGACGTCGCCGTAGACGGTCGAGGTCGGACCGCCGCCGGCCATGCTCGCGCCCATAACCACGATGCCACCCGGCGTGGCGTTGGTCACCTCGAGGGTGCCCATCATGCCGCCGGTCAGGTCGTAGACCGCCAGGCTCGGGCCCGGAGGCGGCGGAGCGACGATGCTGATGTCATCGGCGCCGAGGCCGTCCAGGTAACCGTACGGGAAGTTGTCGTCCTGGGCGAACAGCAGGTAGAAGTCGCCGTCGGTGTTGGCTCCCGCGCCGTCCAGGTTGACGCCAGTGACGGCTTGCCAAGAGCTGAGCAGCGAGGTCCACGGGCCGTAGGCTTGGTACCAGACCAGGCCGTCGTCGGAGGTCCAGACGCCGTCCCAGGTATCGGTCTCTTCGCCGTGGTCGATGGCCTGGAAGTCCATGTCCAAGGAGGCCGCCCCGGCGCCGTTCAGGCCGATGACCAGGCCGTTGCGGACGTCGTGGTAGTTGTTGGACAGCGGGTCGAGGCCCATCTCGAGGCAGGCGGTGCCGCTGAAGGCGCCGAGGCCCGAGCTGCCGGCGATGTCGCAGTAGGCTTCCGGGTCCGGCAGGCCGCTCGTTCCATCGAGCTCGTTGACCGCGAAGTGGCCAGGCACCACGCCGCCGTAGGACTCGAAGTCATCGAAGTAGCCGTCGGCAGCCATGAACCCCGTCGGCAGGTTCGGCCAGGCCGGGGGCGGCGGAGGCGGCGAACCGGAGGTGTCGTAGACGGCGATGCTGTCCGGAGTGGTCTGGTGCAGCATGACCATCGACGGGCCGTTGGCGTTGAGCGGGTCGTCGTAGACGTCCGCGCCGCCCTGCGAGCCGCCGAGCACGGTGCTGAAGCCGCGGCCGGTCACCATGCCGTTGGCCGGATCGAGCTCGGTGGCCGAAGCCAGCGCGTCGGTCGACCAGATGGTGTCCTGAGCGTAGTCCCAGCCGAAGCCGTAGGCCGACACCGCCGTGTTGGTGAAGGTGTTGACCACCGCGCCGGTGCTCATGTCGAACTCGTAGATCGAACTCGTGAAGCTCTTGGTGAAGAAATTCCCGGTGTTCGGGTTCTGGCACAAGGCGCGGACGGTGCCGGTGACCGAGGTCATCACGGTGCTGCCGTAGACGATGCCGCCGGTGATCGGGTCGTAGGTCATGACCTCGACGTAGCCGCTGTCATTGCCCACCCAGAGGGTGTTGGCGGCCTCGTCGGCCTCCATGTCCCGGCCGCCCCAGCCGCCGACGTTCGCGGCGCTGACGTTCTGCGGGAAGCTGGCGATGTAGGCGCCAGCGGCGTCGAACTGGTGGATCATGTAGACGTCGCCGACGGTGGAGTGGCCGCGGCCGGTGACCCAGTAGCTTCCCCAAGCCCACTCGACACCCAGGCAGCGGTTGTCGTTGGGGCCGGTCTCGACGTCCCACGGGCCTGCGACCAGGTCGCCGTGTCCGCGGGTTGTCCCGCCGCTCAGCGCGGCGTTGGCGTGGACGCCATTCGGGTCCACGTCGTTGGTCTGTTGGGCGAAGGCGCCGGCCACCAGGCCGGCCGCTGCAATCGCGGAGAGGATCGAGGATGTACGAGGTATGTTCTCCAATGAGAAGGGTTAAGGAGGGGAGCCCATCAGGGATGGTGCAACGGGAAAGGGGGCCAATCGCAGAATAGGCTTCATCCTTCCCGAGAGGAGCCCAAAAGGGGGCTTTTCGGTCGCCGATGGGCGCCGCGGCGTCTGGAAAGCCGCCCGACCGGACCTAGAATCCCGGCATGGAATTGCAGCAGACCGCCGCTAAGGTCCTCGCCGGGGAGCGGCTCAGTCCGGCCGATGCCCTGCTCCTGCACGAGCGGGCCGACATCGCCACCCTAGGCCTGCTGGCGGACGGGGTCCGCCGCCGCAAGCACCCCGAGCAGGTCGTCAGCTACATCATCGACCGCAACCTCAACCCGACCAACGTCTGCGTCACCGACTGCGCCTTCTGCGCCTTCTACGCCAAGCCGAAGGACCAGGAGAAGGGCTACGTGCTCGACCGCGAGACCATCTACCGCAAGGTGCAGGAGACGGTGGACGTCGGCGGGGTGCAGATCCTGATGCAGGGCGGCCACCACCCGAGGCTGGACACCGCCTGGTTCGAGGAGCTGTTCCGCGACCTCAAGCAGCGCTGGCCGGCGCTCCACCTACACGCCATGAGCCCGCCCGAGATCGTGCACCTGTCCCACGTCTCCAGGACCTCCACCGAGGAGGTGCTGCGGCGGCTGCAGGCGGCCGGCATGGACTCGATGCCCGGCGGCGGGGCCGAGATCCTGGTCGAGTCGGTGCGCGAGAAGATCGCGCCGCGCAAGGCCACCACCGACGAGTGGCTGCGGGTCATGGAGGAGGCGCACGGCCTCGGCATGCGCACCACCGCGACCATGATGTTCGGCCACGTCGAGACCGTCGCCGACCGCGTCGAGCACCTCGACCGGCTGCGCCAGGTGCAGGACCGCACCGGCGGCTTCACCGCCTTCATCGACTGGACCTTCCAACCCGGCGACAACCCGCTCGGCGACGAGCTGCTGGCGGAGGGCTGGAGCAAGTCCACCTACGCCGAGTACTACCGCACCACCGCGGTGGCGCGGATCTTCCTCGACAACTTCGACAACGTCCAGGCCAGCTTCGTCACCCAGGGCGCCGAGGCCGCGACCATCGCCCTGCGCATGGGCTGCAACGACTTCGGCAGCGCCATGCTCGAGGAGAACGTGGTCAGCTCGGCCGGCTGCTTCGAGCTGGTGGCGCTGGAACAGATCGAGCGCTGCATCCGCGAGGCCGGCTTCGCGCCGCGGCAGCGCAACCAGGGCTACCAGATCATCGACGAGCGAGGCCCCACGCCGCTGCCCGGCGAGCTGAAAAAGAATGGCGCCGCGGCGACAGGCCGCGGCGCCAAGAAGGCCGGGGTCTAGGCGGGGCCTAGCCGACCACCTCCGCCAGCGCGTTGCTGAGGGCGGCGGTGGTGTGGTCCACGGCCTGGAAGTAGAGGGTCTTGCCCACGAGGTGCGGGTAGGCAAGGTGGCTGAAGCTCGCGGCGCCGGCCGCGTCCGCACGCCGCTGGGCAGTGTGGATGGGCGGGCTGAGCATGACGTCACCGTAGACCGACGGGGTCGGACCGGCGCCGGTGGCGCTGATGCCGACGGCGACGATGCCGTCAGCGGTGGCGTTGGTCACCTCGAGGGTGGCCGTCTGGCCGCCGATCAGGTTGACCACGGCGAGCGAGGGGCCGGGAGGAACGGGCTGGGCGATGCTGATGTCATCGATGCCGATGCCGTCCAGGTAGCCGTACGGGAAGTTGTCGTCCTGGGCGATCAGCATGTAGAAGTCACCCGCGGTGTTCGCGCCGGCGCCGGAGAGGTCGACGGCGGTGACGGCTTGCCAGGAGCTCAACAGGGCGGACCAGTCGCCGTAGGCCAGGTGCCAGGTGGCGCCGTCCTCGGAGACCCAGATGCCGTCCCAGGTGTCGGACTCTTCGCCGTGGTCGATGACTTGGAAGTCCATCTCCAGCGCCGCCGCGCCGCCGCCGTTCAGGCCGATGATCAGGCCGTTGCGGACGTCGTGGTAGTTGTTGGACAGCGGGTCGAGGCCCATCTCGAGGCAGGCAGCGCCGCTGAAGGCGCCGAGGCCCGAGGAGCCAGCGATGTCGCAGTAGGCTTCCGGGTCCGGGAGGCCGGACGCGCCGTTCAGGGCGTTGGTGGCCATGTGCGGCGGAACCACACCCAGGTAGCTCTCGAAGTCATCGAACATGCCATCGGCGGCCACGAAGGCGGTCGGCATGTTGGGCCAGACCGGCGGCGGCGGCGGCGGCAGCTGGTCGTCGATCACCAGGTCGTCTAGCTCCCACTCACTGGCGTAGTCGCCGGTGTAGTGGAAGGCGACGTTGACGCCGTTGGTGCCCGCGTAGGCGCTCAGGTCGACGTCGAGCATGCTGAAGCCGTCGGGCGCCAGGTCGTCGCGGACGTTGATGAAGGTCAGGCCGCCGTCCAGGGAGACGTCGACGTAGTGGTGGTCGCGCCAGGAGGCGAAGGCCACT
>CAYZXS010000093.1:0-4811 GCA_964482495.1 uncultured Planctomycetales bacterium
CGGGTCGAAGGCGAAGACCACCTGCCCGCTCAGCTTCTCGTAGGCGCCGGCGTCGCCGAAGGCGCGGCCCTCGAGCACCGGCTCGCGGCGTTCGATCCGCAGCTCCTCGACGGAAGAGCCCGCCGGCGGCCCTTGCGCGGCGGCTGCAGAACCGGCGAGCAGCGCGACCAGGACCAGGAAGCCGCGGCGACACCAACTCCGTGCGAGGCCGTCCATGCCACCATCCTACGCCGCCCCGCCGCCCCGCCGCCCCCGAGTGGGCGGCCTCCGCTTGCATCGCCCATCCGGTACCCTAAGGGTCAGCATGCAAGCCTGGATCCTCGCCGCCGCCGCCGCCCTGCTCGGCGCCGCCTGCAGCGCCAGCTTCCTCGACCCGGAGGCGACGCGGCCGATCACCGCCGCCCCCGCCGCCCCCGCTGGAGAACCGCAGATGCGCTACGCCACCTTCGCCGCCGGCTGATTCTGGGGCGTCGAAGCCGTCTACCGTGCTGTAGACGGCGTCCTGGAGACCGAGGTCGGCTACACCGGCGGCCACGTGCCTCAAGCGACCTATCGCCAGGTCTGCGGCGGCGGCACTGGCCACGCGGAGGCCGTGCGCGTCGCCTACGACCCCGAGCGGGTCGACTACGAGCGCCTCCTCGCCATCTTCTGGGCCAACCACGACCCGACCCAGGTCGACGGCCAGGGCGTCAACCGCGGCGACCAGTACCGCTCAGCGATCTTCTTCCACTCCCCCGAGCAGGAGGCCGCTGCGCTGGCTTCGCGCGAGGAGCTCGAGGAGAGCGGCCGCTTCGCCCGGCCCATCGCCACCGCCGTCCAGCCGGCGCCGGAGTGGATCCGCGCCGAGGAATACCACCAGCAGTACTACGAGAAGCAGGTCGCGGCGCGGCGGCGCTGAGCGGCCGCTTTCGGCGCGGTGTGGCAGGATGCGGGCCTCCGCTGCCCGCCGCGCCCCCCATGTCGAACGCCCTCCGCTCGCTTTCCTCTGCGCTCCTGCTCCTCGTCGCCGCCGCGCCGGTCGGCCACGCCGCGTCGGCAGCTCCCGCGGCGTCGCCGCAGCAGGACCCTGCCGCCGCCCGCGAGGCCCAAGAGCGCGGCTGCGACCGCCTGTTGACGCGCGCCTCCGGCGACCCGCGCCTCCAACTGGAACGAGCGGAGGACCGAGCGTCGGACACGGTCTACCTGCGCGGCCGCTACCTCGTGCCGGAGGACCGCGACACCGGCGAAGGTCGCCAGATCGCCCTCCACCTGCTTATCCTGCCCGCGCGTGGCCCTGAGCGGGCGCCGGACCCCGTCTTCCTCCTCCACGGCGGCCCGGGCGCCGCTGCCACCGCCTTCTTCGGCCAGCAACGCGCCGGCTGGATCGTCCAGCGGCGCGACGTCGTGCTCATCGACCAGCGCGGCACCGGCCGCTCGAATCCCCTGCGGGTGCCTCAGCTCGGTGACGACGAGGACCTGCAGAGCTACTTCACTTCCTACTTCGATCCCGAGCGCTACGCCGCCGCGCTGCCGGAGCTGCAGGCGCGCGCCGACCTGAGCCAGTACACGACGCCGAACGCGATCGATGACTTCGAAGAGGTGCGGGCCGCGCTCGGCTACCAGCAGGTGAACCTGCGCGGCGGCTCCTATGGCTCGCGGGCGGCCTTGGTCTGGCTGCGGCGCCACCCCGAGTCGGTCCGCACCGCCATGCTCATGGGCGTCGCGCCGATCGCCTACCGCAACCCGCTGCCGCACGCTCGCGGCGCCCAGGACGCGCTGGACCTGATCTTCGCCGAGATCCGCGCCGAGCCGCGCTACGCCGCTGCCTTCCCGGACCTGGAGCAGCGACTGTGGCAGACCCTGGGTCGCCTGGAGCAGGAGCCGGCTGAGGTCGACGTCCGCCATCCCGAGACCGGTGAGGTGCACACCATCCGGCTCGACCACAAGGCCTTCGCCGAAGCGGTGCGCCTGCAGCTCTACCAGCTGCCCTCGAACCGACGGCTGCCGCTGCTGCTCCTTCGCGCCCACGCCGGAGACTACCGCGAATTCGCCGAGGCTTCGCTCGCGATGAGCCGCGGCCTGCGCGGCGCCATCGCTTGGGGCGCCCTGATGTGCGTCACCGGCAGCGAGGACATCCCGCGCATCGACCCGGCCGAGATCGAGGCCGCCTGCGCCGGCACCTTCCTGGGCGAGACTCGGGTCCGGGAGCAGATGGCGGTGGCGGCGATCTGGCCCAGCGGCCGGGTGCCGGACTCCTTCTTCGAGCCGGTGCGTTCGGAGGTACCGGTGCTGCTGTTCTCCGGCTCCCACGACCCCTCGACCGCCCCGCGCTGGGGCGAGGAGGCGGCGCGCCACCTGCCGAACAGCCTGCACGTGGTCGTCCCCGGCGGCCACGGCGTCTTCGGGCCGGAGGTCCAGCGGCTGGACCAGGCCTTCCTCGAGGCGGGCGCCGTCGAGGGGCTGGACCGGAGCGAGGTCGACGCCCTGACCCTGCCTCCGCTGGCGCTCCCCGAGACGGTCGACGGGGACTGAGCCTCTCGCGCTCAGTCCTCGGGGAAGGCGGCGCGGGAGCGGAGCTGCCAGGACTCCGCGCCTTCGGCCCGCTCCTCCTGCACGATGCGGAGCTCCGGACCGTCCAGTTCCAGGCTGATGCGGAGCTCCGCGCCGTCGACCGGCGGGAAGGCGAAGACCAGCGGCCCGTCCGCCGCCGCGGCGTAGCCGATGCGCGCCGGGCTGTGCGGATCGTCGTCGAGGCGCAGCAGCTCGAAGCGATCGGCGTAGGTGTTGAAGCTGATCTGGTGGAAGGCCTCGCGCCGTCCCGACGGTTGTTCATGGCGCAGGAAGAAGAGCAAGGCAGCCCCGCGGAGCACGCGGTACCCGGTCAGGCTCGCCGCCGCGGCCTCCGCTCCGGCGGCTGGGCCTTCGATCCTGCCCTCGCGGCGACCGGCGAGCCGCTCGTAGCGGCGGAACTCCTCGCGCCGACCGAGCAGCTCACCGGCGAAGGTCGGCGCCTCGCCGCCGGCGGGCGGCAGGGTCGGCCGGGCGGCCGTGCGCGAGAACTCCATGATCCACTGGTGGCGCCAAGTCCGACCGCCGTCCGGCGAGTAGGCATCGTCCCAACGCAGCGAGTCCGGAGTGATGTCGCTGAAGGTGTAGCGGGACAAGGTCTCGGCGCCGTCGGCGCCGGTCCGCGTGGAGAAGAACTCGCCGCGGCCGTGGCGGAAGCCGCCGGTCAGGCTCGAGGTGCCGGAGCGATCCTCGCCGGGCCAGTTGAGCCACAGCACCCACTGCCCGCGAGCGGCGTCGAAGGCGCGGAGACTGAAGCCGCGGATCGGCGCCGAGTCCCACAGCTCGAGCACCGCCTTTCCGTTCAGGATCGAGTAGATGTTGGCCTCGGCCCGGACCGAATCGCGCCAGCTGCCGTCGTCCTGACGGATGCGCAGGTTGACGTCCCAGCTGCCGACCCAGAAGTCGAACTGGCGCGACTCGGCCGGGAGGCCGCGGGGAGCCGGCGTCGGCTCCTGCAGCGGCGCGGTGAGCTCGCGGCGGAAGGGATCGTCGGGGAAACCCAGCCCGAAGGGGCGCCCGCGCTCGGCGGCGTCGAGCTGGAGCAGGAACAGGCCGACGCCGGCCGCGCCTTGCATGAAGCCAGTCTGGGCCTGGAGCTGCCCGGGGCGGGCGCGGTGCTCTGCCTGGATCCAGCGGCGGCCGAAGCGGCCGTCGCCGAGGTCGACGCGGTCGGACCGCGCCAGCAGGTCGTCGGCGAGCGCGCGGGCGAAGGCGCGGCGCTCGGTCGCTCGGGCGCCGCGCGGCGTCGAGAGCAGGAAGGCGCCGACCCCGGCCGTCCCGCAGCAGGGGCCGACGTTGTCCCAGAGGCCCGGCGGGCGGCGGGCCGGGATCCCGCTGGCGAAGAGGCTCTCGACCGATGCGGCGAGCGGCGCGCCCCAGCCGCCGGTCGGGTCGAGGCGGTCGAGGGAGTGGAACAGCCGCGCCGTGCCAGGCGGGCCGTGGCACCAGCCGAGGTAGTAGAGCTCCTCCCCGCCCGGGCGGTGATGGTGGATCCGCAGGCCGCCTTCGGAGCGGTCGGCGATGGCCAGCAGGTGGCTGGCGCCGCGTGCGGCGGCGGCGCCGTAGCGACCGGCGGCGGCGTCGGGGCCGAGAGCGCGTTGGAGCTCAGCCAGGAAGGCGGCGACGCCGGCCGTGCCGTGGGAGAAATTCGGCATCCAGCGCGGGTAGCCCGCCGCCATCGGCCAGCGCAGGCCACCAGCTCCGCCATCCGAGTCCGGCGGCGCCGCCTCGGCTTGGCTGAGGAGCCAGTCGCCGACCCCGCGAGCGTCCTCGAGCGCGCCCGGCGCCAACTCGTGGCGATGGAGCCAGAGGAGGAGGAACCCGGCTCCGGCGGCGCCGCGCACGACGTCGGTGGTGCCGTCCCAAACCGCCCCGAGGTCGCCGGCGGCCTCGGCGGCCGCCATGCGGGCGCGCAGCCTCCCGAGCAGCTCGAGGGAGGCGGCCCGGAAGCGGGCCGCCCCGGTGGCCCGATACAGCTCGAAGAGGGTGAAGACCTGCCCCTCCACCCCTGTCCAGAAGCCAGTCGGCGCCGCGTCGCCGGCTCCGGCCACGGCGGCGAGCAAGCCGTCTCCGCCGCGCTCGGCCTCAGCCAGGTAGCGGGCCTCGCCCGTGGCGGCGTGCAGCTCGAGCAGGAAGAGCAACACTCCGGGGGTGCCGTGGTAGAGGTACGGGTCGAGGAGGGGCGGCTCGGCGTCCGGATCGACCGGCCAGACCAACCCGGCCGGGGTCTCGATCCTGACCGACTCGAGCCATGCCGCCGCTTC
>CAYZXS010000094.1:0-4097 GCA_964482495.1 uncultured Planctomycetales bacterium
CGGCGTCCCCGAGCCAGTCGCGCGGCCCGGCGCCGTCGAAGCGCCACAGGAGGGCGCCGGTGGCGCCTGAGTGGACGAAGGCCGAGCCCGCCTGGAAGTTGCCGTTGGGCTCGGAGTACTTGGCGCCGAAGATCAGGTCCGGGACGCCATCGGCGTCCACGTCGCCGGCTCCGGCGACGACGGTGCCGAGGAAGTCCAGCGAGGCCTGGCCGTCGAAGCGATGGAGCAGCTCCCATTCACCCCCGATGACCTGAGCAGGCGCCGGGAGCGGGAGGCAGAAGAGGAGGCAAAGGACCGGAGGCAAGGAAACGGGGACTCTCATGGTTGCGCCTTTCGGAGGGCCGTGGTGGCAGCGCAGACCTGGAGGCAAGGACCGTGCCAAGCGATCTTCCCCAGCCTGGGGACCCGGCTGTGCGCAAACGCACTGCAGCGTGCGTGGCCTTCCTGCCCTGCCCGAATCAGCGGGGGCGGGGGCGCCTAATCCACGGAAACGCCCGGCTTGACGATCGCCCCGTGGGCAGTCCTGCCGTCGATCAGCACCGTCAGCGGCGCCGACAGCCGCAGCATCCGCACCCCGTTGGGCCGCTCCTCCGCCGCCGGCTGCGCCCGCAGCCACTCCAGGTCCAGCTCTCCCTCGCCCAGGTGGGGGTTCACGGTGAAGTAGCCGACGCTGAAGCTGGTCATGTTGTTGAAGAAGTGGCTGCCCTCCGACGGCTGCACGTGCAGGCCCTCGAAGCCGGTCTCGAGCACCACCCGTGCCCCGGCGATCTGGCTCCACTCGACCGGGATGCCCAGCCAAGGGTCGCTGGAGCCCCACCGCCCCGGCCCGAGCAGCAGGTAGGGGCGGTCCTCGCGCTCCAGGATCGCGTTCAGCTCGCCGATGGCCGCCGCCGTCTCCCGGCTCTTCGACCGCTCGAACTCGCCCGGGTCGACGAAGATCACGTCGCGGATGGTCTCGTTGCGGCCGTTGCCCAGCGCCCGGTCGCTGGAGCACAGCAGCTCCTGGTCCGGGATGCCGTCGAAGTCGATCCGGATGCGTTCGTGCGACACCACCAGCGGCCGCATCTGCAGGAAGGCCAGCCGCCGCGGCACCCCGATCGGCGTCTCCATGTCGACCGCGAACTCCACCTCGACCGGGCCGCCCATGCCCCAGGCGCCGACCTGGAGCAGCTCGTCGACCAGCTCGGCCAGCGGGAAGCGGTCGTGCTTGAGCACGCTGGCGAAGCTGACGATGCGCACCCCGGGCCGCGACACGCCGTCGGAGATGCGGCCGTCCTGCGGGCTGTAGACCGAGCCGATCAACGGCAGCACGCCGTCCTGGTCGGCCTGGGCGATGTCGTAGCGGGTGGGCTCGGGCGAGCCGCGCTCCTCGGCGAACTCGGTGCTGGCGTTCAGGTCCAGGGCGTAGAAGTGGCGCTGGGCGTTCTCGAGGATGTCCTCGACCGCCGAGAAGTCGGGCAGGTGGCGCGGGTACTTGGGCGAGAAGCGCAGGCCGCCGATGCCCTCGACCACCAGCTTGCCGAGGCCCATGCCGACGCAGGCGACCCCGTCCTCGGGCTTGACCGGGCCGTGCGGGTAATAGTTGTGGCTGCGGCCCACGCCGGCGAAGGTCGGGTAGTAGCGGCGCCCGTGCCAGCGCCCGAACAGCCGCTGCACCACCACCGCCATCTTCTCCTCCTCGTGCAGGAAGGGCGTGGCGCGGATGAAGCTGCGCGCCTTGGCGGCGTAGGTCGAGGCGTAGACCAGCTTGACCGCCCGGCACAGCTCGACCAGCCGGTGCTCCGGGTCGCCGCCGGTGTTCGGCAGCATCAGGGTCTCGTAGATGCCGGCGAAGGGCTGCAGGTGCGAGTCCTCCAGCAGGCTCGAGGAGCGCACCGCCAGCGGGCCGTCGAAGAACTGCGACAGCGCCCGCAGGTCCTCGACCAGCTCGCGCGGCAGGTCGGCGGCGAGGAAGCGCCGGCGCAGCTTCTCGTCCGGGACCTCCTCGTCGAGCGCGATCGAGTAGAGGTCGTTCTCGGCCATGAAGCGGTCGAACATGTCGGTGGTGATGACCACCGTCGGCGGCACCGAGACCTCGATCTCGCCGTGGGAGCTGACCGGCTGGTAGTGGAGCAGGTAGTTGATGAAGGCCAGGCCGCGGGCCTTGCCGCCGAGCGAGCCGTGGCCGATGCGCGAGAAGCTCAGCGTGTCGTCGAAGGTGTCGCGGTCGAAGTCGGCGACGGCGCCGCGCTGGAAGTCGCGCCGGGCCTGGTTCAGGGTGGTGGTCAAGAAGCCGCGCAGGGCCTCGCCGTCCTCGAAGTCGGCGGCGGCGCGGGGCTCCAGCTCGTTGGCGAGGGCGAACTCGGTCCGGGCCCGCATCCAGGTCGAGAAGTCGTTGCGCTGGGCGTGGTGCAGCAGCGAGTCACCCGGCACCTCACGCACCTTCTCCTCGAGCTCGCGGATCGACTTGGCGCGGGCGATGACCGAGCCGTCGGGGCGGCGGAAGATGAAGGGGCCGAAGCCGAAGCTCTCGAGCATGAACTCGCGCATGCGCTGGTAGAGCCGGGGCGAGTTCTTGTCGACGAAGGCGGCGTCGGCGTCGTTGGCCAGCGCCTGGAAGCGCGGCTCCGAGCTCTGCATCATCACCGGCATCAGCGGGTCGAGCTCGCGGACCCGGCGCAGCAGGTCGAGGCCGGCCTCGGGGTCCTCCTCGCCGCCGCGGCGCCGCGGCAGGCCGGCGTCGGTGATCACCCCGAGCAGGTGCTGGCGGTGCTCCTCGTAGAGCCGCTTGGCCGACTCCAGGTCCTGGGCCAGCAGCACCTTGGGCCGCGCCCGCAGCCGCAGCAGCTTGCGTGACAGGTTGACGCCCTCGGAGATCACCCGCTGCGACTGCTCCAGGATCTCGGAGTAGAGCAGCGGCAGGTAGCTCGACAGGAAGTTGACCGAGTCCTCGACCAGCAGCACCGCGCGCACGCCGACGCGGGCGGTGTCGTGGAGCACGTTGACCCGGTCCTCGATCAGCTTGATCACGCCGACCAGCAGGTGGCTGTCGCCGGACCACAGCAGCACGTAGTCGAAGGGGTGGCGCGGCCGCTGCTCGATGATCTCGCGCAGCATGGCGGCGTCGTAGCCGAGCAGCACCACCGGCAGCGGGCCGTAGTTCTCCTTGACCTCGTCGGCGAAGGCCAGCGGGTCGAGGTCGCCGAGCTGCGGCGTGATCAGCACCATGTCGAAGCGGTGGTGCCCCTCGAGCATGGCGATGGCCTCGTTGCCGGTCGAGACCCGCTTCAGCCGCGGCGCGTAACGCAGGTTGAGCTCGTTGTAGTCGCTGAGCAGCGGCTCCAGCGACTGGCCGTCTTCCTGCAGGATGAAGGCGTCGTAGAGGCTCGAGACCAGCAGCACCTCCCGGATCCGGAAGGGCATGAGCATCTCGAAGCCCTCCATGCCGGCGCGGGCGGCGAAGTCGGTCGGGGCGCGGGAGGCGGGAGTCACCGAGGGTCAGTATGCCGGGGCGGGGGGGGGAAGAAGAGCGGGCCGGCCCCCGGGGGGGCCCGCCCGGGGTGGGATCCCCCCCCCGCGAAGGGCGGCGGAGTGGGCGGGGGGGAAGCCCCCCCCCGCGCCCCGCCCCCGCGCCGGGCCGGCCCGGGGTCGGATCCGCCGCCGTCGAAGGGCGGCGGAGTCGGCGGGGGATCAGACCACGCCCTGGTCGAGCATGGTGTTGGCCACCTTGAGGAAGCCGGCGATGTTGGCGCCGTTCACCAGGTTGCCCGGGGTGCCGTAGGTCTCGGCGGCCTCGGCGCAGGTCTGGTGGATGTTCTTCATGATGCCCTTCAGCCGCTCGTCGACCTCTTCGCGGCTCCAGGAGAGGCGCATCGAGTTCTGGCTCATCTCCAGGCCGGAGACCGCGACGCCGCCGGCGTTGGCCGCCTTGCCCGGGCCGTACATGATCTTGGCTTCCAGATAGACGTCGACGCCGTCCGGGGTGGTCGGCATGTTGGCGCCTTCCGAGACCAGCGTGACGCCGTTCTTGATCAGGTTCTTGGCGTCCTGGCCGTTGATCTCGTTCTGGGTCGCGCTCGGGAAGGCGCAGTCGGCCTTGATGTCCCACAGCGGGTTGT
>CAYZXS010000095.1:0-3764 GCA_964482495.1 uncultured Planctomycetales bacterium
GGGCCGACATGCCGACGCAGACGATGACGTTGCGGCCGCGCCGCTCCCACTCCACCCGGTAGCCGAGCGCCTCGCGGAGCCAGTCGTGGGTGACCGGCCCATAGTGCCCCGCCCAGGCCAGCTCGGCGAGGGCGTGGCCGAGGCCGTGGAGCACGATGCTCTCCAGGTCCGTGTCCTTGTTGAAGCGCCAGTACTCGACGAAGTGCGGCTCCAAGTGCTGGTGGAAGTCCCGCCCTCGGCGCTCCAGCTGACGCTCCCGATCGGCGCCCCAGCTCTGCCCGTAGTGGAGCACGAAGTAGCCCTCGAAGGCCTCGCGGTCCTCCCGGCCGAAGAAGAACTCCATCAGCAGCTCGTCCCCGATGGGATCCCCGCTCTCCTCAGCAGCGCGAGCGTCGGTATGGCGGACTCGGAAATCCTCGAGGGCTGCTTCGGCCTCGCGCAGCACCTCCCGGACCCGCCCGGGCTGCACCCTCCGCTCGAAGATCACCCGGAAGTGCGGGCTCCGGAGCACCTGGAAGCCGGAGCGGCCTCCGTGCAGCTCCTGATCGGCCTCCTTCAGGGTGTCGGGCACCGCCTCCTTCCCGATCGCTTCCCAGGCGCGTCGCAGCCGGTCGGGCCCGCCCTCGACTCGGCTCCGCTTCGCGTCCCGGGCCATCCGCTTGGCGAGGTCCTCGGCGGCCTCGGTGAAACCGGTCGCCCGCAACCAAGCGCCGAGCCGGTCCGCGCTCCGCAAGACCAGGCGTTGGCGCGCCAGCCAGCCGTCGCTGGCCTTCTCCTCCTCGTCGCGCTGCCGGAGCAGGGAGTCCAGCTCGTTGACGCGGTAGCGGTACTCCTCCGCCAGGCTGGCGAAGCTCTCTTGGGCCATCAGCGGCACCAGGAAGTCGATCTCCGATCCTTGGAGGGCCAGCACGCGGCGCCGGGTGGTCGGCACCCGCTGGCCGCGCTTCATCCGGTAGGGCATCGCCTCCGGATCTCCCGGGTCCTGGAGGTAGAACTCGTAGAGCCTGTCGTGGACCAGCACGAAGCGCCCGTCCTGTCGCTTGATGGGCCTCACCTCTTCCACCAACAGGCCGCGCTGGCCGCGGACCTCGAGGAGCCGCTTGGCGTGCTTCTTCTCCAGCTTGGCGGACCGCAGTCCGAGGTGGTGAACTTGGCTGGAAGCGCTCGCGGTGGCCAGGATCGCCAGGAAAAGGACCAGGACAGCACGCATGGTGGGAGAGCCTAACACGCTTTCAAGAAGGCAGAAACGACGGGGAGTGGCATGCCACCCCGGCCGCGGGCCGTTACCTGCAGCAGCCCGCGGTTCCCGTTCTATGTTGCCTAGGTGCCCAAGTCCCTCAACGCTCTCGCCCTCCTGGCGCTGTCGACCGCGACCCTCGCGGGCCAGGAGATCTCCTGGAGCTACCGCGGCGTCGCAGGCGAGGCCTACGGAGCTGCGCTCACGCCCGTCGGGGACTGGGACCGCGACGGCATTCCGGATTGGGCGGCCGGCGCTCCGTACGGAGGGGATGACTCAGGGACGACCGGGGGGTACGTCCGAGTCCACTCTGGACGGAGCGGCGCCGAAATCAGCCGCTTCTCCGGCCCTGCGGGCCAGGGCGCCTTCGGTGCCGCCCTGGCAGCGGCGGGCGACGTCGACCGCGACGGCATCCCGGACCTGCTGATCGGAGCGCCGCGCGCCGAGGGCAACATGCCCGCCGCCGGCCTGGCGGCGGTGTACTCCGGCCGGGACGGCCAGCTGGTGCTGGAGTTCCGGGGCGGCGCCGCCTACTCCCGTTTCGGCGCCAGCGTCGCCGGCATCGGCGACGTCAACCGGGACGGCCGTCCGGATCTCCTGATCGGCGCTCCCGGCGACTCCGGGCAGGGCCGCGAAGCCGGCTCGGCGGCGGTGTTCTCCGGCCTCGACGGCAGCCTCCTGCACCTGCTCACGGGCCCTGGCCCGATGGCCCGGTTCGGAAGCGCTGGCTGTGGGGTCGGCGACCTCGACGCCGACGGCGCCGATGACTTCGCGGTCGGCGCCCCCGGCGACGGCGCCGAGGAGGAGGGCAGCGTATCGGTCTATTCCGGCGCCACCGGCGCCCTGCTCCGCGTCGAGCGCGGCGCGCGGCCCGGCGCCGCCTTCGGCGCCTCCCTCGCCTTCGCGGGCGACATCGACGGCGACGGCTTCGGCGACTGGGTCGCGGGCGCCCCTGGCGCCGGCAGCGGCAGCGCGGCCGCCTTCTCCGGCAAGCGGGGCACGCTCCTGCACCACCTCATGGGCCCTGCGCCGGGTTCGCGTTTCGGCGCCAGCGTCTCGAGCGCCGGCGACCTCGACGGCGACGGCTTCGACGACCTCGTGGTCGGCGCCCCCCGCGACGGCCTCGGCGGTCCCGAAGCCGGCTCCGTGACCGCCTTCTCGGGCGCAGACGGCGCCGTGCTCGACCGCTGGACCGGCGACCCCGGCGAGCGCGCCGGGAGCGCGGTGGCCCCGATCGACCCGACCCTGCTCCACGCCGGTTTCGTCTCCTCCGGCCGCGGACGCAAGGACCTCGGCGTGGTCCGGCTGCGGCGCTGGAAGCCCCGCAGGGGACCGGCGCCGGTGGCGGCCGCCGCCCCGGTGGCCTCGAGCCAATACGCCAGCTCGAGCGCCGGCTACGCCAGCAGCAGCAGCACGGTCGTCACCACCCGCTTCTACTTCTACTACTGGGCCTCGGGCTGCGGCCCGTGGTGGGGCTATTACTGGAGCCCGCGCCTCTGGTGGCCGTACTCCTACCGTTGCTACTGGTGGGGACCGCCCCGCTACTGGTGGTGGAACTGCTGGGATCCCTGCTGGTCCTGCCACTACGACCCCTGCTGCTGCGGCTCCTACTGGGATGAGGGGAGCTCGGGCGGCAGCGGCAGCGGTAGCGGCGGCGGCACCCCGCCCCCGGTCGGCCCCATCAGCGCCTCGCCGACGCCCTTCCCGGGAGGCGGCACCGGCACCTCGAGTTTGGTCGCCGGCGTCACGGAACGGGCGCCGGTGAACCCGGCCGGCGGCTCCGGCGCCGCTGGCGCCTCGGGCAGCGCTCTGGGAGGGGGCGGGAGCGGTGGTAGCGACGGCAGCGGCGCCGTCACCTTGGCGCCCTCGGCGACCACCGTGCGCGTGCCCCTGCGACCGGCCGGAGGCGGCAGCAGCAGCGCCTCACCGCCGCCCTCGGGAGGGGTGGTCAACCCGCCGGGCACCACCGCCGTCCGCCCGAACCGGCCCGCGCAAGGCCAGCCCTCGCGCCCGGCCCTGCCGCCGCGGGCCTCGACCCCGCCGCCGGCGCGGGTCACCCCTCCGGCGCGGGCTGCGCCGCCTTCCCGAGCGACCCCTCCGCCTCGCAGCGCTCCGCCGGCGCGGGCCACGCCGCCTTCCCGGTCGTCCAGCCCGCCTCGCAGCGCCAGCCCGGCCCGAGGATCCAGTGGATCCGGCCGCAGCGGCGTCAGCGGCGCTGGCCGGTCGGGCGGCGGCTCCTCGCGCGGCTCTGCAGCGAGCCGCGGGTCCTCCGGCGGCGGCTCCCGCGGATCGGCCCGCGGATCGGCCCGAGGATCCAACTCCGGTGGCGGCGGCTCCCGTGGCGGCCGCCCCAAGGCCAGCCAGGACCGGGCCGTAGCCGCCGCGGCGCCCGCGCGGTCGTCGCCTTCGGCCGCCAAGACCCGCTCCGCGGCGCCCGCCAAGGCCCGCAGCAAGGCCAAGCCTGCGACCGCTTCCCGAGCGACGGCCTCCCGAGCGAAGACCTCCCGAGCGACGGCCTCCCGAGCGA
>CAYZXS010000096.1:0-3539 GCA_964482495.1 uncultured Planctomycetales bacterium
GCCCAGCCGCGGCTCGGGGAAGGACGGGGTCGGTTCCATCGGCCTAGTCGTCGCCGAGGTAACCCAGCTCGCGCAAGGCGTCCTGGATCTCGGGCGGGACGTCCTGGGCGCCGCCGATCGGCCCGCGCTGCGCGGCCAGGAAGCCGGCGAGCCTCTCTTCCGCAGCCTGCTTCTCGGCGGCCGACAAGCCAGGGTAGAGGTTCTCCTGCTCCTGCGGGTCCGCGAACAGGTCGTACAGCTCGAAGGGCTCCCACCACGGGAGCGCGTCGGGGAGACTCGCGGCCGCCAACGGCTTCTCCATCATCGCCTCGGCGGTGATGCGCCGGTGGGCAATCCACTTCCGGCCGCCCTCGATCCAAGCCACGTTGCGGAAGCTGCCGTGCGCAGTCTCGAGTCGGATCCCGGCGCCGGGGAGTTCCTGCCCCTGGAGCGCCGCCACGAAGGGCGCGGTCCGCGGATCCTCGGTCCCGGTCAGCCAATCGACCAGGCCCGGGCCGACCTGGACGAGCGACAAGGGTACCTCCCAGTCTCCCGCGGCGATCCCGGCGCCATCGACCCAGAGCGGCACCCGCATCCCCTCCTCGTAGGGCAGGTCGCCGTGGCCGCTAGCGCCGTGCTCACCCAGCGCCTCGCCGTGGTCTCCCACCACCGCGACCACCAGCTCCCGACCGCGCGCCTGAGAATCCGCCCGCAAGCCCTCTAGGGCATCAGCGAGCCGGCGCCTGGTGTCCCGGATCTCACCGTCATAGGCGCTACGGTGGCTCGCGATCGCGGCCTGCTCGTAGCCTGGCAACAGGACCTCCGGCCAGGAAGGCGACGCCATCGGCCCACCCGCCGGTGTGTAGGGCCAGTGAGGGTCGAACAGGTGAATCCAGAGGAAGCGAGGGCGGTCCGGACCAGCGTCCTGCCAGAGTTCGAGGGCGCGCGCCAAGGTCTGCTGGCCCGGCCGGGCAGGGCGGCCGACCCCGGCGAGGCGCAGGGCCACCTTCGGCAGCAACAGCTCGCGCGCCGGCCGCAAGCGGCCACGCAGGCCGCCCTCGCAAGCCGCGACTCGATCGAAGCCGGCGCCGAAACCGAAGGAGGGGTCCAAGTGGATGACCGAGGTCGCCCCCAAGGTGCGGTATCCCGCCTCCCGTAGCCGCGCGGCGATCGGCCGCCGGGCCGCCAATCTGCCGCCGTTGTTGATCAGGCCGTGAACGGAGGGCAGCTCCCCGGTGAACAAGGAGGCGTGGGCCGGGGCGGTCAACCCGACCGGGCTCCAGACCCTGCGGAAGCGGGCCGCCCCGGCTTCGAGCCGGCCGCCATCGAACTCCTCGGCCACAGCCCAGTAGCGGTCGGCGCGCGTGGTGTCAAGGGTGACGAGCACCAGCTCCGGCCCCTCCCCGGCAGGTCCGGGCGGGTCGAGCAAGGAGCGCGTGACCGCCGGCTGCACGGCGGCCGTCACGAGCAGCAACACCCAGGCCACCGGCGGGAACCACCAAGCGGACGGCGCAGAGTCGGCCAGGAGCAGAGGCAGGCGAAGCAGCCCGATCAGGGCGAAGAACAGCCCCAGAAGAGAGAAGGCGGCCGAGTAGGCCGCCAACAGGCCGAGATGATCCAGGGCGGGGACCCCGGCCCAAGCTGCCTCGAGCAGCATGACCGCAGCCCCTACCCAGCCGCCGTGGAGCCAGCCCGCGCCGACCCGCTGCCGTCTATTCGTGATCGCCATCGACATAGCCTAGCTCCTCGAGCAAGGCGGCCTGGACGTCGGGGTCGATGGCGCCGCTGCCCCGGTCGAGGGTCTCGGCCGCGGCCAATTCGGCCTGGGCGCGCTCGACCAGCAGGGCGACGACCTCGGCTTCCTCGTCCAGCCGGTTCACCTGCTCCAGCGGGTCGGCGACGACGTCGTACAACTCGCGCGCTTCGATCTCCTCGCCCGAGAACTGGGCGATCAGCTTCCAGCGGCCCTCGCGCAGCGAGATCCAGCGCTGGTAGCGCTCGAGGTGCGGCCGCTCCGGGAAGTGGGCGACGCTCAGGTCGCGGCCGCGCAGGCCCGGGTCCGGCTCCAGACCGGCGATGGTGCGCAGGGTCGGCACCACGTCCTCGAGGTGCGGCGGCGTGTCGAGCTGGCGCGCCGGGATGCCCGGGCCGGCGATCACGAAGGGCACCCGCACCAGCTCCTCGTAGAGCGAGCAGGAGTGGAGCAGCAGGCCGTGCTCGCCGAAGTGCTCGCCGTGGTCGCTGGTGAAGATCACCACCGTCGGCCGACCGCTGGTCTCGACCCGCGTCAGCAGCTCGCCGAGCTGCTGGTCCATGAAGACGATCTCCTCGTCGTAGAGCGGGATCAGCGCCTGCGAGGCCTCCAGCGCCCGCTGGCGAACGGCGGGGTCGTCGCCCTCCAGCTCCTCGCGCAGGCGGAACATCATCTTGTTGTCGGCCAGCGGACCCTCGCGGTACTCCGGCGGCAGGTCCTCGAGTTCGAAGAACATGCCGGCGGTGGGCTCCGGCGGCCGGTACGGGTGGTGCGGGTCGAGGTAGTGGACGAACAGGAAGTAGGGCTCGGGCCGCTCGACCAGCTCGTCCAGGTAGCGCAGGGCGCTGGCGGTGGTGCGCCGGCCGGCGCCGCTCGGGCCCTCGCGGGCCTCGGGACGCGGCAGCAGCCACGGCACCAGCTCGCCGAAGACGAAGCCGCTGCTGAACACCCAGCCGACCCAGGTGTCCTTGTTGACGACCCGGCGGAAGGCCAGCTTGCGCCCGGTCGAGGCCACCTCGGAGTCGTCGAAGGCGTCGAAGCCGCGGCCGAAGCCCATGACGCCGCGCAGCAGGCCGTTGCTGATCACGCCAGCGGTGTTCCAGCCGGCCGCCTGCAGCTCCTCGGCGATCATCGGCACGCCGGCGCCCATGACGTCGTGGTTGTGGCGCACGCCGTGCTCCAGGGCGCCGAGCCCGCTCAGGAGCGTGACGTGCGCCGGCACGGTCTGGTTGGTCGAGCTGAGGCCGTACTCGGCCCAGGTGCCGCGGGCGCGCAGAGCGCTCAGGTGCGGCAGCTGCTCCCCCAGGGCCATGACGCGGTCCGCGCGCAGGGTGTCGACCGAGACCAGGAGGACGTCCGGCGCGGGCGCCATGCCCACCGGGCCGGAGGCGTTCGGCAGGGGCGGCGCCTGGTCGGAGTAGATGTCCGTCGAGGGCAACAGCACCGCCACCAGCAGCACCGCTGGCGCCGGCGCCGCCAGCAGCGGCCAGAGGGCGCCGCGGCCGGGCAGGGCGCGGCCGAGCAGCGAGCCGAGCAGCGCCCCGGCCGGCAGGGCGATGAGGCCGAGCGGCTCCATCGGCAGGAAGGAGCCCAGGAAGGGCGCCGCCGCGATGCCCAGGCCGAGGCCGAAGCCGCCGCCGGGGCTGCGCGGCCGCTTCCCGAGCCACGCCGCCAGGCCCAGGAGCAGCGCCAGGCCGAGGTCGCCGGCCAGGACGACGATCGCGCTCTCGCGCCACAGGCCGCCGTCCGGCAGGCCGAGGCGCAGCGCGCTGTCGAGCAGGCCGAACAGGCCCGCACCGGCGAGGAT
>CAYZXS010000097.1:0-3393 GCA_964482495.1 uncultured Planctomycetales bacterium
TCTAACGGGGCTTGGGCAGCCCTGTGTAAGCAGAGGGGCTGGGATTAGACAGCGGCGCTGCTGCTAGGACTTGCGGATCGAAGGGGAGAGACATGGGCAGAGCGGCGGGGTTGGAAAGTGAGGCGATGATAACGGCTTATGCGGACCTGGGGATGCGGATCACTTCGGCGGCGCGGATGCCACCGGGTCACGATTGCCCAGGGCGCCTTCGCCTCGCCTACTCGCCCCAAACCGGCGATGACCACGCTACGCCGCGGCCCTGCTGCACGACGCGCAGGTAGACGTACTCCCCTGCCGCCAGGCCCGGCACCTCGCCCTCGAAGAAGAACACGCCCTTGCCGTCGGCGGGGATCGAGTCGGCGACCACGCCGAGTAGGCGCTCCTCTCCGGTCTCGGGGTGCTGGTAGCGCCCGCCGTAGATGACATCGACGCGCTCGATCGGCTCGGTGCCGACCACCCGGCAGCGCAGGGTCAGCTCTTCCTCCCCGGCCGGCACGATGCCTCCCATCTCCACCCCGCCGAGCGAGTACCGCAACAGCATGCGCTCGCCGTTGGTGGCGTAGACCCGCCGCGCGCGCAGCGCCTCGAAGATGGCCTCCCGTGTGTTCTGCTCGGCGAAGACCGCCACCAATCCTCCGTTGGCGCCGGCGAGCTGCGACAGCCCGGGGTGGCCGTCGTGGCCGTCGGTGCTGCCGAGGAAGCCAAGCCGATAACCGCGGTCCAGGGCGTCGCGGACGTAGTTGCCGTCCACCGGCCGGTAGATGCCGCCGGGGCTGTCGGCGGCCTCGGAGCTGCCGTGCACCGACACCACCTCGGTCACCGGCTCGAGCACCGGGTCAGGCGCGATCCCCCAGTCGATCGGCACCGGCCCGCCGGCGCTGTGGTGGGCGATGGTGATCGCGTCCTGGCCCTCGAGCGCCGCCCACAGCTCCTCCGGGTGGTCATAGCGCTCGTCGAAGCTGCTGTAGAGCGCGCCGTCGTCGCCGCCGTAGACGACGTGCCGGTGACCATAGACCCAGTTGGTCCACTCGAAACCGAGGAAGGTGGTGAAGCGGCCGGGCTCGTTGCGCTCGTTCGCCGCCTGCTTCATCTCCTCCCACATCTCCGGGTGCTCGTCCAGGAACATCAGCCCCCAGCGGTCGTGGTCGGTGATGCAGGCGAAGTCGAGCGCGGCGGCGTTCCGGGCGTAGCGCCACACCTCCTCGAGGATACCGGTTCCGTCCGACAAGCCGGTGTGAATCTGCAGGTCGCCCCACAGCACGCTCGGCGCGCCCTTCCTCGCCAGCATCGGGTTGGACTCGCCCTCGACCATGGCAAAGCTGGCCTTGACCCGGTACAGCCCGGGCTTCTCCACCTCGACGTCGACGCCGCCGGTGCCGTCGTGGATGCCGACGCCGCCGCGCAGCTTCAGCCCCTCCGGCAGGTCGAAGAAGATCTCGCCGAGCTCGCGCGAGCCGACGTTGCCGCGGGCGTCCATCATCGCGATCGACAGGCGCACCACCTCGCCGGGTTCGGCGGTGGTCGGGAGCACCAGGTGCAGGCGCGTGGTCGGCCCCGCGCGCACCACCACGCCGGGCGAGTCCTCGATCACCTTACGCACGCCGTCGCCGTCGCCGTCGACCGCGATCCAGAAGCGCGAGTCGCTCTCGGCGAAGCGGTCGGCCTGGCCGTGGTAGACGAAGCGCAGCTGCTCGCCGGCCTCCAACCCGCGGCCGCGCAGGTGCACCGCGAGCAGCTGCTGGTCGATGGTGACCGGCTCCAGCTCCACCCCGCGCGCGTCGCAGCTCACTTCGGTGTAGCCCGCCATCTGCGGCGCGTCGGTCTGCGGGGTGCTCCAGCCCCAGAAGGGCGAGACCTGCAGGTAGACGCCGCCGTCCTCGGCGACGCCGTGCTCGCCGGCCTCGAAGACGATGGTCCACTTCCCGGGCATGCCGGCGACGGCGGCGGCCTGGGACTCCTCCTCGACCAGCCAGGCCCTGCCGCCGCCGTCGGAGACGTGCTTGGGCGCCGCGGCGCCCTGCCGCAGCGACTCGATGACCTCCATGCGAGCGTGCGGCGGCGGGTCCTGGGGGTCGGCTTGGACCAGGACAGCCGGCGCCGCCAGAGGCAGGGCGCCGAGCAGGATTCCCGCGGCGAGGAGCGGCATGGCCTCAATTTAGCGGCCCGGCAGCGCGCTCCGGCCTTCCGCACTAGGATGGGAGGCGCCTCGCGCAGTTCTTTTTTTGGGTCGCACGCCTCCCGCGTCCTCCCAACACCCCTCCCGCCACCATGAAGAACTTCCTCCCGCTGTTCCTCGCCCCGGCCTTGCTCGCGGCGCCGTCCCTCGCCCAGCACGCCGCGTCGGCCCAACGGATCGACGCGCCGGTCCAGTACCTCGGCACCTACCGCTTCGCCGACGCCTCCTGGAGCACCACCAGCCGCGCCGGATCCCGGGTGCTCTACAACTGCACGACGCCGGGCAATTACTACAGCACCATCGCCCTCAGCGGCGGCAGCGGCGCCGCGGACCAGCTCTGGATCGACGAAGGCCGGATCACCGACCACAACGCGCTGGCGATCGACCAGATCAACGGCTTCGACTTCTCCTACTGCTCCACCGACCTCGACCCGACCGGGAACAGCAGCGCGCTGCGGATCGCCTTCTACGACGACTACGTGCCCTGCACGACGCCGCCCGCGCCCACCTGCGACTACCTGATCGCCGGGCTGCCGCTCTCCAGCACCGGCAACCTGCAGTGCTGGTCGGTGGCGGTCGACCTCTCCGGCGGCTACGAGTGCTCGACCGACGCGACCCTGTTCCGGACCACCGACGCCGGCGGCGCCGACCGCAGCTTCGGCTGGGCCTTCGGCGGCAACCCGAGCACCGCTGGCCGGACCAACACCGGCCCGATCCTCGACCTGCCCTGCGCCACGCCGGTGGCCTCGCAGGGCTGCGGCAGCGGCAACCAGAACCTCTATTGGTGGGAGGACCCCAGCGGCGCCTTCACCGGCTGCTATTGGTTCGGCGGCGTGCCCTGGGCTAGCTTCAGCATGCAGGCGTACGGCGGCTCGCGGAACTCATTCGCCTACGGCTACTCCTTCAACGACCTCGTCCTGGAGAGCACGGACCTGGACCCGGGCGCCGCGGTCACCTTCACCGTCAAGGACCACGACCCGGCCTTCCCGCTGTTCTTGCTGGCTTCGCCCGCGATCGGCAGCCTGCTGTTCGACGTCGGGGACCTGGTGGTCAGCACCGCCTTCTACCCGGGCATCCCGTTCCCGATGAACCCGGTCACCGGTAGCCTCACCGTCAACATCCCCGCGGGCGTGCCCTCGCTCTACGTCCAGGCGGCGCAGACCTACGGACCGGCGACGGCGTCCGCGCTCCGCAACCTGTCCAACGGCATCAGCAAC
>CAYZXS010000098.1:0-3348 GCA_964482495.1 uncultured Planctomycetales bacterium
CCCCCCCCCCCCCCCCCCCCCCGCGCAAGGCCCTGACGGCGACGCCGCCGCCCCTGCTCCGGCCCCCGCGCCGAGCGAGGCCCCGCCCGCCCCGGCAGAGCCCGCTCCCGCCGCCGCCGCTGCCCAGGCGGACGCGCCGGCCGCCGACGCGCCCTCGCCCACCGGCGAGCCGCCCAAGCCCAAGCCGCGCCGCGGCGCGACCAAGGTCGGCAAGATCGACCTCGCCGCCCTGGGCCTGGTGAAGGCCGCCCACAGCAAGCAGCGGGGCAACGTCACCTTCACCGACATCCGGAACCGGGAGACCTCCCGCCGGCGCGACCAGCGCATGGCCCAGCGCGAGCGGCTGAAGAGCCGCCGAGGCGCCACCAAGCAGGTCTCCACCGTGGCGCGGAAGCGCGACGTGGTGCTGGCCTTCCCGGTCACCGCGCGCTCCTTCTCCACCGCCACCGGAATCGGCTTGAACCAGATCATGGGCAAGCTGATGGGCCTCGGCCTCATGGTGGGCATGAACGCCCAGCTCGAGGAAGAGTCCGTCGAGCTGCTGGCCACCGAGTTCGGCCTCAACTTCCGCCTCAAGCAGGAGACGGACATCGAGGAGAGCCTGATGGCCGAGATCGAGGCCGTGCGCCAAGCGGTCGACGACTCCGACCTCGAGGAGCGGCCGCCGGTCGTGGCCTTCATGGGCCACGTCGACCACGGCAAGACCTCGCTGATCGACGCCGTGCGCAAGACCAAGATCGCCGCCGGCGAGGCCGGGGGCATCACCCAGCACATCGGCGCCTACACGGTCCAGACCGACGACGGCCGGCCGGTCACGATCATCGACACGCCGGGCCACGAGGCCTTCACCGCGATGCGCGCCCGCGGCGCCAACACCACCGACATCGCGATCCTGGTGGTGGCCGCCGACGACGGCGTCATGCCGCAGACCGAGGAGGCCGCCAACCACGCCCGCAACGCCGGCGTGCCCCTGATCGTCGCCATCAACAAGTGCGACGCCCCCGGCGCCAACCCCGACAAGGTCAAGGCGGAGCTGGCGGGCATCGGCCTGCAGCACGAGGACTGGGGCGGCGACACCGGCATGGTCGAGACCTCAGCGCTGCGCGGCACCGGCATCGAGGAGCTCCTCGACCGGGTCCTGCTCGAGGCCGAGGTCATGGAGCTCAAGGCCCACGGCAAGGGCATGGCCAGCGGCACCGTGATCGAGGCCCTGGTCTCCGAGGGCAAGGGCAAGGTCGTCCACGCCATCGTCCAGGACGGCACCCTGAAGGCCGGGGACGTGGTCCTGGCCGGCCAGGCCTACGGCAAGATCCGGCGCATCTACGACCACGCCAGCAAGGTCATCAAGAAGGCCGGCCCCTCCACCCCGGTGGAGCTGCTGGGCCTGAACGAGCTGCCCATCGCCGGCGAGCGCTTCTTCGTGGTCAAGGACATGAAGGCCGCCAAGGAGGTGGCCGAGAAGCGTCTGACCCACGCCCGCGAGGCCGAGCTGGCGCGCGGCAAGACCACCAAGGACGACTTCTTCGACAAGATCGAGGAGTCCCGCCGCGAGCGCATCCGGATCGTGCTCAAGGCCGACGTCGCCGGCTCGCTCGAGGTGCTGCGCAACACGCTCACCGAGATGTCGAACGACGAGGTCATGGTCGACATCGTCCACAGCGGTGTCGGCGCGGTCACCGAGACCGACGTCCAGCTGGCGCTGACCTCCGAGGGCGAGGTGATCGCCTTCAACGTCGCCCCGGACTCGAAGGCCCGCAACACCGCCGAGCGCGAGCGGGTCAAGATCAAGCGCTACAACGTCATCTACGAGCTGACCGAGGAGATCGAGCGCCAGATGCTCGGCCTGCTCGCGCCGGAGACCGTCGAGGTCGAGACCGGCAAGGCCGAGGTGCTGCAGCTGTTCCGCAGCTCGCGCTGGGGCACGATCGCCGGCTGCGCGGTCACCGAGGGCGTGATCAGGAACTCGAGCCACGTCCGGGTCTTCCGCGGCAAGGTCCGGGTCCACGAGGGCAAGCTGGCCTCGCTGCGCCACCTCAAGGACGACGTCCGCGAGGTCAAGATGGGCACCGAGTGCGGCCTGAACGTCGAGGGCTTCGAGAGCATCGAGCCGGGCGACGTGATCGAGGCCTTCGACCTGGTCGAACAAGAGCGCTCCCTCGAGGACCTCGCCTCCAAGGAAAGCGAAGAGTAGGCATGGCGAGCGAGCGCCGGAGGCGGCAGGTGGCCCGCCAGATCCAGGAGCGGGTCGCCGAGATCCTGCTCTACGAGATGAAGGATCCGCGCGCCAGCTTCGTGACCGTCACGGGGGTGGAGATCAACCAGGACCTGACCACGGCCAGGGTCCGCTACACGGTGCTGGACCAGAGCAACCGCGGCAAGGTGGGGCACATGCTGGAGCACGCCCACGGCTTCCTGCGCACCGAGATCGCGCGGGCGGTCAAGCTGCGCAGCGCGCCGCAGGTGCACTTCGAGTACGACGAGGGCATCGAGCGCGCGGCGCGCATCGACGCCATCCTGGACGAGGTCATCCCCGCCGACGAGCGGGCGGACGCCCCGGCCGAGGAGCTGCCCGAGGATGAGGCCTGAGGAGCCGGCGCCGCGGCGGCTGCGCCGCGCGGAGGCGGTGCTGAGGCGCCGCAGCGACCGGATCCTGCTGGTGGTCGAGGCCTGCGCCAGCGACCACAACTTCCAGGCCGTGCTCCGGACCGCCGAGGGCTTCGGGGTCCAGAAGGTCTGGTTGGTCGACGACCCGCTGGACCCGCGGACCCAGCGCCGCGGCATCTCGAATTCGGTCACCAAGGGCACCCACCGCTGGCTGAGCATCCGCCGCTTCGAGGACGCCGGCCGCTGCTTGGAGGCGCTGAGACAGGACGGGAGGACGCTGTGGGCGAGCCAGCTGGCCGAGGACGCGGTGGAGCTCGGGCCGGGAGCGGTGCCGGAGCTGCCGGCGCGCCTGGCGCTGGCGATCGGCAGCGAGTCGCGGGGGGTCAGCGAGCAGCTGCTCGGCGCGGCCGACACCCGGGTGTGCCTGCCGATGTGCGGCTTCACCGACTCCTTCAACCTCGGGGTGGCCACCGGCATGCTGTTGCAGCGGCTGTTCGACGCCTGTCCGGAGGCTCGCGGCGACCTGGGGGCGGAGGAGACCGCCGAGATCCGCGCCGCCTGGTATCAGCGCCTGGCCCGGAGCGAGGAGCAGCGCCAAGCCCACGCCCGCTGGCTCGAGCATCCCCCCGAACCCGAAGCCGACACCCGTCCCCCCGATCGCCTACGCGTGCCCCGGATGAAGAAACGCCTGGCGCAGAAGTACTTCAAAAGGGGGTCAGACATCGATTGATATTCGACGTCCGA
>CAYZXS010000099.1:0-3018 GCA_964482495.1 uncultured Planctomycetales bacterium
GGCAGAAAGTCGATGTCCGACTCCGAATAACAATCGATGTCTGACCCCGTTTAGAAGAGCTTGGTCCTCTTCGGCTTGTAGTCGGGGAAGAAGTTCTTCGGAGCGCGGAAGCCGAAGACGCCGTCGAGGCTGGAGGCCAGCACGTCGCGGAAGTCGGTGGTGACCGGGAGGTCGCGGCCGTCGGCTAAGGCCTCGGGCTTGAGGCCGCGCCAGTCGCCGTGGATCTTGCCGCCCTTGACGCCGCCGCCGAGCAGGAACATGCCGGCGCCGCGGCCGTGGTCGGAGCCGTTGTTGCCGTTCTCCTTCACGGTGCGGCCGAACTCGGTCATCGTGACCGCCAGAGTGGTGTCCATGCGGGCGCCCAGGTCGGCGGCGAAGGCGGCCATGGTCGCCGCGTAGTCGGCGAGCATCTGCTGCTGCCGGCCCTCGACCCCGCCCTGGTTGATGTGGTGGTCCCAGCCGGGGTAGTCGATGGCCGCCACCTCCAGCCCGGCGTCGGCCTTCAGCACCGAGGCGATGGTGCGCATGGCGCGGCCGAAGCGGCTCTCGGGGTAGCCGCGCAGGTCGCGGCCGGCGGCGGCGACGATGTCCTGGTAACGGCGCAGGGTGTCGATGGTCATGCGGCCGGCGTGGACGACCTCTTCGCCCTTGGCGAGCTCCTCGTCGCGGCCCTTCATGGGCTCCTCTTCGTCCTCCATGCCCGGCATGCCGTCGCCGTAGAACTCCTCGAAGCGGCCCAGGGTCTTGGCGCCCTTCTTGCGGTCCATCGAGCTCGGCACCGCCAGCGCCGGGAAGTCGCCGCGCAGCGACCGGGGCAGCACCTCCTTCATCGCCAGGGCGCGGAACTCGCTGCTGTCCTTGGTGGCGGTCTCGGCCAGGTAGCGGCTGAGCCAGCCGGAGGTGATGTGGCGCAGGCCGGGGGCGCCGCGCTCCATGAAGTCCTGGGCGTCGAAGTGGCTGCGGGTGCCGTGCGGCGAGCCGGCGTTGATCACCGGCGCCAGCAGCTTCGCCTGGTAGAGCGGCGCCAGCGGCGCCAGCGCCGGATGGAGCGCGAACTTGGAGTCCAGCGGCACCACGCCCTCGGCCTCGCCCAGGCGGATCGTGGGCCGCCCGGCGATGTAGTCCTTGTCCTTCCACGGCACCACCATGTTGAGCCAGTCGGCGCCGCCGCGCAGGAACACGGCGACCACCGCGGGCGGCGTCTTGGCGGCCGCGGCCGGGGCGGCGGCACGGAGCGGCGCGGCCAGCAGACCGGCGGAGGCGGCGGGCGCGGCGGCGGCGAGGGCGCCGGCGGTGCGGAGGAAGTCGCGGCGAGTGGTGGCGTTGCTCATTGCTGCTGGAACTCCGGGGAGCCGAGGAGGAGGCCGACCAATTCTGGGCCGAGGCTGCGGACGTCCGGCACGCGCGCCTTCTCCAGGTAGTCGTCGGTGACGGCGGACAGCGCCGCGCGGGTGCGCGGGCCGGCGCCGCCGGGCAGGATCTTCTTGGTCAGGTGGTGCTGCCACAGCCGCGGCGGCAGCGAGTCGGGGATGTCGTCCCAGTACTCGACTGGGATCTGGACGCCGTCGAGCTTGCCCTCGGCCAGGTCGAGCGCGAACTGCCAGCGCAGCGCCATGACGCCGGGGTCGAGCCAGGCCTCGGCGGTGTCGTACCAGCCGGTCGGGTCGTCGCAGAGGTAGACGCCCTGGCCCATCTCGATCATGCGCCGCAGCAGCTGCTCGGAGCCGGTCAGCTCGGCGCCGGTGGCGCGCAGGGCGCTGATCATGAACTCATAGGGGGTCTTGAACTTGGCGCGGTAGTTGTCGCGCGCCCAGAACTCGTCGCTGCCGACGATAGCGCGGACCACGGTCGGGATGTCGCCGTCGCTCTTCTGGAAGGCCTTGGCCGCGGCGCTGACCAGCTTCGCCGGCGGCTCGTCGTTCACCAGGTAGCGGACCATCTTGCTGGCGACGAATTGCGCGGTCCCCTTGTGCTCGGACAGCATCTCGATCACGCGGTCGCCCTCGGCGATGCCGTTGTCGCGGTCGCCCTTGATGCGCTTGCCGAGCACCCGCTTGTCGCCGTGGGCGTGCATGTCGTTGCGGAAGCGGAAGGCCCAGTCGCCGTTACCGCCGCCGTTGTAGGACCAGCCGGTGAGGGCCTCGGCCACCGCGACCACGTCCTTCTGCTTGTAGTAGTTGTCGACGCCGAGGGTGTGGAGCTCGAGCAGCTCGCGGGCGTAGTTCTCGTTCAAGCCCCGCTGCAAGGCGAGGGCCGCGGCCTCCTCGCCGCGCTCGCGCGAGCCAGTGCGGCGGCGGACGCGGCGCTCGATCTCGGCCAGCTCCTGCTTGGTCGGCGGCCGCCGCGAGCTGGCGTTGTCCAGGTAGTGCAGCATCGCCGCGTGCTTGGCGGTGGCGGCGAGGAAGGGGCCGAAGCTGCCGAGGGTGTTGGCCTGGATGACCCGGCGCTCCCAGTCGGTGAGCAGGTACTTGGCGGGGCCGCCCTTGGTGTAGCTGACGTTGAAGTGATTGCGCCAGAAGTCGCCGAGCACCTCCTCGAGCTGGTTGCCCGAGTGGACGGCGCGCACCAGGAGCGACTGCAGCAGCTCGCGGCGCGGCTCGTTCTCGTAACGCTGGGCGCGGCGGCGCTCCTCGGGGGTCTGGTCCTCGTCCCTCGGCGCCTGGTACTCGTCGATCAGGTCCACCAGCTCCATGTGGATGGACGGGAAGGCCGCCAGGCGGTCCTCGAGCGCCGGATCGGCGCTGGGGCGGAGCTGCTCATCGATCCAAGCCTCGACGCCCATTTCGAGGACCCGCTCGAGGTCCCCTGGAGCGGGGCCGTAAGCGAGCCGGGAGAGGGCGTGGACGGCGCGCTCCCGCTCGGTCAGGGGAAGGCTCTCTTCGGGCTCCTGAGCGAGCAGCGGCCCGGCGAAGAGACCGGCGAGGAGAAGAACCAAGTGGTGGCTGGCCATCCCCTCCATGGTAGGGGTCAGACATCGATTGAATTGAGACGTCGTCCGTCGATTTTCTTCCCGTCTCC